>NZ_CP041402.1:0-600000 GCF_007018905.1 Tardiphaga sp. vice304
ATGTCAAACATGGAACAGGATCGCTGGTCTCGCGTGAAGGGCCGTCTGCGGTCGAGCGTCGGCGAGGACGTCTATTCCAGCTGGTTCGCTCGGATGGACCTGGAGAGCGTGCAGGACGAGAGCGTCCATCTGTCGGTTCCGACGCGGTTCCTGAAGAGCTGGATCCAGGCGCATTATGCCGAGCGCGTCTTGACCTGCTGGCAGGCCGAGATGCCGGAAGTGCATCGCGTCGATGTCACCGTCCGCACCGCGATGCGCGTGGCGGCGCCCGCCAAGGAAACGCCGACCGCGATCGCGCCGCGCCCCGAGGGCCGCGACGGTCGCGCCTCGTCCGAGCTGCGCGCCACCGCGATCGCGCCGGTCTCCGCCACCCATGAAGCGCTCGGCGGCTCGCCGCTCGATCCGCGCCTCACCTTCGGCAGCTTCGTCACCGGCCGTTCCAACACGCTGGCGCACGCCGCCGCCCGCCAGGTCGCCGAAGGCCGCCGCGGCGACAGCGTGATGTTCAACCCGCTCTATATCCATGCCGGCGTGGGCCTCGGCAAAACCCATCTGCTGCAGGCGGTGACCTGGGCCGGCAATTCCGGCACCGAGCGCAAGGTGCTGTATCTAACCGCCGAAAAATTCATGTACGGCTTCGTCGCCGCGCTGAAGACGCAGACCGCTTTGGCCTTCAAGGAAGCGCTGCGCGGCATCGACGTGCTGGTGATCGACGATCTGCAGTTCCTGCAGGGCAAGACCACGCAGGCCGAATTCTGCCACACGCTGAACGCGCTGATCGATGCCGGCCGCCAGGTGGTGATCGCCGCCGACCGTCCGCCGTCGGACCTGGAAAGCCTGGACGAGCGGGTCCGCTCGCGGCTCGCCGGCGGCCTCGTCGTCGAGATCGGAACGCTCGGCGAGGAGCTGCGCCTCGGCATCCTGAAGTCGCGCGTCGCCGCAGCTCGTTCGCACCACGCGACGTTTGAAGTGCCGCTGCCGGTGCTGGACTATCTCGCCCGCACCATCACCCACAACGGCCGCGACCTCGAAGGCGCCATCAATCGCCTCTTGGCGCACAGCAAGCTGAATGCCACGCCGGTGACGCTGGAAATGGCCGAGCGCGAAGTGCGCGACCTGATCCGCCCGATGGAGCCCAAGCGCATCAAGATCGAGGACATCCAGCGCGTAGTGGCCCGGCAGTACAATGTCAGCCGCTCGGACCTCCTGTCGTCGCGCCGCACCGCGAATGTCGTGCGTCCGCGCCAAGTCGCGATGTATCTCGCCAAGACGCTGACGCTGCGCTCGCTGCCGGAAATCGGCCGCCGCTTCGGCGGACGCGACCACACCACGGTGCTGCACGCGGTGCGAAAGATCGAGGCGCTGGTCGGCAAGGACGTCGCTTTGCAGGACGAAGTGGAAAGCCTGAAGCGCCAGCTGCAGGAGTAACTGAAGCACCGGCAATAGTGTCCCCTCCCCCCTTGTGGGGGAGGGTCAGGGAGAGGGGTGGCTAGGGCGACGTCGCCTGTGGCCCCTCTCCCGGCGCTACGCGCCACCCTCCCCCACCTAGCGAAGCTTCGCTTCGCCTGGTGGGAGGGGAGCCACTAGCGGCGGCGCGCATCTTGTAGGCCGCCAAAACGTGGGGACCTCAGCTGCTCTCCCCTTGCACTCACGCCCCATTCACGCCACCTTGCGGACCCCCGCTCGCGCGCGCAAACCCTGCGCGCAGGGCGGGCGTCTATCGCCGTGGCGCCCGACCGGGTGGCTAGGCACTCCACACACGATGTCGAATCGGATCGGGCGAGTTTGCAATGAAGGTCACCGTCGAACGCGCGCAATTGCTGAAATCGCTGAGCCACGTCCACCGCGTGGTCGAGCGCCGCAATACCATTCCGATCCTCGGCAACGTGCTGATCCGCGCTGAAAATTCCAAGCTGTCGCTGAAGGCGACCGACCTCGACCTCGAAGTCACCGAAACCCTGCCCGCCGAAATCGGCACCGCCGGTTCCACCACCGTGCCGGCGCACATGTTCTACGACATCGTGCGCAAGCTGCCGGATGGATCGCAGATCGTGCTGGAGGCCGACGGCGACCGCTCGGTGCTGGCGATCCGCGCCGGCCGCTCGCGCTTCACGCTGCAGACCCTGCCGGAGAACGACTTCCCGGATCTCGCCGCCGGCGAGATGACGCACTCCTTCGTGCTGCCGGCGTCCGACGTCAAACGCCTGATCGACCGCACCCAGTTCGCCATTTCCACCGAAGAGACCCGCTACTACCTCAACGGCATCTACCTGCACGCCGCCGGCACCGCCGCCGCCGCGACATTGCGCGCCGTCGCCACCGACGGCCATCGCCTCGCGCAGGTAGACCTCGCGATGCCGAAGGGCGCCGAGGGCATGGCCGGCGTGATCGTACCGCGCAAGACCGTCGGCGAAGTGCAGCGGCTGATTGAAGACGCCGAAGCCGAGGTCGGCATCGAGCTGTCGCAGGGCAAGATCCGCTTCACGCTCGGCAATGTCGTGCTGACGTCGAAGCTGATTGACGGCACCTTCCCGGACTATGGCCGCGTGATCCCGCAGAACAACGACAAGGAACTGATCGTCGACAAGAAGCAGTTCGAAGACGCCGTGGACCGCGTCTCGACCATATCCAGCGAGCGCGGCCGCGCCGTCAAGCTGGCGCTGTCGCCGGGCAAGCTGATCCTGTCGGTGACCAATCCGGATTCCGGCAGCGCCACAGAAGAACTCGAAGTCGAATACGCCTCAGATGCGCTCGATATCGGCTTCAACTCGCGCTATCTGCTCGACATCGCGGCGCAGATCGAAGGCGAGGTCGCCGTGCTGCGGTTGGCCGACCCCGGTTCGCCGACTCTGGTGCAGGACAAGGACTCCAAAGGCGCGCTTTACGTGCTGATGCCGATGCGAGTGTAGGCTTTTTCTTCCTTCCTTCTCCCCTTGTGGGAGAAGGTGGCGCGGACGAAGTCCGTGCCGGATGAGGGGTATGACGGAGCTCCGCTGCACCCCTCACCCGTCTCGAACTGCTTCGCGGTTCGATCCACCCTCTGCCACAAGGGTAGAGGGAAGCAGGAGCGCGGCCGCCGCTGCGGACCAATGATCGATTCATGACCGCCTCCCGCATCCATCGCCTGACGCTCACCCACTTCCGCAACTATCGCGCGGCGTCGCTCAACACGCGCGGCGACATGGTGGTGCTGGTCGGGCCGAACGGCGCCGGCAAGACCAATTGCCTGGAGGCGATCTCCTTTCTGTCGCCGGGCCGCGGGCTGCGCCGCGCCACGCTCGACGACGTCGCCGATTTGCAGGGCGACGGCTCCTGGGCGGTTTCTGCGGAAGTCGAGGGCGAAGTCGGCTTGGCCACGCTGGGCACCGGCATCGATCCGCCCGCCAATGAGGCCGCCGCGTCGAGCCGGCGCTGCCGCATCGACCGCGAGCCGGTCAGTTCGGCGACCGCGTTCGGCGATCATTTGCGCATGGTCTGGCTGACGCCGGCGATGGACCAGCTGTTCATGGGCGCGGCCTCCGAGCGGCGGCGGTTCTTCGATCGCCTGGTACTGGCGATCGACAAGGACCATTCCAGCCGCGTCTCGGCGCTGGATCGGAGCCTGCGCTCGCGCAACCGCCTGCTCGAGGAACGCAACTATGACGGCCACTGGCTCGACGCGATCGAGCGCGAGACCGCCGAACTCGCCGTCGCCGTCGCCGCGATGCGCGGCCAGACCGTGACGCGGCTGGCCGCGATGCTGCGCGCGCGCGAAGAAGCCTCGGTGTTTCCCTCGGCGCGAATCATGCTGGACGGCTGGATGGAGAACGCGCTGGTGAATGAGCCCGCCACCGCCGTGGAAGACCGTTACCGCCAGATTTTGCGCGACGGCCGTCCGCGTGACGCCGCCGCCGGCCGCACGCTTGACGGCCCGCACCTCACCGACCTGCAGGTGATCTACGCGCCGAAGAACATGCCGGCGCGCGATGCCTCCACCGGCGAGCAGAAGGCGCTGCTGATCGGGCTGATCCTGGCGCATGCCACGCTGGTCGCCGACATGACCGGCATCACGCCGCTATTGTTGCTCGATGAAGTCGTGGCGCATCTCGATCCCGACCGCCGCCGCGCGCTGTTTGGCGAGTTGTCGAAGCTCGGCGCGCAGGTCTGGATGACCGGCGCCGATCCCGCGGCCTTCGCCGAAATCGGCCCGACCGGCGAGTTGTTCGACGTCGCCGACGGGCGCGTCAGCAAGCGGGGATAAGGCTGTCATTACGGGGCGAAAGAGCGCAGCTCGAGCGAACCTCAGCCGCTCCACTCGGAGCGGCGGGAACCTCGATATGGGACGATGAACATCTCAACGTTCCCCGCCACGCCAATTGGCTTGGCTGAGGTCTGCATCAGACGGCTCCGCCGTCTGATGCATCCCGGAACGACAGTGGGCCCGCGCAGCTCGCCATGAGCAATCGTCTCTTGATGGTCGCGCGCAATAACTCCAAACATCCACCAATGCTGCTGTTCGTATCCCTTCATCTGGCCCGCTTCGGCCGCGCGTTCTGGGCCGAACTGCGCACCCTGCCTTTTCCCGGCGCGCGCATGATCGACGAGGTCGCGTGCGTGCTGTCGGTGCTGCTGGCGATCGTGTTTTCCCATGCGATCGGCGCCGAGAATGTAGGCTGGGCGGCGTTCAGCGGCTACATGGTGATGCGCTCCCACGTCGCCGAGAGTTTCACCCGCGGCGTGCTGCGAATCGTCGGCACCGGGGCCGGCGCATTACTAGCCCTGCTGCTGGCACCGCTGGTGTTGCCGCTGCCGCTTCCGACCAGCCTGGCGCTGCTGGTGGTCGGCAGCGTCACCATGTATTTCGCGATCGTCGGCCGCCGCGCCTATGCCTGGCTGTTTACCGGCCTGACCTTCATGATGATCCTGATCGAAGCGCTGGCCCATGCGCAGGAGCCGATCCAGCGCTTCGCCTCGACCCGCGTTCTCGAAGTGCTGGCCGGCACCATGTCCGCGGTCCTGGTCAGCGCGCTGTCGACCTGGACCGTGCGCCGCAAGCTGCCGAGCCCGGACAACGCGATGCGCGCCGAGCCCGCGGGACCGGCCGCGCGCTGGCAGAAGCGGGTGGCCGTCCACGCTTTGACCGGCGGCATCGCGCTGGCCCTGATCCCTTGGGCATGGCTATGGCTTGGCATCGAGTCGCTCAGCCAGTCCAGCATCACCATCTTCGTCGTCATGCTGGTACCGGCCGCGTCGCTGGCGGAGGGCCTGCTCAGTCCGGTGTCGTCGCGCGTGATGCAGCGGCTGGTCGGCTGCGTCGCCGGCGGCCTGCTGGCCAGCGCCGTGCTTTGGCTCAGCCACCATTCGCCGGCGCTGATGACCATCGGCCTGTGCATCGGCGTGATCCTCGGCCGCCATATCGAAAACGGCCCGGCTTTGATGAGCTATGGCGGCCTGCAGTTCACTTTGGCCTTCCTGGTGGTGCTGGTGCCCGACGACTACGCCCAAGCGGCGCTGGCGCCCGGCCTTGACCGGTTGTTCGGCATTCTGTTCGGCATGGTGCTGCTGGAACCGGTGGTGCTGGTCGCGCATGCGATCTGGCGCCGCCGCCACCCCAGGGAAGCGCCGCCGTCGATCACTGAGTTAGTGAAAAAGTAGCGTCGCAGCGCGCTTCCGGCCGGCTGCAAAAGGGCATTCCGGCAGGCTCGCAACCGGCGCTTGACCCAGCCCGGAAAATGATCCCGCGGCAGCTTGAAAAACGGCCGAAAAATCCCATTTAAACAACAACTTGAACGCTGAGACTTTGCGCTAGGCGCGTTGCCGTTTTCATGGCACAAATAGCTGGATTCAGCCTCGCGTTTTTCGCGCTGATTCGACACACCTCGAAGGCCCCTGCATGACTGAACCCGCCCGGCTGCCGATCGCCGAAACCGAACTTGCCGTGCCCATCGAATACGGTGCGGAATCGATCCGGGTACTGAAAGGCCTCGACGCCGTGCGCAAGCGGCCGGGCATGTATATCGGCGACACCGACGACGGCTCCGGCCTGCACCACATGGTCTACGAGGTCGTCGACAACGCGATCGACGAGGCGCTGGCCGGCCATGCCACCGCGGTGGAAGTCGCGCTCAATGCCGACGGCTCGGTGACGGTGCGCGACGACGGGCGCGGCATCCCGGTCGACATCCACAAGGGCGAAGGCATCTCCGCGGCCGAGGTCATCATGACCCAGCTGCACGCCGGCGGAAAATTCGACCAGAACTCCTACAAGGTCTCCGGCGGCCTGCACGGCGTCGGCGTTTCCGTCGTCAACGCGCTGTCCAGCAAGCTGGTGCTGCGCGTCTGGCGGGGCGGCAAGGAACACTTCATCGAGTTCGCGCATGGCGACGCAGTGGCCCCGCTGATCGAGGTCGGCGACGCCAACGGCAAGCGCGGCACCGAAGTGACGTTCTATGCCTCCGCCGAAACCTTCACGACGCTCGACTATGACTTCGCCACGCTGGAGCACCGGCTGCGCGAACTCGCCTTCCTCAATTCCGGCGTCAACATCCTGCTGTCCGACCTGCGCCACCCGGTCGAGCGGCATGAGAAGATGATGTACGAGGGCGGCGTCATCGAGTTCGTCAAATATCTCGACCGCAACAAGAAGGCCGTGGTGCCCTCGCCGATCTTCGTCTCCGCCGACCTCAACGGCATCAATGTCGAGGCGGCGCTGTGGTGGAACGACAGCTATCATGAGAACGTGCTGTGCTTCACCAACAACATTCCGCAACGCGACGGCGGCACGCATCTGGCCGGCTTCCGCGGCGCGCTGACGCGCCAGGTCAACGGCTATGCCGACGTCATCGCCAAGAAGGAAAAGATCGTCCTGACCGGCGACGACTGCCGCGAAGGCCTCACCGCCGTTCTCTCGGTGAAAGTACCGGACCCGAAATTCTCGTCGCAGACCAAGGACAAGCTGGTGTCCTCGGAAGTCCGTCCCGTCGTGGAGAACGTGCTAAACGAGGCGCTGGCGACCTGGTTCGAGGAACATCCGGCGGAAGCCAAGGTGATCGTCGGCAAGGTGATCGAGGCCGGCGCCGCCCGCGAAGCCGCCCGCAAGGCGCGCGAGTTGACGCGGCGCAAGGGCGCGCTGGATATCGCCTCCTTGCCCGGCAAGCTCGCCGACTGCCAGGAGCGCGATCCCGCCAAGTCCGAACTGTTCATCGTCGAGGGTGACTCCGCAGGTGGCTCCGCCAAGCAGGGCCGCAACCGCGAATTCCAGGCCGTGCTGCCGTTGCGCGGCAAGATCCTCAACGTCGAGCGCGCGCGCTTCGACAAGATGCTGGGCTCCGAACAGATCGGCACGCTGATCACCGCGCTCGGCACCGGTATCGGCCGCGACGATTTCGACATCGCGAAGCTTCGCTATCACAAGATCATCCTGATGACCGACGCCGACGTCGACGGCGCGCATATCCGCACACTGCTCCTGACGTTCTTCTTCCGGCAGATGCCGACGCTGATCGAGGGCGGCTACCTCTATATCGCGCAGCCACCGCTCTACAAGGTGACGCGCGGCAAGTCCGAGCAGTACCTCAAGGACGAGCGCGCGCTGGAAGATTATCTGATCGCGACCGGCCTCGACGACTGTGTCTACAAGCTCGCCTCCGGCGAAGAGCGCGGCGGCCGCGACCTCCTGGCGCTGGTCGAAGTCGCCCGCAACATCCGCGGGACGCTGCACAATCTGCACAGCCGCTATAACCGCTCGATCGTCGAGCAGGCCGCGATCGCCGGCGTGCTGAGCCCGAAGGTGACGGGCGACCTGCCCGCCGCCAACGAGGCTGCCGCCTATATCGCGCGCCGCATGGACGCGCTGGCCGACGAGGTCGAACGCGGCTGGGTCGGCGAATTCCGCGAGGGCCAGGGCTATTTCTTCGAGCGCACCATCCGCGGCGTCAAGGATGTCGGCGTGATCGACGACGCGTTGCTCGGCTCGGCCGACGCGCGAAAGCTCGACGAATACGCCGCCGGCCTGCAGGAGGCCTATCCGAAGCCGGGTGTATTGCGCCGCAAGGACATCGAATTCCCGATCCACGGACCGGTCAGCCTGTTCGAAGCCGTCACCGACGCCGGCCGCAAGGGCGTCGCCCTGCAGCGCTACAAAGGCCTCGGCGAGATGAACCCCGGCCAGCTCTGGGAAACCACGCTCGACACCAACGAGCGCTCGCTGCTGCAGGTGAAGATCAAGGAAGTCGACGAGGCCGACGACATCTTCACCAAGCTGATGGGCGACGTGGTCGAGCCGCGCCGCGACTTCATCCAGGAGAATTCGCTGAGTGCCAATGTGGATGTGTAATTAGAACAGCTCTCCGCCAATGCGGGGATCCGTTGCAAGACGGAATCGGTTCGTTGCCGAACTTGAGATTCTGGATCGCCTCGTCGCATCGCTCTTCGCAATGACGATAGCTGGCTGGTCACCTCCCTGCTTGACCCTGTATCTCCCGCCAGCACACAATCGGCAAAACAAAGGGAGACGGCATGTTCAAGGATCTGTTTTCGCTGGCCGGGCGCGTCGCGCTGGTGACGGGGGGCTCGCGCGGCATCGGGCGGATGATCGCGGCGGGGTTTCTCAGCCAGGGCGCGGCAAAGGTCTACATCACTGCGCGGAAGGCCGCGGCCTGCGAGGCGACCGCGCAGGAACTGACCGGCGAATATGCCGGCGAATGCATCGCGCTGCCGATCGATATCTCGACCATGGCGGGAATCGACATGCTGGCAGCCGAGATCGGCAAGCGCGAGCCGAAGCTCGACATCCTCGTCAACAATGCCGGCGCGGCGTGGGAGGCGGATTTCGACGAATTCCCGGAGAGCGGCTGGGACAAGGTGATGACGCTCAATCTCAAGACGCCATTCTTCCTCACCAAGGCGCTGGCGCCGATGCTGCGCGCGGCAGCGAGCGTCGAGAAGCCGGCCAAGGTCATCAACATCGCCTCGATCGACGGCATCTTCGTCAATCCGCTGGAGACCTATTCCTACGCCGCCAGCAAATCCGGCCTGATCCACCTGACACGGCGGATGGCGGTGCGGCTGATCAAGGACCATGTCGTGGTCGCGGCGATCGCGCCGGGGCCGTTCAAGTCCGACATGAACAAGGCCGCGCGCGACAATGCCGACGAGGTCTCGACGCGGGTTCCGGCGGGGCGCATCGGCACCGATGAGGACATGGCGGGGGCTGCGATCTATCTCGCCTCGCGCGCCGGTGACTATGTGGTGGGCGCCACCATCGCCGTCGATGGTGGCATCGTCTACGCCAATCCCGGCATCCCAGGCGACGGCTGGGACTGAGCCGGCGCCGCGCGGGTTACGCCGCGCGGATATTCTGCATGAAGCGGTCGAGCTCGGCGCGCAGGCGCGTGCTTTCGGAGGACAGCGTCTGTGCGGAATTCAGCACCTGCTCCGACGCCACGCCTGTTTCGGTGGCGCCGCGGTTGACCGCGGTGATGTTGCCGGCGACCTGCTGGGTGCCGTGAGCCACGCGCTGAACGTTCTGCGCGATCTCGCGGGTCGCCGCGCTTTGCTGAGTCACCGCGCTGGCGATCTCCGAGGCGATGCTGGAAATCTGCCCGATGGTGGCCCCGATCTGTTTGATCGCGGTCACCGATTCCTGCGTCGCGTTCTGCATGCCGGCGATCTGCGTCGAGATTTCGTCGGTCGCCCTTGCGGTCTGACTGGCCAGCGACTTGACCTCCGACGCCACCACGGCGAAGCCACGCCCTGCATCGCCGGCGCGCGCCGCCTCGATGGTGGCGTTGAGCGCCAGCAGATTGGTCTGCTCGGCAATCGCCGTGATCAGATTGACGACGTCGCCGATGCGCTGGGCGACGCGGGACAGTTCGGTGATGCGGACGTCGGTCTGCTCGGCCTGCAGGACCGCGCTGTCGGCGATCCGCGAGGACGCCTCGACCTGGCGGCCGATCTCGCTGACCGACAGCGACAGCTCCTCCGTGGCCGTTGCCACCGACTGCATGTTCGACGACGCCTCCTCCGAGGCACCGGCCACCTGGCCGGACAGGCTCTCGGTGGTTTCCGCCGTCCGGGTCAGCGTGTCGGCCGCGGTTTCGAGCTGCTCGGCCGAAGCCGCGACGTTGGAGACGATGCCGCCGACCGCGCCTTCGAAATCATCGGCGAAGCGGATCAATTCGGCGCGACGGGCCTCGCCGGCCCTGCGATTCTGCGCATCCTGGCTTTCGGCGTCCCGCTCGGCCTTGGCGATCGCCTGCACCTTGAACTCTTCCACGGCGGAGGCCATGTCGCCCAATTCGTCGCGGCGGCCGAGCCCCGGCAGCACCACGTCGAAATCACCGGCGGCGAGCCTGCGCATGGCGGCGCACATCGCAAGCATTGGCCGGGCGATACTGCGGCCCAGCAACATGGCCAGCACGGCGCCGACGATCAGCCCGCCGACGCCGAGCATGACGATAAGGCGTTTGGTCTGGTTGATCGTGGTATCGGACTCGGACTCCAGCCGCTGCTGCTCGGTCAGCATGTCCGCCTTCAGCGCCGTCGACAGGGCGACGATCGTTTCCGCAATCGCGGTCATCTTCTGCGACAGCCCCTCCACCTTCTTGGAGTTCTCGACGTATTTTGCGAAGGCGCCCTGATAGATTTTCACGTCGGCGCCGATCGCCTTCGCCTTCTTCAGAATGCCTTCATTATTCGCGAAGATGCCCGCGATCGCGTTGTCCAGGAACTTGATGCGGGACGCCGCGGCGCTGGCGGTCTTGTCGTCGGCCATCGCCATATAGGTGTTGACCACGGAGGTCGCCGTCACGAACTGGGTGGTGATATCCTTGACCTGTTCTTCAGTCGCCGGCATAGCGGCCATCGTGGCGGAGTCGCCGAGGTCGTCGATCTTGCTGCGCAGCAGGATGCTCAACCGCGTCAGCTGGGTGGCGCCGATGACGTCGTTTTCGCCGTTCACCGCCAGAATGTCGGCGAACACTTTGGTAAAGTCGGAAAACTCCCGGACCAACCGGGTGACCTTGTCGAGACGGGCGGCGTCCGTCGTCGCCTTCACCGAATCGTCGATCGCGAATTTGAGGCTGGACTCGGCTGCCTTTGCAGCCTTGGCGTCGATTTCCTTGCCGGTGATCACGTAATAGCGCGTCAGCGCCTGGTAGGCGGTCAGCTGCCGGTCGATGTTGCGGGCAAGCCCCGATTCGGCAACGCTGGTCCGGTACGAGACGACCCCTTCCGAAATGCGTTCGTACCCGATGTAGGCCATCGCCATGCTGAGCGCAGAAATAACCAGCACTGCCGCAAAACCGAGGGTGACCTTGGCGCGAAACCGCAGCGACATCGGCCGCAGCCGAACTAGACTCATGAATCCCACCGCGGCCCCCATTAGCTTCCAAGTGCAGTCGATCATCCGCTTGTGCAGATGACCCCGGTACCACTGTAGGGCTGATTGGATAAGATCGAGTAAATTTGCAGGAAAATGTACTGCGTGCAGTTGTACGCCCGTACTAGCCAGGATGATTTATTTGCAGCGCGATCGGCAAAAGAAAGCCGGCCAGCTCATTTGGTGAACTGGCCGGCTTGTCGGCAAGGGCGGGGCCCCGGCTTCAGCAGCAGCGGAAACCGCCGCGTCCGCCGCCCCCATACCGGGCGTCCTGCCGGTCCCGGAAGAACTCTTCATAGGTCATGACCGGCCCATCCGGATGCGTGGCGCGGACATGCGCCACGTAGTTGTCGTAGTTGGGCATGCCGACCATCAGCAGCGCGCTGTCGCAGAAGCAGCGGCTGAGGGAGCGGAAGCGCCCCCTCAGGGTGGTGTCGGAGGATGGCTTGACGTCACCCATGCTATTCTGCCGGAACGGCGGCAATGGAGGGGATCTCCCGGGCCGTCCAGCCATTCTCGCGATAGGCCTTGATGCAGGCATTAATGCCGAACAGGATGATGCTGATCACCACGAAGATGAAGAGCACGCAGAGCCCGGCATCAATGTAGTCGTTCATGAGAACCTGCTTCATCTGCGCCATGCTCTTGGCCGGAGCCAGAACCCTGTCCTCTGCGATGGCCTTCGAGAAGCTGTTCGCGTGGGCCATGAAGCTCACCTTCGGATCGCTCGACAGGACCTTTTCGAAGCCTGCCGTCATGGTGCAGGCGACCAGCCAGACTGCCGGGATGATCGTCACGAAAGCATAGCGCTCACGCTTCATCTTGAAGATGACGACCGTGCCGAGGACGAGAGCCACGGCGGCCAGCATCTGGTTCGCGATGCCGAACAGCGGCCACAGCGTATTCACGCCGCCGAGCGGATCGGTCACGCCCTGATAGAGAATGAAGCCCCATGCCGCGACGCACAGCGCCGTGGCCACGATATTCGGGGCCCAGGACGAGGTATTGCGGAAGCTGGGCACGAACACACCGAGCAGATCCTGCAGCATGAAGCGACCGGCTCTGGTTCCGGCGTCGACCGCCGTCAGGATGAACAGCGCCTCGAACAGGATGGCGAAGTGATACCAGAACGCCATCATCGCCTTTCCACCGATCGTGTTGGAAAGGATATGCGCCATGCCAACGGCCAGCGTCGGAGCGCCGCCCGCACGCGAAACGATCGAGCTTTCACCGACATCGATGGCGGTCTGCGTGATCGTTTCCGCCGAGACCGGGAAGCCCATGGCGGTCACGGCTGCCGATGCACTCTCCGCGGTCGTACCAATGATGGCGGCCGGGCTGTTCATGGTGAAGTACACACCCGGTTCGATGACGCCGGCTGCAACCAGCGCCATGATGGCGACGAAGGATTCCATCAACATGCCGCCATAGCCGATGAAGCGGGTATTGGTTTCATTGTCGATCATCTTCGGCGTGGTGCCGGACGAGATTAAAGCATGGAAACCCGAAACCGCGCCGCAAGCGATGGTGATGAAGAGGAACGGGAACAGGCTGCCCGCCCACACCGGACCGCTTCCATCGACGAATTTGGTGATGGCGGGAAGCTGCATCTGCGGTGCGATGATGAAGATGCCGAGAGCCAGGCAGACAATCGTTCCGATCTTCAGGAAGGTCGACAGATAGTCACGCGGGGCGAGCAGCAGCCAGATCGGAAGGATCGAGGCGACGAAGCCGTATCCGATGAGAATCCAGCACAATTCGGTACCGGTGAAGGTGAAGAACGGAGCGATGGCCGGGCTTTCGGCAATGGACTGGCCGTAGACGATGGCGAGCATTAGAGCGATGAAGCCGATGATCGAGACTTCGCCGATGTGGCCGGGACGGATGTAGCGCGTATAGACGCCCATGAAGAGGGCAATCGGGATGGTCGCGGCGACGGTGAAGGTACCCCACGGGCTGCCGGTGAGCGCCTTGACGACGATCAGCGCCAGAACGGCGAGAATGATCACCATGATCATGAAGGTGCCGAACAGCGCAATCACGCCCGGGATCACACCCATTTCACCGCGGATCAACTCGCCGAGCGAGCGGCCGTCGCGGCGCATCGAGATGAACAGCACCATGAAGTCCTGCACCGCGCCCGCCAGCACGACGCCAGCCAGAATCCACAGCGTTCCGGGCAAATAGCCCATCTGGGCGGCAAGCACCGGGCCGACCAGAGGTCCGGCGCCGGCGATGGCCGCAAAATGGTGACCGAACAGGACGAATTTGTCGGTCGGCACGTAGTCGAGGCCGTTGTTCAGGCGCACCGCGGGCGTCGCCCGGTTAGGATCGAGCCGCATCACCTTCGTGGCGATGAACAGGCTATAATAGCGGTAGGAGACCAGGTAGGTGCAGATCGCCCCGATGACGATCCACAGCGCGTTCACCGGCTCGCCGCGTTCGATTGAGATGAAGGCGAGACAAACGCCCCCGATAGTGCCGAGGGCGACCCACGGCAGATGTGACTTGATGCCATTCATGTTCGTTATTTCCAAAGAAAAGAGCAGTCGTGTTCCGGAGGCTCGATCCGTCAGGCCCGGTGGCACTACCTAGCACTCTAGCCGTCAGCATGTCTTGCGGCCCCCCCCCCCCCCGCGCAGCCAAATTGATGCCACAATTGGTCGAGGCGCCGTTTGCGTGACCTCAAAGTGTGACGGAGCAATGACCGGGGCATCCTGCCGGCCGCTCCGCCGATTCCGGCCGGCGACGGGCGGCACCCGCCGAGGTCAAGAATCCGCGGCGCCTGCACCACCCCGTGCACTGCAGCTAACCAGGTCGGGGCGGGCGGTCGCCTGCACCTCGGCGGCATTTCGCAGCGGCATTCGAACAGCCCACCTAAAATCCCCATTGCAAAGTTTCCAGAGCGCGTTTCTAATCGGACTAATTAAAAAGTTCGGGAGGTCTGCGTGTCCATCATCAAATTGACGGTCAACGGCAAGTCTGTATCTGTCGATGTCGAAGACAGAACTCTTTTAGTCCACCTGCTGCGCGAAAACCTGAACCTCACCGGCACCCATGTCGGCTGTGATACCAGCCAGTGCGGCGCCTGCATCGTACATATCGATGGTCGCCCGGTGAAATCATGCACCGTTCTGGTGGGCCAGGCGAATGGCGCCAATGTCACCACCATCGAAGGCATTTCGCGGGGCGACGAGTTGCACCCGATGCAGGCCGCGTTCCGCGACAATCACGGCCTGCAATGCGGCTTCTGCACCCCGGGCATGATCATGGCCTCGATCGACATCGTGAACCGGCATGGCGGCGAGCTCGACGAGCACACCGTGCGGCAAGAGCTCGAAGGCAATATCTGCCGCTGCACCGGCTATCATAACATCGTCAAATCGGTGCTCGACGCGGCCACGCGGATGAAAGTGTCCGTCGCAGCGGAGTGACCTGCGACGCTGATCTGGTTTGCTGAAACAACAAGCGGCCGCAGCGGCGCTTCGCGCCGACCATGCGGCCCGGCAGGGAGACGATCATGGGCGTGGAAGGCATCGGCGCGAGCGTCGTACGCAAGGAAGACAAGCGATTCATTACCGGCCGCGGCCGCTATGTCGATGATATCAAGGTGCTGGGCCTGACCCACGCGCATTTCATCCGCAGCCCGCATGCCCATGCCAGGGTGAAACACATCGACATGGCCGCCGCGAAGGACATGCCGGGCGTAGTCGATATCCTCACCGCGCAGCAACTGGTCGACGACAAGATCGGCAACCTGATCTGCGGCTGGGCGGTGTCGTCCAAGGACGGCACGCCGATGAAGATGGGCGCCTGGCCCGCGATGGCGCCGGACATCGTGCGCTTTGCCGGACAGGCCGTCGCGGTGGTGATCGCCGAGACCAAGAACCAGGCCCGCGACGCCGCCGAGGCGGTAGTCGTCACCTATGAGGAATTGCCGGTCGCGGCCGGCATCAAGGCAGCGATCGCGCCCGGCGCGCCGCAATTGCACCCGGAGGCACCGGGCAACCAGGTCTATGACTGGGAGATCGGCGACGCCAAAGCGGTGAACGACGCTTTTGCCAAAGCGGCCAATGTGGTGTCGCTCGACCTCACCAACAACCGGCTGGTGCCGAATGCGATGGAGCCGCGCGCGGCGATCGCTGAGTACAACGAGGCCGAGGAGCACTTTACGCTCCACACGACCTCGCAGAACCCGCATGTCGCGCGCCTCGTGCTGTCGGCATTCTATAATATCGCGCAGGAGCACAAGCTGCGGGTGGTGGCGCCCGATGTCGGCGGCGGCTTCGGCTCCAAGATCTTCATCTATCCCGAGGAGATGGTAGCGCTGTGGGCGTCCAAGAAAGTACGTCGCCCGGTGAAATGGACCGGCGACCGCTCCGAGGCCTTCCTCACCGACGCCCATGGCCGCGACCACATCTCGCATGCCGAGATGGCGTTCGATGCCGGCAACAGGATCCTGGCTCTGCGGGTCAAAACCCACGCCAATTTCGGCGCCTACATGTCGCTGTTCTCGTCGTCGGTGCCGACCTATCTCTACGCCACGCTGTTAAGCGGCCAGTACAATATCCCGGCTATCCATGCCGAAGTGATCGGCGTGTACACCAACACCACGCCGGTCGATGCCTATCGCGGCGCAGGGCGGCCGGAGGCCAGCTATCTGCTGGAGCGGCTGATGGAGACCGCGGCGCGGCAGCTCAAGGTCGATCCGGCCGAACTGCGGCGTCAGAATTTCATCACCCAGTTTCCGCACCAGACGCCGGTCATCATGACCTATGATGTCGGCGATTTCGGCGCCTCGCTCGATGCAGCACTTAAAGCGATCGACTATGCCGGCTTCCCGGCGCGCAAGGCCAAGGCGAAAGCCGAAGGCAGACTGCGCGGCATCGGCTTCTCCTGCTATATCGAGGCCTGCGGCATCGCACCGTCGAAGGCCGTGGGCTCGCTCGGCGCCGGCGTCGGCCTGTGGGAATCCGCAGAAGTCCGCGTCAATCCAGTCGGCACCATCGAGGTGCTGACCGGCTCGCACAGCCACGGCCAGGGCCACGAGACGACCTTCGCGCAGCTCGTCGCCGGCCGGCTCGGCATCTCGGTCGATCAGGTCCAGATCGTGCACGGCGACACCGACAAGGTACAGTTCGGCATGGGCACCTACGGCTCGCGCTCGGCGGCGGTCGGCATGTCCGCGATCTTCAAGGCGATGGAGAAGATCGAGGCCAAGGCCAAGAAGATCGCCGCGCATCAACTCGAGGCCTCGGAGGAGGACATCGTCATCGAGAATGGCGAGTTCAAGGTGACCGGCACCGACAAGTCGATCGCACTCCCGATGGTCGCGCTCGCCGCCTACACCGCGCATAATCTGCCGGACGGCATGGAGCCCGGCCTCAAGGAAGGCGCGTTCTACGATCCGACCAACTTCACCTTCCCGGCCGGCTGCTACATCTGCGAGGTCGAGATCGATCGCGGCACCGGCAAGACGGAGATCGTCGATTTCGTCGCCGCCGACGATTTTGGCCGGCTGATCAATCCGATGATCGTCGAGGGCCAGGTCCATGGCGGGCTGGTGCAGGGCATCGGCCAGGCGCTGCTGGAAGGCGCGGTCTATGACGACCAGGGACAGCTCGTGACGGCATCGTTCATGGACTACACCATGCCTCGCGCCGACGACGTGCCGTCGTTCCGGTTGTCGCACACCACGACTTTGTGTCCGGGCAATCCGCTCGGCGTGAAGGGCTGCGGTGAGGCCGGCGCGATCGGCTCCTCGCCCGCGGTCATCAACGCCATCACGGACGCGATCGGACATAATGTCATCGAGATGCCCGCCACGCCGGACCGCGTCTGGCACGCGATGCAGCTGCAGCAGGCGGCGGAATAGGGAGCATAGTCATGTACGAAACGACATACCATCGCCCGTCCAGCATCGATGAAGCAGCGGCGCTGTTTGCCAAAGGCGGTGACGCCAAATATCTCGCCGGCGGCCACACGCTGATCCCGGTGATGAAGCAGCGGCTGGCGGCACCCTCCGACGTCATCGACCTCGGCCGAATCAAGGATCTGGTCGGCATCGAAGCGACCGCCGACGCGCTGATCATCAAGGCAGCTACGACCTATTTCGACATCACGCAGAGCAGCGCGGCCAAGAAAGCGATCCCCGCGATCGTTCATCTGACGTCGGTGCTCGGCGATCCCCAGGTGCGCTATCGCGGCACGATCGGCGGCTCGATCGCCAACAACGATCCCGCCGCGGACTATCCCGCCGCGGTGCTGGCGCTGGGCGCCACGGTGATGACCAACAAGCGGCTGATCCCGGCCGATGAATTCTTCCAGGGCCTGTTCTCGACGGCGCTCGCCGAGGACGAGATCATCACCGCGGTGTCGTTCCCGATTCCCGCCAAAGCCGCCTATGCCAAGATGCGCCACCCCGCCTCGCGCTTCGCGCTGACCGGCGTGTTCGTGGCGCAGACGAAGGCCGGCGAGGTCCGCGTCGCTGCCACCGGCGCGTCACAGAGCGGCGTGACGCGGGTGCCGGCCATCGAGGCCGCGCTGAAGTCGAACTGGTCGGCAGCCGCCCTCGACAATGTCACCGTCTCCGCCGACGGGCTGATGGCGGATATCCACGGCTCCTCGGACTACCGAGCCAATCTAATCAAGGTGATGGCGCAGCGCGCCGTGACCGAAGCGGGTTGACGGCTCTGCAAGTGAGATAGCAGCGGCAGGGCACGCCCCTCTCCACAGTCGTCCCCGCGAAAGCGGGGACGACACGGAATTTGTGACGACGACAGAGCATCTCGCATAGCCGCATGCGCGAAGGCAGCCTTGCACGGACGGACGTCAACATAGAGAGTTTCCCCAAGAACAATCGTCGCCCAAGCGACGCGCCATGATGGGAAACGCACGTGCAGGACACCGCCACCGCCCAGCCGACATCCGCCAGCCAGCCGCGCCGAAGCGGTCCGCTCAGCGGAATGCGGATCGTCGAATTCGCCGGCATCGGCCCCGGCCCCTTCGCGGCCATGCTGCTCGCCGACATGGGAGCCGAAATCATCACGCTGGTGCGGCCCGGCCAGAAGCCCAGGGGCGCCTCGTCACGCGGCCGCACCCTTGTCGCCGTAGACCTCAAGGACAAGGACACCGTCGCGCAGGTGTTGGCGCTGCTCGACGGCGCCGACGCGCTAGTCGAGGGGTTCCGGCCCGGCGTGATGGAGCGGCTCGGGCTCGGCCCGGACATCGTGCAGGCCCGCAACCGGAAGCTGGTCTATGGCCGCATGACCGGCTGGGGCCAGGATGGGCCGCTGGCGCAGGCGGCCGGCCACGACATCAACTACATATCGATCACCGGCGCGCTGGCCGCGATCGGCGGCAAGGACAAGCCCGTGCCGCCGCTGAACCTCGTCGGCGATTTCGGCGGCGGCGCACTGTATCTGGTAGTCGGCCTGCTCGCCGCCCTGCTGGAGGCCGGCCGCTCCGGCCAAGGCCAGGTGGTCGATGCCGCGATGTGCGACGGCGCGGCGTCGCTGATGACGATGTTCTTCGACATGAGCGCGGCCGGGCGCTGGAAGGAAGGCCGGGAAGCCAACATGCTGGACGGCGGCGCGCATTTCTATGGCGTCTACGAATGCACCTGCGGCAACTTCATCTCGATCGGCTCGATCGAACCGCAATTCTACGCCCAACTCCGCGCATTGGCCGGCCTCGACGAGGCCTGCTTCGACAATCACATGGATGCCGCGAACTGGGCCGCGATGAAGGAAAAACTCGTCGCGGTGTTCAAGACGAAGAGTCGCGACGAATGGTCTGCAATCATGGAAGGCACCGACGTCTGCTTCGCGCCGGTGCTGACGATGTCCGAGGCGACAAAACATCCGCATATGGTCGCGCGCGACGTGTTCATCCAGCATGACGGCCACACCCAGCCCGCGCCCGCCCCGCGTTTTTCGCGCACGCCGTCGAGCGTAAGGCCGCCGGAAGCGAAGGAGTTGACGGACGTGGTGAAGGGGTGGGGCGCCCCGTAGATACCCCGCACGCTATAGTCCCCTCCCCCTTGCGGGGAGGGTTAGGGTGGGGGTAGCCGCAGGCGCCGTCGCTTGTGGCACCCCTACCCCCGACCCCTCCCCGCAAGGGGGGAGGGGAGCTACAGCGTCCGCCGCACTTTGCGATATTACGCCGCGCCCTTCATGTGCAGCACGCCGCGGCGAATCTGGTCCTCCTCGATCGACTCGAACAGCGCCTTGAAGTTGCCTTCGCCAAAACCGTCATCCCCCTTGCGCTGGATGAACTCGAAGAAGATCGGCCCGATCGCATTGGCCGAGAACAACTGCAACAACACCTTGGTCTCGCCGCCTTCGACGACGCCCTCTCCGTCGATCAGGATGCCATTCTTCTGCAGCCGCGCCACGTCCTCGCCATGCTTCGGAAGCCGCGCGTCGATTTTCGCGAAATAGGTTTCCGGGGGCGGCGGCATGAACGGCAGGCCGTCGGCGCGCAGTTTTTCGATGGTGCGATAGATGTCCTTCACGCCGCAGGCGATGTGCTGGATGCCTTCGCCGCGATAGATGGTGAGATATTCCTCGATCTGCCCGGCGTCGCCGGCGTCCTCGTTGATCGGAATCCGGATCTTGCCATCCGGGCTGGTCAGCGCGCGCGAGAACAGGCCGGAGGCGCGGCCCTCGATGTCGAAGAAACGGATCTGGCGGAAGTTGAACAGTCTTTCATAGAAGCCGGTCCAGACATCCATCCGGCCGCGATGAACATTGTGGGTGAGGTGATCTAGATAGAACAGCCCGGCGCCCTCGGGCCGCGGGTTTTTCTCGCCCAGCCACTCGAATTCGGCATCGAACGCCGAGCCCTTGGCGCCGTAGCGATCGACGAAATACAGCAGGCTGCCGCCGATCCCCTTGATCGTCGGCACGTCGAGCGTTTTTTGCGCCGACGTCACATCGGCAGGTTCGGCGCCGAGCGAGAGCGCGCGCGCGTAAGCAAGCTTCGCATCGACGACGCGGAAGACCATCGACGGCGCGCACGGGCCATGCGCCGCCACGAAATCGAAGCCATGGGTGCCGGGCGCCTCGTTGACGAGATAGTTGATGTCGCCCTGGCGATACAGCGTGATGTTCTTCGTCTTGTGGCGCGCGACCGGCGTGTAGCCCATCAACTTGAACAGCGCATGCAATTCCGCCGGATTCGGGTGGGCGTATTCGACGAACTCGAAACCGTCGGTGCCCATCGGGTTGTCGGCGGTGATTTTCGCCGGCGGCGCGTCGTGCGGAAACGGACCCATGCTGCTCTCCCATGAAGGTTCTGTTGCAGGGAGTGTCGGTCATTGCGGGCGCAAGGTGCATGCAAAGCCCGCCGGATTATGCAATATTTGTGCACGCTTTATGCATGAATGAGGGTTTCGGCGCATGATCCCGGTAGACGCTTTCGACCTCAGTATCCTCGCCGCGCTGCAGGACGACGGCCGTCTGACCAACCAGCAGCTCGCCGACGCCGCCGGCCTCTCCGCCTCGCAATGTTCGCGGCGGCGGATGCGGCTTGAGGAGACGGTGATCTCCGGCTACCACGCCGATCTGTCCGCCGAGGCGCTCGGCTTCGGCGTGATCGCCTTTATCCAGGTTACGCTGGCGGCGCATTCGCCGGACAATGCCCGCAAGTTTCGCGCGCTGGTCGCGCGGGTCGACGAGATCCAGGAGGCCTATTCGCTGACCGGCGACGCCGACTACGTGCTGAAAGCGGTGCTGCGCGATCTCAAGGGCCTGTCGGAGCTCGTCAACCAAGTGTTGATGCCGCATCCGAGTGTGGCGCATGTACGGTCGTCGATCGTGCTCGACCGACTGAAGGAGACGACCAGGCTGCCGCTGAAGGCGGCACGGTAGCATTACTCGCGGTCATTCCGGAGGGCGCGCGCAGCGACAGCTGCGAGCGAACCCGGAATCCCCAGATGGATGAATATTTCGAGGTTCCGGGTTCGCTCGCGCAACGCGCTCGCGCCCCGGAATGACACCTCACCGCTTGTTCGGATCGAACCGCTTCTCCAGCCCCTTCCAGCAATCCGCGTAGTCGCTCTGCAGCGTTGCTGAGTTTGCCGCATGCGCCGTGACGCGCTGCGGATATCGGGTCTCGAACATGAAGGCCATCGTGCCGGTCAGCTTGACCGGTTTCAGCTCGCCGTTGCTGGCATGATCGAACGCCTCGCGGTCGGGGCCATGCGGCAGCATCATGTTGTGCAGGCTGATGCCACCCGGCGTGAAGCCCTGCGGCTTGGCGTCGTAGACGCCGTAGACCAGCCCCATGAATTCCGACATGATGTTCATGTGATACCACGGCGGCCGAAACGTATTCTCCGCCACCGCCCAGCGCTCGGGAAAGATCACGAAATCGATATTCGCCGTGCCGGGGGTTTCCGACGGCGAGGTCAGCACCGTGAAGATCGACGGATCTGGATGGTCGAAGCCGATCGCGCCGACCGGAGAGAAGGTGCGCAGATCGTATTTGTACGGCGCGTAATTGCCGTGCCATGCCACAACGTCAATCGGCGAATGCGGCAGCGTCGTCTTGAATAGCGCGCCGCCCCATTTCACATAAAGCTCGGTCGGCGTATCCCTGTCCTCATAGGCCGCCACCGGCGTCAGAAAGTCGCGCGCATTCGCCAGGCAGTTGGCGCCGATCGGGCCGCGCTCCGGCAGCGTGAAGGCGCCGCCGTAGTTCTCGCAGAGATAGCCACGCGCCGGGCCATTGGTCAGTTCGACGCGAAACTTGACGCCGCGCGGGATCACCACGATCTCGGCCGGCTCCGCGTCGATCACGCCGAATTCGGTGACGAAGCGCAACGCCCCCTGCTGCGGCACGAACATCATCTCGCCGTCGGCATTATAGAAGTGCTGATCGACCATCGATTGCGTGATCAGATAGACATGCGCTGCCATGCCGGCCTGCGTCCCGGCATCGCCCGCGGTGGTCATGGTCTGCACGCCCTGCAGGAAGGTCATGTCCTCCTTCGGGATCGGCGCGGGGTCCCAGCGCAACTGTTCGATGCTGATTTCCTGCTCATGACACGGCGCCGTGCGCCACAACCCGGCGTCGATTTTGGCAAAGCGCCCAGAGTGTTTCACCGACGGGCGAATGCGGTACAACCAGGAGCGCTCGTTGCTGCCGCGCGGCGCGGTGAAGGGCGAGCCGGACAATTGCTCGGCGTAGAGGCCGTAGGCCGGGCGCTGCGGCGAGTTGCGTCCCACCGGCAGCGCGCCGGGCAGCGCCTCGGTTTCGAACGCATTTCCGAAGCCGGACATGTAGCCCGGTGTCACGCCGGTCACGCTGCGACCGATCAGATCGGCTGAGGTCTTGATGTTCATGTCATCCTCCTTGGCAACCGTCATTGCGAGGAGCCCTTGCGACGAAGCAATCCAGTCTTTGCTTGTGGCCCTCTGGATTGCCGTCGCTTCGCTCCTCGCAATGACGGCGAAAACCGTTAGAATTGTTTCATCCTTGTAGCGCGGCCCACATCTCGCGGTCGCGTTTGTCGGTCCAGATCACCGGATCGTCAATGCCCGAGGCCTCGTCGAACGCGCGCGAGACGTTGAACGGCAGGCAATGCTCATAGATTGCAAAGCTGGAGAATTTTGGATCCATCACCTCGCGGCACGCCGCCATGGTCTCCTTCAGCGAACGGCCTTTGGCCACCGAGAGTTCCGCCGCGCCGTACAGCGTGCTGACGAAATCGCGCGTCATGGCGATCGCCTCGCGGGTGGTGGCCGTGCCCTTCAGCGCGTCGCCGCGGCCCGGCGCAATGGCTTTGGGGTTGAATTCGAGGATCTCGTTGAGCGTCGCCGGCCATTCGCGCAAATACGCATCGCCGCAATAGCACGCCGAATGATACTCGATCAGGTCGCCGGAGAACATCACCTCGGCATCCGGCACCCAGGCGACGATATCGCCCGACGTATGGCCGGCGCCGAGTTGCATCAGCCGGACCTCGCGCTTGCCGAGGAAGAGCGACATCTCGCCCTCGAAGGTGAGCGTCGGCCAGGTCAGGCCGGGGATGCTCTCGGAGCCCTGAAACAGACGCGGGAAGCGGCCGAATTCGGAAACCCAGTCCTGCTGCCCGCGCTCCGCCACCAGCCGGCGCGTCTCGGTGGACGCCACCACCGCTTCCGCCTGGAACGCCGACGCGCCGAGCACGCGCACGGCGTGATAATGCGACAGCACGACATATTTGATCGGCTTGTCGGTGACGGTGCGGACGCGCTCGATCACCTTGTTCGCCAGCGCCGGCGTCGCCTGCGCGTCGAATACGATGCAGCCGTCGTCGCCGACGATCACCGCCGAGTTCGGATCGCCTTCGGCGGTGAAGGCGTAGAGGTCGGGGCCGATCTCGGAGAAGGTGATCTTCTTCTCCGCCATGTCGGTGGTCGATGCGAAGCCTTTGGTCATTCAGTCAGTCCCTTGTTTGTCTCAGACTTCAAAGCCGTCATTGCGAGGTCAGGGAAAGCCGTTCAGCTTTCCCCTTAGCGAAGCGACGCGGCAATCCAGAGCCACAAGCTCGGCAAGTACTGGATTGCTTCGTCGCAAGGGCTCCTCGAAATGACGGTCTCATGTCGAGGTTCCGGGTTCGCTCGAGCTTCGCTCTCGCGCCCCGGAATGACAACTTGGGGCAGGCAATCGCCGCTTGGCCAGCGCGATGGCGTCCCGCAGCACGTCGGCGTCGCCGATATGATTGGCCAGCACCAGCACCAGCGCGGCATCGAGCACGGCGCTCTGCGCGTCGCTCAACCCGCGATGCGCCTCGACGATCAGCCGATAGGCCGTATCCGGATCGGCAAAATTGGATTGCGTCGATAACGCCATCGCCTCACGCCCTCCCTCTGGCGCGCGCCACGGCGCCGGCCACCGCGCCGGGCGCCGGATACCGGAACCGCGCCGCGACGTAGCCATCCGGCCGCAGCAGCCAGGCTGCGCCGGGATCGGCGCCGTAGCGTGCCTTGAACAACCCGGTCGGGTCGCGCAGCTTCGCATCATCGCCGACGACGAGACGCGCCACGCCTGCGGGCAATTCGATCGAAGCGCCATCCGACTGCAGCAGCGTGAAGCCACGGCCGGCCTCGGTGAAACATTCCGAGAGAAAGACGTGTGCGCCGTCGTCACTCACCAGCGGCGCGTCCGGCATATGCGCGCCGGGCGGCGGACCGGCGGGCCACGCGGCATCGTCCGGTGTCGACAGCGGCGACGCATAGACCGACGGCACCGACAGCCGTCCGCCATTGACCATACGCCGCGCAAAATCCGCCTCTTTGGCCAGCGCCAGCACCGCCTGTCGCAACCGCTGCTCCTGCTTCGAATGCGGCGCGATGAAATCGGTGGCGCGCGTCGAGGCGCGGATATTGTCGTCGGCGGCCTGGCCGCGTTCCGCATCATAGCTCGCCAGCAATGCGGCCGGCGCTTCGCCGCGCAGGATCATCGCCAGTTTCCAGGCAAGGTTCTCAGCGTCTTCCAGTCCGGAGTTCGCACCCCGCGCGCCGAACGGTGAGACCTGGTGCGCGGCATCGCCGGCGAAGATCACCCGCTCGTGCCAGAAGCGCTGCATGCGGCGGCACTGGAACTTGTAGATCGAGATCCACTCGAACGCGAAATTGGAGTGCCCGAGCATCCGCGCGATCCGCGGCCGGACGTTTTCCGGCAATCGCTCGACAGCAGGATCGGCGTCAGGGCCGAGCTGCAAGTCGATGCGCCAGACGTCGTCGGGCTGGCGGTGCAGCAGCGCCGATTGCCCGCTGTGGAACGGCGGATCGAACCAGAACCAACGCTCGGTCGGCATGTCCTTCGCCTTCATCTTCACGTCGGCGATCAGGAACTGGTCCTCGAACTGTTCGCCGGAAAAATCCGCGCCGACCATGCCGCGCAAGCCGGAGCGCGCGCCGTCGCAGGCGACGACGTAGTCAGCACGCAAACTATAGTCGCCGTCGGGCGTCTGGATCGTAAGTTCGGCGTGGTCATTATGCTGCCGCAGCGCGATCACCTTGTTGCGCCAGCGCAGGTCGATCTCCGGCAATTGCTGCACCCGATCGACCAGGAAGGCTTCGGCGTAATATTGCTGCAGATTGATGAAGGCCGGCATCTTGTGGCCGGCTTCGGGCAGCAGGTCGAACTGGTACAGCAGGCCTTCGCCGCAAAAGATCTTGCCGACCTTCCAGACCACGCCCTTGTCGAGCATGCGGTCGGCGACGCCGAGCCGGTCCCATAGTTCGAGCGAGCGCTTCGAGAAGCAGATCGCGCGCGAGCCGTCGCCGATCCGGTCGGCATCGTCGAGCAGCACCACGGCCTGCCCGCGCTGCGCCAGATCGATCGCCAGCGACAGTCCGACGGGACCCGCACCGACCACGACCACCGGGTGACGCGCCGCTTCAGCCCGGTCCTGATCGGGGTGGCGACGATAGCCGAATTGTGTGGCGATCTGCCCCATGCGGCGGTCTCTCCCTGACGCCCGGCGCTATTCCGCGCCCTTGATTTGGCGCAACTAAACGCCTCGCGTGACCAGGCGTCAACTCAGGCCGACTGCGCCGCGACATGTCGCAGAACGCACCAGGTGTCGTGCGGTTGACAGCGACCGCGCGGCCGGTTTGATAATGCGCGAGACGGCCCGGTTGGCGCCGGCCATTTGCGCGTTGGGGATGGGCGGCCAGACATGAGAATGCGTTTTCCCATCGCCGGCCTGCTCGCCATGCTCGTGCTCGCTGCGACGCCGGCTCTGGCCGCCGACAATGCCGGCAGGTTCGCCCTGGTGATCGGCAATGCCAGATATCCCGACGCCGAGGCGCCGCTGAAGGAACCGGTCAACGACGCCCGCGACGTCGCTGCCGAGCTAAAGCGTAGCGGCTTCGAGGTCGATATCGGCGAGAATCTGGGCGGCGAGGCGATGCGCCGCGCGCTCGACAGGCTGTATGGCAAGCTCAAGCCTGGATCGGTCGCGCTGGTGTTCTTCAGCGGTTTTGGCGTGCAGTCGGCGCGGCAGAGCTATTTGCTGCCGGTCGATGCGCAGATCTGGACCGAGCCCGACGTGCGCCGCGACGGTTTCAGCCTCGAGACCATCCTCAACGACATCAATGGCCGCGGCGCCGGCGTCAAGATCGCGCTGCTGGATGCCTCCCGGCGCAACCCCTATGAGCGCCGGTTCCGCAGCTTCTCCGCCGGCCTCGCGCCGGTGATCGCGCCAGGCGGCACGCTGGTGATGTATTCGGCGGCGCTGAGTTCGGTGGTCAGCGACGCCGGCACCGCACACAGCCTGTTCGTCAGCGAACTCCTGAAGGAGATCAAATCACCGGATCTCACCGCCGAGGACGCGCTGAACCGCACCCGCGTCAACGTCACCAAGGCGTCGCGCAGCGAGCAGGTGCCGTGGATCTCGTCGTCGCTGGCGGAGGATTTTGCCTTCGTCCCCGGCGCTCGGCCGGCGCCGGCGTCCGCCATTGTCGCGGCGCCATCACCGCCGGTCGCCGTGACCCCGCCGGCCCCAGGGACGGCGGCCCCCGCCGCTCCGGCTGCAGCGACGCCCCCATCGACGCCGGTCGCGCCCGCCGCCGAAGCGCCGCGCGACGAAGCCAAGATCGCGCTGGCGCTGGCCGAGGATCCGACCGTGAAGTCGTTGAACGCCAAGCTGGTCGAGAATCCCGAGGACCTCAGTGCGCTGTATCGCCGCGGCCAAGTCTATGCCAGCAAGGGCGCCTATCAATTGGCCGCGAAGGATTTCGACGAGACCCTGCGGCTCAATCCGAAGGATGTCGAGGCGCTCAATAACCGCTGCTGGGTCCGCGCCGTGCTCAACGAGCTCGCCGCTGCGCTGAAGGATTGCAACGAGGCGCTGCGGCTGCGGCCGAATTTCGTCGATGCGCTCGATAGCCGCGGGCTGGTCAACCTCAAGAACGGCCAGAGCAAGAACGCGATCACCGATTTCGACGACGCGCTGAAGATCAATCCACGCCTGACTTCCTCATTATATGGCCGCGGTCTCGCCAAGCAGCGCTCCGGGGCGGTCGCCGAAGGCGACCTCGATATCAACAATGCCAAGGCGATGGACCCCGACATCGTCAAGGAATTCGCCGGTTACGGCGTGCGATAGCACCGCGTGCGTTAGCACGGCGTGCGATAGATCCTGCGCCGCAAGCCTGCAATTAATCGCAGGGCGCATGAACCCGGGGCGCGCGGCAGGACACTATTGAGGACAGGCCGCAGAGCGGGGCTCCGCCGGCCGGGATTGAAGCGAATTTGCAACCAGTTCATGGAAGGATGCAGCCATGTCGATCATCGCCGGACACCGCAATCTCACGACCCTTCGTGCCATGGCCCTGATCGGTGTCGCGCTCACCGTTTCGGCCGGAATGGCTGCCGCCGCCGAGGCGGTGACCTCGGACCAGATCGTGCGGGCGCTGGCGCCGAACAAGCCGGTCACCCGCGGCCTGTCGATGACGCCGCCCGCCGAACCTGCGGTCAATGCCGCCGAGGGCAAGTTCGTCGACAGCCTTCGCAATCGCAACTCGAGATCGCTGTCGATTGTCGAGCGCGAGCAGATCGCCAGCCTCGCCTCGACCAAGCCGAACATCGATCTCGAAATCACCTTCGACTACAATTCGGCTGACATCAGCAAGAAGGCCAAACCTGCCGTCGAGGCGCTCGGCAAGGCGCTGTCGAACGACGACCTCAAGGGATCGACCTTCGTGGTCGCCGGCCACACCGACGGCGTCGGCAGCGACGGCTACAATCAGGACCTGTCGGAACGGCGCGCGGAGGCCATCAAGCGTTACCTGACGGAAAAATACGGCCTCGCCGCCGCCGACCTCGTCACCGTCGGCTATGGCAAGAGCAAGCCGAAGCAGGCCGCCAACCCGATGGACCCCGCCAACCGCCGGGTCCAGGTCGTCAACATGGCGAACAAGACGACGGCCTCCAAGTGAGCGCCTGACCTGCCGCCGGATATGGCGATGGCCGCACCCCGATGTCCGGCCCGGCACCGACCCTGTTTGTTTGGCGATGACGGCCGTTCCTGTATAGAACGGCTTGAGATTGAGATGACCTCCCGCTTGCGGCCCCGCGGGGCGCGCCTTTTCCGGTGGATCGATCCCGCATGAAGCCTTTTGCCTGCTTCGCTCCTTTTGCCGCCCTGGCCCTGGCAGCCAGCCTAGTTCCCGCCAGCAGCGCGGCCAGCGCCGCCGACAGTTCCTCGCCGAGTGGATCGGTGACACCCGGTGGCGCGATGGTGCAGGTCGTCAAGGCAACCAATGCCTGCTTCTCCGACACGGTCCGCGTGACCGGCTTCATCGTGCCACGCCGGGAAGCCGTTGCCGGCGTCGATGGCGAGGGTTCGAAAGTATCCGAACTATTGGTGCGCGAGGGCGACAGCGTCACCGAGAACCAGGAACTGGCGAGGCTGGTTCCGCTGGTGGCCGGCGCCGGACGGGCCTCCAGCCTGCGCGCGCCGGCCGCCGGCCTCGTCATATCCGTCAATACGATCGCCGGCGCGCCGGCCTCGCCGGTCGCGGGGCCGATGTTCAAGATTGCCGTCGGCGGCGACATCGAACTCGATGCCGAAGTCCCGAGCATCCACGTCATGAAGCTGAGCGCCGGCGCCGGCGCGCGGATCAGCCGCGACGACCGTTCCGACGTTCCCGGCAAGGTGCGCCTGGTATCGCCGCAGATCGATCGCACCACCCAGCTCGGCCACGTCCGGCTGTCGTTTGCGTCCAATCCCGGCCTGCGGGTCGGCACCTTCGCCCGTGCCGCGATCGACGCCAGGCGCAGTTGCGGCGTGTCGGTGCCGCGCTCGGCCATCGACCACCTCACGGTGCAGGTGGTGAAAGGCAGCGCCATCGAAACCCGCAAGGTCCGGGTCGGATTGACCTCGGATACGGCCACCGAAATCCTCGAAGGCGTCGAGGTCGGCGACCTCGTCGTCGCCGATGCCGGCACCTCGCTGCACGATGGCGACCAGGTGAGAAGCATGCTTGTCGATGAACTCGACCGATCGCGGGTGCGCTGATGTCCCTGAATATCTCCGCCTGGTCGATCCGCCACCCGCTGCCGTCGATCGTCTTCTCCATCATCCTGCTGGCGCTGGGCTGGATCAGTTTCACCAAACTGGCGATCACCCGGCTGCCCTCGGCCGACATTCCGGTGATCTCGGTCGCGGTCTCGCAATTCGGCGCAGCACCCGCCGAGCTGGAAGCGCAGGTCACCAAGACCATCGAGGACGGCGTCTCCGGCGTCGAAGGCGTGCGCCATATCGCCTCCTCGATCACCGACGGATTGTCGGTGACCACCGTGCAGTTCGCGCTGGAGACCAACACCGACCGCGCGCTCAACGACGTCAAGGACGCCATCACGCGCGTCCGCAGCAACCTGCCGCAGAACGTCAACGAGCCTTTGATCCAGCGCGTCGACGTGATCGGCCTGCCGATCGTCACCTATGCCGCGATCTCGCCCGGCAAGACGCCGGAGCAGCTGTCTTATTTTGTCGATGACGTGGTCAAACGCGCGCTGCAGGGCGTGCGCAACGTGGCGCAAGTCGAGCGCATCGGCGGCGTCGAGCGCGAGATCCTGGTGTCGCTTGATCCCGATCGCCTGCAGGCCGCCGGCCTCACCGCGGTGGATGTGTCCCGGCGGCTGCGCGGCACCAATGTCGATCTCGCCGGCGGCCGCGCCGAAATCGGCAAGAACGACCAGGCGATCCGCACGCTGGCCGGCGCCAAGACGCTGAACGAACTCGCCGGCACCATGATCAGCCTGCCGTCCGGCGGCGAAGTCCGGCTGGAAGATCTCGGCACCGTCACCGATACCATCGCCGACCGTCGCACCTTTGCGCGCTTCAACGGCGAGCCGGTGGTGGCGCTCGGCATCAAGCGCTCCAAGGGCGCCTCCGACGTCGTCGTCGCCGCCGCCGTGCAGAAGCGCATCGACGCGCTGAAGGATTCGTACCCCGACGTCGATCTCAAGCTGATCGACACCTCGGTGGATTTCACCAAGGGCAATTACGACGCCGCGATGCACACGCTGTTCGAGGGCGCCATCCTCGCGGTCATCGTCGTGTTCCTGTTCCTGCGCGACTTCCGCGCAACCGTGATCGCCGCGATCTCGCTGCCGCTGTCGATCTTTCCGGCGTTCTGGGTGATGGACCTGCTCGGCTTCTCGCTCAATCTCGTCAGCTTCCTCGCCATCACGCTGTCGACCGGCATCCTGGTCGATGACGCCATCGTCGAGATCGAAAACATCGTCCGCCACATCCGGATGGGCAAATCACCGTACCGCGCAGCGCTCGAAGCCGCCGACGAGATCGGCCTTGCGGTGATCGCGATCTCGCTTACCATCATCGCGATCTTCGCCCCGGCCTCGTTCATGGACGGCATCGCCGGGCAGTTCTTCAAGCAGTTCGGCATCACCGTTTCGGTGCAGGTTTTTTTCTCACTGCTGGCGGCGCGCTTCGTCACGCCAGTGCTGGCGGCCTACTTCCTGAAAGACCATCCGCACGACGATCCGCCGCCGGGCCGCATCCTGCGCAGCTACACGCGCCTCGTGACGCTGTCGGTAAAGCACTATTATCTCACGGTGCTGATCGGTATCGGCATTTTCGCGCTGTCGATCTGGAGCATCCAGTTGCTTCCGCAGGGCTTCCTGCCGGCGCAGGATTCGGCGCGGTCCTTGCTGGCGATGGAACTGCCGCCGGGCTCGCCGCTCGCCTTCACCGAAAAGACCACCGAAGAAATCGTGCAGCGGCTGCGCAATCGGCCGGAAATCCGCAGCGTGTTCGTCGACGGCGGTCGCGTGCCGCCGGGCCTGCAGGAAGTGCGCCGCGCCTCGCTGATCATCAACTACACGCCGAAGGGCGATCGCAAGACCACCCAGCGCGAACTCGAACTCGACATCGGCCGCGAGCTCGAGAGCGTGCCCGATATCCGCTACTGGTTCCTCGACGAGAACGGGCTGCGCGCGATCTCGCTGGTGGTGACCGGCACCGACATCAACATCGTCAGCAACGTCGCCAACGAGCTGGCGACGCAGATGAAGCGGGTTCCGATCATCGCCAATGTGATCTCGGAGACCTCGCTCGACCGGCCGGAACTGCGCGTGCAGCCCCGCGCCGATCTCGCCGCCCGACTCGGCGTTTCCACCGAAAGCCTGTCGGAAACCATCCGCGTCGCCACCATCGGCGATGTCGGCCCCGCGCTCGCCAAATTCGACGCCGGCGACCGGCTGGTACCTATTCGCGTGCAGCTGGAGGATTCCGCGCGGGGCGATCTCTCCGTGCTGGAGCAGTTGCGGGTGCCGCTCGGCGGCGGCCGCGGCGGCGTGCCGCTGTCGGTAGTGGCCGATATCAAGCTCGACCAGGGCCCGACCAGCATCAACCGCTACGATCGCGAGCGACAGGCCACCGTCGCGGCCGATCTGGTCGGCACCGCCGCACTCGGCGACGCGATGAAGAAGATCTACGACCTGCCGGTGATGAAGAGCCTGCCGAAGAATGTCAGCGTCAAGCAATCAGGCGACGCCGAGAGCCTCAACGAATTGTCCGCCGGCTTTGCCACCGCGATCTCGGCCGGGCTCATGATGGTCTATGCGGTATTGGTGCTGCTGTTCGGCACCTTCCTGCAGCCGATCACCATCCTGTTCTCGCTGCCGCTGTCGATCGGCGGCGCGATCATGGCGCTGCTGGTAACGGGCAAGCAACTGACGACGCCGGTATGGATCGGCATCCTGATGCTGATGGGAATCGTGACCAAGAACGCCATCATGCTGGTGGAATTCGCGGTCGAGGCGATCCGCGACGGCAAGCCGCGCGAGGTTGCGATCATCGACGCCGGCATGAAGCGGGCGCGACCGATCGTGATGACCACCATCGCGATGGCCGCTGGCATGATGCCGTCGGCGCTGGCATGGGGCGCCGGCGGCGAATTCCGCTCGCCGATGGCGCTGGCGGTGATCGGCGGGCTGATCTTCTCGACGCTGCTGTCGCTGATCTTCGTGCCGGCGATGTTCATGATGATGGACGATGTCGGCGCCCTGTCGTGGCGCTACGGCAAGAAACTGCTGACCTCGACCGGCGAGGACGATCACCCCGAACTGCCGCTGACCGGCCCGAAGGTGAAACCATGAACAGACTCGCGCACGCCGCCGTGGCGCTCGGATGGCTGCTGGCGCAGCCAGCGCTGGCCGCCGAGGGGACGGAAGCGCCGAACGGCGCCGCGGTCACGGTGTTGACGGCGGCGAAATCCTGCTTCTCGGATATCGTCGACGTCTCCGGCATCCTGGTGCCGAAGGAGGAGATCGCCATCCGCCCGGATCGCCCGGGGCTGAAGGTCGCCGACGTGCTGGTCGATGCCGGCGAAACCGTTACCGCGGGCCAGATCCTGGCGCGGCTGACGACGCCGGACGGCGGCACGCTGCAGATCCAGTCGACCACCGCAGGATTGGTCAGCGCCTCGACCGCGGTGATCGGCGCCGTCGCCTCCGGCAAGGGCGAGGCGCTGTTCAGCATTATCGCGCGCAGCGAATTCGATTTCATCGGCCAGGTACCGACTGCCAGCCTGCCGAAGCTGAAGATCGACCAGATGGTGCGGATCCGGGTGATCGGCGCCGGCGAGATGGACGGCCGGGTCCGCCGAGTCGCCTCCACCGTGGAGCCGAACAGCCAGCTCGGCCAGGTAACGATCTCGATCACGTCGCCGCGGCGACTGATGAGCAACGCCTATGCCCGCGCGATGATCAAGACCGGCGAGAGCTGCGGCATTGCGGTGCCGCTCACCGCGATCCTGTACGGCACCGGCGCCACCGTGGTGCAGATCGTCCGCCGCCAGCGCGTCGAGGCCCGCCGTGTCGAGGTCGGGCTGATGTCGGGCGGCCGCGTCGAAATTCGCGAGGGCTTGAACGAGGGCGACGTCGTCGTCGCCCGCGCCGGCGCGCTGCTGCGCGAAGGCGATCCGGTGCGCCCAGTGCAGGCGGAGGTGGGGAAGTAGCAGGCCACTTATCCCCGGCCACGCGGCTCCATCGTCCCTTCTCCCCTTGTGGGAGAAGGTGGCGCGGACGAAGTCCGCGACGGATGAGGGGTTACTGGGCAGAGGAGTGCGTGGCACCCCTCACCCGTCTCGACCGCTTCGCGGTCGATCCACCCTCTCCCACAAGGGGAGAGGGAAGAAGAACTCTACCTCACCACGCCCGACAGATATCCCGGCCGGCGCCGCGGCGGCTTGATGTCGTTTTTCAGGAAACAGCGTGCGCCCTTGCCGGCGTAGCCGGGGCGGGCAAAGGTCCAGGCACGGCATTTATGGTCGCCTTGGCAGGCGTCGCGACAGGCGTCGCCGCGTTCGGCCTTGTCGTCGTTCTTGATCTCGAAGCTGCGATAGTCGCCGCCGAAACGGTCGATCGCGGTCTCCACCGGGCCGGAACGCGGCTCGATGACGCCGGCGCCGCGAACCCCGGAGACGCAGCAATAGCTCTCGACCCGCGGCGTCACCTTGTCCTTCAGCCAGCACACGGCAATTTCTGAAGCGTCGCCGGGATAGTTGAAGCTCCAGGCCCGGCAACGTTTGTCGCGTTCGCACAGCAGCGCGCATTCGGCGGGATCGCCGGATTGCGACAGCGAGCGCGAATAATCCGCCCCGGGGCGATCGAAATTGGCCTGGGCGGCAGCCGGTCGGGCCCCGGCCAGCACCGCGCAGAGGGCAAGGGCGGCCAGACACGCTCTAAACAGGCGGCTCCTCGACATCCGGAATGACTTTCAGCGGGTTCTAGCTGCGGGGTCTGCAAAGATGCAGCGCGACGGACATTTGACCGCGCGTCACCTGTACGCCCGATGAACAAGCCTTCAGAAATCACCGATCCGATCAAGCCGCTGATCTAGAAGCAATATTCCTTGTAGGCCGGATCCACCGAGCCCTGCCAGGAGCCGTTGTACTTGTCGAGCATCTCCTCGGCGGGGTTCTTGCCAAGCGCCAGGATGCGTTCGAGCGGCTCCAGATGCCGCGTCTCGTCGCGACCGCCCTGGTCAAGCCTTGCGCGGCGCTTCAACCCGCCATGCGCCAGCGCGACGCATTCCTTGGCGATCTCGAACAGATAGCGGTCCTTGATCCGCGACTTGAAGCCGAGCTTCGGCACGTCGTCGCGCAGCGCCTGACGCTCCGCGGCAGTCCAGTTCTTGACGATATCCCAGGCGGCATCCAGCGCGGCGTCATCATACAGCAGCCCGACCCAGAACGCCGACAGCGCCGGCAGCCGGTTCCACGGCACGCCATCGGCGCCGCGCATTTCCAGATAACGCTTCAGCCGCACTTCCGGGAAGATCGTCGAGAGATGATTGGCCCAGTCCGAAATGGTCGGCCGCTGGCCCGGCATCTTGGCGTTCTTGCCGTCGAAGAAGTCGCGGAACGAGGAGCCGGAAACGTCGATGTAGTCATCGCCGCGCTTGACGAAATACATCGGCACGTCGAGCGCATAATCGACCCAGCGCTCGAAGCCCATGCCGTCCTCGAACGCCCACGGGATCATGCCGGAACGGGCATTGTCGGTGTCGCGCCAGATCTCGGAGCGAAACGACTGATAGCCATTGGGCTTGCCTTCGGTGAACGGCGAATTGGCGAACAGCGCCGTGGCGATCGGCTGCAGCGCGACCGAGACCCGCAGCTTCTTGACCATGTCGGCTTCCGAGGAGAAGTCGAGATTGGTCTGCACCGTGCAGGTCCGGTACATCATGTCGAGACCGTACTGGCCGACCTTCGGCATGTAGTTGGTCATGATCTTGTAGCGGCCCTTGGGCATCACCGGGATCTGCGCGCGCGACCATGACGGCGTCATGCCGAGGCCGAGAAAGCCGATGCCGAGCGGGGTGGCCACTTCGCGCACCTGCGCCAGATGCGCCATCAGCTCCGACTGCGTCTGGTGGATGGTCTCGACCGGCGCGCCGGACAGTTCGAACTGGCCGCCCGGCTCCAGCGAGATCGCGCCGCCGCCGGTCACGTCATACAGGCCGATGATGTGGTCGCCTTCCATGATCGGCTCCCAGCCGAGCAGCGACTTCATGCCGAGCAGCAGGGCCTCGATGCCGCGGGCGCCTTCGTAAGGTACCGGGTTGAGGCCCTCAAGCGTGAACGGCGTCTTCTCGTGCTCGGTGCCGATGCGGAATGCGGATGGCGGCTTCACGCCCTCCTCCAGCCACGCCACGAGTTCGTCGCGCGAATGTAGCGGCGTCATATCGATCTGGTCACGCGCCATGAAAAATCCGATTGAAGGGCGCTGCGATCCATCGCGCGCAGTGTCGGGGACGCCGGCGGACCAGAACGGTCGACGGCGCAGGAGGTAAAATCAGGTTCATCTGGTCGCGGCGTCTTTGGCGGTCGCGACCGGGATAGCCGGACTCTCATGGCACGCGCAACCGAGCCGGTCGAGCAGGCCGCATAATTTCGCGGCGTCCGCATCGGTCAGCTTGGAGCCGACATGTTTCTCGATCGCCGTGGAATAGGCGCAGGCCATCTTCTTGTGCAGTTCGCGGCCAACCTCGGTGATCTCCACGAACAGGCCGCGCTTGTCCATCTTGCATTCGCGCCGCACCGCCAGACCTTCATCGACCAGCCGGTCGATCAGCCGCGAGGTCGAATATTGCGGGATCAGCATCTGTTTTTCGAGCTCGACCGGGCGCATCTCTCCGGCAGGCGACCGCGCCAACTCCTGCAGGGCGTCGAACCACGCCAGCGCCGGATAGCCGGCGCGCTTGAGGTCCTGCTCGACGGCGTCCAGCACCCGGCTCTGGATTCGCATCAGGCGGATCCAGGCGGCGGTCGCCTCGAGCGAAGGTTTGCGTTTCATGGCGTCACGTCGTCCAAATCGAGCGGCACCCTAGCCACTGAATGCAGCTGCATCAATATTGACTATTCCATGCAGCTGCATTTAGTCACTTGGTTGGTCAAACCAATGATCCCAAGGGAGGAATTTCGATGAAGCTGTATTATTCGCCCGGTGCCTGTTCGCTGTCGCCGCATATCGCGCTGCTGGAAGCCGGCCTGCCCTACGATCTGATCAAGGTCGACCTCAAGGCCAAGAAGCTCGAAAATGGCGACGATTACCTGGCGATCAACCCCAAGGGCCAGGTCCCGGCACTCGGCCTCGACAGCGGCGAGCTGGTCACCGAGGGTCCGGTGATCGTGCAATATATCGCGGATCAGGCCACTGCCAAGAATCTCGCGCCGGCCATCGCCAGCGACGCCCGCCGCCATTTGCAGGAATGGCTCGGCTTCATCAATGGCGAGTTGCACAAGAACTTTTCACCGCTGTTCCAGCCGGTGTTCGACGACGAGGTGAAGGTTTTCTTCAAGACCCGCCTGACCGCCAAGTTCAAATATATCGACGGCGCGCTGGCGGGCAAAGACTACCTGCTTGGCAAGGATTTCAGCGTCGCCGACGGTTATCTGTTCGTGATGCTGAAATGGGCCGACCGGATGGGCCTCGACCTCACCGAATTCAAGAACCTCGCCGCCTACAAGGACCGCGTCGGCGCGCGCCCGAAGGTCATGGAAGCGATGACGAAGGAAGGCCTGATGAAGGCGGCGTGAGACTCTGATCTTCCCCTCCCCCCTTGTGGGGGAGGGTGCCTGAGCGAAGCGAAGGCGGGAGAGGGGGAGCCACGAACGCCACAGCTTGTGGCGCCCCCTATCCCGTCTCGAACGCACTTCGTGCGTTCGATCCACCCTCCCCCACAAGGGGGGAGGGGAAGCAAGAACGATCAAGCCGCGAGCTTCTTCGGCGGGAATCGACCGTAGAACGTCTCGCCTTTCGCCGCCATCTCGACCAGCAGCTTCGGCGGCGTGAAGCGCGAGCCGTATTTGGCTTCGAGCTTTTGGCACAATGCCACGAACTCCTTCGTTCCCATGAAGTCGATATAGCTCAGCGTGCCGCCGGTGAACGGCGCGAAGCCGAAGCCGAGGATCGAGCCGACATCGGCCTCCCGCGGATCGGTGATGACATGGTCCTCCACCGTGCGTGCGGCTTCTACCGCCTGCACCACCAGGAAGCGCTGCTTCAACTCCTCGATGTCGAGCGTGTCGGGATCGACCGAGGCCGGGATCAACTCACCAAGCCCCTGCCACAGACTCTTGGACCCCTTGCCCTTCGGCGGATACTCGTAGAAGCCCTTGCCGTTCTTGCGGCCGAAGCGCTCCTGCTTCTCGACCATCTCGACGATCAGCTTCTTCTGCGCCTGGTCGACCGCCTGCGAACCGAGATCCGCCTCGGTGGCCTTCATGATCTTCAAGACCAGATCGAGCGCGATCTCGTCGGACAGCGACAGCGGCCCGACCGGCATGCCGGCCATCTTGGCGGTGTTCTCGATCATCGCCGGCGGTACGCCTTCCATCAGCATTTCCAGGCCTTCGGCAGTGAAGCGCAGCACGCAGCGATTGGCGAAGAAGCCGCGGGAATCGTTCACCACGATCGGCGTCTTGCCGATCACGCGAACATAATCGAGTGCGGTGGCGAGCGCGACGTCGCCGGTGTTCTTGCCGACGATGATTTCCACCAGCATCATCTTCTCCACCGGCGAGAAGAAATGGATGCCGATGAACTTCGACTGGTCGGTGAATTCCTCGGCCAGCGAATTGATCGGCAGCGTCGAGGTGTTGGACGCGATGATCGCGCCTTCCTTCAATAGCGGCTGAACCTTCTTGTAGATCTCGGCCTTGACCGCGCGATCCTCGAACACCGCTTCGATGACGAGGTCGCACTCCCGAATAACGTCGAAATCAGCGGTCGCCGTGATCTTTGCCATCAAAGCCGCCTTGTCGGCCTCCTTGGCACGGCCCTTCGAGATCAGCGCGTCGATCGCCGCCTCGCAATGGCCGAGGCCCTTGTCGGCCGAGGCCTGGTCGCGGTCGATCAGCACCACGTCCATGCCGCCGCGCGCCGAGACGAAGCCGACGCTGGCGCCCATGAAGCCGGCGCCGATCACCGCGAGCTTCTTCACCTTGGTAGGCGGAATGTTCTGCGGGCGGCGGGCGCCCTTGGTCAGTTCCTGCATCGAGACGAACAGGCTGCGGATCATTGCCGCGGCTTCCTTGCTCTGCAGAATCTTGGCGAAGTAGCGCGACTCGACGCGAAGGGCGGCGTCCATCGGCAGTTGCAGGCCTTCATAGACGCACTGCATCACGGCCCGCGCGGCCGGATAGTTGTCGAAGGTCTCGCGGCGATAGATCGCGTTGCCGGCCGGGAACATCTGCATGCCCTGCTTGGAGTAGACCGGACCGCCGGGCAGCTTGAAGCCCTTCTCGTCCCACGGTGCCACGGCCTTGCCGCCGGCCTTGATCCATTCCTTGGCGACCGAAATCATCTCGCCGGCGGGCACCACCGCATCGACCAGCTTCATCGCCTTGGCCTTGGCGAGGTTCAGCGCCTCGCCCTTCAGCAGCATCTGCATGGTATCCTGCGGCTGCAGCAGCCGCGCGATGCGCTGGGTGCCGCCGCCGCCCGGAAACAGGCCGACCTTGATCTCCGGCAGGCCGAGCCGGGTCTTCGGATTTTCAGCCGCGACGCGGTAGTGGCAGGCCAAAGTCACTTCGAACGCGCCGCCGAGTGCCAGACCGTTGATCGCCGCGACCCACGGCTTGCCGGAAGTCTCGATCTTGCGCAGCGTCAGCGACAGCTTGCGACTCTCGTCGAACAGCATCTGCTGGGCGGCTTCCTCGCCTTTCGTCTGCTTGGTTTCGGCGAACAACCGGCCCATGCCCTCCAGCATCGACAGGTCGGCGCCGGCGGAAAATGCCTCCTTGCCGGAGGTGATGACGACGCCCTTTACACCCGCGTCCGCGGTCGTTGCATCGACGATCGCACCGAGTTCCGTGATGGTGGTGACATCGAGCACGTTCATGGAACGGCCGGGAATATCCCACGTGACAAGGGCGATCCCATCGGCATCGGTCTCGATCTTGAAGTTTGCGTAGCTCATCGGACGCTCCTGTGTTCGGTTCGTACAAGCCATTTACCCGATATTCAGTTGTCGTCGTTATCTGAATAGTAGACGGGTCAGGCGAAGGTTAGGGTTTCATGGGTGGCAAGTGTGAGGGATGCCGGGACGATGTTCCGCTCCCGTTCGAATTCAAGATGGCGTTCCAGCCGATCGTCGACCTCAATGTCGGACGCGTCTGGGGCTATGAGGCGCTGGTCCGCGGCCCAAATGGCGAGTCGGCCTGGTCGGTGCTGAGCAAGGTCACCGCCGCCACCCGCTACCGCTTCGACCAGGCGGCACGCGTGCTGGCGATCGAGACCGCCGGCGCGCTGTTCAAGCAGCCGCATCTGCGGCTGTCGATCAATTTCATGCCGAACGCGGTCTACGAGCCCGCCGCCTGCATCCAGAAATCCCTGGCTGCCGCGACGCGCGTCAACTTTCCGTACCGGAACCTGATGTTCGAGTTCACCGAAAACGAACGGATGACGGACGTCGCGCATGTGCAGAAGGTCGTCGAGGCGTACAAGGAATTCGGCTTTATGACCGCGCTGGACGATTTCGGCTCCGGCTTCGCCGGCCTCGGCCTGCTGGCGCGGTTGCAGCCGGACCTGATCAAGATCGATATGGAACTGTTGCGTGACATTCATCTCAGCCGCGCCAAGCAGGCGATCGTCGCCGGCATCGTCGGCATCGCGCGCGAACTCGAAATCACCGTGCTCGGCGAAGGCGTCGAGAGCGCCGAAGAACTCGCCTTGCTGCGCGCCGCCGGCATCTCGCTGTTCCAGGGCTATCATTTCGCCAAGCCTGCTCTGATGGCACTACCCGAAGTACCGTTGCTGAATGCGCCGATCACCGTCCGCGCGACGGGTTGAACTTGCTTCCCCTCCCCCCATGTGGGGGAGGGTGCCTGAGCTAAGCGAAGGCGGGAGAGGGGGAGCCACAAACGCCGTCGCGTGTGGCGCCCCCTCTCCCGTCTCGAACCCGCTTCGCGGGCTTCGAGCCACCCTCACCCACAAGGGGGGAGGGGAAGACCGAACTATACCCGCTCGATGATCGTGGCGGTGCCCATGCCGCCGCCGATGCACAGCGTCACCAGTGCGGTCGACTTGCCGGTGCGCTCCAGCTCGTCCAGCACGGTGCCGAGGATCATCGCGCCGGTGGCGCCGAGCGGATGACCCATCGCGATCGCGCCGCCGCAGACATTGATCTTGTCATTGTCGATCTCGAACGCCTGCATGAAGCGCAGCACGACGGAGGCGAAGGCCTCGTTGAGCTCGAACAGATCGATGTCCGACAGCTTCATGCCGGAACGCTCCAGCACCTTCTTGGTCACGTCGACCGGGCCGGTCAGCATCATCGCCGGCTCGGAGCCGATATTGGCGAAGGCGCGGATTTTCGCGCGCGGCTTGAGGCCGGCCTTCTTGCCGGCAGCCTCGGAGCCCAGCAGCACGGCGGCGGCGCCATCGACGATGCCCGACGAGTTGCCGGCGTGGTGCACATAATTGACGCGCTCGATTTCCGGATGCGACTGGATCGCTACCGCGTCAAACCCGCCCATCTGGCCCATCGTCACGAAGGACGGCTGCAAGGCCGCGAGCGACTGCATGGTCGTGGTCGGGCGCATGTGCTCGTCGCGGGCCAGAATCGTCAGGCCATTGATGTCCTTGACCGGAATGACCGACTTGGCGAAGCGGCCTTCTTCCCAGGATTTTGCGGAACGCTGCTGGCTCTGCACGGCGTAGCCATCGACGTCGTCGCGCGAGAAGCCGTATTTGGTCGCGATCAGATCGGCCGAGACGCCCTGCGGCATGAAGTAGGCCGGCACCGCGATCGAGGGATCGACCGGCCAGGCGCCGCCGGAGGCACCGATGCCGATCCGGCTCATCGATTCCGCGCCGCCGCCGATCGTCATCTCATGCTGGCCGGACATCACCTGCGCCGCGGCGAAATTCACCGCGTCGAGGCCGGAGGCACAGAAACGGTTGATCTGGATGCCCGGCACGTCATTGCCGTAGCCCGCCGACAGCGCCGCCATGCGGGCGATGTCGCCGCCGGCCTCGCCGACCGGATCGACGCAGCCGAGAATGACGTCGTCGATGGTGCCGGGCTGGATGTTGTTGCGTTCCTTCAGCGCCTTCAGCGGCGCGGTGGCGAGCGCCAGCGCGGTCACCTCATGCAGCGACCCGTCGGCCTTGCCGCGGCCGCGCGGGGTACGCACGTGATCGTAGATATAGGCCTCGGGCATTCGGTTTCTCCCGTTTGAGTCCCGGCTGCGAGCGAGCCGGACGAATTTTTATGCAGATCTATCAGCCGTCATTGCGAGGAGCCGTTGCGACGAAGCAATCCAGTCTTTCGCTTGTGGCTCTCTGGATTGCCGCGTCGCTTCGCTAAGAGGGAAGTTGGCTAGCCAACTTTCCTTGGCCTCGCAATGACGGAGTATGTATTGTCTTCAGAACGCTTCCGCCGGAAGCTCCATCGTCGTTGCAGCACCGGTCTGGATGCGCGCTAGATGGACCGAGGTTTCCGGCAACATCCGCTCCATGAAGAAGCGGCCGGTCACCAGCTTGGTGGTGAGATACGGCGTCGCCCCCGAAGCGGCAATCTTGTCCTGCGCCACCTTGGCCATCTTCGCCCACATATAGGCGAAGGAGGTCAGGCCGAACAGTTGCATGTAATCGGTGGCGCCGGCGCCGGCATTGTCGGGCTTCATCATGGCGTTGTTCATCAGCCACATCGTCGCCTGCTGCAGATGGCCGAGCGCGCCCGACAGCGGATCGACATAGGGCTTCATCGCCTCGTCGGCGCCGTGCTCCTTGGCAAACGCCGCGACCTCGCCGAAGAACGCCATCGCCGCACGGCCGCCATCGCGCGGCAGCTTGCGGCCGACCAGATCGAGCGCCTGGATGCCGTTGGTGCCCTCATAGATCATGGCGATACGGGCATCGCGCACGAACTGCTCCATGCCCCATTCGGCGATGTAGCCGTGGCCGCCGAACATCTGCTGCGCCGACACCGCATTGGCAAAGCCGCCATCGGTCAGCACGCCCTTCAGCACCGGGGTCATCAGGCCCATGTGATCATCGGCGGCCTGACGCTCCTTCGGGTCTTCGCTGCGATGCGCGACGTCGCTCTTCAGCGCGGTCCATACCACCATCGCGCGCGCCGCCTCATTGAAGGCGCGGATGGTGAGCAGCGTGCGCCGCACGTCGGGATGCACGATGATCGGGTCAGCCGGCTTGTCAGGCGCCTTCGGCCCGGTCAGCGAGCGACCCTGAAGGCGGTCCTTCGCATAGGCGACCGCGTTCTGATAGGCGACTTCGGACTGCGCGAGACCTTGCACCGCGACGCCGAGCCGTGCCTCGTTCATCATCACGAACATGCCCTGCATGCCCTTGTTCTCTTCGCCGATCAGCCAACCCTGGGCGTTGTCGTAGTTCATCACGCAGGTGGAATTGCCGTGGATGCCCATCTTGTGCTCGATCGAGCCGCAACTGACGCCGTTGCGCGCGCCGAGCGAGCCGTCTTCATTAACCAGCACCTTCGGCACCACGAACAGCGACACGCCCTTGATACCGGCAGGTGCGCCTTCGATGCGCGCCAGCACCAAATGGATAATGTTATCGGCCAGATCGTGCTCGCCGGCGGAGATGAAAATCTTGGTGCCGGAAATCTTGTAGCTGCCGTCGCCCTGCGGCGCGGCCTTGGTGCGCAGCAAGCCGAGGTCGGTGCCGCAATGCGGCTCGGTCAGGTTCATGGTGCCGGTCCATTCGCCGCTCACCATCTTCGGCAGAAAGATTGCCTTCTGCTCAGGCTTGCCGTGCACGACCAGCGCCGCGGTGGCGCCCATGGTCAGGCCGCCATACATCGAGAACGCCATGTTGGCGGAGCACTGGAATTCATTGACAGTCTGGGAGAGCGCCACCGGCAGGCCCTGGCCGCCAAACTCCGCCGGCGACGACAGGCCGAGCCAGCCACCCTCGGTGACCTGCTTGTAGGCTTCCTTGAACCCCTTTGGCGTGGTGACGCTGCCGTCGGCGTGGCGGACGCAGCCTTCGAGGTCGCCGGAGCGGTTCAACGGCTGCAGCACCTGCTCGGACAGCTTGGCCGCCTCTTGCAGGATCGCCTCGCGGACGTCGGGCGAGGCATCGGCGAAGCCGGGCAGATTGTTGTAGTTGTCGAACTGGAACACGTCGTTGAGCAGGAAGCCGACGTCTTCGAGGGGGGCTTTATAGCTGGGCATGAGCGTTCCTTAGATGGAGGTCGACGGTTAGGCGAGACGCTCGCCCATCAGGCGGTGCAGGACATTGATGGCCTTGAGCGGGCGCACCATGACTTTGAAATGAACGATGCGGTCGTTGCTATCGAACGTGATCATATCGACGCCGTTGATGACGATGCCCTCGAGCGTTGTATCGAATTCCAGAATTACACTGCGATCGTTGCGCCATTCGCCGCGATAGGCGAAGCCGGCGCCGCCGAGCACCTTTTCGGCACTGACGAGATATTTGAAGACGATATCACGGCCACGTTGCGGCGTATGCACGACGGGGCTTTCGAACACCGCGTCAGGATGCAGCAGATCCCACAGCACGGCCGGGTCGTGCCCGCGCATGTAGTCGTACTTGGTGTCGAGACCGGTCATCGCCAACACTCTTGTCGTTTCCATACATCCCTGCATGGAAAACTACCCGGACTGGGTGGCGGTCGTCAATACATATGTGTATGGTGAGGGTGTGAAAGATCGCCTCACCATCACCGACTGGATCAAGCATGGCCTGCGGACGCTGGCTGGCCAGGGCGAACAGGCCCTGAAGGTCGGCGCACTGGCCGCCGGGCTGGACGTGTCGCGCGGCAGTTTCTACTGGCATTTTAAGGACATCGAGGATTATCGCCAGGCCTTGCTGCGGGAATGGCGGGAGCGTGTCGGCGACCGCGTGATCCGCGATATCGACACCACGCTCACCGGGCCGGCGCGATTGACCGCCTTGATGCGGCTCGGTTTTGAGGAAGATCGCAGGCTCGACCGCGCCATCCGGTCATGGGCGACCACCGACCCGTCGGCCGCGGCCGTGGTGGCGTCGGTTGATCTGCAGCGGGTGGCCTATATCGCCAAGCTGCTGACCGAATCCGGGGTCGAGAGCCGCAAGGCGCTGCCCCGCGCCGAGTTCATCTACTGGGCCTATATCGGCCAGTCCGCCGTGATGCATCAGTCGCAAACCGCCATCACCGAAGCTGACGTCGACGACCTCGGCGCCTTGTTCACGCGGTAGTCCGGCAATGTCGACGACCGCGCCCGCCGGCTCGGCAGCCTTGCCCTAAGCGCCTGATCTGACCGGCTGAATCGGCAATTATGATGCGGAAGTTAACTTTTACGGCCGATCCGCCACGATCCTTAACCGGTTATTTACCGTAACAGGAAAAAGTCCGGGACAGAGGCAGACCGCCCGCGCCGTTCGCAATTGTTCCGTCATCGGGACGTGCGGGGCCGGGAACAGGCTGAACAAGGCTCGGAACCGGAATGAATTCGCGCGTATCCTGGAATGTAGAAGGCATCGAGCCGTCGGTTCGCGAGCGGGCCGAAGCGGCTGCGCGCCGCGCCGGGATGTCGCTCGGCGACTGGCTGAACTCGACCATCGGCGATACGGCGCCGCCGTCCTTTACCTCACCGAACCAACGCGCGCGCACCGACCAGCCCCCGCTGATGCCGCGCCCGGCCTTGCCGCATCGCGAAGCCGCCGACGTCGCCGAGATCCACCACCGGCTCGACGCCATCACCCGGCAGATCGAACAATTTGCAAAACCCGTCGGCCAGGAACCCGGCGTCGCCCGCCAGCTCAACGACGCGATCTCGCGGCTCGACGCCCGGCTCTCGCAGATCAACGAAGCCGCGCCTGCGCCGCACAGCCACGACACCGTCGAGCGCGCGGCCGCAAAGGTCTACAACCCGACGCCACCGATCGATCCGTTCTCGCTGGATTTTGCGATCTCCGAAATCACCGCGCGGCAGAGCGAGCTCGACGGCGTGCCACGGAAGAATGCGCCGCCGATCGCACCGGCTCGCGCTGCCGCTGCCGCGCCTGTCGTGAACACATCTGCGATCGAGCGACAGCTATCGCATATCACCAGCCAGATCGACGCGCTGCAGCGCCCCGACACCGGCATCGAGCAGTCGATCGCCGCCTTCCGCTCTGAGCTCGCCGAAATCCGCAGCGTCGTCACCGAGGCGCTGCCGCGCCGCGCCATCGAGTCGCTCGAGAGCGAGATCCGCTCGCTCGCCCGGCGCATCGACGACAGCAAGCAGAGCGGCATCGACAATACGGCGTTGGCCGGCGTCGAACGCGCGCTCGGCGAAATCCGCGCCACGCTGCAGAGGCTGACGCCGGCCGAACAGCTCGCCGGATTCGACGACGCGATCCGCAACCTCGGCGGCAAGATCGACCTGATCGTGCGCTCCAGCGACGATCCCGGCACCATGCAGCAGCTCGAAGGCGCCATCGCCGCGCTTCGCGCGATCGTCTCCAACGTCGCCTCCAACGAGGCACTCGGACGTCTCGCCGGCGACGTGCAGTCGCTGTCGATGAAGGTCGACCAGCTGGCGCGCACCGACCAGCACAGCGATTCCTTTGCCGCGCTCGAAGCGCGCATCATGACGCTGACCACCGCGCTGGAAAACCGCGACAAGCCGCAGCCCGCGCCGAATTCCGAACATCTCGAAGGCGCATTAAAGGCGCTGTCGGACCGGCTCGACCATCTGCCGGTGGGCAATGACAGTTCGGCGGCGTTTGCGCATCTCGAGCAGCGCGTCTCCTATCTGCTGGAGCGGATCGAAACCACCAGCGATCCGCGCGCGGGCAATCTCGGCCGCGTCGAGGACGGGCTGCAGGACATTCTGCGCCATCTGGAGCGCCAGCAGGCGAGCTTCGCAGCACTGACCGAGGCCCGCAGCCTGCCGACGATGGACCCGGCGCTGGTCGATACCATCAAGCGCGAACTGTCCGACATGCGCTTCAGCCAGTCGGAGACCGACCGCCACACCCAGGATTCGCTGGAAGTCGTGCACGCCACGCTCGGCCATGTGGTCGATCGCCTGGCGATGATCGAAGGCGACCTGCGCAGCGTGAAGACCGCGCCGCCGATCCCGCACGCGCCGGTGGCGCGCGCCACGGTCAGCCCGACCACCATGGCGCCGCCGCCGCGCCCGCAATTGGCCAATCCCGTACAGCCCACCCCGCCCAAAGCGCTGCCGGTCGAACCGACCCCGGTGCCGCCGCAAGCCCGGTCCGGTCCGGTGGCGCAGTTCGATGCCGCGCCGCGCGAATTCGCGGCGACCGCCATCTCGCACGAGCCGGCGCCCGCCTTCTCGGCGCCGAAAAACGAGCTGCTCAAAATCGAGATCCCCAAAACCGAAACGCCCAAAACCGAGATTCCGAAGGCGATCAGCGACATTCTCGATCCGCCGTCGGCCGCCCGGATACCGCCTTCCTCCGACCGTGCGGCGGCCTCGCGACCGGCGGTCGATGCCCAATTGCCGCCGGATTTCCCGCTGGAGCCGGGAACCCGGCCGCAGGCCCGCGTCGGCACGCCGTCGGAACGCATTGCCGCCTCCGAGGAGGCGATCAGCGAAATCGTTGACGCCAAGGAGCAGGCCAACGCCTCCAGCTTCATCGCCGCCGCGCGCCGCGCGGCCAAGGCCGCTGCCGCGTCCGCCCCCGATCGATCGCGCCCCGCCGCGAAGCCTGCCGGCACCGAGGCCGGGGGCTCGACCATCAGTTCCAAGATCCGCTCGCTGCTGGTCGGCGTCAGCGTGGTCGTAATCGTGCTCGGCTCGTTCAAGGTGGCGATGACGCTGCTCGACAGCCCCTCGACGGCGCCGTTCATGCAACAGGCCCAGGACGCCGAGCCGCTCGAAGAAGCCGAGCCGGCGGAGCCCCAGAGCGCGCCGGCAGCGCCCGCCCCGGCCATGCCCTCCTTGACCTCGCCGACCCCGATGGGCCGGCAGTCGCTCAACGCCCAGGCGCCCGCCACGCAGCCCGCGCCGGCACCGCAAGCGGTGCCACAGGCGCCCGCCGTGCCCTACATCTCGCCGGACGTGACCGGCAGCATTACGCCCCCGCAGCCGCCGGTGGCCGGTGCCGTCCCGGTATTGCCGCCGAGCGGCCAGAAGCTTGCGACGGTCCCGATCCCCGCCAGCGAGAAGCTGCCCGACGCGATCGGCGGCGCGCTGCGTAGCGCGGCGTTGAAGGGCGACGCCACCGCGGCCTTCGAGATCGGCGCACGCTATGCCGAAGGCAGGGGCGTTGCCGTCAATTTCGACGAGGCCACCAAATGGTACGGCCGCGCGGCGGACGCCGGCGTGGTGCCGGCGATGTTCCGGCTCGGCACGCTGTTTGAGAAAGGCATGAGCGGCAAAAAGGACCTCGACGCCGCGCGCCGCTATTACCTGCAGGCCGCCGAGCGTGGCAACGCCAAGGCGATGCACAATCTCGCGGTGCTCGACGCCGATGGCGCGGGCCGCGGCGCCAACTACAAGAGCGCGTCGCTCTGGTTCCGCAAGGCGGCCGAACGCGGCGTCGCCGACAGCCAGTTCAACCTCGGTATTCTCTACGCCCGCGGTATCGGCGTCGAACAGAACCTTGCCGAATCCTTCAAATGGTTCAGCCTCGCCGCCGCCCAGGGCGACGCCGATGCCGGCCGCAAGCGCGACGACGTCGCCAAGCGCCTCGATCCGTCGTCGCTGGCGGCAGCGAAGCTCGCGATCCAGTCCTTCACGCCGGTAGGCCAGCCCGACGACGCCATCAACGTCCACGCCCCCGCCGGCGGCTGGGACGGCCCGGACGCCGCGAAAGCAACCGGCAAGCGCGCGGCGAAGTAGAAAGCACTGTCATTCCGGGGCGCGAGCGCGTTAGCGGCGAGCGAGCCCGGAATGACAAGGGGGTCGCAGGCCACCTGCATTCACCAAAACCGTTCACCACCTTGCGAAGTGCGTCATCGCGCCCGCCGAAAAACCTCGTCCATGAGGATTTCCTTAATCCGCTCCGGCGGCTAATCGGTTATGCAGGGAGCGCGGCGCGATCCGCGCGTCCGCCAAACATGCCGTGAGCGGTTTCGGCCCGTCTCGAGGCCCTATTCCGAAGCGAACGCGCGTGCAGCTGTATCTCCCGATCGCCGACATTCCCGTCAACGTGTTCCTGATCCTCGCGATGGGCGCCGCGGTGGGATTCGTGTCCGGCATGTTCGGGATCGGCGGCGGCTTCCTGATGACCCCGCTGTTGATCTTCGTCGGCATCGCGCCCGCCGTCGCGGTCGCCTCGGTCGCCAGCCACATCGCCGCCTCGTCATTCTCCGGCGCGCTGTCCTACTGGCGGAGGCGCGCGATCGACCCCGCGCTGGCCGCCGTGTTGTTATCCGGCGGCATCATCGGCACCGCGCTTGGCGTCTTCGTGTTCACGCTGCTGCGCAACCTTGGCCAGCTCGACCTGCTGATCGCCCTGTCCTATGTCGTGCTGCTCAGTACCGTCGGCGGGCTGATGTTCTGGGAAGGGCTGCGCGCCATCGTACGGGTACGCCGCGGCGAGACCATCCAGCTGCGCCGTTCGGGCAGCCATGGCTGGATCCACGGCCTGCCGCTGAAGATGCGCTTCAAGCGCTCCAAGATCTATCTGTCGGTGATCCCGATCGTCGCAACCGGCCTGGTGATCGGCTTCATCGGCGCGGTGATGGGCATCGGCGGCAGCTTCATCCTGATCCCGATCATGATCTACTGGCTGCGAATTCCGACCTCCACGGTGATCGGCACCTCGATGGTGCTGACGCTGGTGACCATGGTGTTCGCGACACTGCTGCACGCTGTGACCAACCATCTGGTCGATGCCGTGCTGGCGCTGATCCTGATGGTCGGCGGCGTCACCGGCGCGCAGTTCGGCGCCCGCGCCGGGCAGAAGATCCGCGGCGAACAATTGCGGCTGCTGCTCGGCCTGCTGATCCTGGCGGTCGGCATCCGCTTTGCCATCGAGCTGGTGATCCAGCCGGCCGACCTGTTCACCATCCGCGAGACCGGAGGTGCGGGATGAGGGCGCTCGCCGCGATCCTGCTGACGATGGCCTTCGCCGCGCCCGCGCAGGCCGAGCGGCTGATCGTCTCGGTGTCGAACCACCGCGTCACCGTGACGCCGAATTATGCCGGCGAGGAGCTGGTGCTGTTCGGCTCGGTCGAGAAGGACGACAAGACGCCGGCGGTCACCGGCAATTACGATCTCGTCGTCACCGTCTCGGGCCCGCGCGCCGACCTCGTCACGCGGCGCAAGGAACGCCGCTTCGGGATCTGGATCAACACCGACTCCCGCCAGTTCCTGAAGGTGCCATCCTATCTCTCGGTGTTCGCCAACCGACCGATCGACGCGATCGCGCCGCCTGACGTGCAACGCCGCCAGCAGCTTGGCCTGTCCAACGTGCTGCTGACGCAGCGGGTCGGCACCGACTATGCCGATGTGGTGGCGACCGACGCTTTCCGCAGTGCTTTCGTTCGGTTGCGCAGCGAGCACGGCCTGTATCGCGAAGCGACCTCTGCGGTCACATTCCTGACGCCGACCTTGTTTCGCACCGGCATCCCGCTGCCCGCGGAAGTGCCGATCGGCACCTATGACATCGAGATCAAGCTGTTTGCCAATGGCGCGCTGATCTCGAAGGCCGACACCGCCTTCGACATCGTCAAGGTCGGCTTCGAGCAGTTCGTTGCCAATGCCGCGCGCAACCACGGTCTGTTCTACGGCCTGGTGACGGCGCTGATGGCGCTGATGACCGGCTGGATGGCGTCCGTCGTGTTCCGAAGAGATTAGCGAGGGTCGCTACAGGAAGAACCCGACGCCCATCGCGATCACGCTCAGCGTCATGGCGGCGGTGGAGAGCCAGCCGAGCCAGTACAGCGGCCCCTTGATGGTGAACTGGCCCATCACCGCCCTGCGGCGCGACATGACCATCAGCAGGATCATCACGGGTACCGCGAGCACGCCATTGATCACAGCGCTCCAGTACAGTGCCGAGATGGGGTTGATTGGGGTGAAGTTCAGCCCGATGCCGATCGCAGCGGCCAGTGCCAGCACCGAATAGAACGCCACCGCCTCGCGCGGCTTGCGGTCGAGGCCGACACGCCAGCGGCGGCCTTCGCCCACCGCGTAGGCGGTCGAGCCGGCGAGAACCGGTATTGCCAGGAGGCCGGTGCCGACGATGCCGAGCGCGAAGATGATTTCAGCGAACGCGCCGGCGACGGGACGCAGCGCTTCGGCGGCCTGCGCGGAAGACTGGATGTCGGTCTTGCCGGTGGCATGCAGGGTTGCGGCGGCGGTGATGATGATCGACAGCGCGATCAGGTTGGAAAACGCCATGCCGATGATAGTGTCGGCGCGAATGCGCGAAAATTCCATGGCTGCCTGGAGCGGCGCCTTGATCAGCGGCTTCTTGTCGGGGTCGATGCGCTCGTCCTCGGTCTCCTGCGAGGCCTGCCAGAAGAACAGGTAGGGCGAGATCGTGGTGCCGAGAATCGCGACCACCGTGGTCAGATAATCCTCGCTCCAGGTGATGCGCGGCACGAGTATGCCGGACAGGGCTTCGCCCCAGTGCACCTTGGATACGGCGAGCGCGCCGACATAGGCGAACAGACACAGCGTCAGCCACTTCAGAACCGAAACGTAGCGCCTGTAGTCGAAGAAGATCTGTGCGGCGACAGACAGCACGCCGAACGCCACGACGTAGACGATACCCGGGCCGCCGATCAGGAGCTTGGTCGCATCGGCCATCGCGCCGAGATCGGCGGCGATATTGATGACATTGGCGACGAACAGCAGCAGGACGATGAAATTCAGCAGCAGCGACGAATAATGCCGGCAGACATTTCCGGCAATGCCGCGCCCGGTGACGCGGCCGACCCGGCCGGAGATTTCCTGGATCGCGGCCATCAGCGGGAAGGTCAGCAGCATGGTCCAGCCGATGCCGTAGCCGAGCTGCGCGCCGGCCTGGCTGTAGGTGCCGATGCCGGAGGGATCGTCGTCGGAGGCGCCGGTGATCAGGCCGGGACCGAGCGACTTGACGAAACCCTTGAAGCGAAATGTTTCCGGACGCTGCGCGTCGAGGTTCGCTTTGATCGTGTCTGCTTCGTCCGGCATTTCCAGCCCCTCTCCGCCAAATGCGGCAACGCATCGTCAAGGGTAGCGTTCTGCGATACGAACAGGCAACCGCTATTTCAGCAGCAGCGCGATGCCGCAATCGCATACAGACGTCTGTCACCGAGCACATGGGCGACGAAGCCGAGCGTCTGGAAGATTTTTGCAAAGGCGGCGTCGCGAATATTGAGCCCACCGGTGTAGGCGCCGAACGCCGGCATGACGGCGCGCAGGCCGTCGCTGGCAAAGCAGCGCCGCTCCATCGAGCGGCCGCGCGTCGTGACGCGCGCCTTGGGATGCAGATGGCCGGCGATCTCGCCCTGTGCGCCGGTCGGCTCGTGGCGAAAGGTGATCGGCCCGATTGCGACTTCGTCGGTGACGATGCCGCCGATGTCCGACGACAATGCGGGATCGTGGTTGCCGGCGATCCAGACCCAGTCGCGCCCCTTCTGCAATGCGGCGACGACCTCGCGATTCGCCAGCGTCAGCCGGTCGTGGGCATGGCGGTCATGAAAACTGTCACCGAGCGCGATCACCGTGCGTGGATCGTGCCGCGCGATCACCGCGCCGAGCCGGCCGAGTGTGGCAATGGTATCGTACGGCGGCAGCAGCACGCCGCGCATCGCGTAGCTCGAACCTTTCTCGAGATGCAGGTCGGAGACCACGAGCAGCCGCTGCTCTTCCCAATACAACGCACCGGAGAGATCGGCATGCAGCGTGACGCCGGCGATGCTGACGGTCGACTCCCCTCCCCCTTGCGGGGAGGGGTCGGGGGTGGGGGTTGCACGGAGCGCCGTCATATCATCAGAGCTCCGCATCTACCCCCCTCCCCGACCCTCCCCCGCAAGGGGGGGAGGGAGCGCACGGTCTGCGCATCAATTACAATTATCGCATCGCCTCGTTGACGAGTTCCTCGGCGGCTTCCGCCAGCAACTCGTCGGAGGCTTCGCCGTACACCTGTTCGCGGCCGATTTCCAGCATCACCGGCACCGCCAGAGGCGAGACGCGATCGAGTTCCTTGTGGACGATGCGGCCCTGGATCCGCACCAGCATGTCGCTGAGGCGGCGGATATCCAGCAATCCCGTCGCGGCGTCCGCACGCGCGGCGCGCAGCAGCACATGATCGGGCTGGTGCTTGCGCAGCACGTCGTAGATCAGGTCGGTGGAGAACAGCACCTGGCGCTTGGTCTTTTCGGCGCCGGTAAAGCGGGTGTGGATCAGGCCGGAGATCACCGCACAGGTGCGGAAGGTGCGCTTCATCAGCGCCGATTCGGCGAGCCACGCTTCGAGATCGTCGCCCAGCATGTCGGGGTCGAACAACGCGTCGAGGTCGAGGCGGCCGTGGCAGATCATGTGCGACATGTCGCCGAGGCCCCACACCGCCAGCGCATATTCATTGGCGACAAATCCAAGCGGACGCGCCCGCCCGCGCTCCAGCCGCCGCGTCAGCAGCATGCCGAGCGTCTGGTGCGCGAGGCGGCCTTCGAACGGATAGCAAACAAGATAGAATTTGTCGGCGCGCGGAAAGGTCTCGACGACCAGTTCGCGCACGCCCGGCACATGCGACACATGCGCCTGCAGCGACAGCCATTCGGCGACCTGGTCGGGCAGCCCCTTCCATGCCTGCTCGCTGTCGAGCAATTTGCGGACGCGCTCGGCGAGATAGGTAGAGAGCGGAAACTTGCCGCCCATATAGGACGGCACGCGGGCATCCTTGTCATTGGCCCGCGAGACGTAGACTTGGTCCTCGACCAGCGATTCGTAGCGCACCACCTCGCCGCCGAACACGAAGGTGTCGCCGACCACGAGATTCTCGACGAAGTACTCCTCGATCTGGCCGAGCATGCGCCCGCCGCGCGCCAGCGCGCCGGTGGCCCGCTTGCCTTTGCCGTTGCCGCCGCGCACCAGCCGCACCCGCAGCATGGTATCCTCGACGATGGTGCCGACATTCATGCGGTACATCTGCCGCACCTTGGGATTGGTGACGCGCCACCTTCCCTGCTTGTCCTGTTTGATGCGCGCGAAGCGCTCATAGCTCTTCAGCGCATAGCCACCCGAGGCGACGAAATCGAGCGTGTCATCGAAATTGGCGCGGGTCATCTCTGTGTAAGGCGCAGCGGTTCGGACTTCGTCGAACAGGTCATCGGCGAGAAACGGCGCGCCGCAGGCACAGCCCAGAATGTGCTGCGCCAGAACGTCGAGCGCGCCGGTCCGCAACGGCGGTGTGTCCTGCGCATTCTCGGCTACGGCATCGATGGCCACGGCGCATTCCAGCACTTCGAAACGATTGGCCGGCACCAGCACCGCCCGCGAGGCTTCGTTGAGGCGATGATTGGCACGGCCGATGCGCTGCATCAGCCGCGAGGCGCCCTTGGGCGCCCCGACATTGATGACCAGGTCGACATCGCCCCAGTCGACGCCGAGATCGAGCGAGGAGGTGCAGACCACGCCCTGCAGTTTTCCCGCGGCCATCGCGTCCTCGACGCGGCGGCGCTGGCCGACATCGAGCGAGCCGTGATGCAGCGCGATCGCAAGGTTGTCGTCGTTCATCCGCCACAGGTCCTGGAACAGCATCTCGGCCTGGCTGCGCGTGTTGACGAAGACGAGCGTGGTCCTGTTGGCCTTCACGAGGTCGTAAATCTCGCCGAGCGCATGGCGCGCGGAATGGCCGGCCCAGGGCAGCCGCTCCTTGGTGTCGAGCATCTCGACCACCGGCGCCGCGGCACCGCCGGCCGTGACGATGTCCGCGGACAGCACTTCGCCGTCCGTTTGCGGCACCAGGAAGCGCGCCAGCGATTCCGGTTCGGCGACGGTGGCCGACAGGCCGATGATACGCATGTCGGGCGCCAGCTTCCACAGCCGCGACAGCCCGAGCGACAAGAGGTCGCCGCGTTTCGAGGTCACCAGCGCGTGCAACTCGTCGAGCACGACGCGCTTCAGCGAGCCGAACAGGAACGGCGCATCGTCGGACGATAGCAGCAGCGCGAGCTGTTCCGGCGTGGTGAGCAGAATGTCCGGCGGATATTTGCGCTGCCGGGCGCGGCGCGACACCGGGGTGTCGCCGGTGCGGGTCTCGACCCGGATCGGCAACCCCATTTGCGCGATCGGCGCCTCCAGATTGCGCGCAATATCGACGGCCAGTGCCTTCAGCGGCGAGATGTACAGCGTGTGCAGCCCGCGGCTCGACGTGACGCCACGCCCGGTCGAGACGAGGGACTTGCTTTGCTTCGTTAGAGCGACGGCGATCTGCTCCCCTCCCCCCGTGCGAAGCGAAGCTTCGCTCGGCGGCGAGGGGTCGGCGGTTGGGGTGCCGCGGGCGACGGCGCTTGTGGCCCCCCCTCCCCGGCCCTCCCCCGCAAGGGGGTAGGGGGCACTGAGCGCAGCGATTGGTGCAGAAACGTCAGCCCCGCTCAGCTCCACCAACGTCGGCAGAAATCCCGCCAGCGTCTTGCCGGCGCCGGTCGGTGCGATCAGCAATGCCGAACGGTTTTCACGGGCCTTTTGCAGCAGCGCCAATTGATGGTCGCGCGGCGACCAGCCCCGCGCGGCGAACCAGCGCGTGAAGATCTCGGGCAAATCGGACGGGGGATTTTTCTTTTTCGTGGCCACCGGAAACAGTTAGTCATCGCGCGCCGTCATTGCGAGAGACGTCGCAATGACGGCGCTGGCGCGGTCTACTGGCTGACCGGTTTGTCCGACAGATCCCAGTCGCTGCCGTTGAAGGTGCCTACATAGAGCGCGCTGACGGTGGTGTAGTCGGTCGGCGTGAAGCCGTAGGTGATGCCGGGCAGGAACACCGGTGCGCGGTAGCCGCTGAGGCTGGTGGCGTGCTTGAGCACGTTCTCGCGGGTCAGTTCATCGCCGCAACGGCGCAGGATCTCGGCCATCGTCACGCCCTGCGAATAGCCCTGGAACGCGATGGTGTTGTCGGGATCGACGTTCGGCAGATACTTCTTGCGCAGTTCCTGGAAGGCCTGCACGTCGGCATCGTTCTTCCATTTCTCGCTCCCGACTTCCTTGGTGTAGCTCATCGCGACGATCCCCTTGGCATTCTCGGCGCCGGCGGAATTGATGATCGAGCGGCCGCTCGAGGTCGAAACCAGGAGATGCAGCGGCTTCCAGCCGAGTTCCGCCACCTTGCGGATGGTCTGCGACGTCGCCTTGCCGGTCGAGATGTTGAAGAACGTGTCGGCGCCGGACTTGGCCAGGTTGATCAGCTGCGAATCGATGGTCGGATCGGTGAGGTCGTAGGAAGCTTCTGCCACGATCTTCGCCGTGCCGCCGGCCTCGACCAGCACCTCCTTGAACGCATTCATGTAATCGCGGCCGAATTCGTCGTTCTGGAACAGCACCGCCACCTTGGCGTTCGGGTTCTTCTGCAGCAGGTAGCGCGCGATAATGCGACCCTCGGTCGAATAGATCGGCAGCCCCGGCATGGTCCACTTGAACTCTTTCGGGTTGTTCCAACGCGACGCGCCGGTGTTCAGCAGCAGTTGCGGGACCTTCTTGCTGTTGAGATATTTCTGCACGGCCGATTGCGGCGCGGTGCCCAATGATCCGAACAGCGCCAGCACCTCGTCCTGCTCGACGAGGCGGCGGGTCGCCTCCACCGTCTTCGGCGCGCTGTAGGCGTCGTCCTGCGACAGGAACGTGATCTTGCGGCCGTTGATGCCGCCTTGTTCGTTCAGCATCTGGAAATAGGCCGCCTGGGTCCGCCCGATCACGCCGTACAGGGAACCCGGGCCGCTGTGGGGAATGGTCTGGCCGAGCTTGATCTCCGTGTCGGAGGCGCCGGGATCATATTTCTTGTCGGCGGCGAAGGCGGTGGATGCGAAAACGAGGGCAGCGGCAACGGCCGCGCTGCACAGGACGGACGGGTGACGCGAAAGCATCGAGGTTTCTCCCTGGGGCTGACCCGCCGGGGCGGGCCGCTTCAAAGCCGCCGCGTTGATCGCGGTCTGGCCGGCCGGCATCCTGTGCGGACCAGGGGATCTTGGCAATGGTCCGGGGGCGAAGCCTCATCGTTCTGGCCGCATGGAAGGGCGCACGGTTCCGAACATGCCGGCGGGCGTTTGAATGCGGAAAAAGGTATAATTTCGTCGCTTTCCCGGGCGCGCAATGTCCGTCACTGTGTCCCCCTAGATACAGCCAGCAGCCTCCGACTCCCGTAAGTTAACGGTTCAATTTGAACTGAGGTCGACCATGAAACGTATGATTGCCACTGGAGCGATGCTTGTTGCGACCGCTGTGAGCGCACAAGCCGCTGACATGGCCGCCAAGGCCCGCTACCTGAAGGCACCCGTGCTGGCCGTGTACAACTGGACCGGCTTTTACATGGGCGTCAACGCCGGCGTCGGCATCGGCCGCGACCGCACCGGCCACAGCTTCACCGGCGATTCGCTGTTCCTCGCCCCGCAGGGCGTCCTCGGCGGCGGCCAGATCGGCTACAACTGGCAGGGCGACTCGCTGCTCGGCCCGATCGTGTACGGCATCGAAGCCGACATCCAGGGCGCCGACATGAGCGACGGCCGCACCAACGTCACCGGCGCAGGCGGCCTGCGCACCGCCTACAGCTCCAAGGTTGACTGGTTCGGCACCGTTCGCGGCCGCATCGGTCTCTCGCAGGGCCCGGTTCTCAGCTACTTCACCGGCGGTTACGCTTACGGCAACGTCAAGACCTCGATCACCGAAGGCGGCGTGGCCGCATTCTCGAACGATCGCATGCAGGGCGGCTGGACCGTCGGCTCCGGTGTTGAAGCAGCGCTGGGCGGCAACTGGACCGGCAAGATCGAATATCTCTACTTGAACCTCGGCAACAAGACCGACGCCTTCACCGCCGTCGTGCCGCAGACCTTCAGCACCGAGATCCGCGAAAACATCTTCCGCGTCGGCCTGAACTACCGCATCAACGGCAACCCGGCGTACGCTCCGGTCGTTGCGGCGAACTGGACCGGCCTCTACCTCGGCGGCAACGTCGGTTCGGGCACCGGCCGCGATCGCAGCTCACTGACCTCAGTTGCGGGAGTCAACGAGCAGTTCAACCTGTCGCCCGACGGCATCATCGGCGGCGGTCAGATCGGCTACAACTGGCAGGCCGGCAACATCGTGTACGGCGTCGAAGCCGACTTCCAGGGTTCGTCCCAGAAGGACAACAAGACCACCGCGCTGACCGGACTGGCTTCCTACGACGCCACGCTGCCCTGGTTCGGCACCGTTCGCGGCCGTCTCGGCTACTCGGTCGGTCAGACCCTGTTCTACGCCACCGGCGGTTACGCCTACGGCAGCGTGAAGACCAAGATCAACGTGGCCGGCACCTCGAACAGCCTGTCCAAGACCCAGGACGGCTACGCCGTCGGCGGCGGCATCGAGACCCCGTTCAAACTGCTCGGCCTGTTCGGGCCGCAGTGGACCACCAAGACCGAATATCTTTACGTCGATCTCGGCTCCAGCACCGACCTGGTCGGCACCACGGGCTACACCTCGACCACCAAGGTCACGGAACACATCTTCCGCACCGGCGTGAACTACCACTTCAACTCCCCGATCGTTGCCAAGTACTAAGCCTCGCAACATCGCTGATAACGAAAACCCCGGCCTCGCGGCCGGGGTTTTTGTTTGGAGCGTGTTTGGCGTAGCCCGGATGAAGCCTTTGCCTTGAGCTCGCAGAGCGAAAGGCACAGGCGTAATCCGGGGCCGGCCCGTCCATAGAGACGCTTTCCCCGGATTGCGGCATCGCGGCGCTACGCGCCACGTTGCCTCCATCCGGGCTACGGCCCGCTACGTCTTGATCGCCACCACCACCATCACCGGCACGGGGACGTTGCCCTCGTTGCGCGTCGAGATGTGGTCGAGCCGGCACAGCGACAGGCCGGACGCGGCGATCGATGCCCGCACGTAGCTTTCGCTATAGGCGTAGCGCAGGCCGGCGCCAAGGATGACGCCAACCCCGCCATGGCTCTCGGCGGTGAAAGCCAGGAGGCCGCCGGGCGCCAGCACGCGCATCACCTGCGCCAGCACCGGGGCGAGGTCGTGCAGATAGATCAGCACGTCGGCAGCGACCACCAGATCGGCGCTGGCCGCACTCTGGCGGCCCAGGCCGTCAATGATCTCGGCGACTTCCAGCTCGGCATAGTGGCCCGTGGCGCGGGCGCGTTCGACCATCCGCGGCGACAGGTCGATGCCGGTCATCGCGCCGGTGGTGGCGGCAAAGGCTGCGCCGGCAAGGCCGGTACCGCAGCCGAGATCGATGCCACGGCGGAAACGCATCGCGCGCTCGGTGGCGGCGCAGACGGCGAGCACCGCCTTGAACAGCACAGCCGGCCCGCGATAGCCCAGCTTCTCCACCAAAGCGCTTTCGAATTTCGGCGCATATTGGTCGAACAGCGCCGTGACATAGGTCGGCGGCATGCTCGCCAACGGCCCGGCACCGAGCCGCATCAGGCGCAGGCCGGCGCCGTTGCGGTCGCCGGCGTCAGTATCCCTGGCATGGCCGAACGCCACGATCGCGCCGGGCAGATCGCCCAGCGCCTCGCGCACCTCGCCGAGCGTGAACCAGGCGGTGGCAAAGCCCGGCGCCAGATCGGTGGCCTGCACGAACAGGTCCTCCGCGGCGACCAAATTGCCCTGCACCTGCAGGTCGCGGGCATAATCGAAGCGGCGGTCGGCGTTCATATCGCCGGATGACATGAACAAGCGCGCGGGCATGCCGGGAACCGATCGCCCCGAGGGGCATTCGCAAGAGTCGCGATCACGAACTTGCCAAGGCTCGAATGAACCCCAAGGGGACCTATATAGCTGAGATGCGTCCACAAGATATTCTAATCCCGGTTCCCTCCGGCCTGTGCTGCAAGCCCGGCGGCTTTCATATCGACCCGGTCCGCCCGGTCGATCGCGCCGTAATCACCCACGGCCATTCCGACCACGCCCGCCCCGGCCACGGCCACGTGCTGGCGACGCAGGAAACGCTCGACATGATGCGGCTTCGCTACGGCGAGAATTTTGCCGGCTCGACGCAGACGATCGCCTATGGCGAGACGCTCAAGATCGGCGACGTCACCGTCAAATGTCATCCGGCCGGCCATGTGCTGGGCTCGGCGCAGATGGCGGTGACCTGCGAAGATATCTGCATCGTGGCGTCCGGCGATTACAAGGACGCCTATGACCCGACCTGCACGCCGCTCGAGGTGGTGCCGTGCGACGTGTTCATCACCGAGGCGACCTTCGGCCTGCCGGTGTTCCGCCATGGCGACGCGGCGCTCGAGGTGAAGAAGCTCCTGGCCTCCGTAGCGCTGTTCCCTGAGCGCGCGCATCTGGTCGGGGCCTATTCGCTCGGGAAGGCGCAGCGCGTCATCAAGCTGATCCGCATGGCCGGCTATGACGCGCCGATCTATTTGCACGGCGCGATGGAGAAGATCACGCGCTATTACGAAAGCCGCGGTATCGATCTCGGCGACCTCCGCATGGCCAAGGGCGTCAGGAAGGCCGACCTCGCCGGCACCATCACGCTGGCGCCGCCCTCGGCCACCACCGACGTGTGGACGCGGCGATTTCCCGATCCGGTCACGGCGTTTGCCTCCGGCTGGATGACGGTCCGTGCCCGCGCCCGGCAGCGCGGCGTCGAGCTGCCGCTGATCGTCTCCGATCACGCCGACTGGGACGGCCTCTGCGCCACCATCGGCGCCACCGGCGCCGGCGAGATCTGGGTTACGCACGGCCAGGAGGATGCGCTGGTGCACTGGTGCCAGACCAAAGGCCTGACCGCGCGACCGCTGGCTTTGGTCGGCTATGGCGACGAGGAAGAGGAGGAGGCGCTGCCTCCCGGCGAGAGCGCGGACGCATGAACCGCTTCGCCGAACTGCTCGATCGCCTCGCTTACGAGCCCGGCCGCAACAACAAGCTCCGGCTGGTGACGAATTATTTTCGCGAGACAAGCGATCCCGACCGCGGCTATGCGCTGGCGGCGCTGACCGGCGCGCTGTCGTTCAAGCACGCCAAGGCCGGCATGATCCGTGAGCTGATCGCCTCGCGCACCGATCCGGTGCTGTTCGAGCTGTCATACGACTACGTCGGCGATCTCTCGGAGACCGTCGCGCTGATGTGGCCGACAACGCCGCTCTCCCCTTCACCTCTCCCCGTTGGGGAGAGGTCGTCGAATGCCGTCAGGCATTCGGCGGGTGAGGGGGCGGGCTCGGAACTTTCTGATGAGGCCCCCTCACCCGCCGCGCTGACGCGCGCCGATCTCTCCCCAACGGGGAGAGGTGGAGAAAGTGCGCGCGGCATTACCACACGCCACAACAACCCGCCGCCACCAACGCTGACCGAAGTCGTCGACACGCTGCGAACGCTTGGCAAGGCCGAGCTGCCGGCGCAGCTCACGCGATGGCTCGATGAGCTCGACGAGACCGGGCGCTGGGCGCTGCTGAAACTGGTCACAGGCAGCATGCGGATCGGCGTCTCGGCGCGGCTCGCCAAGACCGCCGCCGCGGCGCTGGGCGACAAGGACCCGCACGACGTCGAGCTGATGTGGCCGGGCCTCGCGCCACCTTATCTCGAGATGTTCGACTGGCTGGAGGGCCGCGCCGACAAGCCGGTCAATCTCGACCCGGCGCCGTTCCGGCCGGTGATGCTGGCGCATGCCATCGAGGATAGCGACTTCGCCAATCTGAACGCCGATGATTTCGTCGCCGAATGGAAATGGGACGGCATCCGCATCCAGGCGAACAGCGGCCTGGGCGACGACGGCGGCATCGTCACGCGACTGTATTCGCGCAGCGGCGAGGACATCACCGGCGCATTTCCCGACCTGGTGCCAAGCCTGCGGCTGCCCGGCGCGATCGACGGCGAACTCCTGGTGTTGCGCGAACAGCGCGTGCAGTCCTTCAACGTGCTGCAGCAGCGGCTCAATCGGAAAGTCGTGTCGACGAAGCTGATGAAGGACTATCCGATCCATCTGCGCGCCTATGATCTGCTGCATGATGGCACCGACGATCTGCGTGAGTTACCGTTCGAACAGCGCCGCGCGAAACTCGAAGCCCACGTCAAACAGCTCGACGATCCGCGCATCGACCTGTCCGAGCAGGTCCCGTTCGCCGACTGGCAGACGCTCGCCGCCGCGCGCGCCGATCCGGTCAGTGCGGGCGCCGGCGAAGATGCCGACGCCGTCGAGGGCGTGGTGCTGAAGCGGCGCGATTCGGCCTACCTGCCGGGACGGCCTAAGGGCCAGTGGTGGAAATGGAAGCGCGACCCGCACATCATCGACGCCGTGCTGATGTATGCGCAGCGCGGCCACGGCAAGCGCTCGTCCTATTATTCCGACTACACCTTCGGCGTCTGGACCGCGACCGACGGCGTCGACCGGCTGGTGCCGGTCGGCAAGGCCTATTTCGGCTTTACCGACGAGGAGTTGCTGCAGATCGACAAATTCGTTCGCCGCAATACCACCGAGAAATTCGGCCCGGTGCGCCACGTCACGCACGAGCCGGACAAGGGACTGGTGCTGGAAGTCGCCTTCGAGGGGCTGGCACGCTCGCCGCGACACAAATCCGGCGTGGCGATGCGATTTCCGCGGATCAGCCGGCTGCGCTGGGACAAACCGCCCGCCGAAGCCGACCGGCTGGAAACGCTGGAGCGGATGCTGAAGGCGGAGCCGGCGTGATGTACGAAGTGCCTGACCCGCATACTGGTTTCCCATCGCGCCTGAACGGCCTATGATCGACACGCGATTTACGCCCAGGAGACGATGATGCAGAACGATGTCCGGGACGACCCGGTGCGCCAGCAGGACGGCCTGTCGCGCTTTCTCGGCGGTTCGCCGCTGGCGGTGCTGGGTCGGCTCGTGCTGCTGTCGATCCTGGTCGGCATCGTGCTGGCGGCGATCGGCTTCGATCCCTGGAACATCGTCACCAGCATCCGCCGCCTGTTCCAGTGGGTCTATGACCTCGGCTTCGATGCCATCAACGGACTGTGGCGTTACTTCCTGCTCGGCGCCGTCATCGTGGTGCCGATCTGGCTGATCTCGCGGATGTTCAGCGCGCCGCGCGGCCGCTAGACTCCCGGAATGTCTGCCGTACTTCGCGTCACCCACGCGCGCGTCTTCGCCATCGCCGGGCCGGCCATGCTGGCCAATCTCACCACGCCGCTGCTCGGCATCGTCGCCACCGCCGCGATCGGCCGGCTTGGCGATCCGCATCTGCTCGGCGGCGTGGCTTTGGCCTCGGTGGCGTTCGACTGCATCTTCTGGCTTTTCGGCTTTCTGCGGATGGCGACGGTGTCGTTCACCGCGCAGGCGCTCGGCGCAGGCGACCGCCTCGAGTTACGCGCCATCCTGCTCCGCGCGCTGATGCTCGGCGCGTTGATCGGCCTGACGCTGATCGCGCTGCGCACGCCGCTGGCGGCGGCGGTGTTCGGCATCATGAGCGGCTCTGACGCGGTGACGTCCGCGGCGCGCGACTATTTCTTCATCCGGCTGTGGTCGGCGCCGCTCATGCTCGGCAATTACGTCATCCTCGGCTGGCTGGTCGGCCAGGCCCGCACCGGCATCGCGCTGGCGCTGCAGGTCGGCATCAACCTGATCAACATGGCGCTGACGGCGTTTCTCGTGCTGTCCGCCGGCTTCGGCGTCAAGGGCGCCGCGCTGGCGACGGTGACCGCGGAAGGCCTCGGCTTCATCGGCGGAATGATCGCGATATCCGTGCTGTTGTCGGGCAACTTCAGCGTACCCAGCCACATCCTTTTCGATCGCGAACGCCTGCTGCGGATGTTCGCCGTCAACCGCGACATCATGATCCGCACCGCCGCGCTGATCGCCGCCTTCCTGTTCTTCACCGCGCAGGGCGCCCGCGCCGGCGACCTGACGCTGGCGGCCAACGCCGTGCTCAACAACTTTCTGATGATCGGCTCGTTCTTTCTCGACGGGCTGGCGAATGCCGCCGAGCAGCTCTGCGGCCAGAGCTTTGGCGCCCGCAACCGCGCCGAATTCAACCGCGCCGTGAAACTGGTGCTGGGCTGGAGCACGGCGTTCGGCGTCGCGGTGACGCTGCTGTTCATGGTCGCCGGCGACACGCTGATCGACCTCATCACCACCAGCCCGGAAGTGCGGCTCGCGGCCCGCGAATTCATGTGGCTGGCGGCGCTGGCGCCGGCGTGCGGCGTGCTGGCCTATGTCTATGACGGCATCTATATCGGCGCGTCCTGGGCGCGCGACATGCGCAATCTGATGCTGGTGGCGCTGGCGACCTACTTTGCCTCGTTCTATATGCTGACGCCGTTCGGCAATGCCGGGCTGTGGAGCGCGTTCCTGATCTTCCTGCTCGCGCGCGGCGTATTGCAGGCGGTTCGCTATACGGCGCTGATAGGCAAATCGTTTCCGTAAGGCTCGTCATTGCGAGGAGCGAAGCGACGCGGCAATCCAGAGCCACGAACTCTGCAAGAACTGGATTGCTTCGTCGCAAGGGCTCCTCGCAATGACGGCTACACCGGCCAGTCTTCCGCGGTGATCGTTGCCGCATCGGCGCCGACGATTTCCGACAATGAATCGCGGCCGGTGCGCAGCAGGATCGAGACCAGATCGGCCTTGATCCGCTCGACCAGGCCGAGGCCCTTGTAGACCAGCGACGTATAAAGCTGGATCAGGCTGGCGCCGGCGCGGATCTTGGTCAGCGCGGCGCCGCCGGAATCGATGCCGCCGCAGCCGATCAGCGGGAACGCGCCTTCGACCCGGACGAAGGTCTCCGCCACCATCCGCGTCGACAGCCGGAACAGCGGCCGGCCGGACAGGCCGCCCTGCTCATGCACCTTGGCCTGATCGCGCAAGGTCGGAAAGCGCGCCAGCGTGGTGTTGGCGACGATCATGCCATCGACGCCGCGCGAGCGCGCAATGTGCACGGCGTCGTCGAGATCGGTGAGGCTGAGGTCGGGCGCGATCTTCAGCAGCACCGGCGAATCGCCGGCGTTCTGCCGGACGCGCTCGCGGGCGTCGATCACCCGCGCCAGGAGATCGTCGAGCGCGGCGGCCTGCTGCAGGTTGCGCAGTCCCGGCGTATTCGGCGACGATACGTTGACGGTAAAGTAGCTCGCCACCGGCGCGAAGGTTTCGATCAGCCGGACATAGTCCTCGGTGCGATCGGCGGAATCCTTGTTGGCCCCGACATTGACGCCGACGATGCCGCCGCGCTGGGCGCGCGCCGCCAGCCGGCGCAGCACGGCATCGGCGCCGTCATTGTTGAAACCGAGCCGGTTGATGATCGCCTCGTCTCGCTCCAGTCGGATGATGCGCGGCCGGGCGTTGCCGGCCTGCGGCTTGGGCGTCACGGTGCCGACTTCGGTAAAGCCGAAGCCGAGCCGCAGCAGCGCATCCGAGACCTCGGCATTCTTGTCGAAGCCGGCGGCCATGCCGATCGGATTGGGAAAGTTCAACCCGAAGGCGCGCACCGCGAGTTTCGGATCGTCGGCTTGCGGCTTTCCCGGCGGCAGCATCTTCAGGCCGCGGATCGCCAGGCTGTGTGCATCCTCGGCATCGAGCCAGCGCAGCATCGGAAGCGAAATGGCATCAAAGGCACGAATCACAGGGGCAGCTCCGGAAGGTCATGGCCGCCATCGGGACGCAACCGCAGTTCCGTCACGGCGGTTACGGCGCCCATGTCGAGTTCGCCATAGAGGTGTGGAAACAGGGCGCCATCGCGCGACGGCTCCCAGCGCAGGGCATCGCCGAGCCGATCGCCGTCGATCGCGATCAGCAACAGCCCGCTCTGGCGGGCGTAGTGCTTCTGCAACGTGCCGGCGAGTTGTTCGGCGCTGGAGAAATGGATGAAGCCGTCGCGCGCGTCATCGGCGCTGCCGCGGTACGAGCCCTGCCGCTCGGCCTCGCGCCATGGCGAGGCGGGACAGATTTTATAGATGGGACGCACCGCCTGGACTTTCTGCTGTTGTCGACGGCGCCGCGCATCCGCCAGCTTGGCCGTCTGCGGCTGACCGTATCGACCGCCCCCCCGCACTTCAAGGCCGCTCGGATTTTCAAGAATCCTATTGCGAAATTCACGTCCTTCGGGCAATAATTCCTAGAATTCGCCTTATTTATCGCCCGGCCGCTCCGCCACGAGGCTCGCCAAGGGGCCATCGAGCGTTTCACCGAGGGACCAACGCCATGCTTTCACATGCCCAGATCTGGGGTGCCCTGGACAAGCTTGCCGAACGCAACGGCATGTCGGCCTCCGGCCTGGCTAAGAAGGCCGGGCTCGACTCCACCACCTTCAACAAGTCCAAGCGCATTACCAATGACGGCCGCCAGCGCTGGCCCTCGACCGAATCGGTGTCGAAGGCGCTGGCGGCGACCAATGTCACCATCGACCGTTTCGTGGCGCTGATCGAGGGCACCAGCCGCACCACGCAATCGGTGCCGCTGCTCGGCTTCGCGCAGGCCGGGCGCGGCGGCTATTTCGACGATGCCGGCTTTCCGGTCGGCAGCAGCGGCTGGGAAGAGATCGGCCTGCCCTCGGTCAATGACGAGCACGCTTACGCGCTGAAGATTTCCGGCGATTCGATGAAGCCCGCCTATCGCGACGGCGACACCATCGTGGTTTCGCCCGGCGCCCAGATCCGCAAGGGCGACCGCGTCGTGGTCCGCACCAAAGACGGCGAGGTGATGGTCAAGGAGTTGAAGCGCCGCACCGCCAAGCTGCTGGAGCTGCAATCGCTGAACCCCAATCACGTCGATCGCAACTTTGCAGCGGGCGACATCGAGTGGATCGCCCGGATCGTATGGGCGAGCCAGTAACTCTTTCTTCCTTCTCCCCTTGTGGGAGAAGGTGTCGCGGCCGAAGGCCGTGACGGATGGGGGGGGCTGGGCTCGGAGCTTTTGGCACCCCCTCACCCGTCTCGAACGCTTCGCGTTCGATCCACCCTCTCCCACAAGGGGAGAGGGAAGGAAGAGAGCGCAGCGCTATGAAGCGCTTCTCGCCAATGCCCCGTCGATCATCGCGATCGCATTGCTGACGCCGTAGACCGCGACGAACGAGCCGAAGCGCGGGCCCTTTTCCTGGCCGAGCAGCACCTGGTACAGCATGTTGAACCAGTCGAGCGACACGCCGGGGCGGCCGTCCTTCGCCAGTTTCTTGTGATCGAGGAACGGCTCGCGGCGGCCGATTTCGTAGACCGCGTTCTGGATATCTTCCGGCGTCGCCTCTGCCGGCAGTTGCGACAGCGCGTCGCGCAGATCCTGCAACGCCACGCGCTCGACCTCGCTCGGCTGGCGGAACGTCTTGGTCGGCGCCACAAAATCCCGATAGTAGTTGATGGCGTAGCCGACCATCGCGTCCAGTCGGGGATGGGTCTGCGCGGTCACGCCCGGCCGGTAGCGGCGAATGAAGCCCCACAACGTCTCGGCATTCTCGGCGTTCGACGACGACACCAGCGTCAGCAGAAGCTGGAAAGTCACCGGCATCTCGGCCACCGGCGGATCACCGGCATGGATGTGCCAGGCCGGATTGGTCAGCCGCTGCTTGCCATCCTGCTTCGCATAGCCTTCGACGAATTGCTGGTACTCGTCGACATTGCGCGGAATGACGTCGAAGAACAATCGCTTCGCCGCCTTCGGCTCGCGGTACATGAAGAGCGACAGCGATTCCGGCGAGGCGTAGCGCAGCCATTCGTCGATCGTCAGGCCGTTGCCCTTCGACTTCGAAATCTTGCCGCCCTTGTCGTCGAGGAACAGCTCGTAGATGAAGCTCTCCGGCGGCGTGCCACCCAGCGCCGAACAGATCTTGCTCGACAGCTTGACGGAATCGATCAGGTCCTTGCCGGCCATTTCATAGTCGATACCGAGCGCGGCCCAGCGCATCGCCCAGTCGGCCTTCCACTGGCACTTGACGGCGCCGCCGGTCACCGGCGTCTCGACTTCCTCATGCGTGTCGGGATCGACATAGGTGATGGTGCCAGCATCAATGTCGCGGCGGATCATCGGCACCTGCAGCACCACGCCCGTGGTCTTGCTGATCGGCAGGAACGGTGAATAGGTCGCGCGGCGGTCCGGGCCGAGCGTCGGCAGGATGACGTCCATGACCTTGTCGTAGACAGCCAGCATCTTCAGCAGCGTCGCGTCGAACCGGCCGGACGTGTAGTAGTCGGTCGACGAGGCGAATTCGTAGTCGAAGCCGAAATGATCGAGGAAGGCGCGCAGCCGTGCATTGTTGGCGGCGCCGAACGACGGATATTCGTTGGAGAACGGATCCGGGATTCGCGACAGCGGCTTGCCCAGATGCGCGGTCAGCATCTCCTTGTTCGGCACGTTGTCCGGCACCTTTCGCAGGCCGTCCATGTCGTCGGAAAATGCGATCAGCCGGGTCTTGATCTTGTCGTCGGTGAGCACGCGGAAGGCGTGGCGCACCATGGTGGTGCGCGCCACTTCTCCGAAGGTGCCGATATGCGGCAGGCCGCTTGGACCGTAACCGGTCTCGAACAGCACTTCCTCTTTCGGCTTCTTCTTCAGCCGCGCCACCAGCGCCTTGGCCTGCTCGAACGGCCAGGCGTTGGAATTTTCGGCAAGCGAACGCAGGTCGCTTTGGCTGGGTAAATCTATCGTGGACATGTGGGCCTCCGGGCCGCGGAACCTAGCGGCTCCGCATCCAAATGCCAAACCGCAGGTCGATGATTTCAGAACGGGTTGACGGAAAAATACCGCAGCCACAAGTCGGTGTATTTGCCTTTTTCCCAGACCCGGAACAGCGCCCAGTTCAGCGCCTGGCGCAGCGTGTCGTTGCCTTTGCGGACCGCGATTCCGATGCCCTCGCCGAAATAGCGACTTTCCACGAAGGGGCCGCCGCTGAAGGCGCAGCAATCGGCGGAGTCGGTGCCATTGATCCAGAACGCCAGCGAGATCGCGTCGCCGAAGATGTAATCCACCTCGCTCTTGCGCAGCGCCTGGCGCAACGCCTCGTCGTTCGGGTACGGCAGCAGCACGGCGTCGGTGAACATTGCCTTGAGATACGCCTCGTGCGACGAGCCCGCGATGGCACCGACCTTCTTGCCTTCGAGATATTCCGGCCGGATCTCCGCCAGCCCCACGTTCTTGCGCGACACGAAGCGCGCCGGCGCGCGGTAATACGGATCGGTGAAATCGACCCGGGTTCGGATCTGCGGCGTGACCGCGATCGAGGCGATGATGGCGTCGCCGCGGTTACTGGAAATCGCATCGAGCAGCGTCTCGAAACGGCGCATCTGCACCGTGCAGGTGACCTTGATCTCCTCGCACAGGAGTCTCGCCAGATCGACATTGAAGCCGGCGGGATTGCCGTCCGGCCCGGTGAAGTTGAACGGAGGATAATCGGTCTCGGTCAGGAAGCGGATTACGGTAAGGCGCGTCAGGTCCGGCCGGTCGGGCCGGCGCCGCGGATCCCAGAACCCCGGCACCGCCTGCGGCCCGGGCTGAACCACGGGGGCGGCGGTCTGGGCATGGGCTGACCGCGCCGGGACGAGGCACACCAAACCCAGCACGCATACGGCGACACCGAGCCATGCCGGCAATCTTCGGTTGATGGTCAATTTGTTTTGTGGTTGCATGGGCCAGCGGTTCCGACTGGCCGGACTTATAGACGATCCGGCACGGGAGGCGAGCGGCGTTTGTGGCGTGGGGCGTTGCATAGATCCGGGGGACCATGTTGAAAGCAGGCCGGCACAGATTTCGCAGCGCCCGCGCGGCGAAAGACCTCTGCCCAGTTCAATGGCTGCGGCACCCCGCGCTCCAGACAACGACAATTGTCATCACGGGTTCGACGAGGGCGCGGCGGACGAGCTGGATTGCCTTCGCGGCGTGCTTGCGCCGAGGCTGCTGCAACAGGCCGAGATCCGGGCACGGGAGCTCGGCATCGGCGCCGATCAGGTCCTGATCCGGCTGGGCATGATCGACGAGGCCGCCTATCTGCGGCTGCTTTCGCGCCACACCGGCATGGCCATCGATGACCTCTCGGAGTGCGACCGCAGCGACGTAATGTTACGCGACGACCAGATCACCTACGCCGCGGCGTCCGGCCTGGTGCCGCTCCACAGGGACGGCGAACGCATTATGGTGATTGCGCCGCGCAACTACAGCGCCCGTGCCATCTGCCGGGCGAAGCGCAGCATCAATATCGACTTCCGCCTGACCTCCGACTACGCGCTGCGGCGGTTTCTGCTGCAGGAAGCGGCCGCACCGTTGATCGAGGAGTCCACGCGCGGGCTCGGCCTCCACGATCCCGCGATGTCGGCCGCGCCTGCTTTTGCTGCCGCGCGCCCGTGGCGCGGACGGTTCAAGCGAGGCGCCGCGGTCTTCGCGATAGCAACGCTGCCGCCATTTCTATTCCCTGCAATATGGGGCGCGATGCTGGCCGTCTGGTTCCTGGCTTTTACCGCGCTGAGGCTGGCGACCTGCGCCTTTCTGCGGCAACGTCACGCCGCCGCACCAGTGCTGGATGATCAGTTGCCGAACTACAGCGTCATCGTGGCGCTATACCGCGAAGCGAGTTCGGTTGCGCCGCTCGTTCTGGCGCTGGAAGCCCTCGACTATCCCCGCGAAAAGCTCGACATCATTCTAGTGGTTGAGCCGGACGATCTGCAGACCCGCGCCGCGATCGCCCGGCTCGGCACGAAACCGCATCTGAGGATGCTGGTCGCGCCTGCCGTGGCGCCGCAGACCAAGCCGAAAGCGCTGAACTGGGCGCTACCCTTCGCGCGCGGCAGCTTCACCGCGGTCTATGACGCGGAGGACCGCCCCGAACCGGGCCAGCTTCGTGCCGCGCTGAAAGCGTTTCGCGCGCATGGCCGCGAGGTCGCCTGCGCCCAGGCCAGCCTGTGCATCGACAACGAAACGCACAGCCTGCTGTCGCGCATGTTTACCGTCGAATATGCCGGGCATTTCGACGTCATGTTACCCGGCATGACGGCGATGGGTCTGCCGCTGCCGCTCGGCGGCTCGTCGAACCATTTTCGAACGGCGATGCTGCGCACGGTTGGGGCCTGGGATGCCTACAACGTGACGGAAGACGCCGACCTCGGGTTTCGCCTCGCCCGCTTCGGCTATCGCTCGGTTGCGTTCCCGTCGACGACCTTCGAGGAAGCGCCGCTCCATCTCGACGCCTGGCTGCGGCAGCGCTCGCGCTGGATGAAGGGCTGGCTGCAAACCTGGTGCGTCCATATGTGCCACCCCGTGCGGCTATGGCGCGAGGCCGGCGGTCGCGCTTTCTTCACGCTGAACATCGTCGCCGGGGGCAATGTGGTCACTGCGCTGGCCTACCCGATCATGCTGTATGCGGTAATCGATCACATGGTGTTCAGCCGGTCGGAGCGGTCGATCGACTGGGCAACCGCATTACATGTCGCGGCCTTCGCCGCCGGATGTATCTCGACCGTCGCGCTGGGCGGGCTCGGCATGATGCGAAGGCGAAGGCTGCGGGACGGATGGATCCTGGGGCTGACACCGCTGTACTGGATTTGCCTGTCCACCGCCGCGTGGCGTGCGGTGTGGCAGTTTATCTGGAAGCCGTATCACTGGGAAAAGACCGAACACGGTCTCGCAACGCGACGCACAACCGACCCGGCGCCGCGCCTGTCCGCTCGGCGATCGCAGCGCCAGCCTCACAGATAGCGCTTGAGGTCCTCGGCCGCCTGTTCCGGCTTGCGCTTCAGGTTGAACGGCGCGATGAAATTGCCGTCGCGGTCCATCAGATAGATCAGCGCGGTATGGTCCATCGTATAGTCGCCGTCCTTGAGCGAGACCTTCTTGGCGTAGACCCGGAAGCTGGAAATCACCTTGGCCACCGAAGCCTGGTCACCGGTGAGGCCCTTCAGATGCGGATCGAAGCTCGACAGATAGTCCTTCATCGCGGCAGCAGTGTCGCGTTCGGGATCGACGGAGACGAACCAGGCATTGACGCGGTCGGCGTCCTTGCCCATTGCGCGCAGCACTTCGGAAATCTCGAACAGCGATGTCGGGCAGATGTCCGGGCAATGCGTGAAGCCGAAGAAGATCAGCGTCGGCTTGCCCTTGAGATCCTTCTCGGTGACGGTCTGGCCGGACTGGTCGGTGAGCTGGAACGCGCCGCCGATCGAGGCCGCAACGGTGGCGCCACGAAAGCCGCCCGTGAGCCACAGCACCACCAGCAAGCCTGCCGCGAGACTCCCGGCGAACGCCGCGATCACGACCAGCGGTCTTGTCAAACGATCCGACATCAAATGTTCCCGGCCAGAGCCCCGTGCCCTGCCCGTCAGATAGGGCTATATGCAGAGACGAGCAAGCGCCACAGCCGGGGCCGCGATCATTTCGGCATGATCGGGGGACGCGCTCAGCGCGTGGCGGACGCCTCGGCGTTCATATAGCAGGGCTTGTACATGCCCATCAGCTGGCGACCGCGCAGGAAGATCATGTTCGGCGTCAGGCCGCCGCGGTTCGAGATCCAGCGTTTGATCGCGGTCGGATACATCGCGTAGAGCATCTGCGTCGCCTCGCGATTGGTGACGGCGCGGCCGTTGCGGCCGACATCCCAGGCCGCATGGAACCCGAGATTGGCGTTGGAGGTGACGCAGATCCGGTCATGCGGCACGGCGCCGAGCACGATGGTGCAGGCCGAAGCGCACAGCCCGTCGATCACCACGGTCTCGCCGGAGCTGCGCAGCCCCTGATACTTGTCGACATAGGTTCCGATGCGGCCGCCGCGGTCGTCCGAGATCCGGACCACGGCGTGGCTGGCCCCCACGCCGGCGAGCAACAGGACGGCCGCGAGCACCCCCGTAACGAACTTCATGACCAGCCCCAGTTCGACAATCTGATCCTGTCCTGCCAAGCGAAGCAGACCATCGTCAGCGTGTTGCCAGATCGGTTTTTTGTCCAGATGGGCGGGGCGCCCGCCACTCAATTCAGATCGAGTGTTGCACGCAAGATGCACTTCGCATCGCGAGGTCCCGAACGGGAACATCACATTGTCGCGCGCAATACCATTTGACGATCGGAACCGCCGCGGGCTTCAATCTCCATTAATAAATTGGGGGAAGCGAATGGCTGACGATGCCGATGTCATCGTGGTCGGCGGCGGGCTGGCCGGGCTGGTCGCCGCCACCGAAATCGCCGACGCGGGAAAGCGCGTCATCGTGCTCGACCAAGAGGGTGAACAGAACCTCGGCGGCCAGGCGTTCTGGTCGTTCGGCGGATTGTTCCTGGTCGATTCGCCGGAGCAGCGCCGGCTCGGCATCAGGGACTCCTATGACCTCGCGATGCAGGACTGGAGCGGCGCCGCCGGCTTCGACCGCGCCGACGATCACTGGCCGCGGCGCTGGGCCGAAGCCTATGTCGGCTTCGCCGCCGGCGAAAAGCGCGACTGGCTGCGCGCGATTGGCCACGGCAATTCGGTGCCGCGCTTCCATGTCACCTGGGGCACCGGGCCCGGCCTGCTGGAGCCGTTCGTACGCCGCGCCCGCGAGGCCGAAGCGCGGAGATTGCTGACCTTTAAATTCCGCCACCGCGTCGATGCCCTCTGCGTCACCGGCGGCACGGTGCATGGCGTCAGCGGTGCGATCCTGGAGCCAACGGAGGTGGCTCGCGGCGTCAGCAGTTCGCGCCATGGCGTTGGCGAGTTCGCGCTGCAGGCGGGCGCGATCCTGATCGCGTCCGGCGGCATCGGCGGAAACCACGCGTTGGTGCGGCAGAACTGGCCGGAGCGGCTCGGCCCCCCGCCGAAGCGGATGATCTCCGGCGTGCCCGAACATGTCGACGGCCGCATGATCGGCATCACCGAGGCGGCCGGCGCGCGGCTGATCAACCGCGACCGGATGTGGCATTATGTCGAGGGCATCGAGAACTGGAATCCGATCTGGCCGATGCATGGCATCCGCATCCTGCCGGGGCCGTCGTCGATGTGGTTCGACGCCACCGGCCGGCGGCTGCCGTCGCCGCTGTTCCCGGGCTCCGACACGCTCGGCCAGCTGCAGTACATCCAGTCTACCGGCCATGACTATTCCTGGTTCATCCTGACGCAGGCGATCATCAAGAAGGAGTTCGCGCTGTCGGGCTCCGAGCAGAACCCCGACCTCACCGGCAAGGACTGGCTGATGACGGCGCGCCGCGCCATCAACAAGGGCGCCCCGGCGCCGGTCGAGGCGTTCAAGGACAACGGCGTCGACTTCATCGTGCGCGACAATCTCGACGACCTCGTCGCGGCGATGAACGGCCTGACCGGCGATCACCTGCTCGACGTCCGCGAGATCCGCACGCAGATCGAGGCGCGCGACCGCAGCATGGCGAACCCTTACGTCAAGGACACGCAGATGATGAACATCCACAACGCGCGAAAATATATCGGCGACCGCCTGATCCGCACCGCCAGGCCGCACCGCATCCTCGACCCCGCGCACGGCCCGCTGATCGCGGTGCGCCTCAACATCCTCACCCGCAAGACGCTGGGCGGTTTCGAGACCGATCTCGACGGCCGCGTGTTCGGCCAGCAAGGCGAGATCATGCCGGGGCTGTACGCGGCCGGCGAAGCCTCAGGCTTCGGCGGCGGCATGCACGGCTACCGTTCGCTGGAAGGCACGTTTCTGGGAGGATGTTTGTTCTCGGGCCGCAATGCGGGACGTGCGGCGGCGAAGGCGGTGGGATAACCGCGCGCAAAAACTGGAGCGGACGGAGGGAATCGAACCCTCGTATGCAGCTTGGGAAGCTGTTAGTTTCCAGGATTTGTCAATAGGTTAGCTACAAAACCGCTGCGTCGGTCTCCAGTTGCATCAACAGGTTACGTTAGACAAACAAAACTTTAGTCAAAGCTAATGAGCAGGATGCAGGAATGCTGCTACCTCTTCGAAGAATTGAGGCATCCCTGGATCGTGCTCCAATGGGACATGATTACGACCAGGCAATGAGACAAATTTCGCTCCCGGAATGGTGTCGGCAAGAAGGCGTCCATTAGACGCAGGTACCATCAAATCGTCACGGAAGTGAATGACCAAAGTCGGCACTTTCACCATCGGCAAAAGATCGAGCACGTCGAAATTATTGACGGCATTCCAATAGCGGACTGCGCAATCAGGCGATGCGCTTCGTCGCTGGAGTTCATTGAAAGCTTTGTTCTGTTCGGTTGACGCTGTCGGCATTAGCTGAGATGTCATCAGTTGACGAAAGGTGGGATCGTCGTTGCCCCATCCTAGCCTCATGAGAGTGCCCACGGCTTCAATTCGGGCTCTGCCATCTTGCGTTAATGAGACCCTTTTCAGTCGTCCCTGCGCAAATCCACCAAATAAGATCAAACGAGACACCCGTTCCGGGTGCCTAACCGCAAATGCGATTGAGACGGCACAGCCTTGAGAAAGGCCAAGTAAAGGAAATCGATCGATGTTAGCCGCATTCACCACGGCTTCTAAGTCGTTGACCCAAGCATCGAGGGAAACGTCTTTCACATCCCAATCAGATAGTCCGTTGCCACGAGCATCATATCGCAAAAGGCTATTGTGCTTTGACAGCCCAAAAAGCCAATGGGCTATAAGCGGCAGCTCCCAGTCTAGTTCAAGATGATTGAGCCAATTAGCAGTTTTCACCAGTGGTGGTCCTGACCCCACGACAGAATAGGCAAGCCGAACGTCATCTGCTGATCGACAATATCGAATGGTCTGGGTTACCTGGCCTGATGATCCTCGATCCGACACGCTTGCTTTTTTGGACATCGCCAGCGCAACTGCGTGTACATCCACGAGCCTGTTGATGTTTTTAAACTTCTGAAGTCCCCTAGGCTCGAATTGCAACTCTATCTTTCCATCAGCCTGATCGACTACAGAACTTGAGACGCAAATTCCGCCCGGATCGGCGACGCTTTCAAGTCTCGCTGCAATGTTTACCGCATCGCCCAAGAGATCAGTGCCGTTGACGACGACATCTCCAATATGGATGCCGATCCGAAATCTAACGGCCTCTTCTTCAGACTGACCCTCTGTGGCTTTTTCTAATTGACGCTGCACCTGAATGCAGCAATCAAGCGCATCCACGACGCTTGGGAATTCTGCGAGGACGCTGTCACCAGCCGTGTTAGCAATTCGTCCGCCGAACTTGAGGATTGCCTTATCGAATATCTTGCGATGTGCGGCCAATGTCCGCAAGGTAAGAGTCTCATTTAAGCTTGTTAACCGAGAGTAGCCTGCTACATCGGCAGCAACTATAGCAGCTAAATGACGGACGCTGCGCTTCTCTTGATTCATCGTCTGCGTCCTCAGCAAAATCTCTGTTTCATGCAGCCTAGGGTTTATTAAACCAGATGTTTTCCAGAATCCAAAGGATCAGTTGCAGCGACGCCCTTACCTTCTCTGCTCTACAGGCGTGCAAAATTCTTGTCAGAGTTCGTGAGTCCGCAGCTTCGAAGGGTGAACGGCTTATAAATATCTCGAACGGATCAAGTACCGATGCTCTATGCCTCTCATCGGACACCCTGATAATGCCGCTATTAATTCGAAGCTCGTGTTATAAGAATAAATCTCGAACAAAAGAGAGCTACCTTGAGCGAATATATGAAGATGCAAGTGCCTGCACAAGTAAAAGAGCTGGCTGAAAGCACCGTCGAACAGGCCGAGAAAGCCTTCACCACGTTTATCGAAGCGGCGCACAAGTCGGTCGATATGGTCCCCCACCCGGCAACAGATATCTCAAAGAAGACGCTGTCATTGACGGAGCAAAACATGAAGACGGCGTTCGATCACGCCCGCAACCTACTTCACGCAACTGATCTTCAACACTTCATGCAGATTCAGAGTGATTATCTGAAAACGCAGTTCACGACTGCTCAGGAGCAAATGAAACAATTGGGCGGCGACATGATGGCCTCGGCAAAGACGGCTGCATCGAACGAGAAAACCGGTTATTATCGTAGAAAAACGAGATGAAGGTAAGCCCATGCCAGGGCTTACCTGAGATACGACACATGCACAGATAAACCACGGCGCTGTGGGTCTGTCTGCCGCTCGCAGGAATAACTGAACAGCGAATCATGGAACTAATGGCGAAACGTTGAATTGGTAGCGACGACATCATTGACTCAGAGCGAACATCTAAATGAGCAAACGATCTAAATCATCTGGTTTGAAAAGGTCGACAATGTTGTCTCGGCCTACGGATACCCCGGCCGAAGTTATTTCGAAGAAGCAGACGCACCCCGAAACCATTTTTGTTACTTCTGTTTCGACGACGGGCACTGTTTCCGATCCTGATCCCCTTGAGGCCGTAGCGGCGATTCCAGAAAAGATTGCACAAGAGTGTATGGCCCCGTCCGTGCCAGGTGCCGCTTGTGCGGATGCACCAGAGCCAGCGTCTTATGGGGGACTGTCGGCCAATCCGACACTGTGGGATTTTTCTGCAAAGCTTTTTGAAATCGCCCAAGCGAATACGATCTGCGCTTCAAATTTCGCCAAACATTGTTCGACGGCAAAAACACCTCAAGATATCATCGTAGCAGCGAGCGAATTTTACAAAGAACAAGGACGCCTTATTGGGCAGCATTCGAATGACATGTTTAAAATGTTGGCGGGTCCGAAGCATTGACGGTCTATGAGACCTCTCAGGTGACCACACCCGCTCTGCGGGAATCCCATGAATAATTGTACCTTTCGAAATGCCGGGCTTGTCATCCTGCTAATCATCGGGCCGATTAGGTCTTCGTTTGCCTCAGAACGTATTGATGCCATTACTATTGAAAACGCTCAGTTCACCAAGAAGCTTGCTCCGACTGATACGGTCGACCCCATCGCAGTAAAGGTTCAGGTCTTTCTCGATAGGGCTAAATTTTCTCCCGGTGAGATTGATGGCAAGCTTGGAGAAAATTTGGAAAAGGCGCTAACGGCCTACTCCGCTTCACGGAATCTTCCGGTTGGAAAGGAGCTAACTGCTGACCTTTGGGCAAAGCTATTATCCGATACGCAGCCTGTTTTGACGGACTACGTCTTGACGGACAAAGATGTCCAAGGCCCCTTCCTCGAAAAGATCCCCGCAAAATTGGACGATATGAAGGGTCTGAAGGCCCTAAGTTATCGAAACGTCCGAGAGGAAATCGCAGAACGATTTCATATGAGTGAGGGATTACTAGTTGTCCTCAATCCGGACACGAAGTTTGATAGTGCCGGTCAGAAACTTGTGGTGGCAAATGTCTTAAGGTCGACCAACGACGGAAAAAAGGAAAGGATATCCCGTATCGAAGTTGATAAGGACGCACAGACGGTGAAGGCTCTCGACAAGGCTGGTGCCGTCGTTGCGTTCTATCCGGCAACGGTGGGGAGTGACGAAAAGCCAACACCCTCCGGCACCTTGAAAGTCGTTTCGATAGATCGGAACCCTACGTACCGATATAATCCTGATTACAAATTCAAGGGGGTAAAATCGAAGAAGCCGTTCGTTATCGGTCCCGGACCGAACAATCCTGTTGGAATCGAATGGATCGGTCTAAATGCTCAAGGCTACGGGATTCATGGGACGCCAGAGCCATCAAAGGTTAGCAAGACCGAATCTCATGGCTGTGTCCGTTTGACGAATTGGGATGTCGAACGGCTGGCTGCGATGGCCAGTAAAGGGACGCCGGTGGTTTTTCTGGAAGGTACAGCCAGGGCCAATAAATAACCTGACTAATACAACTCCTCTTCCTTAGCACTTCTTTGGATTCTAGTTATTCCTTCCCGTCAATAAATTGACTACGGGCTGGGGCGTGATCATTCCCGCCCTTAGCTTTATGTTGGTGGTATAGGAAAGGCTCGAGCGCCGGGAACTGTTGGCGCATGGTTCGGTGCGACCAAAGGAATGCATTGTCGAAGATACGTCCTTACCCTCTTTTAACCAAACCTCTAAACCGCCTGTATTGTCTTTGTAGGTTAGGTTTCACCTTCTGCGAATAAGGGTATTGAGGAACGCCGCTATGGTTCCAAAGAGTATGGATATCGCACAAGCCTATGCCGTGCGGCTGATGCAGCATCTCGTTGTCCCGACTTTCGTACTAAATCCGAAGCGTGAGGTCGTTATTTGGAACCGTGCGTGTGAGCGCCTAACAGGGGTAGCAGCCAAAGATGTTCTGGGTACCAAAGAACACTGGCGAGCATTTTACGATGCCTCACGATATTGTCTCGCCGACCTAGTGGCTCTTGGGCGTCCCGATGAATTGGCCAGTCATTATCCCGAACATACTGTGTCTGAAGGAGGCTCTGGTTTCAGTGCTGAGAACTGGTGCGTGATGCCTCGATTGGGCAACCAGCTTTATCTGGCTATTGATGCTGGGCCAATTCACGACGATCACGGCAACCTGGTAGCCGTGGTCGAAACATTACGTGACATGACTGATCACAAGCGGGCTGAGATCGCTTTGAGGACATTGGCGTCCAGCGACGGACTAACTGGGCTGGCAAATCGACGTTGCTTCGATCAGACGCTTGCTATGGAATGGTCTCGGGGCATGCGGACTAAGAAACCATTGTCACTCATTTTCGCTGATGTCGATCATTTCAAATTGTACAATGACCTCCACGGCCATCAACAAGGGGATGAATGTCTTCGTACTGTTGCGTCCCTCATGGAGCAGATTGCTCTTCGTCCTGCGGATTTGGCTGCTCGCTATGGCGGTGAAGAATTCGCTATAATACTGCCGGAGACCGACCACGAAGGGGCTCGGTTGGTTGCGGATCGGCTGCGCAGCGCACTGGCGCAACGTAAGCTTTGCCACGGTGGAGCAGAAACAGACCCCTATGTGACTGTGAGCATTGGCGTAGTCACGGAGGTCCCCTTGGAAGAACTTTCCTCAGAAGACCTACTCTGGCAAGCCGATCAAGCATTGTATGCAGCAAAGAATTCTGGTCGGAACCGCATTGTCGTTGGCAGTGTAGTTACGGCAAACGTTGGCCCGAAGCACCTTATTCCCTCGCTCAAAATGATTTCATAAAGGTTTTCACGTATGAATTACGTGGAAGTAGTCGGTAGCATCGTGTACTTATCTAGCTCACAGCGCCGAACGCCCTGTAGACGGATGCACGTCCGATTTTGAGCTGTTTAGCAATTGCCGATGGCCCCAAGCCCTTAGCTTTCAGTTCGAGAACCACAGCTCGATCAATGCTTGGCTTCCGACCCTTGTAGACGCCTTCGGCTTTCGCCTTGGCGATTCCCTCCATCTGGCGTTCCTTGCGGAGGTTTGTTTCGAATTCTGCGAACACGCCCAGCATGTCGAGAAAAGCTTTGCCTGCCGCTGTGGTTGTATCAATTGGCTGCTCGGTGGCTTTCAGACTTGCGCCCTTGGCTCGAACAGCCCGCACTATGTCTTGAAGATCGCCGATAGAGCGGGCGAGCCGATCAATACGTGTCACGATCAGCACGTCACCGGCCCCCAGGAACGCCAGGATTGTTTCTAGCTCCTGGCGGCCCTTGGTGGTCGTCCCTGAGCGTTTCTCGGAGCGGACGACCTCACAGCCTGCCGCCTTGAGGGCAGCCACCTGAATCGAAAGGTCTTGATCTACGGTGCTGACACGGGCGTATCCGATAATGGTCACGATTGGCCTCGTTGCGTCTCATTAGAGTCTAGACTATCGATCCATAACGTCTCGCAATCTATAAGTAAACCCTATTGAGACAATAATTGTGTCTCATGCGTGTGCTTCGCAACGGTATACCCAAATGAGGCCCAGTCCTAAGACACGCTTACATTGTATGCGAGCTGATCAATCACCCCGAAACGCAACATCAGTGCGTTCGGTTAAGCCAGTGGGTCAAAATTACCGCTACGATTACGATCCCCAAAAATACAGGCATCCAATATTGAAACTCGAACGAGCCGATTATGAACTTGCTTGCTAAAAGCTGCATACTTGCTCTTCAGTAATTCTCTCTGTAGCTCATCATGAGCTTACATTACAAAATGAAAACTCCACCGCCATTTCTTCGCAGCCTAAACAGCCACGCTGATCTTTGATCCCGCATTGACCGAAACGGAAGTGGTTCTATCGATTATAACTCCGTCAAAGGCCCAAAAACAATCTAGCGTTTTTCGTCTGATTATCAGCGGCTAGGCCCACAGCGTTTAAATAAAGGGATATTATCTTTGTCCGATATCACGCCGGATGCTGCGCATCCTCCCCACCAAAATGCTTTTTGGACCTTATCCCTTGGTTCAATTGGTGTTGTTTATGGTGATATCGGAACAAGTCCGCTTTATGCTTTAAAGGAGAGCCTGACAGCAGCCGCCGCAGGAGGCACAGCAACTCCTGAGATGATTTTAGGAGTCCTATCCCTTATGCTTTGGGCGCTGACGGTCATCGTGACGCTCAAATATGTCTTGATCATCATGCGGGCTGACAATCACGGAGAGGGTGGCACCCTTACGTTGATGGCGCTTCTGCAAGGCGTTATGGGGCGCAATTTTCTGATCATATCGTTTATGGGAATGGCCGGGGCAGCTTTATTCTATGGAGACGCAATTATCACGCCGGCAATATCTGTGCTCTCGGCGGTAGAAGGGCTTAAACTGGTTGCGCCTGGATTTGACGCATTCATACTCCCGCTCAGCATGACTATTCTGGTCGGCTTATTTTTAGCTCAGAGCCGAGGGACCGCAGTTGTAGCAGCTTGGTTCGGGCCGATAACTCTCATATGGTTTATCGTAATAGCAATCGGCGGTTCAATAAATCTGTTAGATGATCTCAGCGTCTTAGCGGCACTCAATCCGCTCTATGGTTTTAATTTCTTATTGAACCATGGTCATGCCGGGCTACTAGCACTGGGTGCCGTCTTCTTAACCGTGACAGGCGCTGAAGCACTCTATGCTGACATGGGTCACTTTGGCAGAAAGCCGATCCAAATGGCTTGGCTTTTTGTGGTTTTCCCGGCCTTGATACTAAACTATCTCGGGCAAGGTGCCCTGCTACTTTTGCATCCAGAAAAGCTGGAAAATCCGTTCTTCCTGCTATTCCCGGATTGGGCATTACTGCCAATGGTGGTGTTGGCAACAATGGCTACAATTATTGCGAGTCAGGCAGTAATTTCCGGGGCCTTTTCTCTCACGCAACAAGCAATACAGCTCGGCTTGTTGCCTCGAATGGAAATCAGGAAAACGTCGGAAACTGAAAAGGGGCAGATTTACATCCCGAGGGTAAACTGGCTTCTGCTGATAGCCGTTCTTTACCTGGTATTCGCCTTTAAAACATCAAGCGCATTAGCGTCAGCATATGGCATCGCCGTAACCGGAACTATGGTGATCACGAGCGTAATGGCATTTTTCGTAATGTGGAAATGCTGGAAATGGAGGCCCCTCACAGCGGCTCTCATCATTACGCCCTTCATTCTTGTTGAAGCCGTCTTCCTGTTGGCAAATATGTTGAAGATTGCAGATGGTGGATGGATTCCATTAGCAATCGGTTCAATCCTGATGATCGTCATGATAACGTGGCGAAAAGGAACGTCTGTACTCAGCGATAAAACGAGAAGAGACGAGGTGCCGCTTAAAAGTTTCATTCAGAGAATTGTAAACTCAACCTCTGTTGCGAGAGTGCCCGGCTTAGCCGTATTCCTCACTGGGCATCCGGACTCGACTCCGACAGCTTTGCTTCACAACTTAAAACACAATAAGGTCCTCCACGAACACAACTTGATCTTGAATGTCATTACGCAAGACACACCTCGGGCAGACATCAATGATCGGATTGCTTTTGAAGCGGTGTCAGATCGTTTCACGAGGATTACCTTGCGTTTTGGTTATATGGAAAGCCCGAACATACCAAAAGAACTCGTGGCATGTCGGCGGCTTGGTCTGAAATTTGATGTGATGAGCACGTCGTTTTTTCTTTCACGACGGTCACTTCGCCCTTCGGAAAATTCCGTAATGCCTATGTGGCAAGATAATCTTTTTATAAGTCTTGCTCGGTCTGCCGACGATGCGAGCCGATATTTTCATATTCCGTCTGGCCGAGCTGTCGAAGTTGGAACGCAGATTACATTGTAGCCAGTATGCATATCTGCAAACTAACGTCGCTCTCGGCAGCATGTCGCTCGCATAAAATCGGATAGATGGATAGGGACTTATACAGGCCGAGACTATGGCCTCGCCGATAAACGGTGAGGCATCACAGTGACTCCGCAGGCTGGCCGCCTTGCGACACCTCCTGCGGCCAGCCTTGGAGGTATCTGATAGTCCGATGTTTTGCGTGGTAGTCTAGACGGATCGACACTGTGACGGGCCGTCGAAACTCATCCGTTTGGATGATTTCGAGTGCGTAAGAACACTTTAACGGCCGACACGTATAAAGCCGCCTATGGATGAAAATCGATCACCATTGCGCAGGCGTGTCCTCAAAGGGGGAGTGATCGAGTTCGGCGGCGGCGCAATAGATTGCACAGTGCGCAACTTTTCCGAAACTGGCGCTGCACTTTCGGTTCAGAGCGTCGTCGGTATCCCGTCGAAATTCAACCTGATCATGGGCGGGGCTCGCTGTCCTCAGCGGTGTCGAATTGTTTGGAGAAAAGAAAACCGAATTGGCATTGCCTTCCGAGATCAATGATCGTGCAATCCGGCCATCCCGTGCCTCAGCTTTACTTCCTCATACCACTTGCGTGCATATGCAGCACAACGGATCGGTCAAAGGAAGCTCCGGCGTCTTCGGTTAGGCGCTGCGAATATGGCGCTGCCGAAAAGCGTAAAAGCTCAGGTGGCTGTATGCTGCGCCAGCAATAGATCGCCGACGAAGGCTTTCGAAAGTCAGGGCCTGGGAGCCCGCTGCTTCTAAGATAAGCTCGTCAAGGTTTGACCATCAGTCGATTCAACTCAATCGCAGCACGTGTGCCCAGCCTGTATCGGCGGGCAAGGCACAGTGCCGTAAGAACAGAAAACGCAGCAATCGCCCGACCTAGGTTTGAGTCGCTCGCCGCAGCCCTTACAGTCGTAAAAAAATTGGCAGGCATCCGTCGGCATTATCTCTGTCGCCTGGTGACCGCAAATAGGACAACTGATCTGGCTTTCTAGCTGCATTAGCGATACGTCCTGACGATCTTGAGCAGAGGGCGTTCTATGAAGTCCCAGCTTGCCGCCGTTGCAATCAGAAGAGATGCACTGGTCAGAGCAATCGCTGTTGCTTTAGCTCCGCTCCTTCGAAAATAGATAACCCACGCAAGAGCGACTAGGCTGGCCCCCAAAAAAAGGACCGGCTTTCGGTAATCGGTCAGCACCTCCAGCGCCGTGAATATGCTGGCCGAAGCGCCGAGACTGCCCAGGACCAGCGGCAACACACAGCACGAGGCGGCAAACACCGCCCCAGCACTCGTTACGAGGCCAAGGGTAGCTAAAAGCCCAGAAATCGGACGGGTTTGTTCCATATTTAAATTGTATCCGGAAAGTGGACACGGGCCAATCACGAAGTGAACGCTCGACTTCTAGCTGTCAGAGCCTTTACCCTGGATTGCAGCTTTCGAGAAAGTGTCGATGGCCGCAATGCTCCCGAGCATCCATTGTCGGAATTTTATCAACGCATATCCAAACGGGGACCAGCGACGACAATCGGTCGCCCTAGATTCCTTGAGAACGAACGCCGGTCAGCCGGTCAGAGCGCCTCCGCCTTTTGGAGCCTCAATAATAGCCAATTTTCGGATTACCCCTCAACAGCAGAAGCCGCTGCTGATTCGGTATTGGGAGAATAAAATGTTCAGTCGTCGCACACTTATGTCAGTTCTTGCGGTCGTTGGTGTCCTAGCAATTGGGGGCGTTGCGATAGCGAAAGGCCCGCATAAGCACGTCAATGCGCACGATGCGCTAGGGGCCAAACTGAAGCAAAACGGAAAGCACGAGGTTGGAAAGGTCGGCAAAGAAACTGCCATCGCAGAGGTCAACAACGGAAAAGTTGTGAACATGAGTGCAGGGAGCTTGCCCGTCCAAAAAGTAAAAACAAAAAAGAAAATGGCTGGTCTCGAAAGCGGAAACGTGAAGCTTGCGGCGAACGGGGACTTTCAGGTCGCACAGGTTGATGTCTACTATTATGGCTATGGGTTCGATACGGGTACAGAAGTGATCTACTACTGGTATCCAGCAACAGATGTCATTGTCACGGATGTTTGGATCGAATACGTACCGGCCTAGCAGATAATAAGAATCCCCCGGGCCAATAACCGGGGGATTTTTTCTAGCTTTGTTCGACATGCTCGGTATATGCGGAATTTGAGCAGAATAGACACGAAGATAACCCCATCCGAAATTATCCCCACGTCCGGCCACGCAACGCTCATGCCGTTTCATAGTGCCCGAGCCTACTCGTTCGGTCAGAACGAAAGGGGTGCCCAGAGAGCATGGGATGATAATGACATTTTGTTGATGAGCCATCATTCTACACGAGGTGCGCCGAGGGGGTCTTAACGAGACGTACTTGCGACAGAAATGATCCATTGGCGAACGGCAAGCCACCTTTCCCAAAGTATGGCAAGCCATTTCAGGCAGAGCAATTGAGGCTTCACGACATTAAAGAGCCTATCAACAACGAAGAGACTCGCTCCGTGCATGCTGATCATGATGGCAGTTCCCACCAACCAGTGACCTTTTCCCGCAAGATCAGTGCGACGATTTTCAGCGGCTAGACAATCATGAGCGGCAGGGATACTGCGACCAGCGATTGATAAGGGCTGAGCGTCGTCAGCCAATCCCTGAAACGTTGCAGCATCGAATTCATTATTCCGCCAACCAACGTGAACTTGCCCTTGGCCTGATCCTATCGTTCCCAGAACATAGCCATAAAGGAAACGCCCTACATTAAGTAGGGCGTCCTTCGTTAGTTGTACTTGAACTGGGGCATCTTTTTCAGTTCGTCCTTGCTCACATTGTAAATAGCATGATCTGGGTACCACATTTCGTTTCCGGCCCGCATCGGCCGGTTGGAACGGTTGACCTCGCCCGTGACCGTACCCTTGTCGGTCGTCCCGACGGTCGGCTTGTTTTCCGCAACTGTGGAAGTGGCGGCCGTGTTGGTGTTGCTAACCGCCTCGTTCACCCATTTCAGTTTGTCCATCGGGACGGCGACATAATGCTCGCCCATCCCAAGAAAGCCACCGACGCCCAGGACCACGTTCGCCACACGACCGGATTTGTCGATGATGATTTCCTCGATCTCGCCAACCTTTTCCTTGGCGTCATTATATACGTTCAGGCCGATGACTTTCGAAGAGCGCCACTCTCCGTCCTTATGGGATGAGACTGTCTTGTCTGACTGATCTTTATTTACGGTTTGCGCACCGGCAGCGGAGGTAAAAAGGACCGTTCCGAGCAATGCACTTGCTAGGGTCCGGACTCACTACAGCCACCAGATGACTGCGGCGGCGAGACTGATGGCTCCCATGAAGTTTTTGATGTTCCGATCGAAGCGGGTTGCGATGCGTCGCCAATCTTTGAAGCGGCAGAACATGCGCTCGACGACGTTGCGCTGCTTGTAGATCGCGCGGTCATATTCGTATTGGATCTTGCGGTTCTTGCGGGGCGGAATGACGGGCTCGGTGCCACGCTCGGCCAGCCATTCCCGCAGTGCCTGGCTATCGTACCCCTTGTCAGCGACGAGTTCCGCAGAGGGTGGCATCGCTCCGATGCAGAGCTGCGCGACCTTGCAATCGTGCACGTTTCCGGGCGTCAGGAGCAGGACGCAGGGGCGGCCCTTCTCGTCGCAGACGGCATGGAGCTTCGTGTTTCGTCCGCCTTTCGTGCGGCCGATACCATGAGCCAAGGCCCCCCTTTTCCGCCGCCCGCACAGCGGTGGACCTTGATACAACTGCTGTCGATGAACAGCCGGCCCGGCACATCTGCCGCTCCCGCCAACGCGCTGAATATGCCTTCCCAAATGCCGCGTTCTGACCAGCGGACGAACCGGTTATAGAGCGTTTTCTTCGGACCATAGACGTCGGCGCAATCGACCCAACGGCCGCCGCAGCGAAGGGCATGGACGATGCCACTCAGCACACGACGATCATCTACCCGGGGCTTACCGCGCACGTCGGTTGGAAGCAGCGGCTCGATCCGAGCCCACTGCGTATCGGAAAACCAAAAGAAATCCGCCATCTCATTGCCTCCTCGATGAGGCAGTGAATCACGAACGAACGATCATGGGAATCCAGTTATTGGGTCCGGACCCTAGTACCTTCGAAATCATTGCTTCCTCCTGATGTTGTTCCAACGCTCAATAACAATTGATAAGTCGGCGAGTTCCATCGGAGTTCTGACGACGAAACTGGTTGCGCCGTCAGGAGATGGTCGGACGCTGCGCTCATCGGCTTGCCAAACGGCCCGCTGAAAGTCTTCCGTAATATGATTCTAAGGCTCGGACCTCAATCAAGATGGTCGGCCCAAAAGAGGTATTAGGGTAGTGAGTCGTCTAACACGAGTTGCCGAGTAGGCCGACAGCTTTTCGAAGTCTCAATGAGCCAGAAATTTTTACGCCGTCAGGTTAGATGGGTTCGCAACAACGGGCTGCATTCCGTTTTTTCGATTTTAATGCAGCCTGGGACGGCCTAGGAGCCACGTAGGAGGCCGTAGAACTCTCTGAGGCGCGCTTGGACGGGGTAGCGTCCACATTGGCCTGCAAGCTGCCGTAGCGTGTTTTCCGTCCCAGCCTCGGTCCCGGTGTCTGGGACCGCCCGATCCGTCACCGGGCGGACGCTGTCCGGCGCAACATGAAGTCACCCGATCCCATACCCCCCACCCATAAGGCTTCCGCTTAATAAGATATAAGGACTCAACCTTATCAGGAGGGGGGGGGGCGTGAACGGGTGTTGCGCCGAGCCGCTACCGGATCACCAATACTTTTCTGCGGTGGGATAAAGGATCATCCGGTGATTGACGGCTTCCAAATCCGAGCCGATCAGGTTTATCAGTCCGGTCGTGGCAAACATAACGGTTTTAGTCCCGTCTTTCTGCCGGAATCCCGCATTTCGTCCGACCGCCTGATTCATAATGCCTGCATAATGCATGGCGATTGCATACGGTTGCTCGGCCCATTGCCCAAGAACATTCAGCTTGGCGTACACCTCCGGTGTAGCGCGACAATCAGGATGAGAATCCCGCGACAATCAGGATGAGAATGCGCCGCTGCTGGGGTGACGAAGGGAGGGCGTAGCCCGACCGGAGGCAGCCCAGCAGCGGCGTGTCGCCCGAACGGGCCTCATTTGGCGGTAACGGCGGCTGGTCAAAGATCGGGTTTCTCCTTTGAGAGGACCAATTCTTTGGCCGGCCGGCATGTCACCGATCAACAAATGAGGCTTTTCATGAGCTTGCGTCGCAACCATTCGCCAGCCGTCGCCGCTGCAAAGGCTGGTTTCAGCACCTCCGCCGCCTACCGGTTCGAAAAGGATCCCCGACTTCCCACCCAGAAGAAGTCGCCCCGCGAACGCCGCCGCGCTGATCCGTTCATCGACGTTTGGGAGAACGAAGTTCTGCCGATACTGAGGGCCGCCCCCGGATTGCGGCCGATCGCCGTGTTCGAGGAACTATGCCGGCGGCATCCGGAACTGGGTTCTGGAACGCGGCGGACGCTCGAGCGGCGCATTCGGGCATGGCGGGCGGTGAACGGGCCGGATCGGGAGGTGATCTTCCGTCAGGAACATCCGCCGGGTCGCATGGGGTTGTCGGACTTCACCGAGGTCGCCGATCTCGGCGTCACCATTGCGGGCCAGTTGCTGGACTGCCGGCTCTATCACTTCCGGCTGCCTTTCTCCGGCTTCGAACACGCCCACGTCGTGCTCGGTGGCGAAAGCTTTGTCGCGCTGGCGGAAGGCTTGCAGAACGCGCTGTGGTCGCTGGGCGGGGTTCCGGAGCAGCACCGCAGCGACAGCCTGTCGGCCGCGTTCCGCAATCTCGGAGCCGATGCCAAGGAGGATTTGACGACGCGCTATGAGGCGTTCTGCGGCCATTACGGCATGACGCCGACCCGCAACAATCCCGGCGTATCGCATGAGAACGGCTCGATCGAAAGTGCGCATGGCCATCTCAAGAGAGCGCTGGCCGATGCCCTGCTGCTGCGTGCCTCACGCGACTTCGACGATCTTGCGGCCTGGCGGGGTTTTGTCGACGAGATCGTTGGCCGCGGCAACGCGCGCAATGCCAAGCGTATCGATCAGGAGCGGACGGCGCTGAAGAAACTGCCGGTGCGCAAGACCGCCGATTATGAGGAGGTCAACGTCGACGTCACGACCTCCAGCGCCTTCACGTTGCGCAAGGTGTTTTACTCGGTCCCATCCCGCCTGATCGGTCACCGGCTGCGCGTACGTCTTTATGACGACCGGCTCGAATGCTTCCAGGGCGCCACGCACATCATCACCTTGCGACGCGGGCGAACCCAGCCCAACGGCAAACACGGCCACGTCATCGACTATCGCCATGTCATCCATTCGCTGCGCCGCAAACCGATGGCGCTGCTCAATCTGGTCTATCGCGACCAGTTGTTCCCCCGCCGCGTCTACGCCCGTGCGTTCGACGCCTTGCTCGCCGGCATTGGCGAAAGACCAGCCTGCCGTGCCATGGTCGGGCTTCTGGCGCTCGCACATGAACGGGCCTGCGAGGCGGAGCTCGGTGCCGTGCTGCAAGCCACGCTCGACGACGGCATCCTGCCGGATCTCAAGGCGCTGATCGAACGCTTCCGACCGAAGGGCATGGCACTACCGGTCGTCGTCGTCACGCTGCCCTCGCTCGCTATCTACGACCAGATTGCCGCGGCTGTGGGAGAAGCCGCATGAACGCGACCGTCAAGATCGACGCCGCCCGTGTCGAATTGCTGCTCAGCGAACTGCGTCTGCCCGGCATCAAGCTGATCTGGGCCGCCCTGGCGGAAACCGCCGATAAGGAAGGCTGGCCCGCCGCCCGCTTCCTGGCGGCCCTGGCTGAACAGGAGATGGTGGAGCGAAACCGTCGTCGCTTCGAACGTCATCTGGATGAAGCCCGCCTGCCGCCGGGCAAGACCCTCGCTGCATTCGACTTCGATGCAGTGCCGATGATCTCAAAGGCGCAGGTGCAGGCTCTCGCCGCCGGTGACGCGTGGCTCGACAGGGGCGCCAATCTGTTGTGTTTTGGCCCGCCTGGCGGCGGCAAATCGCATCTGGCAGCGGCGCTCGGCATGTCCCTGATCGAAAAGGGTTGGCGCGTGTTGTTCACCAGAACCACCGATCTCGTGCAAAAGCTCCAGATCGCGCGCCGCGACCTCACGCTCGAAGCCGCGATAGCCAAGCTCGACAAATATCATCTGCTGATCCTCGACGATCTCGCCTATGTGACCAAAGATCAAGCCGAGACCAGCGTTCTGTTCGAACTGATCAGCGCCCGCTACGAACGCCGCTCAATGCTCATCACCGCCAATCAGCCATTCGGTGAATGGGGAAAAATCTTCCCGGACCAAGCCATGACGCTGGCGGCGATCGACCGCCTCGTCCACCACGCCACGATCCTCGAAATGAATGTCGACAGCTATCGCCGAAAAGAGGCTGTCGACAAAGCCCGCGGAGCCGGAAGGCCGCCAACGCGCGCGACAATCAAAGCGTCATCCTGATTGTCGCTCCACGACAATCAACTCCACGACACGCAATTATCACTTGCGTTATCGTCAGGCCGCGACAATCATCCCCACGCCGCGACCGCTAAATTGCCATCCTGATTGTCGCGCTTCCCATCCAGATTGACGCGCTACACCTCCGGAGCCAAGTGCTGCACGATAACTGCGATATTGTTATGTGCGAGGCTATTGAGCCCCTTCATCGCTTGGAACGACATCGCTCTCGCACCCTTCATTTTGCCAAGGCCATCAGCGATAACGACCGCATTAGGATCACGCTCGTTGATCTCAGCCGCCAGCTCAGTGACCGACGTTGCTTTGGCACGGTTATCGTAGGACAGCGGGATGCGGAGTGGATAGACACCGGGCAGATTGTCCAACTGAAAACGCATCAACGTCCTGTTACGCTTGCGGTATGCCGCCGAGATCATTTCGGCCACCAACGGTTCCGTGGTCAAAAACGTCCACTGGACCCGAGAGTTGAACGCCCAATCCTGCGTTCGAATAAAATACCGCTCGCCGTGTTGGCCCCTGTAAATTGACTCAGGCGAGTTTTCGTGACCGAAGGGCATAGCCTCGTAATCGACAGCGTATTGATCGAAGCCCGCCAAGTTCAGATGCCGCAGCCCGTCGTAGGTCTTAAACGTCTCGTCAGTTAAAATGTTCTTGCGGACGGCGCTTCGATATTGGCTCCTCTTTTGGACCGTCGATAAATTGCGCCATGCGCTTCCTTCGGAAGAGCGCAGGTGGTCAAACAACGCACCGGGAATGACGTGCAACAAATCGGTGGCTTCGGGATCGTCGTAAGCGACGTGTTGTAGTAACATCTCTCTGCGCAACGCCTCATTATCTTGGGTGTCATCAAGCGACCTAAACTCCGGATGGTACCAAGTCTTTGTTAGACGTGATGTCGTCCACGTTTTCACGGTCTGATGCGACGTGAAGATGAATGTTTTTCCAGCATCAAACCGAAGTACCCCGTCTCGCATCCACAAGTTTTGCCGCACACTTTCTAGCGTATCGTACACGTCCTTCTTCTGATGCAGAATCGTGCGTAGCACGGAGTTGATGTCTGACGGCCGATCAAATTTATCCGCCTGTAACGGATCAACGCCGCATTGTGCACATGCCGCCCTGTAATGCTTCCAGAACGACTGAATGACGATTGCAAAACGTGTCGGGCTGCTGAAATCTGCTGCCTTCTCTTGCGCTTGGGCGACGCTGCGGTATGCAAAGCAAAAGAACCTTTGTCGTTCGTCCGTGAAACTCATCGCCGTATCAAGAGCGTCATTGGCGAACTGCCGAGCAATATATGAACTCTTCCCGATGCCTTCGCCTGATACCACCAGCTCATCTCTGTCCAGTCCCGCCACACGTGCAAGGGCATGGTTTAAATTATTACGATAAAGCAACTTCAATTCGTCAACGGGCCGTGTTGAGACCGGGATCAGCATTGATTTGGCTGCTATCGACTCGATTTGATCCTTCATCGGCACGCCCCGCTTCAGTTTTTGCTGAAGAGTCAGGGGTTCCACCAACCCCGTGTCGTCTGGCATTTTGAGGCTTTCTGAAATGAGGCCGAACCGCAAAGCAAGGTCATTTGCGGTTTCCTGAGCCGTCAGCGATCCGGGTAGAATGAACGTACCATCAAGAACTCCGCCTTGGATTAGCAGCCGTGAGTGGTTGCCCCGAACGACCGTTGACGGATTTAGATCGCCTTCGTGGTTCTTGAAGTTGAAAATCCATTCCCCGTTATCCTGACCAAGCGATACTGGCATGGGATAATCACGGCCCCATTCAGACCTGCACCGTTCGGTAAATTCTGGGAGCAGTTTTTGTACCACATCATCAGTGAAGAATGACGGAACATGAGAAACCAATTTGCGGCTTGATGTCGGACTGAGGGGCAGGGCGTATGACGGATCAACAGCAAACGATCCGCTGCCTTTAGGGGCACGGACTGTCCGCAGTTTCTCAAATAGAACGATCTGCGGAACATGCTGACCGATCTCCAGCCGGAGAAGATTCTCACTCGAATCAACGAGCCTGAGTCCCCAAGGGCCACGACGCCATTGAGAGAAATTCCGCAGTTCTTTATCGACCTCTACCTCGATGCTTGCGACCTCAGAGAAGGTTTTGGCTACCAGGTCCCAATAAATATTATGAACGTTCGCCATGAACGCCGATTGAACCGGATGATCTGCAAGCCTTTGCATCCATACATGGTCATGGGGAACATTTAGCAGGTGGCGTGTGTCAAAGACGAAATGAAAATGTACGGACCTGTTACCGCTAAAGACAGCCGTGCATCCTCTATAATCCTTGAAAATTCGCAGGGAATCGTCCAATTTGGTGATAGTATCTCCTGGCTTCGTAAACCTGATGATCGCATCGAGTTGTTCGGGTCTTGCGCAGTCCTGTTCAATCGTGACGACGAGAAATCCACCGTTCGTCCGCCGCAAGTTAGCTTTTGTTGCGCTGCCGATATTGAACTCGGCACTGCCTAGTTTTTCAGGCATCAGTAGCGGATTCAGGAAATAGCAATAAGCCGCCGTATCATCACCGGCACTCGATTTATCGATCAGTCTGAACGGCAGCTTCTTGGGAATTTCGACACTATCCGACATCGCACAATAGATACCCCGGCTCTTATCGACGGCGACCGACCGCAGAAGAGAAAGCAGAGCCGATCCCTGTTCTGGGTTTTGCAATTTCGACTGATAGATCGCTGCCATCCGGTGAGTCACTTCATGGGACAGCGGCAAGTCACGAAAGCTGATTACGCTCATTCTGTTGTTGCCCCTTGATTGAGCGACGATTCGGCATTTAACATAGATGTCTCCTTGAAATGATGATGATGATGATGATGACTATCGGTTTGGTGCAGCTTGGGTGATTTGCGCCAGGCATCGATTGCGATGTGAGGCGACTTTGGCATCGTCCAGAAAAGACGAGCGGTGTCAGCTCCGCTAAATGCGGATACAAGAACTAGCGGTTCGGCTGATGATCAAGATACTACAGTATATCGGAGCATTTGTCAAGACTTTGGTTGACATTGTCCTGATGCGGGCGTTTGCGCTGGGCCGTCCACGCCCTGAAAATATTTTTCAGGCAGCTTGATTGGCATTATTTTGAGATACAGCGATTGTTATCAAAATAAGTGCGTTTTGGACGTTTCGTCACGTTTCTAAATATGCCTGCAAACATTGATCGAAATGCATTTTGGCTGAGCGCCAAAATCGTTATTTCAAAGTTTCGTTCAGAGATCCGATTTGTTTTGAAAACAAGTTAGCCCTGTGGCACAGGCACTTCTCGCATTTCTGCCGATTGACAACTACCCCGGCTCGTTGCTTGTTGGGGCGTCGCTGAAGCATGAGTCTTGCAATGTCCCGCCGAAAAAGCCGCCCGAATCAATCTAACTTCAACTTTGCTCTCCGGTTCTTCACCGAGCAGGGCATCTCGCCACGCATAGTTTATCATCCGAACGGCTCGGTCGTGATCGAGTCGGCAGCGACACCCCTTTCACTCAGCGCAACCGACTACGAACTCGATGCAGAACTAAAGATGTTCACGGAGAAGCATTGTGAAATTTGAGCTGAAGGGGATTGCGACGGTACGAGCCAAAGGCAAAACGTATCATTACGCCTGGCGTGGTGGCCCTCGCTTGCGTGGACTTCCAGGCACGCCGGAGTTTGTGGCGTCCTATAATGAGGCGGTGGAAGCACACCGTTCACCCGACAAGAAGTGTTTTCGCTTTGTCGTGGTCAACTACAAGGCAAGTGGTGATTATAAAAAATTAGCCGATTCTACCCGTTACCGGTGGGGCAAATGGCTTGATCAGATCAGCGATCATTTCGGAGACCTACGCATAGCGCAATTTGATCGGCTAGATAAAATCCGGCCTATCATCAGAAACTGGCGCAACAAATGGCAAGGGAAGCCACGAACTGCGGACTATGGAATGCAGGTACTTTCTCGTGTCATTGCTCACGCTGTCGATGCTGGGTTGGTTGCACGCAACCCTTGCGAGGGTATCAGACGGCTATACGAAAATGACCGCTCGGAAATTATTTGGACTGATGCTGACGTGACGCATATCCAAAGGAATTGTTCTGCGGAAATTTCCAATGCCATCGACCTTGCCAGGTACACTGGGTTGCGACTAAGCGATCTGCTTCGGCTTGCGTGGTCCCACGTTGGCGTAGATGCGATCATCATTTCAACGGGTAAAAGCCGACATCGTCGAGAGGCAATGATCCCTCTATACAGCGAACTCCGAGACCTCCTCGCCCGTATTCCGAAACATTCGACTACGGTCCTTACGAGCAGCCGAAGACGACCATGGACCTCAAACGGTTTTGGCAGCTCGTTTAACACTGCGAAGATCGACGCTGGCCTATCTGACCGTGATCTTAATTTCAACGACCTGAGAGGAACGGCAGCGACGAAGTTTTACATCGCCGGATTTACCATGCGTGAGATCGCAGAGACGTTGGCATGGGAGGAGGAGTCCGTCGAAAAAATCATCCGCCGGTACGTTGGCCGGGGTGCGGCTATCAACGCTAGAATCGAGAAAATGGAGGCCAAACGGCGAACAGAACCTGCAAAACCACCGGCAAAACTGTCTCGATGAATTTAGCTAAGTGCTGGAGCGGACGGAGGGAATCGAACCCTCGTATGCAGCTTGGGAAGCTGCCGTTCTACCATTGAACTACGCCCGCATCTCGCGTCCCATGATCTAGCCGAGACCGGACGATCCGCCAAGTCACTTGATGGTGGGACGGCCGCACGCGCGAAAAGAGCTGGATTGCTTCGTCGTAAGGGCTCCTCGCCATGACGGCCGAGAGAGGGGTGGACAGCGGCAACACCGGTTAACCGGACCGCCAGATTCCAGATGACGACAGCCTTACCGATGCTCTAGCATCGATCTTGGAATGGCAGCGCGCGCATACAGTATCTTTGACACGTCGGTGGGCCGCTGCGGGATCGCATGGGGCCGGATCGGGATTGTCGGCGTGCGCCTGCCCGAAGTCCGCGAGATCGAGACACGGCGGCTGCTGCTGCTGCAGTTTCCCGAGGTCCGCGAGACCCGGCCACCGGAGGATATAGAGCAGGCCATCGAGGGCATCGCCACGCTGCTCGCCGGCACGCCCTGCGACCTCTCCGACGCACCGCTCGACATGGCCGGCGTGTCGCCATTCCATCGCCGGGTCTACGACACCGTCCGGCTGATCCCGTTCGGCCAGACCCGTACCTTTGCCGAACTGGCGGCACGGCTCGGCGCCGGCAGTGCCGTGCATGCGGTCGGCCAGGCGATCAACCGCAACCCGTTCGCCATCCTGGTGCCGTGCCACCGCACGCTGGTCACCGCCGGCCATACCTCGGGCTTCGCCGGCAATGCCGGCATCGTCACGCGGTCGCGGCTGCTCGGCATCGAGGGTGCGCTGGACGATCGCCGTCCGAACCTGTTCGACGCACTGCTGAGCGCCGCGCCGCCGCGCGCGCCGGGCTAACTTTACGACACAACCGGGCGCACCTCGGGCAGCGGACCCGGCTTCGGCCCCCACGGCGTCAGCAGCACGCTGAGCGCGGACAGCACGCCGAGCAGCACCATCGAGGCCGCCGCCAGCCAGAACAGGCCGAGACTGCCGGCGTCGATCAACAGCAGGTACCAGCCGCCGACAGCGATGAAGACCAGCCGCGCGGTCTGCGCCAGCACCGGGCCGAGCACTTTTGCGGCGCCCTGCGAGGAGAAGTAGGTTGCGGTCGCCAGGCCGATGAAGGCGTACATCGGCGCGGCAATGGCGAGATATTGCTGGCTGGCGGCGCGGACGGCGGCGTCGCGCGTGAACAAATTGACCCAGAGGTCCGGAAAGATCGCGATCAGCGTGCCGAGGCCGCCGACGGCGGCGAACGAGATCGCCGCCGCGGTCCAGGCGACGCGGCGCGCGCGGGCCACGCGACCGGCGCCGATCGCCATGCCGATCATCGGCACCGACGCGACACCGACCGCGAAGGCCAGCGTCACCAGCAGAAATTCCAGTCGCGCGCCGACGCCGTAGCCGGCCAGCACCTCGGTGCCGTAGCGCGCCAGCATGTGGGTGAAGATCGTGATCGTCAGCACCGACTGCAGCGGCGAGAAGCAGGCGATGGCGCCGACTTTCAGGATGTCGAAGAACATGCCGCGCTGGATGCGGAAGCCCGCGAGCTGCGGCCGCACCCGCGCGCGGCCGGAGAACACGTACCAGCCCATGATGACGGCGCCGATGCTGTAGGCGATCAGCGAGCCCGCGGCGACGCCCGGCATGCCGAACGACGGCACCGGTCCGAGGCCGAGACCCAGCACGCCGCCGAGGATGATCTGCAGCACTGCGGAGTTCAGCGTGATGGCCGAGGGCAGCTTCATGTTGCCGGTGCCGCGCAGGATGGCGGCAAAGGTATTCATCAGCCACGGGATCACGCCGCCGGCAAAGAAGATCGCGATATAGCCCGCGGCCTGCGACAGCACCTGCCCGCGACCGCCGAGCAGCTCCAGCAACGTCGTGCCAAAGGTGAGCATGCCGACGGTGAAGACCAGGCCAAGGCTGATTCCGATCAGCAGCGCATGCGCCGCCAGCGTCGAGGCCCGGTCACGGTCGCCAGCGCCCAGCGCGCGCGCAATCGCCGACGATACGCCGCCGCCCATCGCGCCGCCGGACATCGTCATGGTCAGGATCACGAACGGAAATACCAGCGCCATCGCGGCCAGCGCCTCGGTGCCGAGACGGCCGATATAGGAGGTCTCGGCGATCACCACGAGCGTGCCGGCCGACAGCGCCACGACATTAGGCCATGACAGACGCAGCAAGGTCGGCAGGATCGCGTGACCGAGCAGCGGATTTCTGGCAGGCGCCGCGAGGTCTGACAACGGCGCTTCAGCGCCCGGCACGGCCAAACCGGCAACGGCGATCTCGGACATGCGTTTCCCCGTGCGACCCGCGCTTGACGGCCGAGCGCACCTGTTCCTAGCATCGATCGGGACCGATGCCATGCCTGCGCCGCGCATGGGCCGGCCGCGACCAGCGCATTCCGCGCGCCGACAGAATTCTGGCTCACGCCAAGTTCATGATGCGATCTGAACGATCTCGCAGGTGCCGCATTTTCTCAGCGCGATCAGAGGGAACCCGATGCGCAACAAATACGTTCTATCCGCCTGTCTGGTCGCTCTGGCGCTGCCGTTGGCGGCCTGCGAGCAAGCCACCCAGACGGCTGGCGAGGATTTTGGCGCTGCGCCAAAACTCGTCGAACCGGTCAAGTCGCTGGTCCCGACGGTCAGTATCGCCACCGCAACCGGCTGGCCGCAGGGCGCCAAGCCTGCCGCCGCCAGCGGGATGACCGTCAACGCCTTCGCCACCGGGCTCGATCATCCCCGCACGCTCTACACGCTACCGAATGGCGACGTGCTGGTCACGGAGACCAACGCGCCGCCGAAGCCGGCGGGCAGCATGAGCATCAAAGGCTGGGTGGCAGGGATGATCATGAAGCGCGCCGGCGCCGGCGTGCCCAGCGCCAACCGCATCTCGCTGTTGCGCGACACCGATGGCGACGGCGTGGCAGAAACCAAAACGGCATTTCTCGAAGGTTTGAATTCGCCGTTCGGCATGGCGCTGGTTGGCGATGAGTTCTTCGTCGCCAACGCCGACGCGGTCGTGAAATTCCCATACAAGACGGGCGACACCAGGATCCCCGCGCCAGCCGTAAAGGTCGCCGACCTGCCGGGCGGCCCGCTCAACCACCACTGGACCAAGGACCTCATCGCCAGCCCGGACGGCCGCAAGCTCTATGCCACCGTCGGCTCCAACAGCAATGTTGCGGAAAACGGCATGGAGGCGGAGAAGGACCGCGCCGGCATTCTGGAGATCGACCGCGTTACCGGCCAATCGCGCGTGTTCGCCTCCGGCTTGCGCAATCCGAACGGTCCCGCCTGGCAGCCGCAGACCGGCGAATTATGGGTCGTCGTCAACGAGCGTGACGAGATCGGCAGCGACATGGTGCCGGACTACATGACTTCGGTGAAGGATGGCGGATTCTACGGCTGGCCCTATAGCTGGTATGGCCAGCACGTCGATGTCCGCGTCAAGGAGCAGCGACCCGATCTGGTCGCCAAGGCGATCGTGCCGGACTATGCGCTGGGCGCGCATACCGCGTCTCTGGGCCTGGCGTTCAACACCAGCGACATCTTTCCCGCCAGCATGAAGAACGGCGCCTTCATCGGCCAGCACGGCTCATGGAATCGCAAGCCGCGCAGCGGCTACAAGGTGATCTTCGTGCCGTTCGAAAACGGCAAGCCTGCCGGCAAGCCGCAGGACGTGCTGACCGGCTTCGTCAATAAAGAGGGCGAGGCGCAGGGCCGCCCGGTCGGCCTCAGGCTCGACGGCAAGGGCGCGCTGCTGGTCGCTGACGACGTCGGCAATGTGGTGTGGCGGGTGACGCCGACAGCCGCCAAAGCGGCGTCGGCGGAGTAAAGCATCAAGGCTCGACATCCATCGAGGCCCTTCACGTTCTGGAGGGCCTTTTTGCACCCGGCAGCTCGCTGTATGCTGCCGGGGACGACATCGTGCCATCGCAAGGCGAATATCAGGAGTTGACGTGCGTCTTTTCGTGTTCGGACTTGGCTACAGCGTGCAGCATTTCATCGATCGTCACGCACAGCGTTTCACGACGATTTCGGGCACGGTTCGGACGGCGGAAAAGCGGGATGCGCTGCGCGGCTCACGCTGCACGCCGCTGCTGTTCAGCGGCGACCATGCCGATCCGGCCATTGCCGAACACCTCGCCGCTGCCGATGCTCTACTGGTTTCCGTGCCGCCCGGCGCATCCGGCGACCCGGTGCTTGCCGCCTACGGCCCGCAGATTGCAGCAAGCAGCTTGCAACGGGTCGTCTATCTCTCGACTATCGGCGTCTATGCCGACCATGGCGGCGACTGGATCGACGAGAGCGCGGCGATGTCCGGCGACGGGCGGCGGCGGCAGCGGATCGACGCCGAGGCGGCGTGGCTGGCTCAGCCGGGCGCACCAACCACGTCGCTGCGGCTCGCCGGCATCTACGGTCCCGGCCGCAATGCGCTGCTCAACCTCAAGGCCGGCACCGCGCGGCGCATCGTCAAGCCCGGCCAGGTGTTCAACCGCATTCATGTCGAGGATATTGCGCGCGCCATCGATGCGGCGTTCGCGAAGGATCAGGCCGGGATCTGGAACGTCTGCGACGACCAGCCGGGCCCGCCGCAGGATGTCATTGCCTATGCTGCCGAGCTGATGGGGATTGTTCCGCCGCCGGGACTGGCGTTCGACGACGCGGAGATGAGCCCGATGGCGCGCAGCTTCTACGCCACCAATAACCGGGTCTCGAATATCAGGATGAAGCAGGAGCTGGGCGTGGAACTCGCCTTTCCGAGCTATCGCGATGGACTGGCAGCGCTATGGCACGACGGAGAAGGCCGATAAGCGCCTCATAACGCAAACGCGGCGAACCTTTCGGTCCGCCGCGTTTCAGATCGCACAATAAGCGAAGCTTACTTCTCTTGTTCCATGGTCACGGCCACATCGGCATTGGCGGACAGGCGGACCTTGTCGCCCTCGACCTCGGCCACCAGGCTGCCGTCGATGAAGTGATGATGACCCTTGTGGTGGCCTTCGCCGCTGTCCTTCCTGGTCAGCTTGATGCGGCCGCCCTCGAAATGATCCACGGTGCCGACGTGAACGCCGTCGGCGCCGATTACTTCCATGTGCTCTTTGATGCCTGCGGTGCCGGTCATATCGAATTCCTTGAATGAGGTTGTGCGGGTGTAACGCGCGAGACCGGTCGCGGTTCAAATTAAAATGGAACCGGTCCACACACTCTCAAGGACGAAGCAAAATTGGAGCGCGGTTTGCCCTCATGTTTCGATGACATCGGGCCTGACGGTGGCAAAGCGGTCGGCAAGCACCCGGCGGCTAGACCTTGAAATGCTTCGACAGTTTCAGGCTCTGGCCCTGATAGTTCGAGCCGATGCGCTGGCCATAGAGCGCGTCGGGGCGCGACAGCATCCGCTCATAGACCAGACGGCCGACGATCTGGCCGTGCTCCAGGATGAACGGCACCTCGCGCGAACGCACTTCCAGCACGGCGCGCGAGCCCTTGCCCCCGGCGCCGTCATGGCCGAAGCCGGGATCGAAGAAGCCTGCGTAATGCACGCGGAACTCGCCGACCAAGGGATCGAACGGCACCATCTCAGCGGCATAGTCCGGCGGCACCTGGACGGCTTCCTTGGAGGCGAGGATGTAGAACTCGCCGGGATCGAGGATCAGCGTGCCGTCGGGCCGCGCCGCGATCGGCTCCCAGAACTCGTTCGCCGCATAGCCGGCACGACGGTCGATATCGACCACGCCGGTGTGGCGCTTGGCGCGGTAGCCCACGAAGCCGGTCTCGTTGTCGCCGGACAGATCGACCGAGAGCGCCACACCGTTGTTGAGGTCGGCGTCCTCGCTGTCCACCAGCGGCTCCATCGCATGGAGGTCTTCCAGCGCCTCGTTGTCGAGCAGCGCGTCGCCGACGCGAAAGCGGACCTGCGACAGCCGCGAACCCTCGCGCAGCAGCACCGGGAAAGTCTTCGGGCTGATCTCGGCGTATAGCGGACCGTGATAGCCGGCGCCGATCACGTCGAAGCGGCGGGTGCCATCCGCAATCACGCGGGTGAAGACATCGAGGCGGCCGGTCGAGCTCTTCGGATTGGCCGAGGCGAAGATCGAAGGCGGCAGCGCCAGGCTCTCGATCAGCGGCACGATGTAGACGCAGTTGGTTTCCAGTACCGCGCCGTCGGACAGGTCGATCTCGTGCAGCTTCAATTCGTCGATGCGCTGCGCAACGGTGGTATTCGGCCCCGGCAGAAAGCTGGCACGGACGCGGTAGGCAATGTCGCCGAGCCGCAGGTCGAGCGAGGCCGGCTGGATCTGGCTTTCCACGAACGGATACGCCGGCAGGATCAGGCCGGCATCGGCCATCGCCGCGATCATGCGGTCGGGCAGAATACCGTCGGCATCAACAGGCAGCGTGAAGGGCACAGAACTCATCCTTGTCGCATCGCGATGGGGAACGCAGAGAAAAACGCAATTTCATCGGTTATCCCACCCCCGGCTTGACGGAAAGGGCCGACCGGAATATCAGCAAGATTATCCCGTGGTGATTTGAGCCGGCCGGCTTGCAGCCACGTTAAACAAGTCGCTAAACAGGCCGGGGACCCATGTCCTTGTTAACATGTGATCCCGGCCGTTGGACCTTTGTCCAGGCCGGTTTTTTTGTGGCTGTTTTCACGGCCATAACTGGAGGTCACATGTCTGAGACGAAATCGCCCGCTTATCGCCCAGAGACCCGGCTGGTCCATGCCGGCATGCTGCGTTCGCAATTCGGCGAGACCTCAGAAGCGCTGTTCCTGACCCAGGGCTTCGTCTACGACACCGCCGAACAATGCGAGGCGCGCTTCAAGGGCGAGGAGCCCGGCTTCATCTATGCGCGGTTTTCCAACCCGAACATCTCGATGTTCGAGAGTCGCATGATCGACCTGGAGGGCGCCGAGGCCGCCCGCGCCACCGCCACCGGCATGGCCGCGGTCACGGCGGCCGTTCTCGCGCCACTGCGCATCGGCGATCACGTCGTCGCCTCGAAGCAGCTGTTCGGCTCGTGCCGCTACGTCATCGAGGACCTGCTGCCGCGCTACGGCATCGAGTTCACGCTGGTCGACGGGCTCGACCTCGACGCCTGGCAAAAGGCGATGCGCCCGAATACCAAGACCTGTTTTCTTGAGAGCCCGACCAATCCGACGCTCGACGTGCTCGACATTCCCGCCATTGCCGCGATAGCGCATGCCGGTGGCGCGCGGCTGATCGTCGACAACGTGTTCGCGACGCCGATCTGGCAGAGCCCGCTGTCGCTCGGCGCCGATGTCGTGGTGTATTCCGCGACCAAGCACATCGACGGCCAGGGAAGATGCCTCGGCGGCATCATCCTCGGCTCGAAGGACTTCATCGCCGAGCACATCCACAACTACCTGCGCCAGACCGGCCCCTCGATGTCGCCGTTCAACGCCTGGGTACTGGTGAAGGGGCTGGAGACGCTGTCGATCCGCGTCAGGCAGCAGACCGAGACCGCAGGCGCCCTCGCCGATGCGCTGGTTGCGCATCCGAAAATCACCCGGCTGATCTATCCCGGCCGCGCCGATCATCCGCAGGCCGCTTCGGTGAAGAAGCAGATGCGCGCCGGCTCGACGCTGATAGGTTTCGAAATCGACGGCGGCAAGGCGGCGGCGTTCCGCTTTCTCAACGAGCTGAAGCTGACGCGGATTTCCAACAATCTCGGCGATGCCAAGAGCCTGATCACGCACCCCGCCACCACCACGCATCAGCGGCTGCCGATCGAGGCGCGCGCCGAACTGGGGATCAGCGAAGGGTTCGTGCGATTCTCGACGGGGCTCGAGCACAAGGACGATCTGCTCGAAGACATGGAAGCTGCGCTCAAGAAGGCGTGAGGCGGCAACACTCTGTCATCCCGGCCAAGCGAGCAACGCGAACGCCGAGCCGGGACGACAACGAGGATAACTACAGCGGCTTCTGCGCCTGCTGGGTGTTGGCGGGTACATTGACGCCGTACTTGATCTGGCCGACGGACTTGATGATGTTGTCGCCGAGCAACTGCGCAAAGCAGGCATAGCCCCAGTCGTTCATGTGCAGCCCGTCGGCGATGACGAAGCTGTCGAACGCCATCGACTGGCCTTCATGCCATTCGCGCATCACCTCGAACCGCGGGAAGACGCCGACATGGCGAAGCGCGGCCACCTTGTTGAGCAGCGCGATCATCTTGCTGGCGCTTTCCGGCTTGGCATTCACCGCCGGTGAGTATTGCGGGTCAACCAGCACCAGATCGGCGCCGCTGGCCTGGATGCGGCCGATGCCGTCCTCGATCATCTTGGCGGTCTCGCCGGGATCGAGATTGCGCAGCACCGCATTGGTCCCGACCTGCCAGATCACCAGGTCCGGCTTGGCATTGATGACCTCGGCCTGCAGCCGCGCCATCATCTCGGGTGCGTCTTCGCCGCCCTTGCCGCGATTCAGCACCGTGATGTCGGCGTCGGGATAGGCGCGCTTCAACTGCGCCGCCAGCCGGTTCGGATAGGTAAATTCCGGCGCCGTCGAGCCATAGCCCTCGGTGGAGGACGAGCCGAAGGCCACGATCACCACCGGCTCGCCAAACGCCAGCTTGCCGGCGACATGCGGCAGCGCGCCTATGGCCTGCGCCCCGCCCTTCGGCGCGCGGCAGGGCACACGGCTGAATATGTCGGTCGCCGACTTTGCGACTTTCTTGACCTTGTCGACCGCTTTGGCCGCGATGCCTTTTTTTACTGCGTCGGGCTCATTGGACGCGATCGTCGCCGCGGACGCGCCTTCGGCCAGCACGGGCGACAGCGGGGTCGACAGCAAAAGCGAGAACACGACGAGAGGGGCAATCGCGTGACGGGGAAAATGGCCTAACTCAAACATTAACGCTGAATCCTCAACTCCGCTGGCTTGATCTGGGCAGCCTCGATCACAAAGGTCGATAGCGCGCGCGCCAGGCATTCATGGACACGTTTGGCCATTGCGAGGCCGGGCGACGCGCTGAACAGATCAAAATCACCCGACTCGTTCCATTGCCGCATGATGGCGAAGCGATCGAACAGCGGAGTGTCGTGCTGCTGCGCCACCACCCTCATATTATCTAGGTACGCCGAGCCGGAAATCATCGTCTCGGTCCGTGGACTGTACTGCAAATTCATTAAAACAACGTCGGCTCCGGCAGCCCTGATCGCCGCCACCCCTTCGTCGAGGGCGTTGCGGAAGTCTTCGGCGTCGACCGAGCGCATCGCGTCATAGGTACCGGTCTGCCAGACCACCAGATCCGGCTTGCGCTTTGCAACGAGGGGACCCAGCGTCGGCGCCAGTTCCTCGGCGGTTTTCTTGACTTGCAGTTCCAGCGTGACATTGGTTTCGACGCTCGGCAGCCTTTCGCGCAGAGCCACCTGCAGCCGGCCCGGATAGCCTGCGGCGGCATCCGTCGCACCCACCACCGAGGAGCGGCTACCGACCACCAGAATATTCAGCCGGCCGCCGGGCTTGATCGCGCTGGCGACTTTCGGCAGACCGCTTTCCGAGGTCAGAAGATAGGCGGGCACGTCGCAGGAAGGCGCCGCCGGGGCCGCATCTTCGGCGCGCAGGGGGGCTGCGGCCAATAGGCCGGCCAGCATCGTAAGCCAGATCGGCCTCATGCGCCGCCTCCCGCAAAATCCGCGTCGGCGCTTTTCGCGCGCTTTCCGCCCTTGCCTGCAACGTGCTTGTACCACGAAAACACCCAGGCAGCGCCCGACATGATGACAATGCCGAGAATACTGACCATCAGATGCATCCAGGGACCTCCCGCAACCTCGGCGAGCACGAAGTGGCCCGCAAAGGCTAGGAACACGCCGATGCAAAAAATCTCCAGCGAATGCTGCCCGCACAATACCATCGGCCGCAGCCAGCGCGATTTCAGCCCCGGCCAGTCCTTCTTCAGGAAGCGAACGGTAATGGCTGCGAGCGCCAGGAAGTGTGCGAAGCGGAGCACGTCGAGGTCGGTCTTGTTGATCGGGTACATCCACCGCTCGATGAAACGGGGCAGCAGATGATGGATCTGCGGGATGTACCAGGTCAACGTCACCCAGAATGCCGCCAGCAGATAGGCGACGCATATCCACAGCGTGACCTGCGAGGACAGAATTCTGGACATCCGCCTGGCGCCGCCGAGCGCGCACCAGGCGCCGAACACGAACAAAAGCTGCCAGGCGAACGGGTTGAACGCCCACACCCCGTTCGGATAGGCCGACAGATAGAGGTCGAACTCCCAGGTCAAGGCATACAGCACCACCGAGAGCGCCAGCGTGAGGTCCGCCCGGCGCTGCATCAGCCATAAAATGGGCGGCAGGAACAGCATCAACACGATATATAGCGGCAATACGTCCATGTTCACCGGACGAAATTTCAGCAGCAGCGCCTGAACGATGGTCACATCCGGCTGCTTGAGGAAGTCGAGAATGCCCATTTCCTCGGAATAAAGCGGGTTCTCGAAGTGGGTCGCGACGTAGGAGATCTCGGCCAGGAAGATCGTGAACAGAAAGACGTGCGCGACATAGATCTGCCAGACCCGCTTCAGGATCCGCGCCGAGGCCACCACCGTGCCCTGCTCCAGCATCGCGCGGCCATAGACGAAGGCCGCGGTGTAGCCGGAGATGAAGATGAAGATCTCGGTGGCGTCCGAGAAGCCGTAATTGCGGATCGTGAACCAGGTCAGGATGTTCGGCGGCAGATGGTCGATGAAAATCAGCCACAGCGCCAGCCCGCGGAACAAATCGAGCCGAAGCTCGCGTTCGCCGGCGACCGGGAAAGACACCGCGTCTGCACGATGTTTGACCGTTTCGGAAGTCCGCGCCGGTTCCGCGGCGATAGGCTCGGCAATAGAGGTCATCAGGCAGGGCTCAACGGGTTCGACTCGCTTTGGCGTTGGTCATCACTGGAAGGCAGGACCGCAGTATGCAAGTCAATTACTCGCGCGGTAAGGCTGCCTCCGCTCTTTCGCGCAGCAAGACACGGTATTGTCGAACTATGTTAAAACGGCGATGCCGGATGCGGTCGATTTGGCGCGGCCCTTGGTTTTCGCTATGATCCGCGATCGTGTCCCGCGTGGTGGTGTAGGTTTCTGATCTTATGCCGCTCGCGAAGCGCGCTTTCAAATGGCGCTGTAGCGAGCGAGCGGCATGTGTTGGTCACCGGCGGTTCGCCGGTAGGATCGGGTTGCAACACGCAATGCAACCGAGGAACCACCGATGACCAGCGAGATGATGAACCTTCGTGCGCTCGTGGAGAAGACCCCCGACGCGGATATTTTGCGCCAGATGATCGGCTTCGCCGCCGAGCGGCTGATGGAACTGGAGGTGGCCGCGTTGACCGGTGCCGGCCACGGCGAGAAGAGCGCGGAGCGGCTGGTGCAGCGCAACGGCTACCGCGAACGCGACTGGGAGACCCGGGCCGGCACGGTCGAGCTGCGGATCCCGAAGCTGCGCAAGGGCTCATATTTTCCGGGCTTTCTGGAGCCGCGCCGGATGGCCGAGAAGGCGCTTACTGCGGTGATTCAAGAGGCCTACATCCAGGGCATCTCGACCCGCTCCGTCGATGACCTGGTCAAGGCGATGGGAATGAGCTGCGTCTCCAAGAGCCAGGTGTCGCGGCTGTGCGAGGAGATTGACGAACGCGTCAATGCATTCCTGGAGCGGCCGATCGAGGGCGACTGGCCGTATCTGTGGATCGACGCCACCTATGTGAAGGTCCGGCAGAATGGCCGCATCGTCCCGGTAGCGGCGATCATCGCGGTCGGCGTCAACAATGACGGCCGGCGCGAGATTCTCGGCATGGACATTGGGCCCTCCGAGGCCGAAACATTCTGGACCGCGTTCGTGCGCAAGCTCGCCCGCCGCGGATTGCGCGGCGTCAAGCTGGTCATCTCCGACGCCCACGAGGGCATCAAGGCCACGGTGTCGAAGGTGCTGACCGCCAGCTGGCAGCGCTGCCGCGTCCACTTCATGCGCAATGCGCTGGCCCATGCCGGCAAGAGCGGGCGGCGCGTGGTCTCCGCCTTCATTGCCACCGCCTTCGCCCAGGACGACGCCGAAGCCGCAAGGGTGCAATGGCGCAAGGTCGCCGACCAGTTGCAGCCGACCATCCCGAAGCTGGCCAGACTGATGCACGAGGCCGAGCCCGACGTGCTGGCCTTCATGGGCTTTCCGGCGACGCATCGCGCCAAGCTGCACTCCACCAATCCGATCGAGCGCCTCAATGGCGAGATCAAGCGCCGCACCGAGGTCGTCGGCATCTTCCCCAACGAGGCTGCCATCCGACGTCTCGTCGGTGCCATCCTGCTTGAACAAAACGATGAATGGGCGGTTCAGCGTGCCCGCTACATGACGCTGGAAACCATCGCCCCGATCAGCGATAATCCGATCGTCGGGCTGCCCGCAGTGGCAACCTGACCAGCCCGGCCGTGGCCGGCAATCGGGGTGGCCATCAAGAAGCTACACCACGCCGCGGGGCATGATCTGATCCGCCAATCATCTGGACGAAGACATTGCCATGTACCGCGCCATAACCCGCCACATCGAAGTCACCGTCGAGCCGAACTTCCTGCCGGAACGTTCGTCGCTGGAGAAGCGTCAGTTTTTCTGGTCCTACACGGTGGTCATCACCAATTCCGGCGCCGAGACTGTGCAGCTCAAGACCCGGCACTGGCTGATCACCGATGCCGCCGGCCGGATGCAGGAGATCCGCGGCGAAGGCGTGGTGGGCGAACAGCCCGTGCTGGCCCCCGGCGAACGCTTCGAATACACCTCCGGCGTGCCGCTGCCGACCGCCTCCGGCTTCATGGAGGGCACCTACCAGATGGTCACCGATAGCGGCGAACCCTTCAATATTGACGTCCCCGCGTTTTCACTGGACGGCCCGGACAGCAGGCGCACGCTGAACTAGGCGGCCGGTCGCCCGAGAGCCAACCTTGCATTGCTGCCCAGGGCTACGGGGCAGCCCCAATCCCGCATGACGGCAAAGCTCGACGCCGTGCCGAAGAATGCTGCTTTGTTCTTCCGGAACGAACAGGGGACGGTATTTTCGTGAGGTCGAGAGGTTAAAACTTCCTGTCGATCCGACGATGCTGCGCAACAAATCCCGCCATCAACACGCCGGGCAGTCGTCGTTGAGGCCATCGAGAAATTCATCCAGCGCTTCGACGGATTTTGCCTTGCTCTTGCCGAGCAGCGGATCGGCGGCGGCCAGCGCGTGGGCATAGTCGATCGCGGCATGGTGAAATCGCAATCGCATGAAGCCGTGCTCGGCGCACGGCGAAATGGCGTGGCTGTGCAGCAGGATGCGGGTTGCCCAGACATCCGGTGATTCGGGCTGTCCCGCCTTCCTGGGAGCAGGCTTGCGGCCGACGGGTTTGACGGACGACTTCGCGGTGTTTTTTGCAGGGCTCGGCATCTGATCGGCTCCTCCTGGAGCGGATGAATCGCCGGGATCGCGGATGGTTCCGGCGCGGCATCCTATTGCAGCGTCAACCGGGCTTCCTCGATCAATGGCCGACCCGCGAAGCCAGCCGTGCGCGCGGTGACGGCCGCCGGCTGCGTCAGGCCGATCCATTCGATGGCGTCGTGCGCGGCCATCGGACGGCTGAGGAAGTAGCCCTGCATCAACGGGCAGCCAAGGTCCTGCAGCTTGCGCAGGTCTTCCGCGCTCTCGATGCCTTCCGCCACCACCTCGAACTTGAACGACTGCGCGAGATTGAGCACCGCCTGCACCAGCGCCTGGTTTTCCGCAGAGCCGGAAATGCCGGTCACGAAGCCGCGGTCGATCTTGACGCGATTGACGTGCAACTGCCTGAGGGCACCGAGCGAGGAATAGCCGACGCCGAAATCGTCGATCGTAATCTGCACGCCGGCGGCGGACAGTGCACCGAGCTTGCCTTGTACGGCCTGGACGTTCATGGCGGTCTCTTCGGTAATCTCGATCTCCAGCATCGCCGGCGGCAGCTCGTCCTTGCTGAGTTTCGCCAGCACCAGTTCGTCGATATCCACCTGCAGCATTTCGCGGGGCGAGACGTTCATCGCCAGCCGGACATGGGGCAATCCCATCGCCTGCAAGGCTCGCATCATGCCGCAGACCTCTTTCAGGATGAAGCGAATCAGCGGCTCGGACAGCCCCGCCAGCGAGGCGACCGCGACGATTTCCTGCGGCGGAATCCAGCCCAGCTTGGGATGTTTCCAGCGCACCAGCGCCTCGAAACTGTTCAGACTGCGGCCCCCATCGCCGAGAATCGGCTGATACCAGACCTCGAGCGCGTCGTCCGCCAACGCCTTGCCGAGATCCCGTTCGACGTCGCGGCGCATGTCCAGACGGGCACGCAGCCCGTCGTCGAACACATGGTAGCGGTTGCGTCCACCGCTCTTGGCGGCATAGAGCGCCGCGTCGGCGCATACCAGCATCTCGTCGATATCGACGCGCGGCTGCGCACAGAGCCCGATGCTGATTCCAACGCGCCCCTTGTCGAGCGCCGAGAACGGGCCGGCAATGATGCCGATCAGCCGGGCCGCCAGCGCCTCCGCCTCATCGGCAACCGCGATCGGAAACAACATCGCAAATTCATCGCCGCCGAGTCGCGCCACCAGGAAGCGGGCCGACAGATCCTGGCGCAGCCTGGCTGCGACCTCGATCAGCAAATTGTCGCCGGCGCGATGGCCGAAGGCATCGTTGATCGACTTGAAGCCATCGAGATCGAGCAGCATCAAACAGAAGCCTAGCGCATTGTCGTGGGTGCAGCCGCGCGCCTCGTCGAGAAAACCGCTGCGATTGAGCAAGCCGGTCAACGCATCGTGCGAGGCGCGGTGGCGCATCTCTTCGGCGACGCCGGTCGCCTGGTCATTGGCGATCTCCAGCGAACGTGAAATCGCCGTCGCCTGATTCTTCAGCCGGCTGTTTTCGATAAAGGCCGTCTCGCTGTCGCGCGACGAGCGGATCAGCGCGAACAGATACAAGAGTATCGTGGCGGCGAGACAGTTGCGATCGAAGCCGCCGGCATAAAGCAGGCCGCCGATGGCGCCCAGCAAGGGTGGCGTGATGAAGGAGATCGGAATCGGCGAATAGGCAAAGCCATGGGTCACGGAGCCGGCGGTGATGCCGCACTGGATCGCGATATAGAACAGGGTCTGCGGCGAGGTGTAGCCGTCGCACAGGATCGCAATCAGCGCCCAGACCGATCCGCCCGACAGCGCCATCACCCAGTGCGCCAGCAGGTGCTGATCGACCGACCAGCCTCGCCCGTCGAGCTCTGATGGCAATGGCATCCGCGCCAGGACCGCGCGCAGCAGGTTGACGGAACTGGAGGCGGCGAACCAGGCCAGGCCTTCCGCGCCGAGGCCGGCATGCCAGGCCACCAGCACCGACGCAATCCCGAGCATGACATTCACCGGGATCGACATCAGCACGGTGCGACGCACCGCGAGCAACTGGTCGCCCCGTATCCGCGACTGCAGAGACGTGTCCCCGGTCGCGGCCACAGCAACATCTTCGGAGATCTTCATGGGATGCAGGGCGAACATGGAACAAATTCTAGGCGGGAACCGGTTAAGGTATGTGAATAGGCTTGCGGTATTATAGGGTGCGGTTAACGCCGCACTAACGGCAATCAACGGTCCGGCGAACCAGAACAGCCCGCACAGCGGCCGGGATGTCGCGGTCGACTCCGCGGCCGGCCCGTATCAGGCGGCATCGTTTCGTAAACCATCGATACCGGTCGGATTCGATTCACTATTCCGCTTAAGCAATCCAGCCGCGGTTCATGCGATGGTGGTTCATCGATCGGGGGCGAACCCCGGCAGGGAAGGCGTCAGGGCCGGGCCGCACAGCGGTCTGGCCCTCCTCTTTGGAGACCACATGACCAGCAAGAAACAATCCGCCCCGCGCAAGCGGGCCAAGGCTGCGCAGGCGGTCTATCCGACCTCCGCCGTCGCGGTCGCCGCGCGCAACCTGCTCAACATGGCGGTGGTGATGGCGACCTGCGGCACGATTTTGCTGACGCTGATGATCGTGAAGCGCTTCTAGCTTTTATCCGGCTTCATGCCAGCCAGCAGTGTCGGGATCAGTTCCGACACCGTGGGATGGATCGGCACCACCCATTGCAGCCTGGTATATTCCGCGCCGAGATTCATGGCGTCGAGCAGGCCGTGGATGGCCTCGTCACCGGACGTGCCGAGGATTGCAGCGCCCAGGATCTTTTTCGTTTCGGCATCCACCACCACCTGCATCAGGCCCGCGGTCTCGCCCTTCTCCACGGCACGCCCGACATGGGTCATCGGCCTGGAGCCGACCAGCAGCTTCTTTCCGGTGGCGCGCGCCTGCGTCAGCGTCAGGCCGACGCGGCCGAGCGGCGGATCGATATAAAGCGCGTAGCCGGCAATGCGGTCGCTGACCTTGCGGCTGGCGCCATCGAGCAGGTTGGCGGCGATAATCTCGAAATCATTATAGGCGGTGTGCGTAAAGGCACCACGGCCATTGCAGTCGCCCATCGCGAAGATGCCGGACACGTTGGTCTCGAGGCCGTCATCAACCTTGATGTAGCCGCGCGCATCCAGTTCGACGCCCGCTGTGTCGAGGCAGAGATCGTCGGTGTTGGGACGGCGGCCGACAGCCAGCAGCACGTCGGAGCCGACGATCTGCGGTTCGCCCTCACGGCATTCGACGCCGACTCCCACACCATCGGCATGCCGATGAAAACTGATACATTCCGCGCCGGTGCGGACGTTGATCCCCTCCGCGAGCAGGATCTCGCGAATGGCTTCCGAGATTTCCACATCCTCACGCGCCACCAGATGCGCGCTTTTCTCCACCACCGTCACCTCGGCGCCGAAGCGGCGGAACATCTGCGCGAATTCCAGCCCGATATAGCTGCCGCCGATCACCACCAGATGCTTCGGCACGCGATCGAGCTGCAGCATGCCGGTGTTAGTGAGATAGGTGATGTCGTGGATGCCCGGCATATCCGGCAGCGCGGCGCGACCACCCACATTTAGGAAGATCTTCGGTGCACTCAGCAGCTCGGCGCCGACGCGCAGCGTGGTGGGCGATTCGAAGCGCGCGTGGCCGTCGATCACCGTGCAGTTCTTCATGCCGCGCAGCCAGTGCTCGACACCTTCCCGTGAATCCAGCGTCACCTTGTCGGCGCGCGCCTTGACACGGGCCATGTCGATACGCACCGCGTCGATCATCACGCCGTACTCGGCGCCGCGGCGCGCCAGATGCGCGGCATAGGCGCTGGCGACCAGCGTCTTGGTCGGCTTGCAGCCGGTATTGACGCAGGTGCCGCCGAACAGATGGCGCTCGACGATGGCCACCTTCATGCCGGCGGCGGTCAGCCGGCCGGCAAGCGCGGGGCCGGCCTGCCCGGCGCCGACGATGATGGCATCGAATGCGCGGGTCATTTCAGCGCCAGCACGATCAGCGCCGCGCCGACGATGGCGATGGCGTCTTCGATGAAGGCAGCGGGCTGATCACGGCCGAAATGCGCCGCGAGCCGGCCGCGCAGTTCAGCGCCGCCGAGCGTGCCGATCACCGCGCCGACGATGCCGGCCAGTGCACCTGGCATCCAGTTCGCCGGCCCGGCGATGGCGACGCCGGCCAGGGCGCCGATTACGACGCGACCGCCAAATTGCGGCGGAACCTTGCGGCTCGGCGTCGACAGCAACTGGTCGGTGATCAATTCGCCGATGGCGAGGATGGTGAAGAGGATGACGGTCCAGATGGAGCCGAGAAACCAAAGCCAGGTGCCGTCGAGTTTCAGCAGCCCTAGATAAGCAGCCCAGCTCAGAGCGGCCGCCGGCATCATCGCGCGCAGGCCGGCGACAATGCCCATTGGCAATCCGAGCAGATAGACCATGACGCCTCCTTGCCGCCCGGCCGTACTGCCGACGCGGTAGGAGAGTAGCGGTGACATGGCGACACGCCAAGCGCGCCGATGATGGTGCAGATCAGCCGGATGTGGATGCAGAAGCTAATGCAGCAAAGCTCAACCCGTGCGATCCGCCGTCACGCTGTAATTCGCTTCGAACGCCGCGGCGTCTTGCGTCTGACCATCCGGCCCGGTGATCTCGACGTCCCAGCAGCCATCTTCGGTGAGTTCGCGGGCTTTCTTCAAGGCCGCTTCGGCGCTGTCGCGGCGGAGCGATATCATTCCCGACGTATCGGTCCCTTTGACGAGAAAAGGCATTCGATGGTCTCCTTGCAAGAACGGCGCGCGATATTTTGCATTGCGTCGTTATGCACATCAGATCACAGGCGTGCGCCGAATTCCAGCAACTTGCCGACGTGATCTCGCGGGTACTATCATGCGCTTGCGCGGGCAACAGGGCGGGTCAGGACGAAGAACAGCATCGTACCGCACGTTAGCATGCCAGCCATCGCCATCAGCACTACCGGCAGGCCAAAGGCCGCGGCGATCGGGCTGGTCGCCGACTGCATCACGGCGGTGCCGAGGAAGAATGACAGGTTAACCGCCGACAGCGCCTTGCCGACATGCTCCGACGGCACCATCTGCCGCGTCATCGCATAGATCAGCGGCTGCACGCAGACCAAGAGGCCGATCAGCACCAGCGCGCCGATATCGAACGACACCGGCATCACCGCGACGCCGAACAGCGAGGACAGCGGCTGGCCGGGTCCGCCCCACGCCATCAGCACGAACAGGGCGGCGGCGAGCAATTGCGAGCCGAGCAGCAGACCGCGGCGATGGCCGAGCCGGCGATCGACCACGCCGCTCAGCGTCGGTGCCAGCACCAATGCCAGCGTGAACAGCAGCAGCACATTGCCGGCCGCGATCCGCGACAGGCCCTTGATATCCATCAGCCACGGCCCGGCCCACAGCCCGCGCAACACGAGCTGTACTGCCAGCGACACGAAGGCCAGGATCACGATGCCGCGCAACGCCGGTGACAGGCCGAGCCGCAGCACCGTGATCATCTCGGTCAGCAGCGCGCGGCGCGTCGATGCCGACGGCTTGTCGTTAGGCACGAACAGCAGCACCAGCAGCGCCACCACGCAGGCGGCGGCGGCGCTCAGCCAGAAGCCGCTGCGCCAGCCCCAATGCTCGACCACCCACGCCAGCGGCGCCGATGACAGCAGCATGCCGCCATTGCCGAGCGACAGGATCAGCCCGGACCACAGGCCGAACTGCACCGGCGACAGCCGCTTGGCCGCCAGCGCCATCGGGCATAGCAGCATGCCCGACGTCGCCATCCCCATGATGATCTGCGCCAGCAGGAAGCTCGCCGGCCCCTGCGATAATGCCGCGATGCACGCACCGAGCAGCGTGGCGCCGAACAGCACCAGCGACACGTTGCGGATGCTGTAACGATCGAGCGCCACGCCGATCGGAATCTGGAACAACGCGAAGGAGAAATGATAGGCCGCGGTCAGCGCCGCCAGCCGCTGCGCGGTGGAATGCAGGTCGGCCGCCATCACGTCGATCGCCACCGCCGGCGTGGTACGCAGCAGGTTCGACAGCACATGCCCGCAGGTAAGGATCACCATAGCGGCGATCAAAGCGATGCCGACGCGCGGCGGGCTATTTTCGGCGGACGGGGTGGGCTTGATCTCACCATTCATGCGGGTTCGCGTACGACGAAACCTGCGACAGGGCAACAGGCCGCGTCTGCCGGATGACGCCGGGGGACCCGCGATTATTCGGTAGGAAGGTGCCGTCGCCCGCGGTAGAGTCCTGTGGCAACGCCCGCCTCGGGCCAGGAGCATGACGACCATGGACCCTACCTTTTCCGCCGCCGAACTCGACGATCGTATTGCCGTGCTGCGTGACAACATCCGGCAATTGATCGAGCAGGCCGCGGCGGCTTCCGGCGAACAGACCGAGTCACGCATTGCCGATCGTCTGACCCAGCAGAACGAGGAACTTGACAAGCTGACCGCGCAGCGCGACGCCTTGAAAAAATAGCATCGGGCCGCCTGCATGCCCATGCAGGCGGTATCGTGCCGCGCGAATACGCCAAACCACGACTTCCCATGGCGCTGCGCCATGATAATCTCGCGGCATGAACATCCAGACCGCGATCGACGCCACCGACGATACAAGAATCGACATCCGGCACTCGACCTGCCCGCATGACTGTCCCTCCGCCTGCGCCCTCGACATCGAGGTGGTCGGAGGCACCACGATCGGCCGGGTGCGCGGCTCCAAACAGCAGAGCTACACCGCCGGCGTGATCTGCGCCAAGGTCGCGCGCTATGCCGAGCGCATCCATCATCCCGAACGGCTGATGCATCCGATGCGCCGCACGGGTCCGAAAGGCTCCGGGCAGTTCGCGCAAATCTCCTGGGACGAGGCGCTCGACGAGATCGCCGCGAAGTTCAGTGAGGCCGAACGCGCGTTCGGCGCGGAATCGGTTTGGCCCTATTTCTACGCCGGCACGATGGGGCTGGTGATGCGCGACGGCATCAACCGCCTTGCCAATGTAAAGAAATACTCGCGTTTCTACAGCACGATCTGCGCGACCATCGCCTGGGCGGGCTTCTCGGCCGGCACCGGCCGCGTTGCCGGCGTCGATCCGCGCGAGATGGCGAAGTCCGATCTGATCGTGGTGTGGGGCACCAACCCGGTCAACACCCAGGTCAACGTGATGACCCACGTCGCCCGCGCCCGCAAGGACCACGGCGCCAAACTCGCCGTTGTCGATATCTACGACAACGACACCATGAAGCAGGCCGACATCAAGATCCTGCTTCGGCCCGGCACCGACGGCGCCTTTGCGGCCGGCGTGATGCATGTGCTGTTCCGCGACGGGTTGGCCGACCGCGCCTATCTGGCGAAGTACACCGATGCCTCGCCGGAACTGGAAGCGCATCTTTCGTCGCGCACGCCGCAATGGGCTTCCGACATCTGTGGCGTGCCCGTCGCGGAGATCGAGGCCTTTGCCAGACTGGTGGGCGAAACCCCGCGCTCGTATTTCCGGCTCGGCTACGGCTTCACCCGCAGCCGCAATGGCGCCGCGCAGATGCACGCGGCGTTGTGTATCCCGACCATCACCGGCGCCTGGCAATATGAGGGCGGCGGCGCGTTCTTCAACAATGCCGCGATCTGGAAGTTCGACAAGACGCTGATCGAGGGTCTCGACGTGCTCGACCCCGCGACGCGCCGACTCGACCAGTCGAAGATCGGCCGCATCCTGACGGGCGACGCAGAAGCGCTGAAGAACGGCCCGCCGGTGAAGGCGATGCTGATCCAGAACACCAATCCGATGACGGTAGCGCCTGAGCAGGCCAAGGTGCGCGAAGGCTTTGCCCGCGAAGACCTGTTCGTCGCGGTGCACGAGCAGTTCATGACCGAGACGGCGCTGATGGCCGACATCGTGCTGCCCGCGACGATGTTCATGGAGCATGACGACCTCTATTACGGCGGTGGTCACCAGCACATCTCGGTCGGCGCGAAGCTGATCGACGCGCCCGGCGAATGCCGCTCCAACCACGCGGTGCTGCAAGGGCTGGCGTCACGGCTAGGCGCCAACCACCGCGCGTTCGACATGACGCCGCGCGAGATCATCGACGAGACGCTTGTGGTCAGCGGCCGCGGCAGCATCGATGCCTTGCAGGCCGAGCTGTGGCGCGACATCCAGCCGGACTTCCGCGCCTCGCATTATCTCGACGGCTTCGCGCACGCCGATGGCAAATTCCACTTCAAGGCCGACTGGAGCGCGGTGCCGATGCCCAATGCCGGGCTGATGGGCGCCTGGGATGCGATGCCGTCTTTTCCGGACCACTGGGCGGTGACGGAAGCGGCCGACGATGCGCATCCGTTTCGCCTCGCCACCAGCCCGTCGCGCAGCTTCCTCAACACCAGCTTCAACGAGACGCCGTCGTCGCAGGCCCGCGAGGGCGCGCCCTGCGTGATGATGCATCCGGACGACGCGGCCGGCCTCTCAATTGTCGATGGCGACGCCGTCACGCTGGGCAATCCGCGCGGCGAGACCACGCTGACCGCGCGGATCTTCCCGGGGCTGCGCCGCGGCGTACTAATCGCGGAATCAGTGCACCCCAACAAGTCCCACATCGGCAGCCAGGGCATCAACATGCTCACCGGCGGAGAAGCCGTAGCACCCTACGGCGGCGCGGCGTTTCACGACAACAAGGTGTGGGTGAAGAAGGTGGTGTGACGCGCCACTTTCTCCACGTCGTCCCCGCGAAAACGGGGACCCATACATGCTGGAGAGATAGGTGAAGCGCGAGCAACGTCGTTCTGCGTTTGAACTACGATGTCGGAGGTTATGGGTCCCGCGTTCGCGGGGACGACAGCTGTGAGGACGCAGCCCGACTTTTTCTTACCTCGCATCCTGCAGGATCATCTCCGACGCCTTCTCCGCAATCATGATTATCGGCGCGTTGGTATTGCCCGACACCAGATCCGGCATCACCGAGCCATCGACCACGCGCAGGCCGTCGATACCGCGCACGCGCAGGCGCTGGTCGACCACGGCCATCGCATCATTGCCCATCCGGCAGGTCGAGGTCGGATGATAGATCGTGCTGCCGCGCTGCCGGCAGTAGGCCAAGAGATCCGCATCGCTTGCCACCTTCAGGCCTGGCTCAAGCTCCTCCACCACGAACGGCTTTAGCGCCGGCGCATTCAGCATCTTGCGCAGGATTTTCAATCCTTCGATATTCGCTGTGCGGTCGGTCTGCGTGGCAAGATAGTTGACGCGGATTTCCGGCGGCACCGAAGGATCGGCGCTGCGAATGCGCAGCGAGCCGCGGCTCTCCGGGCGCAGCTGGCACACAGAGGCCGAGAACCCGGAATAAGAATGTAGCGCTTCCCCCATCTTGTCCGTTGAGAACGGCAGGAAGTGCACCTGGATATCCGGCGTCGCCAGCCGCGGATCGGTCCTGAAGAACGCCCCCGCGGTGCCGGCCGCGATCGTCAGCGGGCCGGTGCGGAACGCCGCATATTGCAGCGCCATCATCGCCTTGCGAACGGGATGGTTGACGATGTCGTTCAGCGTGATTTTCTGGGCGCAGCGCATCACGATGCGGACCTGCATGTGGTCCTGCAGGTCGTTTCCGACGCCAGGCGCATCCATAACCAGATCGACGCCGTGCTGCTGCAGCAGCGCGGCCGGGCCGATGCCGGACAGTTGCAGCAGTTGCGGGGTGTTGAAGGCGCCGCTGCAGACCAGCACTTCGCGGCGGGCGCGCGCAACATGGGTGACGCCATGCTGCTTGTATTCGACGCCGATGGCTCGACGGCCCTCGAACAATACGCGCTGCGCCAGCGCCGCCGTCTCGACGCGCACCTGTCCGCGCCGCAAGGCCGGGCGCAGGTACGCCACCGCCGTGGAGGCGCGGCGGCCGTGCCGCGTCGTGGTCTGGAACAGGCCGACGCCTTCCTGCGCGGCACCGTTGAAATCCGGATTGAACGGCAGCCCGCTCTCGACCGCCGCGGCAATGAACGCATCGGAAAGTGGATCGGGATGTCGCGTGTCGGACACCGGCAACGGGCCGCCGCTGCCGTGATAGTCGTCGCCGCCGCGCTGCTGGTCCTCGGCTTTCTTGAAATAGGGCAGCACGTCATCAAAGCCCCAGCCGGTATTGCCGAGCTGGCGCCAGCGATCGTAATCCTCGTGCTGACCGCGCACATAGAGCAGGCCGTTGATCGAGGAGGAGCCGCCGAGCGTCTTGCCGCGCGGCTGGAAGATGCTGCGTCCGTCGAGCCCGGGCTCCGGCTCGGTCTGGTACATCCAGTTGACGGCCTTCGCCTTGAATAATTTGCCGTAGCCGAGCGGCACATGGATCCAGATGTTGCGATCCTTGGGACCTGCCTCCAGCAGCAGCACGGAATGCTTGCCCGAGGCACTGAGCCGGTTCGCCAGCACGCAGCCGGCGGAGCCCGCGCCGACGATGACGTAGTCGAATTCCGCGGCGTGGGACGGGCCTGCAGGGACAGTGGTCATGTTTCCTCCGGAGCTTTTCCGCAAGCAAAAGCGGAAACGCTGCGAATGTAAACAGACCCTGGCACTTGGCTGGGCTGCGTCCCATCCCCGTCATTGCGAGGAGCGAAGCGACGCTGCAATCCAAAGGGCCGCAGCTGAAGACTGGATTGCTTCGTCGCAAAGGGCTCCTCGCAATGACGGCGGAGAGTGTGGCGCCGCGCTATTCGACGCCGGCCTCTTGCGGCGTGAACTCGTAGACCGAGCTGCAGAACTCGCAGGTGACTTCGACCTTGTCGTCCTTGACCATGTCGGCGCGGTCCTGCGCGGCGAAATTGTTTAGCATCGCCGAGACCGCCTCGCGCGAGCAGGAGCATTTCGCCTGCAACGGCAGCGACGAGAACACCCGCACGCCGCGTTCGTTGAATAGCCGGAACAACAATCGCTCGCCGGACAGGTCGGGATCGATCAGCTCTAGGTCTTCCACCGTCGCGATCAGCGACTGGCCTTCCAGCCAGGCGTCGTCTTCCGGCGGCACGTCGAGCTCGACGCCCTCCGGCGCGTCACCGCCCGAGATGTCGCGCTGCGCGCGCTCCGGCGCCTTGGGCAGGAATTGCAGCAGCATGCCGCCGGCGCGCCAGCGATGCTGCGGGCCGTTCTCGCTTGTGCGCCATTCCTCGCCGACGGCGAGCCGCACGCGGGTCGGGATCTGCTCCGAGCGCGCAAAATATTCATGCGCGGCGTCTTCCAGATTGCCACCGTCCAGCGCCACGAGGCCCTGGTAGCGGCTCATGTCCGGACCCTGGTCCACGGTCATCGCCATGTGGCCGCGGCCGAGCAACTGCGCGGTGGTGAGGCCGGGCGTGAGTTTCTCGGCGTCGAAGCGCGCATAGGCGCGCATGCGGTCGGGCGCCTGGAAATCGACGATCATCAGCGACACCGGACCATCGGTCTGGGTCTGCAGGATGAAGCGGCCGTCGAATTTCAGCGCGGAACCGAGCAGCGTTGTCAGCACGATCGCTTCGCCGAGCAGCTTGGCGACCGGCGCGGGGTAATCGTGCTTGTCGAGCAGTTCGTCGAGTGCGGGGCCAAGCCTCGTCAGCCGTCCGCGCAGGTCGAGCGGCGACACCTCGAACGGCAGCACGGCGTCATCGATCGGCACCGCCGAGGGCGCGCGGATGGGGAGATCGGGCGGAACGTCGGGATCTGGAAAATGTGTGGTCATGCGGACCTATCTGGGGGCGGCGGGCGGAAACCGAAAGGCCGGGGTGAGGGAAAAGTGCGGCTCTTGCTTCCCCTCCCCCTTGCGGGGGCGGGCGGACGAATTCGTCCGCCATGGGTGGCCCGGCGTAGCGCAGCGAAGCCGGGTCGGGTGGGGGTAACCACAAGCGTCGGAGTTTGTGGCTACCCCCACCCCGGCCTCCACGCCCGATGATGCTATCGCATCATCACTCGTTCGGCCTACCCTCCCCGCAAGGGGGAGGGCATCCATCAGCTTCCGCGCGTCGCGTCGATTTTACGCCACCGCGTCGAAGCACCAGGCGAGAATCCCCTTCTGCGCGTGCAGGCGGTTTTCGGCCTCGTCGAACACCACCGACTGCGGGCCGTCGATCACCTCGTCGGTAACCTCGTCGCCGCGATGTGCCGGCAGGCAGTGCATGAACAGCGCGTCGGGTCGCGCCAGGCCCATCAGCCTGGCATTGACCTGATACGGTTTCAGCAGATTGTGCCGGGTCTCGCCGTCCTTGTCGCCCATCGAGAACCAGGTGTCGGTGACCACGCAATCGGCATCGCGCACCGCAGCATCGGCATCGGTGCCAAGCACGATCGGCGCGTTGCTGGCCTTGATCCAGTCGCGGAACGATTTCTTCGGCGCCAGCTCCGGCGGCGTCGCGACGTTGAGCTTGAACTGGAAGCGCTCGGCGGCGTGCGCCCATGACATCAGCACATTGTTGTCGTCGCCGGTCCAGGCCACCGTGCGGCCCTTGATCGGACCGCGATGTTCCTCGAAGGTCATCACGTCGGCCATCACCTGGCACGGATGCGAGATCCGCGTCAGGCCATTGATGACAGGCACCGTGGCGTTCGCTGCCAGCTCCATCAGCGATTCATGGTTGAGGATGCGGATCATGATCGCATCGACGAAGCGCGACAGCACGCGCGCGGTGTCCGCGATGGTCTCGCCGCGGCCGAGCTGCATCTCGGCGCCGGTCAGCATCACGACCTCGCCGCCGAGCTGGCGCATGCCGACCTCGAACGAGACGCGGGTGCGCGTCGAGGGCTTCTCGAAGATCATCGCCAGCGTCTTGTTTTCCAGCGGCCGGTCCGGCTTCGCATGGGCTTTCAGCTTCTTCTTCATCACGACGCTGGCGTCGAGAATGCCGCGCAGTTCGGCCGCCGGCATCAGATTGAGGTCGAGGAAGTGGCGCAGGGCGGTGCTCATCACGCGGCTCCCTGCTTGCGTTCCGGCGACAGCGCGAGGCAAGCCTGCTCCAGCCGTTGCACGGATTCCTCGATCTCCGCTTCGGTGACGATCAGGGGCGGCAGGAAGCGTACGACATTGTCGCCGGCGCCGACGCTGAGCAGTTTGGCATCGCGCAGCGCGGCGACCAGATTGCCCGATGGCACCACGGCCTTGAGACCGATCAACAGGCCCTCGCCACGCACCTCGCTGAGCACCGACGGATAGCGATCGACCGCCGAGGCCAGCTTCTGCTTCAGGAGCAGCGACATTTTCTTTACATGGTCGAAGAAACCCGGCTTCAACATCACGTCGAGCACCGCGCCCGCGGCCGCGATCGCCAGCGGATTGCCGCCGAAGGTCGAGCCGTGCGAGCCCGGCGCCATGCCCTTGGCCGCTTCCGCGGACACCAGGCAAGCACCGATAGGGAAGCCGCCGCCGAGCGCCTTGGCCAGCGACATCACATCCGGCGTGACGCCGATGCGCTGATAGGCGAACAACTCGCCGGTGCGGCCCATGCCGGTTTGCACTTCGTCGAAAACCAGGAGGATGTCGTGCTCGTCGCACAGGTCGCGCAACTGGCCAAAGAATGCGTTCGACGGCGCCCGCACGCCGCCCTCGCCCTGTAGCGGCTCAATCAGGATGCCGGCGGTGTTCAGGCCGATCGCGTTCTTGACGGCATCGATATCGCCGAGCGGAACCTGGTCGAAACCGGAGAGCGGCTCGCCATAGCCTTCGAGATATTTGGCGGCGCCGGTCGCGGCCAGCGTGCCGAGCGTGCGGCCATGGAACGCGCCTTCAAAGGTGATGATGCGGCTGCGCTCGGGATGCCCCTTGGAGAAGTGATAGTGCCGCGTCACTTTGAGCGCGCATTCCATCGCCTCGGCGCCCGAATTGGCGAAGAACACGTAATCCGCGAAGCTCTGCTCGCAGAGCCTGGCTGCGAGACGCTCGCCGTCCGGGCTCTTGAACAGGTTCGACATGTGCCAGAGCTTCGTCGCCTGCTCCTGCAGCGCCGTCACCAGATGCGGGTGGCAGTGGCCGAGCGCATTGACCGCAACGCCGCTGGTGAAATCGAGATAGCGCTCGCCTTCGGTCGAGATCAGCCATGCACCTTCTCCGCGCTCGAAGGCGACGTCCGCCCTGGCGAATACGGGAAGCAGATGAGACGGTGCGCTGTTGGTCATAACCAGTCCGATCGAAAAAGCTCAAGGTGTGGTCGGTGGCCAAGGCGCCGAGACCGACAACGGACCCCAAAACGAAACGTGCCGCCTTTCGCAGGCGGCACGTGTGCATTATTCTATGTGTGCCATGATGACTGTCAACCTGGCAGTGGTGTCCAGAGGCCACCCGAAGTCGTCAAAAAAGCCGATTTTGCTGCTTTACTGGCAGAAGCATGTGGACGCGCCTCGGCGGACTCTTGCGCGCGAGTCACGGCATATTGTAGCTTTTGCGCTGTCGGATACGACATCTCGTGCGGCGGTTGATCCTTTAGTCTTGTACGCGGCGTAAAACGCCTGGTCGCAAAATTCTGCGCCCGGCGAGCGCTAAGGGATTCTGACAGCAGGGGTTTTTGAGTCTGGAGTCGCAGCGCCGAGCCTAATCGGCCCGGCGCGACACGAAGGGAATTTGCGATGACGGTAATGACATGGACCGACGACCGCGTCGAGCAATTGAAAAAACTCTGGGAAGGCGGCTTGTCCGCCAGCCAGATCGCAGCCGAGCTCGGCAATGTGACGCGCAATGCCGTGATCGGCAAGGTGCATCGCCTCGGCCTGTCCGGTCGTGCCAAGAGCCCGTCTTCGGCCGCGCCGCGCCCGCGCAAGACGCGCCCCGTCGCCCAGCAGATGGTGCGGATGTCGCGCCCGGTGGCGCGCGGCAACACCGCTCTGGCGCAGAATTACGAAGTCGAGATGGAACCGGATCCGGTCACCTATGACAACGTGGTGCCGATGAGCCAGCGTCTGACGCTGGTCGAGCTGAACGAGGCGACCTGCCATTGGCCGATCGGCGATCCGTCGAGCTCGGAATTCTACTTCTGCGGCGGCAAGGCCCTGCAGAGCCTGCCCTATTGCGCGCATCACTCGCGTATCGCCTACCAGCCGGCCAGCGACCGCCGCCGTCAGGCACCGAAGCCGCTGCGCTGACGTGAAGGCGTTGCGGCGACCCGCAGCGCCCGGATAATCTCTCCGTGCATTCCACCGCCGTCATCCTGAGGCGCTCGCCCATTGGGCGAGCCTCGAAGGATGCGACCACAGGCGCCGCAGCCCACGTCCATCCTTCAAGGCCGTCGCAAGAGCGACGGCACCTCAAGATGACGGGGGAGATGGCGACAAACTCACAACACAGTTCGGCTCTAAGCCTGCGGCGCCTTCAGTTGCGGGAATGCCGCCGTGAACGTCGCGCCGTTCTTCGGCACGCTTTCGATCAGCAGCCGGCCGCGGTGGCGGTTGAGGATGTGTTTCACCAGGGAAAGCCCGAGCCCGGTACCGCCCTGCGCGCGGCTGTCGCCGACATCGACGCGGTAGAAGCGTTCGGTCAAGCGCGGCAGATGTTCCGGCGCAATGCCGGGACCGAAATCGCGTACCGCGACGCGGATTTCCGGGGCCCCTTCCAGATTGTTCGACGCCGCAAGCGACACCTGCACGCGCCCGCCGGAGGCGCCGTACTTCAGCGCGTTTTCGATCAGGTTTTCGAACAGGCGCAGCAGTTCCTCGCGGTCGCCGGCGATCATGACCGGCGCATCCGGCAATTCCATCTCGATCCGGACCTGGCGTTCGGCCGCCAGCGGTTCGAGACCGTCGCCGACCTGGCGGATGATCGGCAGGATATCGACCAGCATGTCGGGCCGCACATGCGCGGTGAGTTCGACACGCGACAATGACAGCAGATCGTCGATCAGCCGCGCCATCCGCTTCGCCTGCGTATGCATGATGCCGAGGAAACGCTCGCGCGCTTTGGCGTCGTCCTTGGCGGGGCCCTGCAGCGTTTCGATGAAGCCGGACAGAGCGGCCAGCGGCGTGCGCAGCTCATGGCTGGCATTGGCGACGAAGTCGGCGCGCATTTCCTCGACCCGGCGCAACGGCGTCTGGTCATGAAACGTCATCAGCATGCAGGTGTCGGTGCCGCCGAAATGCGTCGGCACCGGAACCGGGGTGATCAGCAGTTCCATCCAGCGGTCCACCGGGACGTGGTCGAGATAGGTGGCGCGGCGCGGCTCGGTGGTGGCGATGGCTTCGCGCAAAGCGGTGACGATCTCGGGCGAGCGCAGCGCGAATTGTGCGAGCTCATTGCGGCGCAGGGCCGGTGCCAATTGCCCGGCCGCGGAATTGAAATGCAACACGCGCCCGGCGCGATCGAGCAGCACGGCCGGATCGGGCATGCCGGCGACGATGGCGCGCACCGCCGGCGCTTCCACCGGATTGACGCTCAGTACCTCTTCGCGCGAGGTGGTCTTGTCGTGCAGCCGCCACGGCACCAGCGCCGCGCCGGTGATGCAGACGAAGGCAATCACCGCGCGCTGCGCCGACAATTCGCCGAACAGCACGAGAGCCACGAGCGCCAGCCCGGCCACAAGCAGGATGATCGCGGCATGCCGCAACCGGTCTGGCCACGGCGAAAACACGCTCGGGGGCGAAGCTTCAACAACCATCTGGCGGGTTCTTTTCCTGCTCCGGATTGAAGTTCAGGCGCCGGAGCCGCCATGTTCCTTGAGCGGTCGTCCGACGGGGACCGCGGGCGCGTCTGTCTCAAGAGACAATAAACGCTTCGAGCGCGCGCCCATGATAATTTCACGGCACGTCAGCAGGATGACAGAGATAAAAAACGGCGCCAGATAATACAGCACGCGAAACAGCAGCATGCCGGCCAGCAGCTCTTCCTTGTCCATCTGCCACAGCCCGACCAGCATCGCGGCATCGAACACGCCCAGCCCGCCCGGCGAATGGCTGGCAAAACCAAGCAGGGTGGCGGAGACGAAAATCACCGCCACCACGACGAAGCCGAGGTTGGGCTCGTCCGGCACCAGCATGTACATCGCCAGCGCGCAGAAACCGAGATCGATGATCCCGATCGCGATCTGCAGCAGCGTCAGCGGTCCGCCCGGCAACTGTACCGACCAGGTGCCGTGGCCGACGCTGCGCGGCTTGACCCAGACCCACGCGACGTACCCGGCAAGACCGCCGAGCAGTACGAAGGCCATCACGCGGTTGACCCAGGGCGGTAGCTGGTCGATCGCCGAGGCGGCCTCCGGATGATAGGCAATGCCCATGCCGAGCACGGCGGCGTTGCCGAGCCAGAACGTAAGCCCGGCGAGAAAGCAGATCTTGGCGACGTCGACCGCGTTCAGCCCCCAGGCCGAATAGATGCGGTAGCGCACCGCTCCGCCCGTGAAGACGCTGGCGCCGACATTGTGACCGATCGCATAGCTGGAGAAGGCGGCAAGCGCGTTGATGCGGTACGGGATATGGCCGTGGCCGATCGCCCGCACGGCGAACCAGTCATAGAATGTCAGCGTGAAATAGCCGGCCGCCACCGACAGCGCGGCGAGGCCGATCAGCCGCGGTTCCGTGCCGATCATCGCCTCGTAGACGGCGGCCATATTGATGTTGCGCAGCTCGTGATAGAGCATGTAGCAGGCGAACACGATCACCGCGACGCTTAACAGGACACCGAGCTTCTTCAGGATCTGCTTGTGGCGCAGAAACGAGATCGCCCTGCGTATTGCTTCCAGCATCTCAACCTCGAATGCGATCCCGCGTCCGGGAAATCAGGCAAACCTCGGCGTTGCCGCCGTCGCTGCCGGGACAACCTGTCCTAGCGTGTTTTGCGGCAAAGTGGAATTGAACAAAAAACCCGCTGCATCAATATATTAGGTACGAATTACCAAACCCCAGACGGAATTTGCGCAAGTCGCTGCGGCATATTGACGACCGGCCGATCGCAGCACAACGACCACGCATGCGGCCGTGAAGCTTTCGTAGTTCTATCCCGCCGGTTTGTCGGCAAGACGCTGGTAAAACAACAGATCGAGTTCGGGGGCCGCCCCGATCAGCCCCGTCAGCACCGCGTGGGCCTGACCGCGATGGTGGGTCTGGTGGTTGAACCAGTGCGCCAGCGCGGGGGCGAGCGGCTGTTCGAACGTTTCAGGCGACGATACCCGCCGATAACGGATGACGCCGGCCAGGCGATCCTCGTCGAGACCATCGACATAGCGGACGATGCGGGCGTCTTCGGCGCTCCGTGCCGCCCGCAGCTCGTCGAAACGCTCGAACAGGATGGCATCGAGCCGGTCCGGCGCGTCGCCTTCGCCGGTGAAGCGCTGCTGCCAGATCCGGTCGGTCACCAGCAGATGGTTGAGCGTTCCCTTGACCGATTTGAAGAAGGCGCCCCGGTCGGCGCTGAACTGTTCGGCACCGAGCAACGCCACGGCCTGATAGAGCCGGGCATTGGCCCAGGCGTTGTACCGCCCGAACATCCGGTAATGGGCAAGGAGGCTCATCGCTACGCCGAGGATGCCCGCATCTGCCGGGCCACGACGCCATCGCGCAGCCACGAACCGATCGCGCAGCCGACCAGATAGCAGGCGAACAGCGCCAGGCCTAGATCGAGCCAATAGCCGAACCGGCCCGGCAGCAGCCTGGCCAGCGCGATACCGACGATCACCACCGCGAGCACCGCCAGGCCCTGCACCCAGCGCCGCGGCACCGGCCGGGTGCGGGTGATGACGGCAATCCAGCCCATGCAGAAACCGAGCGCTGCGGCGCCGAGCAGCCAGCCCCACAGAAAATATGCCAGATCGATCATTATTGTTTCACCATGAATTCGATACGGCGGTTCTGCGACTTGCCTTGCTCGGTATTGTTGACCGCGATCGGCTGGCTCGCGCCGTAGCCCTGGGTGGTGAAACGCTCCGCCGGCAGGCCGGCACGGACCAGATAGTCCCGCACCGCCGCGGCCCGCTTTTCGGACAGGGTCTGGTTGAAGCCGGGGTCGCCGTCGCCATCGGTGTGGCCGATGATGTCGATATTGGCCGCCGGACAACGCATCGCGGTTTCAATCAGGCGGTCCAGCAGCCCCGCCGAATCGGCGTTGATGCTGGCGCTGGAGGCCTCGAACCGGATCCGGCCCTTGGTCAGGTTCTGGGTGAACAATTGCTGGCACACCGTCGAATCCACCGGCGACGCCGCCGGCTTGACCGAGACTTCCGGCTTGACCGTCCAGCCCTGCGGCAGTTCCTGCGCCAGCCCGGAGCGGATCTGGCTGGCCGCAATTTCGAACAGCGCGTCGCCGGACAGGCGGACCTCGCGGTCGGACACCACCAGCGTGCCGGTGGACAGCCGCGACAGCGCGGCCAGCGCCGAGGTGACCGCGGCCGAAAAGCCGCTGGGCGCGCCGATGCTGGCCTTCAGATTGTCGATGATCTTCTCATTGGCGAATTTGCGGCCCGCGGTCGCGGCCAGCACGGCGTGCACATTGTTGTCCGGCACATAACCGCTCAACGTCAGCGTTACCGCGACCGGGTCCTTGTTAGCCTGGAAGATGTAAGGCGGAGCCTTGACGTCGTTGGTGGCGACCGAGAAGCCCTCCGGCAGGTTCTTCAGCGCCGCCGCGATCGCCTCGCGGCCGCCGAGATCGCGGGCCATGCCGGACAGGCTGACACTGTTGTCGGACACCACGATCTTGCCGTCCTTCAGCTTGGCGATCTGGTCGATCAGCAGCAACACCGCGGCATCGAAGCGCGAAGGCGCGCCGCGCGCCAACCCCATGCGATCGGACACTTCGGTGCCGGACAATGCGGCGCGGGCAGCCTCGGCGATGCGCGCCTTGCTGGCGGGCAGCGGGGCGGTCCCCCACAGCGTCACCCGGACATTGTCGCGTTCGGCTACCCAGACGAAGGGCTTGGCCTGCTGGACCAGCCGGGTTCCGTCATTGACCAGCCTGACCATCGGTGCGGCCTCGACGGACGACAGCGCGCTGCGGCGGCCATCTTCGGAAAACGCCTCGGCCGCCAGCGAAACGTCGCGGCCGGCCACCGCGATCCGGGTCTTGTCGAGGACGGTGTTTTTCAGCGCCACCGTGCTGCGCGCGGCGATGTCGGCTTCCAGCAGAACTGTGCTAACCCAGGCTGCCGCAACCCACAGAACGGCAAGCGGAACCAGGCCAGGCCACCATTTGTTGCTCCACTTGAAAAGTCCGTGCATTCGAAGTCCTGTGGGGGGTCTGGAAACAGAGTGAAAACAAACCCTTGCGCGACTGTCAAACTGTATTCCCGCGCGGTCGAGGGTAGGATAAGGGGTACCGGGATAACGCTTTATTCAATTGTTTCTGTTTGTGTCACTGGATAGCATCAATTGCTCGGTCATATGATGAAGCAGATCCGGAATACGATGATCCGCGCCGGTCTGGACGCGCTGTATTTCAGTGGCGCCCATCGGGTCCTGAAGCCGATCTTCGGCGGCGTCGGCAACATTTTCATGCTGCATCATGTCCGCCCGGCGCATGCCGGCCTGTTCCAGCCGAACCGCCATCTCGAGATCACCCCCGACTTCCTGCGCGCGACGCTGGCTTATATCCGGGCTTCCGACATCGACATCGTCACGCCCGACGAATTGCAGCGACGGCTGGCGGAACAGGACTTTTCGCGTCGCTTCGCCTGCTTCACCTGCGATGACGGCTACCGCGACAACCGCGATTTCGCGCTGCCGGCGATGCAGGATTTCGATGCCCCGCTTGCGGTCTACGTCACCAGCGACTTCGCGCAGGGCACCGGCCGGCTGTGGTGGATCGCCCTGGAACGGGTGATCGCCGGGGCTTCCGCCATCGAGGCGCCGATCGATGGCGACATGGTCCGGCTCGACACCTCGACGCTGCCGGGCAAGGAAATGGCGTTCGACCGGCTGCATGGCTGGTTGCGCGGATTGAGCGATCCGGAGCTTCGCCGCCAGATGACGGCATTATGCGCCGCCCATGGCGTCAATGAGGACGCCATCAGCGGCGAATTGTGCATGTCGTGGGACGAGTTGAAGCCGTTTGCCGCCGACCCCTTGGTGACGATCGGAGGCCACAGCGTCAGCCATGGCAACCTCGCCAAGCAGAGCCAGCCCGATGCGCTGCATGAGCTGATCGGCAGCCGCACCCGGATCGAGGCCGAGTTGCAGCGCCCCGCGGTTCATCTGGCCTATCCCTATGGCGATCGCTGCGCCGCGGGCCCGCGCGAATTCGCGCTGGCGCAGCAGGCTGGCTATGCCACGGCGGTGACGACGCGCCCCGGGGTGATCTTCGCCGACAACGCCGAACAGATCACCGCGCTGCCGCGGGTCTCGCTGAACGGCAATTACCAGGACACGCGCTATCTTCCGGTGCTGACCTCAGGCGCCGCCACCGCGATGTATAACGGCTTTCGCCGAGGCCACGTAGCGTAGCTATTCCCTCGTATCGCAACGATAGGCCTTGGAGACGATCTGCCAGCCGTCGCTGAGCTTCATCGCCACCAGATAATCGGTGAAATAGCGCGGCGGGAGCTGACAGCGCACCTTGACGAAGGCGGTGTTCTCGTCGGAGCGATCCACCGTGACGATGAAATCCTCACGCGCTTTGCCTTCCGACTTGGCGGAGGCGCGCTGCTTCACCAGCGCCATCCAGTCCGGCACCGTCAGCACCTGCAACTGCCCCTTCGACACCCAGCGCAGATCCGCCGTGGGATGAAAGATCGCGGCGAGCTTGTCGGCGTCGCCTTCATAGAGGCCGTCGAAATAGTGCTGGATCACCGTCTCGACGGTGGAACGGTCATAGGACAAGGCAGATCTCCCGTGTGAGTCCGCCCTACTATGCCGACAAAATGCCCGAGGCACACCCGCGATGATGCAAAAGGCGCGTCAATGCGAGAACAGGATCGGCAGCGGCGGGCCTGCGAGCATGCTCAGGGTGGCGCCGCCGAGGATAAACTGGCGGAACCGCGAATGACCGTAGGCCCCCATCACCATCATGTCCGCCGAGCACGACTGCGCGTGCGCGGCGAGAACGTCGCCGATGGCCCGATCGGCCGCACTGACCTCGTCCAGCACCACGTCGATGCCGTGGCGCGCCAGGTTTCTGGCCAGTTCGGATGCCGAGTGAGGGGTGTCGATCGGCTTCTCGTCACCGACGGTGACGATGCGGACCTGCTTGGCCTTTTCGAGGATCGGAAGCGCATCCGCAACGGCGCGCGCCGCAGCGCGGCTGAAATCCCACGCCACCAGGATGGTGTCCAGCGCGAGGGGTCGGGTCCGCGGTCGCTCCGGCAGCACCAAAGTCGGTCGGCCCGAGCCGAAGATGAGTGCTTCCGCATACCAGGGATCATCGCTGTCCGGCACGGACACGATGGTGAGGTCGCGCAGCCGCGCATGCTGCACCATGATTTCAGGCACCTCGGCGGCGATGCCACGCCCCAAGATGATCTCCACGGACGCGCCTTGTCGCCGGCCGGCAGCGGCCTCGCAGGCTGCCAGCAGATCCTCGGCGTTTTTCCGGCTCTTGCGCGCCTCGTCGGCGATCAGCCCGGGAATACTGATGAGCAACGTCGGCAACATGCTGCCGGGGACATCGACGATCGTCTCGCAGGCGACGGCGGCCAGATGCGCGCCCAGCAAGCCGGCGATGGCGTCCGCATCCTCGACGACCTGCAGCGGCGTGGGCTCGGGATAGGTCCGCAATACCAGCAATACATCCGTGATCGCCATTCCCTGATCTCCCGCTGTGGTTTTTCTGCCGCGACCCTACAGAACTTCTGCGCCATGGAGTTGATTTAGCTCAGAGTGCCCGCCGGACTGAAAACTGAATTTGCCGGGCCGGCGGGAACTTCGACTGGCCATGCCGGTTACCCGGCGTGACATTTTCTGAAATCAATCCGACCAGCGACGAATCCAAGGCCGCGCTTGCGCGGGCTTTCGACAATGCCTGGCAGCCTTTCATCGCCGCGGAGGGCGAGGCCGCCGATACAATCGAGAACCGGCGCCGGCTGGCGTCGCGCATCGTGACCCTGGCGAAATCCGGCCAGACCGACGAGGACGCGCTCGGCGAGGCCGGGCTGATCTATCTCCGGGTACTCAGCGCCGCCGCCCGGCTGAGCCGGCAGCCCGGCAAGGAGCCAACTCCCGAGCTGGCGCAGCAACCCTGGCAGGATGAGGGCGGTCATGCCTTTACGCCGGAAACGGTGGCGGCGATGACGGCGGCGCTGGAGCGCTGCCTCGACGTGCTGCCGCTGCGCATTCCCTCCGACGCGCTGAAATTGCTGTCCACCAGCATCCTCGACGCGGCGTCGCGCGGCGAACGCGATCCGGAAAAGCTGCATCTGCACGCGATGGAGGCGTTGAAAACACGCTGACCCGTAGCCCGGATGAAGCCGGCGCTGGCGTAGCCAGCGGCGACGCAATCCGGGGGCAGCGATGGGGGATCGACCGGCCCCGGATTGGCATCCGGGCTACGGGAGCTCTGCCTTTGTCGGCAATTCCGGCACCTTGTCGGCCCACTCGGCGACGCAGCGCTCCAGATCCCGCAGATTCTGTCGCATCTGCTCGAGCGAAAAGCCGATCGCGAAAAAACGTTCGGTGACATCGCTGGGCATCCCGCGCGTCAATCCTTCGCTGCGCAAGGCGGCGACTTCGGCGCTATAGGCCTGCAGCGCCACCTGCACCGGCCAGATCGCCGGCGCGCCGGTGCCGCTGCGCAAGGCTTCGGCGATGGCCCGCAGATAAGAGACGATCGCGGCGCTGACCCGCGCCAGCGGCCCGGCCAGCCGCTTCTGCAATTCGGCCGGCAGCGGCACCACGGTGGCGCGGCCGATCATCACCAGATCGTGCCGCAGCCGCAGGATGGTGCGCAGCAACGGTCCGGTATCCGGCCCCGAGGACAGATGCGCGGCGCGCTCGCGCTCGGCCTCCGCGCCGGTGACGTCGAGCCCGGTCAGGGCCGCGCCGATGCCGTGCTGCAGCCGGTGCAACTCGTCATTGTCACGGCCGCGGGTGGCTGCCGCCAAGAGTTCGCCGAGCGCCGAGGCGATCAGTTCGAGCGCCTTCACCGCACCGGCGCGAATGTGGGAGTGCGCGCGCGAGGGCAACACCAGAAACGACACCAGCAGTCCGGTGATGGCACCCACCGCAACCTCGAGCACGCGATCGATGGCCGATTCCAGCGGCGTGACGTGGTTCATGGTCGGCAGCAGCAGCACGATAATGGCGGTGACGGTTGCGACATTCAGGCTGGGATTGATCGCGGCAATGAAGGACAGGGGAAGCACCGCCAGCACCAGCACGCCGAGCAGCGCGCCCTCGCCCGTGTGCGGGATCAGGATCGCCACCGCGCCGCCATAGATGGCGCCGCCGATCGTGCCGACCAGGTAATCCCGCGTCGCCTTCAGCGAGCGGCCGACGCTCATCTGGGTGACGATGATCGCGGTCAGCACCGCCCATAGCGGCAGCTTGAGCCCGAAGGCCGTCGCAATCGCCAGCGCGCTCATCGCCGCCACGGTGACGCGGACGCCGAGCCCCAATTCGACCTTGTGCGTGACAAGGAAGGCCCAGATCCGTTTCAGCAATGCAATCATGTGATCCATCTGTTGCAGGCAGCGTCGCGGCGCATGGCTGCGTGCGCGGGACGCGCTTGAAACGCCGATTCAGCCCGCTTACGCTGTTTTCAACAAGAGTGAGGAAACACAATGGCCAACGAGACCGCGACGCTTGCTGCCTATGTAGCGGATTTGAAGTTTGACGACATCCCACAGGACGTGCGGGAGCGCGCCAAGGTTCTGACGCTAGATTACCTCGGCAGCACGATCCGCGCGCGTCAGGAAGCTGAATCGACGCCGGCTCTGCTGAACATGCTGCAGGCGCTGTCGCTCGACGGCGCCGGCGAAGCCACCGTATTCGGCGACAGCAAGAAGTGGACACCAGCGGTCGCGGCCCTGCTCAACGGCGCGCTCGGCCATTCGCTGGATTTCGACGATACCCATGCCGATTCCTCGCTGCATCCGAGCGCCCCGGTGGTGCCCGCCGCCTTCGCTGTCGGCGAGATGGTCGGCGCCTCCGGCGAACAGGTGCTGACCGCGATCGTCGCCGGCTATGAAGTGTGCTGCCGGCTCGGCAATGCGCTCGACCCGACCTCGCATTACGCGCGGGGATTCCATCCGACCGCAACCGCGGGGACCTATGGCGCCGCCGCCGCGGCCGGCAAATTGCTCGGCCTGTCGAAGGAGCAGTTGATCTCGGCGTTCGGCGTGTCCGGCAGCCAGGCCGCCGGCTCGCTGCAGTTTCTCGTCAACGGCGCCTGGAACAAGCGTTACCAGGTGGGTGCCGCCGCGATGAACGGCGTGATCGCCGCGACGCTGGCCAAAAACGATTTTCTTGGCGCCACCGAATCGGTCGAGGGCAAACACGGCCTGCTGGTCGGCTACAGCGACGACGCCCATCCGGAAAAGGCCACCGCCGGACTCGGCACGGTCTATGAGACCATGAAGATCGGCGTGAAGCCGTATCCGAGCTGCCGCTATACCCATGCCGCGATCGACGCCATTATCGCGATGCGCCGCGAGCACAATCTGACGCCGGATCAGGTCACACGCGTCGAGATCGGGCTGCACCGCAACGGCATCACGCTGACCGGCGACGCCGCCACCAAGCGTCACCCGACCTCGATCGTCGGCGGCCAGTTCTCGATGTTCTTTACCGGCGCGCTGGCGCTCGACCAGGGCAGTTTCGGCTGGGACGACTACAAGCGGCTCGGCGATGCCGCTATCGACGCGCTGGCCGACCGCTTCGATGTCGTCCAGGACGAACGGCTGGAGGGCCAGCGCCATCCGTTCGGAGGCCGCGTCTCGATCACCACCGAGGACGGCGTGCACGAGCGGATCTATGCGGACCCGTCCGGCGAGCCGTCGTCGTTTCCCGACGCACAGGCGATGGCGCAGAAGTTCCTGCAGTTGGCGCGGCCGGTGCTGAACGGCGGCGCCGAGAGATTTGCCGACGCCATCCTGTCGCTGGAGCGTTATGACCGCGTCAGTACAGCCACGGCGCTGGGGCGCTGACGGCGGCTAGGCGCCGTCGATGATTATGAAGTCGGCCTCGGCGTATTTCTGCCGGATCGCCTTGGCGGCGTCATATTCGGGACTGCGATAGCACGCCGTCGCGGTGGCGCGGTCGGCGAATTCGACCACGACGTTGCGATCGCGCGCGTTGCCTTCTATCGCCTCGAAGGCGCCGCCGCGAACGATGAACTTCGCTCCAAATTTTTCGAATGCCGGCTTCGCCGCGGCGAGATAGTCGGGATAACGCGCTTCATCGCGCACCGAGACGCGGACGATCCAGTAGGCTTTCGACATGGTAGTTCTCCAGTTGTGATGAGATCATGCGGCGCGGGTTACGCCGTGGTGTCGCGGCAGCGGATCGCGGCCTCGATGCCGGCGCGGGTGACGCCGATATCGCGCAATTCGACGTCGCGCATGGCTTGCAGCGCGGCGCGGGCCTGCTGCCGCTCGCACAAGCGACGCCAGCCTGCCCCAACCGCCGCAAGGCCAGCCGCGACGGCGGAACGGATCATCCGGCCGCGCTCGATATGAACGCTGCGCGTGATGGCCTGCCGAAGCGCCGTCCATTGCGACGCCGTGAGGCGGCGTTCATCACCAATGCGGGGAAGGAATTCGTCCGCCATCTTCCGCCCCTGCTGTCCGGCCCATGCCCGCTGCTTGTGGTTTACCCGCGCTGATTCATCCTATAAAATGAATAATCGAGATCATTACGATCTTCCGGAGAGATGCATGGACCTGGCTGAACTGCGCATCTTCCGCGCCGTGGTGCGCGAGGGCGGGATCACGCGCGCCGCCGAGCGCCTGCACCGCGTGCAGTCCAACGTGACGACGCGCGTGCGCCAGCTCGAGGACGATCTCGGCACACAGCTATTCGTCCGCGAAGGCAAGCGGCTGCATTTGACGCCGGTGGGCCAGACGTTGCTCGGCTATGCCGACCGACTGCTGGCTTTGGCCGACGAGGCGCGCGACGCGGTGCAGGATCCGCGGCCGCGCGGCGTGCTGCGCCTCGGCGCCATGGAAAGCACCGCTGCGGTGCGGCTGCCCGGCCCGCTCCACGAATTTCACCGACGCCATCCCGACGTGCAGCTCGAATTGCGCATCGGCAATCCGCAGACGCTGGCGCAGGGAATTCTCGCCGGCGACCTCGACGCGGCCTTCGTCGCCGAACCGATCGCCGCCGCACCGTTCGATCGCGTGCATGCTTTCGATGAGGTCCCGGTGATCGTGTCGTCCGCCAGCCACCCACCGATCGGTCGCAAGGGCAGCGCGCCGCGCGCGGTGCTGGTGTTCGAGAACGGCTGCCCGCATCGCAAGCGGCTGGAAGACTGGTATGCGAAGCGTGGCGAGCTGCCCGAGCGCACCATCGAGCTCGGCTCCTATCACGCCATGCTCGGCTGCGTCGTCGCCGGCATGGGCGTTGCGCTGTTGCCGGAAAGCGTGTTGTCGACGTTTCCCGAAAGCGAGAGGCTCCTTGTGCACCGGTTGCCGGCCGGCGAAAATCGCGCCGAGACCGTGCTGATCTGGCGCAAGGGCGCCGCGTCGCCGAATGTCCTGGCGCTGCAGCAGGTGCTGCGGGCTTCACGCGCGACCGGCCGCACGCCGACCAAGCGCAAGGCATAGCGCGCAGCGTGTCGGTCGCCGCGGACGCGATCCTGTCACGGCAATGATTCGATGGGGTGGCGACGGCCCTGGGACGATGACCGCACTGCAACCATAAATCCTTGCGCCAGATCGTTTACACGCCCTTCCTCCCATGACTATCATCACGGTAACAAACAACAGGGGGAGACGACGATGCGGCAGACAACGATTGCGGCCGGAATTTTTCTTGGGCTAGCGGCTTTCATCCAGCCGGCCCTGAGCCAATCGGACGGCTGGGTCACGCTGCTCGACAGCAGCAAGATGGGCGACTGGGACCGCGTCGCCGATGCCAATTGGGAGATGAAGGACGGCGCCCTGGTCGCCGACAAGCTCGCCGGCAAGGATCCCGCTTACCTCGTCAGCAAGACGTCGTACAAGGATTTCCAGATCCGCGCCGAGTTCTGGACGGATGAAGCGGCCAACTCCGGCATCTTCATCCGCTGCGCCAACCCGAAGGTGATCGGCGCCAATACCTGCTACGAGGTCAACATCTTCGACAAACGGCCCGACCCGTCCTACGGCACGGGCGCGATCGTGGATTTCGCCAAGGTCAACCCGATGCCCAAGGCCGCGGGCAAGTGGAACACCTATGAGATCACCGCCAAGGGGCCGAAACTCACCGTGATCCTGAACGGTGAAAAGACCGCCGATATCGAAGACAGCAAGTTCGCCGACGGCCCGATCGCCCTGCAATACGGCTCCGGCGTGGTCAAATTCCGCAAGGTGCAGATCAAGCCGCTGTAGGCTCCGAGGCTCTGTAGCCCGGATGGAGCGAAGCGGAATCAGGGGCCGGCGGCGCAACCGGTCCGACTTTCCCCGGATTACGCTTCGCTCCATCCGGGCGACGCGGGCCAGTCGGGATGACGGCTCCGGAGCGGGCTGCTAGACTGTCTCCGAACACACGGAGACCCCATGAGCTGGCAGCCTAGCAACGATCCGATCCTCGGCGACGCCGCCTCCTGCGACGCGCTGGAATTGGCGATCGTGCCGCGCACGCGCGACATCGGCGACGGCTTCATGGTCCGCCGGGCGCTGCCGCACGGCAAGCGGCAGATGGTAGGCCCCTTCATCTTCTTCGACCATTTCGGGCCGATGCAGTTCATCGCCGGCCACGGCATGGATGTGCGCCCGCATCCGCATATCGGCCTGGCCACCGTCACCTATCTGTTCGACGGCTCGATCATGCACCGCGACAGCGAGGGCAATGTCCGCGAGATCCAGCCCGGCGCGATGAACCTGATGACCGCCGGCCGCGGCATCGCGCATTCCGAGCGCACGCCGGACGTGCCGCGCGCCAATGGGCAGAAGATGCTCGGGCTGCAGAGCTGGATCGCGCTGCCCAAGGGCTCCGAGGAGATCGCGCCGTCGTTCCAGCATTACGGCGCCGACAGCCTGCCGGTCATTCAGGACGCCGGCTTCACCGCGCGCATCATCGCGGGCTCCGCTTTTGGCGCGGCGTCCCCGGTGGCGATGGTGTCGCCGTGGTTCTATGCCGAAGTATCGGTAGAGGCCGGCACAAGCGTGCCGCTCGATCCCGACCATGAGGAACGCGCGATCTATGTCGTCGATGGCGAGATCGAGATCGCCGGCGACCGCCACGAAGGCCCCAAGCTGCTGATCTTCCGCCCCGGCGACGCGATCACCGTCAAGGCGCTGCAGAACACCCGCATGATGTTCCTCGGCGGCGACGCGCTGGAAGGGCCGCGGCACCTGTGGTGGAATTTCGTGTCCTCCAGCAAGGAGCGCATCGAGCAGGCCAAGCAAGACTGGAAGACCGGCCGTTTTGCCCACGTCCCCGAGGAACACGAATTCATCCCGCTGCCGGAATAATGCACCGTCTCCTCCTACGTCATTGCGAGGAGCCGTTGCGACGAAGCAATCCAGTCTTTGCTTGTGGCTTTCTGGATTGCCGCGTCGCTTCGCTTAGGGCAAAGCCAATCGGCTTTCCTTGACCTCGCAATGACGGCTGAAACCTAGTTGCTTAAATCAAGAAAGACACTCATGACGACCACCCCGATGTCCGCCAGCGACCTGCCGCTTCCTCTGCTCGCCCGCGGCAAGGTGCGCGAGGTCTATGCCGTCGGTGACGACCGCGTGCTGCTGCTGACCACCGACCGCATCAGCGCGTTCGACGTGGTGATGAACGAGACCATCCCGATGAAGGGCGCGGTGCTGACGCAGATCAGCGCCTGGTGGTTCAACCAGCTCGGCGGCGTGGTGCCGCACCACATGATCGCCGCCGACGCCGATGCGATCATTGCCGAGGTGCCCGAACTGGCAGCGCACCGCGCCTCGCTCGCCGGTCGCGCGATGCTGTGCAAGCGCACCACGGTGTTTCCGATCGAATGCGTGGTGCGCGGCTATCTGTCGGGGTCGGCATGGAAGGAATATGCCGCGTCGGGCACGCTGGCCGGCGAGAAGCTGGATGCGGGCCTGAAGGAAAGCGACAAGCTCGAACCCGCGATCTTCAGCCCCGCGACCAAGGCCGCGACCGGCCATGACGAGAACATCACGATCGCACGGATGCGCGAGATCCTCGGCGAGGAGGACACTTTTACGCTCGAGAGCATGACCCGCGCCGTCTACACCCAGGGCGAAGAGATCGCCCGCGAGCAGGGCATCATCATCGCCGATACCAAGTTCGAATTCGGCCGCGACGCCGACGGCCGCATCATCCTGATCGACGAGGTGATGACGCCCGACAGTTCGCGGTTCTGGGCCGCCGACGTCTACACACCCGGCCAGCCGCAACCCTCGTTCGACAAGCAGCCGCTGCGCGACTATCTCGACATCGAACGCCGCGCCGGCCGCTGGAACGGCGAAGCCCCGCCGCCGCCGCTGCCTGCGGACGTCATCGACGCCACCAGCAAGCGCTATCTTGAGGCCTATCGGCGGCTGACCGGCGAGGAGCTGGTCGTCGGCTGATCCGCGCCAGACGTCTGGCCTGCGATCCGGGGCGGCTCATTCGAGCCATGTGCCGCCACGGAGCTGTCGTGATCCGATGCCGGCCCGGATGCATCGACCGCGTCCAGCGCCAGCAGCAGTGAGGCAACGCGGTTGGCGGAGGACGCCCACTCGGCCAGCTTCGCGTAATTTTCGGTGAACCAGTTGAAGGCGCTCTGCACCACGACAAAGGCCGCCGCGGCCTGCACCACCTCCCCCAGCGTCATCGTGCCCGCAAGATATTTCGGCAAACACAGCAGTAGGCCGATGACCGGGGTCACCAGCAGGCTGGTATAGGTCACCAAAGTGAGGCGCATAAGCTGCCAGCAGTAGATGCGCCAGATGGCGATTACCGCCTTCAGGGCCGCGCCGATCGTATGCCGCCCGCTCTTGCGGAGATCGGGCTGCGCAAGGCCCTCGCCGCTCTCGCGCAGATGGGTGCCGATCGTGCGCAGCTCGGCTTCGGCGCGCTTGTTTTCCTGCATCACCCTCGTCAGATGACTAGCGATCAGGATCGTCGTCGCCGACAGCAGCAGCGAATAGGCGATCACCGCGATGACCAGGTAACCGGGAACGATCAGGCTGACGCCGTCGATCTGGATCGCAAGGCTGTCGCCCACCGACCACAGCACGCCAATGAAGGTGATCACCGTGAGCAGCGAATTGAGCAGCCCGAGGGCGAGATCGACCGGCAGGTCGGTCGCCAGCCTGGCATCCTCGGCAATGCGAAACTCCGGTGCCTCGTGGTCGCCGATCACGAACCGCAGCCGGGTATAGCGATCGTTATCCAGCCAGTAATCGTACAGGTGATTGCTTAGCCAGGCACGCCAGGTGCGTTGCATGGTCATGCGGGCCCACACCGACAGCACGGTGAGAGACAGGCTCGCGGCAGCCAGCGGGATGAAACGCAGCGCCTGGGCGACAAGCTCCGCACCGTCCTTGCGCCCGATCGCATTGAAGAAATCGCGGTTCCAGAAATTCAGCCCGTATTGGGTAACCAGTTGCAGCAGCATCGTCGCCACCAGCAGCACCGCCAGCAACCAGGCCCGCCACGCCTGTGGTCCGCGCCAGAATCCCGACGCGCTCCGCCAGAACCGGGCCAGCAGGTGCCTCTCGTCGGGCGCAAGATAAGCGGGCTTCAGCATGCTGATATGTCAGGCACTTGCCATGCGGCGGCGCAAAATGGCTCCGTCAGACTGTAATCTAGTCGACGTTAGGCAACCTCGAACAGAGCCGGCTTGACCTGCGTCAAGCCGGCAAGACTAGCCACCCCCCTCGACGAGCGACCTGATGGTCACCTCCGCCGCAAGCCGATGGACGTCGGCGGCGCGGCAAAGCTCGGTGCCGGGATTGAGCAGTGCTGCCGACCCGCCGGCCACCCCATAGCGTAGAGCCGATTCAAGACTGCCATCGCGGGTCAGGCTCCAGACCATCGCCCCCAGGAAACTGTCGCCGGCGCCGGACACGCTGGCTGGCTCGATAGGAAAACCGTTCGCGCGCAATATAGCGTCGCGCGTCATGAGCAGGGCGCCTTCGGCTCCCATGGACAGCGCGATGACTTCGATGCGGTAGCGACCGAACAGGTGGCGGCCTGCTGCAACGAGCGACGCATCGTCAGCGGATGACACGCCTGCAAGGTCCTGAAATTCGTGCAGGTTCGGCTTGATCAGATAAACGCCCTCCTCCAGGGCCGATCTGAGGGAGGCACCGGACGTATCCACGATGACCTTGCCGGCTCCGTGGGCTGCCCGAACAACCCTGCCGTAGAAGTCGGCAGGTACGCCGGCGGGCAGGCTGCCGCTGGCAATGACAAAAGCCGCCTCCGGCGCCAGGCGCGCAATGGCATCGATGGATTGCTGCCATTCAAACTCGCTCAGAACGGCGCCCGGGAACACCAGCCGAAACTGCTCCCGGCTTGATTCGTCATGGATGGTGATGTCCTCCCGTGTGTCGTTCAGGGTCGGGATCACGAGGCTCGGCACGCCTTCGCCTTCGAGCAATGCGGCCAGGGTTTGCCCGGTGGCGCCGCCGGCGGGATAGACCGCGGTCGCTTCGACGCCGAGCCGCTTCAGAACCCTTGCGACGTTGATGCCGCCGCCGCCCGGATCGCGATGTGGCGGCGCGCAACGCATCTTGGTGAAAGGCAACATTTCCTTCACCGACGTCGAAATGTCGACGGCCGGATTGATGGTGAGGGTGACGATCCCAGGCGCGGCCATGTCAGCCAACGGCTTCGACCTCAGCCAGAGCGCGGAGCCCGACGAACGCGGCATCCTCGTCGAGAATGAGCCACGCCGGTATCGGCGCGAGATATTTTCTGAACCGCCCTTTGTCTTCGAAGCGCTCCCGGAATTCGGAGCGGGCCAGATAGTCGGGGACGCGACGCAAAATGCCCCCGCCGATATAGACGCCGCCCTTGGCACCAAAGGTAAGCGCCAGATTGCCGGCAACCGAGCCCAGCATCGCACAGAACATGTCGACAGCCGCGCGGCTCACCGCGCAACTCCCCTCGATTCCGGTCTGCATGACATCGGCGGCGCGGCGTTCCGGTACAGCGACGCCGTCCAGCGCGGCGAGAGCGGCGTAAAGATTTTCGAGCCCGCGGCCCGACAACACGCGTTCCGCCGACATATGTCCGTATCGCTGCCGCAGATGCGCGATGACGGCATCCTCGCGCAGCGAGTCGCCGGCTATGCTGGCATGGCCGCCCTCGCTCGACAGCACGATCTGGCCGGCCGCGTGCGGAATGCTGACCGCCATGCCGAGACCGGTGCCGGGGCCGAGTGCCGCACACGGCGCTTCCGCCGACGGCACCTGACCGCCCAGCGCGAGCAGCCTGTCCGGCGACAGACGGCGCAGCGACCACGCCACCGCCTCGAAATCATTGATCAGACGGACGCTGGATAATCCGTACGCCGATCGCAACGCCGCAGCATCGATCACCCAGTCGTTGTTGGTCAGCGCACAGCGGTTGTCCCGGACCGCACCGGACGCCGCCAGGATCGCGGACCGGATGCTTCCGGCGTCGGCCAGACCACCGAGATAGGCGGCCAGCGCTGCGTTGAAATCACCGTAGTCGCTGACGGCCATGTGAGCCACCGCACTCATTGCGCCATCGGCGAGGACGGCAAACCGCGCATTGGTGCCGCCGATGTCGGCGAGCAGCACGGGATGCGGGGGGTGCGAGGCGCGGGCTTTCATGGCTGGCGTGCCGCCCTGATCAGCCTTGCGTACCAGTCGAACGACGCTTTCGGAATTCGCCGCTGCGACGCGTAGTCGATGTAGGTCAGGCCGAACCTCTTGCTGTAGCCGGAGTCCCATTCGAAATTGTCGAGCAGCGACCAGATGAAATAGCCGCGAATGTCGACGCCATCGGCAGCGGCGGCATTCATCGCCTCGATATAGGCCCGCAGGAACGCCATCCGCCCGCTATCGATCACCGCGCCGGTTTCGTCGGGCTGCATGGCATCGCCGTAGCCATTTTCCATGACATAGACGGGCAAAGCATAGCGCGCGTGGACGATACGCAGCGTGTCTGCAAAGGCTGCGGGCTCGATCGGCCATCCGATCGGCGTCAGGGCGCAGCCGGACGGCTTGTCGCCGAAATCGTAGCCCAGCAACGCTCCGGGCTTGGCGGCGACATAGACCGGGCTGTAGTGGTTGAGCCCGAACCAGTCGAGCGGACGACAGATCCGCGCAAGATCACCCGCCTCGACGTGCGGCGCCACGGCAGAACGCATTGCGGCGGGATACTCGCCCAGGCATTGCGGATCCGGGAAGGCATTATTCCAGTACGTGCTCAAGTGCGCAGCCGCCACGGCATCGGCTGCGCGATCGCTCGAAGGCCTGCATGGCTGATAGTTGTGGATGCATCCGATCGATACATTACGAACCTTGTCGCGCAACACATCCACCGCGGCGCCGTGCGCCAGATTGACGTGGTGAATCATGCGATGCAGATCGTCCTCAGCGCTGCGGCCTTTCTGCCCGAGCGAACGGCTGAACAGGCTGAAGATCGAAGGTTCGTTGAAGGTCGCGAAGCGCTTGACGCGATCGCCGTAACGTCCGGCGACGAGTGTCGTGTAGTCGGTGAACCATGCCACCGACTCACGATTCAGCCAGCCGCCGGAATCCTCCAGCGCCTGCGGCAGATCCCAGTGATACAGGCACAGCCAGGGTTCGATACCGGCGGCCAGCAATTCATCGAGCAACCGGTCGTAGAACGCGAGGCCCGCTTCATTTGCCGACCCGCGACCCTGCGGCAGTACGCGCGGCCAGGCCACCGAGAACCGGTACGCCTGAACGCCCAGCGCCTTCATCAAGGCGACATCCTCGGGATAACGATGGTAGTGATCGCAGGCGACATCGCCGCTGTCGCGATTCTTGAGTTCATCGGTGTGACCATAGACGTCCCAGACGCTCGGGCCGCGACCACCCTCCTGCGTCGCACCTTCGATCTGGAAGCTCGACGTCGAGACCCCCCAGATGAGATCCGGCCGAAGGCTGGCGATGTCAGGAAGCTCCGGCGTCGCCATGGTTGACCACCCTGATTTCGCAGTCCGTCCAGCCAGGTTCGAACGTTACGATCCCGGCCGGACGATCTGACCGTTGATAGCCATAGTCAGGCCGACGACGGCCGCACTTGAGCCAGATCAAGAATGGTCGACTTGAGCGATGTGACAAGGATATCGCGCTGTTCGGTCGCCGGAGATTCTGTTGCGAAGAACAAAATGGGGTGGAATCGCCGACGACTGCTTCCAGGGCAGCGGCTTCTTCCGTGTCGCCGAACATCTCGGCGTGTCCTGGCTTGTGGATCCGGATGGCGGCCGCTTCATCTCCAAGGGTGTCAACAATGTGCGCTTCGACCAGGACCGCATCATCGGCACCGACCGCGCGCCCTATGCCGACGCCTGCCGGAGCAAATACGGCAATGAGAATGTCTGGCGCGCGGCAATATCCGACCGTCTTGCGAGCTGGAATTTCAATACCGTCGGCTGCTGGTCCGACGAGCTTGTGGCGGATGCGGGATCGCAACGGCTCGCGATGACGCCGACCACGGCGCTCGGCGCCACATTCCGGCTGCACCGCCGCGACCAGATTTTTCCCGATGTCTTCGACGCCGGATTCGCCGCGCATATCCGTAAAAGCGCCAGGGATCGCTGCACGAGATGGCGCGACGATCCGGGCCTGCTCGGCACGTTCATCGACAATGAATTGTACTGGTCGCCGGACTGGCGGGGCGCCGACGAACTGCTGACCATCTTTCTCAACCTGCCCTCGCATCGCCCCGGCCGCGTCGCCGCCATAGCGCGCATGCAGCATCATTATCGGGAGTTTTCCCAGTTCAATGCGATCTGGCGCACGCCGGCGCAATCATGGGAGCAGCTTGGCCGGATTTCCCATATCGACGCGCCGTTCTTCCGGATGCCGCCCGGCGGGCTCAACGATGCGCTGGAGGCGAAGGCCAATCGCGACAATCCTGTTCGCGCACAATTTTCCGCAGACTGCGATGCCTTCAGCGCGGTCGTCGCCGACATCTATTTCGAATTATGCGCCTCGGCGATCAGGGCCGTCGATCCGAACCACCTAGTGATCGGGTCGCGGTTCGGCTATCAGCCGCAAACCCATGTGATCGCCGCCGCCGGACGGCACCTCGATGTGGTGTCCTTCAATTGCTACGACGTCGATGCCAGTGCGGTGATCGACGCCTATGCTGTTGCTGCCGGAAAACCATGCCTGATTTCCGAATTCGCCTTCCGCGGCGACGATTCGGGCCTGCCCAATACCCGCGGCGCCGGGCCGCGTGTGGCCAGCCAGACCGAGCGCGCGCGATGTTTCGAGCGCTACGTGACGGCGGCTTTAAGCAAGCCTTCAATCGTGGGCTATCACTGGTTCGAACATGCCGATCAGCCGGCCGAAGGGCGCTTCGATGGCGAGAATTCGAATTTCGGAACGGTGACCATCGAGGACGAGGTGTATACCGAATTGACCGATACGATGACCAGGATCAACGCCGCCGCCGAGCAGATCCACGCAACGGCCGTGCCCGCGGACATCTGACCTTCGCCGTCGGCGGCGTCAGGGCTTCTGTGCGGCCCTGTCGGCTTCGGCCGCACGCACCACTTCCATGGTGCGAAACACGCTGCCCGGATTGACGCTGATGGAGTCGATGCCGAGACCGGTCAGATAGCGCGCGATCTCCGGATAGTTCGCAGGCGCCTCGCCGCAAATGCCGACATGTCGACCGCTGCGCTTGGCGCCGGCCACCGCCTGCCGGAACATCTCCAGCATACCAGGATCGCGTTCATCGAAATCGAAAGCAACGATATCCGAGTCCCGGTCGACACCCAGGGTCAGCTGGGTGAGGTCGTTGGAGCCGATCGAGAAGCCGTCGAACAGTTCGGCAAACGCGTCGATCTGGATCACGTTGTTCGGGATCTCGCACATGACATAGACTTCAAGACCACCTTCGCCGCGGGTCAGCCCGTTGGCCGCCATGGTCGCGATCACTCGCCGGCCCTCCGCAACGGTCCGGCAGAACGGCACCATGACGCGCAGATTGGACAGTCCCATGTCATCGCGCACCCGACGCAACGCCGCGCACTCCAGCGCAAAACCCTCGGCGTAAGCCGGATGGCTGTAGCGGGAGGCGCCGCGGAATCCCAGCATCGGGTTTTCCTCCTTCGACTCGAACGCCTGGCCGCCCAGCAGGCTGGCATATTCGTTGGTCTTGAAGTCGGAGAGCCGTACGATCACCGGCTTGGGGTAGAACGCCGCGGCGATGGTGCCAACGCCTTCCGACAATTTCTGGACAAAGAACTCGGACGGGCTTTGGTAGTCTTTGACCAGGCGGGCGATCGCGGTCCGCTCCCTGGCGGACGCAATCCTGTCAGGCTGGAGCAGCGCCATGGGGTGCACGCCAATATGTTCGCTGATGATGAACTCCATGCGCGCAAGGCCAACACCGGACTGCGGCTGCATCGCCGTCCGAAACGCCATTTCGGGGGTGCCGACATTCACCATGATGGCGGTACGCGGCGGCGTGAGGTCGCTTAGCGGCGTTCGCGTCACGTCGAACGGCACGATTCCCGGATAGACGCTGCCGACATCGCCTTCGGCGCAGCAGACGGTGACGCTTGCCCCGGTCTTCAGCCTGTCGGTCGCGTGCGTGGCGCCGACCACCGCCGGAATACCGAGCTCCCGCGCGACAATGGCCGCGTGGCAGGTCCGGCCGCCCTTATCGGTGACGATGCCGGCGGCAATTTTCATCACCGGCTCCCAGTCGGGGCTGGTGGCCGGCGCCACCAGGATCTCACCCGGCTTGAACGCCGACAGATCGCGCGCCGTCGCGATGCGGCGCACGCGCCCGGTGGCGATCTTCTCGCCGACCGCGCGCCCAGTAACGATGGCCTCGCCGCGCCCCGTCAGGCTGTAGCTTTCGTAAAAGTCTGCCGAGCGCTGCGAGGCAACCGTCTCGGGCCGCGCCTGAATGATGTAGAGCTTGCCGTCGGCGCCGTCCTTGGCCCATTCGATGTCCATCGGCATCGCGCCGCCGGCATGTTTCGAATAATGCGCCTCGATGCGCACCGCATTGTCCGCGAGGCTGAGCACCTCGGCATCGGAAATGCAGAATTTTTGCCGCTCGGCAGCCGGCACATTGCGGGTCAGCGTCGCATGGGTTCCGCCGCGTTTGCCGTAGATCATGCGAACCTGTTTGGCGCCCAGCTTGCGCCGCAGCACGCGGCGAAATCCCAGCGCCAGCGTCGGCTTGTGGACATAGAACTCGTCGGGATCGACCTGGCCCTGCACGATGGTTTCGCCGAGGCCGTAGCATCCGGTGACGAACACCACGTCGCGAAACCCGGATTCGGTATCGAGGGTAAAGATCACGCCGCTGGCCGCGAGATCGGAGCGCACCATCTTCATTACGGCGACGGACAGTGCCACCTTGAAATGATCGAAACCATTGTCGATCCGATAAGAGATCGCGCGATCGGTGAAGATGGAAGCAAAGCAGCGCCGGCACGCTTCGAACAGATCGTTGGCGCCGCGCACATTTAGAAAGCTCTCGTGCTGGCCGGCGAAACTCGCCGTCGGCAGATCCTCTGCGGTCGCGGAGCTTCGCACCGCCACCGCGACGCCGGGCCCCGCCTGCTGTTCGAGCCGACGATACGCTTCCATGATCTGCGCGCGGAGCGGCGCCGTGTCCATAGCCGCGTAGACGATCGCACGGGCCTTGGCGGCCTTGCTGGCAAGCTGCCGGATGTTGCTCTTGTCGATGCCGTCAAGCAGCCGGTGCAGATGGTCCGCGACATCGCCCTGCGATAGTGCAGTGCGATAAGCGTCAGCCGTGATCGCAAACCCATCTGGGACGGCAACTCCTTCGGCTGCGAGCACCGAATAAAGTTCACCTAACGACGCGGTCTTGCCGCCGACCGATGCGACGTCGCCCAGACCGATTTCGAGAAAGGACCTGATATATCCCGCCATGGCACCAGCAGATCACGCTTGTGTTGCCGTGGTATTGAGGCAGGTCAAATTGCTCGGAGGCAGCAGACCCGAGCGCTCCTTTTCCTTCTCCCCTTGTGGGGGACGGTGGCGCGTCGCAGCCGCGTCGGATGAAGAGTAGCTCTGGGCTCGGAGTTTGTGGCCACCCCTCACCCGGCCGCGCTATCGCGCGTCCACCCTCTCCCACAAGGGGAGAGGGAAGAAACGAGAATCTCAGATCCCTGACATCATGATGTATTTGATCTCGACATATTCTTCCATGCCGTGATGCGATCCCTCGCGTCCCAAGCCGCTCTCCTTGACGCCGCCGAACGGCGCCACTTCGGTGGTGATCAGGCCGGTGTTGACGCCGACCATGCCGGATTCCAGCGCCTCGGCGACGCGCCAGACGCGGCCAAGATCGCGCGAATAGAAGTACGACGCCAGCCCGAACGGCGAGGCATTGCACATCGCGATCACGTCGGCCTCGTCCTTGAAGCGGAACACCGCCGCCAGCGGGCCGAAGGTCTCTTCCTGCGAGACCAGCGCATCCGGACTCACATTCGACAGCACGGTCGGCTCGAAGAAGGTGCCACCGAGCGCATGGCGCTTGCCGCCGGTGACGATCCTGGCGCCGCCCGTTACCGCATCCGCGATGTGGCGCTCGACCTTCTCGACGGCCTTCTCGTTGATCAGCGGCCCCTGCGTCACGCCGGCCTCGGTGCCGTCGCCGATCTTCATCGCCGACACTTTCCTGGCCAGCTTCTCGACGAACTGGTCGTAGATGCCGTCCTGCGCGTAGAGCCGGTTGGCGCAGACACAGGTCTGGCCCATGTTGCGATATTTCGAGACCATCGCGCCATCGACGGCGGCATCGATATCGGCATCGTCGAACACCACGAACGGCGCATTGCCGCCGAGCTCGAGCCCGAGCCGCTTCACGCCGACCGAGGCCTGCTTGTAGAGAATCTTGCCGACCGCGGTGGAGCCGGTGAAGCCGACGAAGCGCACCGCCGGATGTTCGCACAGCACCAGGCCGATCGCGGCGGCATCGCCGGTGACGATGTTGAGCACGCCCTTCGGCACGCCGGCGCGCTCGGCGAGTTCGGCGAGCGCCAGCGCAGAGAACGGCGTCTCGTTGGCCGGCTTCAGCACCACGGTGCAGCCCGCGGCCAGCGCCGGCGACACCTTTCGCGTAATCATCGAATTGGGAAAATTCCACGGCGTAATCGCGCCGCAGACGCCGATCGGCTGCTTGATGGCGAGCAGGCGCGCGTCGGCGCGCTGGGTCGGGATCGTCTCGCCATAGACCCGGCGGGCTTCCTCGGCGAAGAACTCGATATAGGCCGCGCCGATATCGACTTCGCCGAGCGCTTCGGCCAGCGGCTTGCCCTGCTCGGTGGTCAGGATCAGCGCCAGATCCTCGCGATTGGCGATGATCAGCTCGAACCATTTTCGCAAGATGTTGGAGCGCTGCTTGGCGGTGAACTTGGCCCACAGCGGAAAGGCGCGCTCGGCGGCTTCGACCGCCTGGGTGGTTTCCCTGGCGCCCATGTTCGGCACGGAGCCGAGCTGGACGTCATTGACGGGGTTGGTGACCGCGGTCGCGCCGGTGCCGGTCCAGGCGCCGTCGATATAGCATTGCTCGCGCAGCAAGGACGGATCCTTGAGGCGGTCGCGCAGCGAGGGTGCAGAGGTCGGGCGGGCAGCAGCGGTCGGGGTCATGGCATTCTCCTCAAGTGTCGGGCGACTTGTAGGAGATTATTGGCGTTTTGGCACTATCCTGATGCGAATGGCTGCTATCGCGGCAGAGGCATTACGCCGCGCCGCGCAGATAGGTTTCGCGGCGGTCGATCATCCGCGCCGCGGCAATGCGGGCATTGGCGGGCGTGGTGGTCGAGAGAGTGCGATATTCCAGACCCGGGAGATTGACCGGGGCGCGCTTGCCGAACCACGACACCAGCGATTTCGGGGTCGAGAGTTTGGCCAGCGCCTGAACCAGGCTATCGGCGGCATCGAAGGCAAACAGCGCGCCGGAGGCCGCATGACGAACTTCGAAAATGCCGGGACCGATCGGCGCTTCGATGGTCTCGCCGCGTGCCACCCGCGGATAATGTTTCCAGTCGCTCCAGCCGGTCGTCATCGTCTTTCTCCACAGCCCCAGGCTGTATAAATTTCATCGATAAATGAATGCACTTAGCGGCACACTGCAATTGAACCCGAACACCGGCGAATCGTTCCGAATCCACAACGCACTGCGAAGCGGTGCCACGATTGACCATCTAGGTCGCCGGTGGCGGCATTGCCCGTCTGGACCGAGCCATTGCTGCCGAATCGCCCGGTACTGCGATCACGTTTCCGGCGGCGTGATGGTTCGTCGCGGATGGAGAGTGTCAGGTTCAAAGCGAGGCGCTTAGCTTCACCCTCCCCTTTTGAGGGGGAGGGCCGACTGCGCCATCGGCGCGGTCGGGGTGGGGTGACGGCGCTCATGGCGCAGTACAGGGTCTCCACGGGCGCTGTCACGCCACCCCGCCGCGCATCATGCTTCGCATGCTGCACGACGACCCTCCCCCTCAAAAGGGGAGGGTCAAAGAGACAGTCGTCAATACGCCTAGACCGGCAGGCCGTGCTTCTGCGCCAGTTCTTTCAGCGACACCTGCGGCCGGGCGCCGATGTGCTGGATCACTTCGGCCGCCGCCAGCGCGGCGAGCTGGCCGCAGACCTTGTGATCGACGCCGCGCACCAGGCCGAACAGGAAGCCCGCGGCGAACAGATCGCCGGCGCCGGTGGTGTCGATCAGCGTGTCGATCGGGAAGGCCGGCACCTCGATCACACCGGAGCGCGAGGCGATCATGCAGCCCTTCTCGGAACGGGTGACGACGCCGAGCGCGACATCCTTGCGGAGCTGGCCAAGCGCGGTGTCGGTGTCGGCGGTCTCGTACAGCGCGTGCAGCTCGGACTCATTGGCGAACACCAGGTCGCAGGTGCCGTCGCGCATCAATTGCAGGAATTCATCGCGATAGCGGCTGACGCAGAACGCATCCGACAGCGTCAGCGCCACCTGGCGGCCGGCGCCGTGCGCGATCTTCGAGGCCTTGACGAAGGCTTCCTTGGCGCTGACGGGATCCCACAGATAGCCCTCGAGATAGACGAAGCCGGAAGCGGCTACCGCCGCCTCGTCGATGTCGGCCGGGGTGAGATCCTGCGCGGCGCCGAGATAGGTGTTCATGGTGCGCTCGCCGTCCGGCGTCACCAGAATGTAGGAGCAGCCGGTGGCCGGACCGGACGCAGCGGGCGCCGTGTCGAAAGCGACGCCGGCGGCCCGGATGTCGTGGGTATATTTGTTGCCGATGGTGTCGCTGCGGACCTTGCCGACGTAAGCGGCGCGCGCGCCGAGCGAGGCCAGGCCGACGATGGTATTGGCGGCCGAGCCGCCGGACATTTCCGTGGCCGACCCCATATTGGTGTAGATCGCCGTGGCGCGGGCCTCGTCGATCAGCGCCATGCCGCCCTTGACCATGCCATGCGACACCAGAAACGCCTCGTCGGTCTGCACCAGCACGTCGTAGATCGCGTTGCCGATGCCGAGCACGTCGTATTTGACTGAGGTCATGAAGATTTTCCCGTTGCGGCGATTGCGAGGGCGCGGCAAATCCGATTCAACTCGGGGTTTCTGCTGCGCCTTGAAAGGTGCAGCGACCTATCATGATCCCGGCCGGGCCAGCAAGGACGCCGCTTGAAGATGCCTGTATGATCCGTGCGCTCCTGACCGTCTCGACCGGCACGCTAGCCTCGCGGCTGCTCGGCTTTGCCCGCGACGCGATGGTCGCAGCCCTGCTGGGCGCTGGCCCCGTGGCGGACGCCTTCCTGGTCGCGTTCCAGATGGTCAATGTGATCCGCCGGCTGCTCACCGAGGGCGCGTTGAACGCGGCGCTGATCCCCGGCTGGCTGAGGGTGCGCGCCGCGCAAGGCGAGATCGCGGCCGCGGCCTTTGCCGGACGCGTGCTCGGCACGATCAGCGTCGCGCTGGTCGCCGTGACGTTATTGATCGGCTTTGCGATGCCGGTGGTGATCGCGCTGCTGGCGCCGGGCTTTGTCGGCGAAGCCACGCTGCAGATGGCCGTCGATGACGCCCGCTTGATGCTGCCCTATCTGGCTTTCGCCGGACCGGTGACGGTGATGATGGGGCTGCTCAATGCGCAGCACCGCTTTGCGCTCACCGCCTTCTCTCCGCTGCTGTTCAACATCGCGCTGATCGCCGTGATGACTTCGCTGCTGGCGTGGCGACAGGACGCGGCCACCGCAGCACTGCTGATCGCCGCCACCGTCGGCATCGCCGGACTGCTGCAACTCGCGATGCTGCTGCGCCGCGGCCCGGATTTGGCGACGCCGCTGCGCGTCGTGTTCGATGCCGAGATGCGCGGCTTCCTGCGCCAGGCGCTGCCCGGCATGGTCGCCAGTTCCGGGCCGCAGCTTTTGATCGTCGCCGGCGCCGTGATCGCCTCGCATTCGCCTTCGGTGGTGTCGTGGTTGTATTTCGCCAACCGGCTGATCGAACTGCCGCTCGGTATCGTCGGCACCGCGATGGGCACCGTGCTGGTGCCGGAGCTGACTCGCGCGGTGCGATCCGACGACAACGCCGCCATCGGCCACGCGGAATCGCGCGGCCTCGAACTGGCGGTCGGCCTGGCGCTGCCGGCGACGCTCGGGCTGATGGTGCTGAGCCAGCCGATCGTGCAGCTTTTGTTCGAGCACGGCGCGTTCGACGCCACCGATACCGCCGCTACGGCGCAGGCCCTGCTCTGGCTGGCGCTCGGCCTGCCCGCCCATGTGCTGGTCAAGGCGCTGTCGCCGGCGTTCTTCGCCCGCGACGACACCATGACCCCGCTGTGGGCAACGCTCATCGGGCTCGCCGTGGCGATCGTCGCAGCCCTGGCACTCCGGCGGTTCGGCGCCGCCGGGATCGCCGCGGCGATCGCGCTGGCGGCGTGGAGCAGCGCGGCCGTGCTGATCGCGCGGAGCACGGCCACGTTCGGCTTTTCGCTCGACGGCAATGCCCGGCGGCGGCTGCCGCGGATCGTCCTTGCCGCTTTCGCGATGGGCGCGCTGCTGTGGCTGAAGGCAGGTTTCGTATGGCCGTGGGCGGCGCAGGCGCACGGGATGGCGCAGGCGGCCCTGCTCGGCCTGCTGATCGCCGGCGGGCTGCTGATCTACGCCGCCCTGCTGGCGATTTTCGGCGTCGTCACCCCGGCCGATATCAGGCGCGCCATCCAGCAATCCCATAGCGGCGACTTGCGCGGCTAGGCCTCGCATGGCAAGCACCCCCGCATAGCGCCGAGTCCATATCGGCACGCAGCAGGAAAACGAACATGGCGATCACGGAACGGGTTTTTTCAGGCGTCCAGCCGACCGGCAATCTGCACCTCGGCAACTACCTCGGCGCCATCGTCAATTTCGTCAAACTGCAGGAGACGCATAACTGCCTGTATTGCGTGGTCGACATGCACGCGATCACCGTTCCCATCAACGTGTGGGGCGGCCCCGACGAGCTGCGTCGCAACACCCGCGAGGTCACCGCGGCCTTCATCGCCTCCGGCATCGACCCCAAGAAACAGATCATCTTCAACCAGAGCCAGGTGCCGGGCCATGCCGAGCTCGCCTGGATCTTCAATTGCGTCGCCCGCCTCGGCTGGCTGAACCGCATGACGCAGTTCAAGGAAAAGGCCGGCAAGGATCGCGAGAACGCGTCCGTCGGCCTGTACGACTATCCGGTGCTGATGGCCGCCGACATTTTGCTCTACCGCGCCACCCATGTGCCGGTCGGAGAGGACCAGAAGCAGCATCTCGAGCTGTGCCGCGACATCGCGCAGAAATTCAACAACGATTTCTCGGAATCGATCGCCGCCCAGGGCCATGACGGGAACTACTTCCCGATGCCGGAGCCGGTGACCACCGGTCCCGCGACGCGGGTGATGAGCCTGCGCGACGGCACCAAGAAGATGTCGAAATCGGACGCCTCCGACAATTCGCGCATCAATCTCACCGACGACGCCGACACCATCGCGCAGAAGATCAAGCGCGCCAAGACCGATCCGGAGCCGCTGCCGTCGGAAGAAGAGGGCCTGAAGCCGCGCCCCGAAGCCGACAATCTGGTCGGCATCTATGCCGCACTCGCCGACAAGCCGAAATCCGAGGTGCTGCGCGAGTTCGGCGGCGCGCAGTTCTCCGGCTTCAAATCCAGCCTCGCCGAACTCGCCGTCAGCAAGCTGGCGCCGATCGCGGCCGAGATGAAGCGGCTGACTGCGGACGAGGGCTATGTCGATCAGGTACTGATCGACGGCGGCGAGCGGGCGCATGCAATCGCGTCCGAGACGATCGACGCGGTGAAGGACATCGTCGGCATGGTGCGCAAGCGGTAGCCGCGCCGCCTTGCATTGTGGCGGTTTGTTGTCGCGGACATCGCGGCAAACACGCTGATGGTTGACAGCCGGATGCTCATCCCGTGAAAGGTGCGGACGCATCCTTCATCCGGTTCGGACCAAACCCCCATGACCAACCTTCGACGCCTCGCGGTGATCGGCACCGTGATCGTTGTCGCCATTGCCGGCTGGGCGCTCAAGAACAGGCTGTTTCCGGCCAAGGCGCCGAGCGCCGTGACGGCGCCGGTGAAGCGCGGCGATATCGAGGAGACCGTGCTGGCCTCGGGCACCCTGAAGCCGATCAAGATGGTCGCGGTCGGCGCGCAGGTGTCCGGACGGGTGACCTCGCTCAAGGTCAGTGTCGGCAACATCGTCAAACGAGGCGACCTGATCGCCCAGATCGATCCGGTCACCCGGCAGAACGACCTGCGCACCGCGGAAGCCGCGTTGCAGAACAGCCGCGCGCAGCGCGCCGAGAAAGAAGCGACCCTGGCGCTGGCGGAAGCCGCACTGAGCCGACAGCAGGTCACCTTCGCGCAAAAGGCCTCGTCGCGCGCCGACTTCGAGACCGCGGACGCCACCGTCAAACAGACCCGCGCGCAGATCTCCGCGCTCGACGCGCAGATCATGCAGGCGCAGGTCTCGGTCGATACCGCCCGCGTCAATCTCGATTACACCAGGATCACGGCACCGATCGACGGCACCGTGCTGGCGGTGGTCACGCAGGAAGGCCAGACCGTCAATGCGGTGCAGTCGGCGCCGACCATCGTGATCCTCGGCCAGCTCGCGATAATGGCGATCCGCGCCGAAATCTCCGAAGTCGACGTCATCAAGGTCCGCCCCGGCCAGAACGTCTATTTCAATATCCTCGGCGATCCCGACCGTCGCTACACGGCGTCGCTCGTCTCGATCGAGCCGGCCCCGGAATCGATCAAGAGCGACAGCAGCTTCAGCTCCTCGACCGTCAGTTCGAGCAGTACGTCGTCCTCGGCCACGAGTTCGGCGATCTATTATAACGGCACCTTCAGCGCGCCGAATGCCGACGGGCGGCTGCTGACCTACATGACCGCGGAAGTCCATGTCGTGGTCGCCGAAGCAAAGGACACGCTGACGATTCCCTCCGCAGCACTCGGGCAGCGCCAGGGTGACGGCAGCTATCCGGTGCAGGTGGCCGACGCCGCCGGCGCGCTGTCGTCGCGCCCGGTGAAAATCGGCATCAACAACAAGCTCACCGCGCAGGTATTGTCCGGCCTCACCGAGGGCGAGCAGGTGGTGGTGCGCAAGGGCATCGCTGAGGCCGGCGCGCCGTCCGGTCCGCCACCGCCGGGAACGTAGCGATGGCCGGCCCGATGATCGTGTTACGAAAATTGCGCCGCGAGTTTCCTTCCGGCGAGGGCACGGTGGTGGCGCTCGACGACCTCGATTTGACCATCGAGGCCGGCGAGATGGTCGCCATCATGGGCACGTCGGGCTCCGGCAAATCCACGCTGATGAACATCCTCGGCTGCCTCGACCGGCCGAGTTCGGGGAGCTACCTGATCGACGGCCGCGAGGCCGCGACCATCGCCGCCGACGACCTCGCTGCCCTACGCCGCGAGCATTTCGGCTTCATCTTCCAGCGCTATCATCTGCTGCCGGAGCTGTCCGCCGCCGGCAATGTGGAGATCCCCGCGATCTATGCCGGCCAGCCGCGCGAGCAGCGCCGCGCCCGCGCTTATGCGCTGCTGCAGCGGCTCGGCATCGCCGACCGCGCCGGCCACCGGCCGAACCAGTTGTCCGGCGGGCAGCAGCAGCGCGTCTCGATCGCCCGCGCGCTGATGAACGGCGCCAACGTCATCCTCGCCGACGAGCCGACCGGCGCGCTCGACCGCCGCAGCGGCGACGAGGTGCTGCGGATTCTCGACGAGCTGCACGAAGAGGGCAAGACGGTCATCATCGTCACCCATGATGCCGGCGTGGCGGCCCGCGCCCGCCGCATCATCGAGCTGAGCGACGGCGTGGTCGTTTCCGACCGCAGAACCGATACGACCGCCGGCGCGGCTGCGTCTGCAGCGACGGCGCGGCCGGAGACGTCGCGGTGGCGCTGGCAGAGCCTGCTGGACCGCACCCGCGAGGCGTTCCGCATGGCGATGCTGGCGATGGCGGCGCACCGGCTGCGCACGTTCCTTACCATGCTCGGCATCATCATCGGGATCGCCTCGGTAGTGTCCGTGGTGGCGCTCGGCGACGCCGCCAAGCGCAAGGTGCTGGCCGATATCAGCACGCTCGGCACCAACACGATCGAGATCTTTCCCGGCAAGGATCTCGGCGATATCCGCTCGTCCAAAATCAAGACGCTGGTGATCGCCGACGCCCGCGCGCTGCAGCAGCAGCCTTATATCGACGGCGTGACGCCGACGGTGTCGACTTCAAGCACGCTGCGCTACGGCCCGCTGGAAGCCACCGCGCTGGTCAATGGCGTCGGCGAGCAGTATTTCGCCGTCAAGGGCACCAAGCTGTCGGCCGGCACCTTCTTCGATGCGGCGGGCTTGCGCGACCGGCAGCAGGACGTGGTGATCGACGAAAAGACCCGGCAGACGTTTTTCAGCAACGAGCCAGATGGGCCGATCGGCAAGGTGATCCTGGTCGGGCGCGTGCCGTGCCGGATCATCGGCGTCACGCAGCAGCAGCAGGGCGGCTTCGGCTCCAGCCAAAACCTGTCGGTCTATCTGCCCTACACCACCGTGCAGGCACGCTTCCTCGGCAACGCCTCGCTGCGCAGCATCCTCTTGCGGGTCAATGACGACACCGCCACCGACGCGGCGGAGCGCGACGTGACGCGGTTCCTGACGCAGCGCCACCGGATCAAGGATTTCGTCATTCTCAACACCGACGACATCCGCAAGACCATCACCCGCACCACCGAGACGCTGACGCTGATGATCGCCGCCATCGCGGTGATCTCGCTGGTGGTGGGCGGCATCGGCGTGATGAACATCATGCTGGTATCGGTGTCCGAGCGGATCGGCGAGATCGGCGTGCGAATGGCGGTCGGCGCGCGGCGCAGCGACATCCTGCAGCAGTTCCTGATCGAGGCGGTGATGGTCTGCGTGATCGGCGGCGCGCTCGGCGTCAGTCTCGCGTTTGGCCTGGCGGCGCTGTTCAACGCGCTGGTTCCGGCGTTCCAGCTCGGCTTCTCCATGACCTCGGTCGTTGCCGCCTTCCTCTGTTCGACAGGGATTGGGATCATCTTCGGCTATCTGCCGGCCCGGCACGCCTCGTTCCTCGATCCGCTGGCGGCGCTGTCGCGCGATTGACGCCGCGCCCTTGTCGGAACCGGCCGCCGCATGGCAGCATGGTTGCGTTCGGTCGCGCGGCTCGGTATCGGGACATCCATGAGCACCCAGCGAAGAAGCTATGAGAGCGGCCACAAGCCGAAATGCCTGGTCGTGGTCGACGACAGCGAGGAATGGGACCGCGCGGTGTATTATGCCAGCCGCTGGGCGGTCCGGGTCGGCGGCGGCGTGGTGATGCTGCGCGTGATCGAGACCGAGGACCACAACCAGCAATGGCTGGGCGTCGCTGACATCATGCGTGCCGAGGCCGAGGAAGGCGCCAATCTGGCGCTCGACCGCGCCTCCGGCCGCGCCAACGGGCTTGCCGCGATCACCCCGGAACGGGTGATCCGCGAGGGCGACCCGACCGAGCAGATCCTCGACGTGATCGACAAGGACGAGGACATCGCGATGCTGGTGCTGGCCGCCTCCGGCGGGCCGGAAGGACCGGGTCCGATCGTCACCACGATGGCCAAGCTGGTCGGCACCTTCCCGATCCCGGTGACCATCGTCTCGGGCGCCCTGACGGACGCCGATATCGACGCGCTGTCGTAGGGCCAAAACTGTCATTCCGGGGCGCGGACGGCGCCAGCCGGGCGCGAACCCGGAATCTCGAGGTGGGACGATGAACATATCGAGGTTCCCCGCCGCTCCAAGCGGAGCGGCTGAGGTTCGCTCGCGCTGACGCGCTCTCACCCCGGAACGACAGTCAGTTCGTCCCTTGATCGTGCGTTTGCCGTCGCCATCTGCTAGGAATACCCCACGCGCCGGCCTTGAACCGGCGACGACGGAGAAAGCCATGTTCATCCAGACCGAAGCCACCCCCAATCCCGCCACCCTGAAATTCATTCCCGGCCGCGACGTGCTCGATTCCGGCACGATGGAATTCACCAGCCGCGACGCCGCCGCGAAATCGCCGCTCGCCGAAAAGCTGTTCGACGTGCCCGGCGTCACCGGCGTGTTCTACGGCTCCGACTTCGTCACCGTGACCAAGAACGACAGCGACTGGCAGCACATGAAGCCGGCGATCCTCGGCGCGATCATGGAGCACTACATGTCCGGCGCGCCGTTGATGGCCGACGGCAGCGTCAAGGGCGACGTGATGGAGGAAGGCGACGAGGAATTCTTCGCCGAGACCGACGCCGAGACCGTCGACATCATCAAGGACCTGATCGAGACGAGGGTGCGCCCCGCGGTGGCCGCCGACGGCGGCGACATCACCTTCCGCGGCTTCAAGGACGGCATCGTCTATCTCGCCATGAAGGGCGCCTGCTCCGGCTGCCCGTCCTCTACCGCAACGCTGCAGCACGGCATCCAGAACCTGCTCAAGCACTTCGTTCCGGGAGTCGTCGAAGTCCGCCCGATCTAACCATCGCAGGGTGGGTAAAAGCCCCGGCCGCGCAAAGCGCGGCGGGGTGCGCTCACCAACGCGTGATGCAGTAGTAGGTGGTGGGCACAGCGCGAAGAGCGCTTTTGCCCACTCTACAGCTATGCCGCCTGGCCAATGCTGGAGGCTTCTTCCGCCGCGCGCTGCATGCTCGATGACATTTCATTCGTCACCGTGTTCTGCTCCTCGATTGCCGCGGCCGTCGCCGTGACGTATTCGCTGACGTTCTGGATCTCCTGCTTGATGGCTTCCAGCGCTGCGACCACGTCGCCGGAAATGCCATTGAGGCTGCCGATCTCGGCACCGATCTTGTCGGTCGCCTGCTTGGCCTGGTTGGCCAGGTTTTTAACCTCCGACGCCACCACCGCAAAGCCGCGGCCCGCCTCGCCGGCGCGCGCCGATTCGATGGTCGCGTTGAGCGCCAGCAGGTTGATCTGGCCGGTGATGTTTCCGATCAGTTCGACGATGCCGCTCATCGCCTGCGCGGCGGCGTTCAGTCGCTGCGCCTGCTCGTCGGCCTGTTCGACCTTCTGCACCGCGGAGAGCGCCGTGTTCTTGGACTTCATCATCGCCTCGGAGATCTCGCGCACCGATGCGTTCAACTCTTCGGCGCCGGCCGCGACGGATTCCATCATGCCGCGGACGCGCTCGCTCTTCATGCGGGCGATTACCTGATCGGTGGTGACCGTCGCATATTTGACCACCTTGAACGGCTTGCCGTTGAGATCGAGAATCGGATTGTAGGATGCCTGGATCCAGACTTCGCGACCGCCCTTGCCGATCCGCTTGTACTCGGCTGCCTGATATTCGCCGCGCTTGAGGCTGGCCCAGAATTCGCGATAGGCCGCGCTGTCGCGCTCGGAGGGCTGCACGAACAGGCTGTGGTGCTTGCCCTGGATCTCGCCCAGCGAATAACCCATCGCATGCAGGAGATTGTTGTTGGCCGTGAGCACACGGCCGCTCATGTCGAATTCGATCACCGCCTGCGATTTTCCGATCGCTGCGATCTGGCCGGCGAGATCGGCAGTGGTGAGTTTCTGTTGGGTTACGTCCGTTGCGAACTTGACCACTTTGATCGGCTTGCCGTTGCTGTCGAGGATCGGATTGTAGGTGGCCTGGATCCAGACTTCGCGGCCGCCCTTGGCGATCCGCTTGTACTCGGCAACCAGAAACTCGCCGCGCTTGAGGCCGGCCCAGAACTCGCGATAGGCGGCGCTGTCGCGCATCGCCGGTTCAACGAACATGCTATGTTTCTGGCCTTGGATCTCCGACAGCGAATATCCGAGCGCCTTGAGGAAATTATCGTTGGCGGTGAGGATCGTCCCGTCCATATCGAATTCGATCACCGCCTGCGCCCTGCCGATGGCGACAACCTTCGCCATGGACTCCAGGTTTTGCAGCCGCAGCGTCGCGTCCGACCATTCGATGGTCGATCCTGCTGCTTTGGCGTCCTTGTCCTTGAGGGGGGTGGCGACGAGGTCGAAGGATTGCCCGCCGACATGGATCAAGGTCCGACGCGTCTTGGTCAGGCTTTCGATCATCTCGCGCTGATGCGCAGGATTTTTCTGGAACACATCGATCCTGCTGCCGATCAGCCCCGCCACATTGAAGCCCGGCAGCTCTTTGGCGATATCGGCTTCGGCCGCCCGCAAGAGACTCATGATCGCCTCGTTGAGGTAGACGATCTTGAAACCGGCATCCACGACCATCACGCTGGCGGTCAGGGCATCCATCGCCATAAATCTGGCGCGCTCAAATTGGGCGGGGCGGCGACTGAACATGCTTGAATATCCAAACTTGGAATTGCGGGAGAATTTGCTTGGATCAGATGCCCGTCATGAAATACATGCCCGATCCAGGAACATGCTCGACTGGATGCAGAATGGGCGGCGGCCGACAAATATTTGTTAAGCGGATGATCCGTAGTGGTACGGGAGTTCCCAGGTACCACGCGGAATCGTTGTGTCTCGATAACGCTTTGCAGCCGAATCAACAGCTTAACGGGACGGTCTGTTACCGGACTTTAGGGCCGAAGTGTACACACCTTGCTTCGGATCATGCTGGATTCAACGGCGGTGACGAAAGCTCGAATCCGGCCAGCATGCACGCCAGGATGGCTGCAACCGACCGGCCCTGACGGTACCCATTCGACGCCCGGCCATGGTAGAACTTGCGCATGTTCATTCTCGCCATCGACACCGCCCTCGACGCCTGCGCCGCCGGCATCCTCGACACCCGCTCCAGCCGGCTGATCGCGCACGAATCGCTTGCGATGAAGCGCGGCCATGCCGAAGCCTTGATGCCGCTGATCGCGCGGGTGATGGCCAGCTCCGGCATCGGCTTTGCCGATCTCGACCGCGTTGCAGTGACCACCGGCCCCGGCAGCTTCACCGGGCTGCGCGTCGGCCTGGCTGCCGCCCGCGGCATTGGCCTTGCCGCCGGCAAGCCCGTCGTCGGCGTGACGACCCTGACGGCCTTTGCCGCCCCCGTCGTGAGCCGCGACGCCGGCCATCCCGTGATCTCCGCGATCGATGCGCGGCACGACCATGTCTATTACCAGGTGGTGAGCAGCGACGGCGGCTCGCTGGTGCCGCCGAGGGTCGCCCCGATCGACGAGGCGCTGGAAGCTGCGCAATTCGGAGCGCCGCACATCGTCGGCAATGCCGCCGGCATTCTGGCCGCGCGCTGGCCGGCCGATACGCCACCACCGGTGCAGATCGATACCCAGCCTGCGCCAGAGATTGACTGGCTGGCCTGGCTTGGCGTCGCCGTCGATCCCGAGACCGCGCTGGCACGGCCCTATTACCTTCGCGCGCCCGACGCCAAGCCGCAGCTTGGCGCGGTGCCGCACGCCGTTGTGCCGAACGAAGCTGCCGCACCATGACCGGCTGGTGGGCGCGCTGGTTCGGCGGCGGCACGCCGGTCGTCGAACCCGCCACGTTGCGCGATGTCCGTCGGCTGGCGCAACTGCATGCGGCGTCCTTCCACCGCGGCTGGGGCGAAGGCGAATTCGAGCAGATGCTGCGCGAGCAAAACACATTGCTGCACCGGCTCCGGCAGGGTGGCCGCGTGATCGGCTTTGCGGTGTCGCGGCTTGCCGCCGACGAGGCGGAAATTCTCTCGATCGCCGTGGCACCGAGCCATCGCGGCCGCGGACTGTCACGCGACCTGTTCCTGACCCATCTCGGCCATCTGGCGGGACGCGGGGTGCACACCGTGTTCCTCGAGGTCGAGGAGAACAATCAGCCGGCGCGAAAATTGTACGAACGCGCCGGATTCGCCGTCGCCGGACGCCGCGAGCGTTATTACAAGGAGGCCGGCGGGGTCGAATTGAACGCCCTGGTGATGCGCCGCGACTTGTCCTGACCGGCGCGGAGTGGCAAAAGACGGCTCGCTACCGGAACCTCAATCATGACCGCCTTCAAGACATCGCCTTCGCCGAAGGCCACCGGAATCGAGGCGCGTTGCGCCGCGACCGGCATGCGGATGACCGAACAGCGCCGCGTCATCGCCCGCGTATTGGCCGATTCGCTGGATCATCCCGACGTCGAGGAATTGTATCGCCGCTGCATCGCGGTCGATGACAAGATCTCGATCTCGACGGTGTATCGCACCGTCAAATTGTTCGAGGACGCCGGCATCATCGAGCGCCATGATTTTCGCGAGGGCCGTGCGCGCTACGAGCAGATGCGCGACAGCCACCACGATCACCTGATCAATTTGCGCGACGGCACCGTGATCGAGTTCACCTCCGAGGAAATCGAGAAGCTGCAAGCCGAGGTCGCTGCCCGGCTCGGCTACAGACTGGTCGATCACCGCCTGGAACTGTATTGCGTGCCGCTCGACGACGACAAATCGACATCGTGAATTTCGATCTCGTCATTTTCGATTGCGACGGCGTGCTGGTGGACAGCGAGGCACTGGCCTGCGTGGTCCATGCCGAGGTGCTTACGGCGCATGGCTATGCGATCACGCCGGAGCAGGTGCATGAACGCTTCCTCGGCCGCTCGTCGCGCGAGGCGCGGTTCGAGGTCGAGACCGAAATGGGCCGCGTGCTGCCCGATGAATATACGGTGCAATTGAAGGCGACGATCGACCAGGTGTTCGGCGAGCAACTCACCCCGGTCCCGCATATCGCCGCGACGCTGTCGAAACTGACCCAGCGCGTCTGCGTGGCCTCTTCGGGCACGCCGACGCGTATCGTCAGCAGTCTCACCACCACCGGCCTGATCGACCGCTTCGCGCCCCACCTGTTTTCCGCGAGCCAGGTCGAGCGCGGCAAGCCGGCGCCGGACCTGTTTATGTTCGCCGCCGCGCAGATGGCCGTGGCGCCATCGCGCTGCCTGGTGATCGAGGACAGCCTGCCCGGCGTCAAAGCGGCGCGCGCCGCCGGCATGGCCGTGCTCGGCTTCCACGGCGGCGCCCATTGCGGCCCGGACACCGCGGCAACGCTGACGGAAGCGGGCGCGACGGCGACATTCGACGACATGCGGCTGTTGCCGGCACTGATTGCCGGGCTGCAGGCCCGCGCCGAAGCGGATATGCCCGGTTAAGCCTCTGTTAAACCTGACATTTCCTACCCGTGCTGGATTTCCCGGGCAATACACTATATTGAGCGCTGCATATTGAGCGCTGCGCAGCCTGCGCTGCTAGCTTCGAACATTCAGGTTCCATGACCGCGCCGCGCAAGCTGCATATCAAGTCCTACGGCTGCCAGATGAACGTCTACGATGCCCAGCGCATGGTCGATACGCTGGCGCCCGAAGGCTTTGTCGAGACATCGAGCGTCGATGACGCCGATCTCGTGATTCTCAATACCTGCCACATCCGCGAGAAGGCCTCCGAGAAGGTTTATTCCGAACTCGGACGGCTGCGCGTCGCCAAGGACGCCGCCGCACAGGGCGGACGGCAGATGAACATTGTCGTCGCCGGCTGCGTCGCGCAGGCCGAGGGCCAGGAGATCATCCGTCGCGCGCCGGTGGTCGACGTGGTGGTGGGGCCGCAGAGCTATCACAACCTGCCGCAACTACTGGCCAAGGCAAAGGCCGGCGGCCGCGCGCTGGACACCGAATTCCCCATCGATGACAAGTTCGGCTTCCTGCCGGCGCCGAAGCCGGCGGCGATCCGCGCGCGCGGCATTTCCTCATTCGTCACCGTGCAGGAAGGCTGCGACAAGTTCTGCACGTTCTGCGTGGTGCCCTATACGCGCGGCGCCGAAGTCTCGCGCCCCGTCGGCAAGATCGTCGATGACGTCATGCGCCTCGCCGACAATGGCGTCTGCGAAATCACGCTGATCGGCCAGAACGTCAACGGCTATCACGGCGAAGGCCCGGACGGACGACCGTGGCCGCTTGGCACGCTGCTTCGCCGGCTGGCCGAGATTCCGGGCATCGTGCGCCTGCGCTATTCCACCAGCCATCCGCGCGACGTCGAGGACAGCCTGATCGAGGCGCACCGCGATTTGCCGGAGCTGATGCCCTATGTGCATCTGCCGGTGCAGTCGGGCTCCGACCGCATTCTCGGCCTGATGAATCGTAAGCACACTGCCAAAGATTATCTGGAAGTCATCGAACGTTTTCGCGGCGCGCGCCAAGACATTGCTTTTACTTCCGATTTCATCGTCGGCTTTCCCGGCGAAACCGAGGAAGATTTCCAGGCGACGCTCGCGCTTGTCACGCAAATCGGTTACGCTGGTGCCTATTCGTTCAAGTATTCACCGCGGCCGGGCACGCCCGCTGCGGAAATGCCGGGAACGGTGTCAGCGGCAGTGATGGATGAGCGCTTGGTGCGACTTCAGGAACTGATCGACAGCCAGCAGTCGGCCTTCAACGCGGCGACGATTGGCCAGACCGTTGACGTGCTGTTCGAACGCGCCGCGCGCAATCCCGGCCAGATCGTTGGCCGCACGCCCTGGCTGCAGCCGGCCCATGTGATGGCCTCCGAGGACATTATCGGCAAGGTTTTGCCCGTCACCGTCACCAGCCTCGAGCGCTACAGCCTGCTCGGCCACCTCGCCACATCTCCAGTCCAAGCGTTGTCCGTTTTGCCTCACACCGTTATGGGAGCCTGAATTCTTGGCCAAAAGCGCATCGGATCTGCCCTCGCTCGCCGCCCGCAAGATTGAAACGCTGCCCCAGCCCGAGACGCAGGTCGTCATCGACTTCGACGACAACCGCGCGGCCTCCTCGCTGGTCGGGCCCTACGGCCAGAACCTCGCCATCGTCGAACGACGACTGAACGTCGTGGTGGATTCCCGCGGCAACCACATCACCCTGACCGGCACGCGCGATGCCTGCGATGCCGCCCGCCGCGTGCTCGAGACGCTGTACGCCCAGGCGGTGCAGGGCCACGACCTCGCGCCGGGCGAAGTCGAAGGTGCAATCCGCGCCACGCTGGCGCAGGGCTCGCTGTTCGCCTTCGACCCGAAGGCCAAGGCCTCGACCTTCGAGGCCATCAATCTGCGCAAGCGCCCGGTGCGCGCCCGCACGGCCGCGCAGGATACGTACATCCAGGCGCTGAAGAGCCATGAGCTGGTGTTCGGCATCGGCCCTGCCGGCACCGGCAAGACCTGGCTCGCGGTGGCGCAGGCCGCCGCGCTGTTCGAGCGCAAGGAAGTCGACCGCATCATCCTGTCGCGCCCGGCGGTGGAAGCCGGCGAACGGCTCGGCTTTTTGCCGGGCGATCTCCGCGAAAAGGTCGATCCCTATCTGCGCCCGATCTACGACGCGCTCTATGACCTGATGGATTCGCGCATCGTCGAGCGCGCGTTGCAGACCGGCGAGATCGAGATCGCGCCGCTCGCCTTCATGCGCGGGCGCACGCTGACCAATGCAGCGATCATTCTCGACGAGGCACAGAATACCACCTCGATGCAGATGAAGATGTTTCTGACCCGGCTTGGCGAAAACAGCCGCATGATCATTACCGGCGATCCCAGCCAGGTCGATCTGCCGCCCGGCCAGACCTCGGGCCTGGCGGAGGCCGCGCGGCTGCTCGACGGCGTGCAGGGCATCGCGCAGGTCAAATTCTCCGCCGAAGACGTGATCCGCCACGAACTGGTGGCGCGGATCGTCGCTGCCTATGAGGGAATTCCGCAAAAGCCCGCGGTACCCAAGAAGGCCTGATGCCCTATAACAGAATGGGCCGACCCGATGTCGGGTTGGCCTGCGAAAGAAGTTTACTACCGATGACGACCCCCACACTGCCCGCGACCGAAGTCATGATCGTCGCCGATTGCTGGAACGCCGAGGCCGACGCCGAAGCGGTGATCTTTCGCGCGATCGAAGCCGCGGCCGCTCATGTCGACGCCGAAACCGGCGACGCCGAACTGGCCATCATGCTGACCGACGACGCCGGCATCCAGACGCTGAACAAGAACTGGCGCGGCATCGACAAGCCGACCAACGTGCTCTCTTTCCCGGCGGTGCAGCCGCCGTCCGGCGTCGAGCCGGATGACACCGACACGCCGCGCATGCTCGGCGACATCGCGATCGCCTATGAGACGACGCGGCGCGAAGCCGACGGGGAAGAAAAGACGTTCGAGCATCACCTCAGCCATCTCGCCGTGCACGGCTTCCTGCATCTGATCGGCTACGATCACGAGAACGACGATCAAGCCGAGGCGATGGAAGCGCTGGAGCGCGAGATCCTGGCGCAACTCGGCATTGCCGATCCCTATGCGGATCGGGAGCCCGTTGCCAGCCAGGACCGGGTGACCTGAGATGCCCGACGGCGACAGTAGCGACACCACGATCATCAGCAATCTGCCTGCGGTGATCCACACCGGCGAGGTGATGCGCCCCTCCGCCGAAGGCTGGCTGACCCGCGCGATCCGCTCGCTGTTCGGCTGGAAGCCCGGCTCGGTGCGCGACGACCTGCAGGTGGTGCTCGATGCCTCGACGCCCGACGAGACCGGCTTCTCGACCATCGAGCGCACCATGCTGCGCAACATCCTCGGCCTGCACGAACGCCGCATCGCCGACGTCATGATTCATCGCGCCGACATCGTCGCCGTGAAGCAGGACATTCCGCTCGGCGAATTGATGGGCCTGTTCGAGAGCGCCGCGCATTCGCGCCTCGTGGTCTATGACGAGACGCTCGACGACCCCGTCGGCATCGTCCACATCCGCGACCTCTTGGCCTTCATGACCGAGAAGGCGCGCACGGTCGTGCCCTCGACGGCCAAGCGCAAGAAGCCGACGACCGCGGGGCTCGACCTGCGCTCGATCGATCTGGCGCAGAAGGTTTCCGAAACCGGCATCATCCGCAAATTGCTCTACGTGCCGCCGTCGATGCGTGCGATCGATCTTCTGGCCCAGATGCAGGCGGCGCGGATTCATCTGGCGCTGGTGGTCGATGAATATGGCGGCACCGACGGCCTGGTCTCGATCGAGGACATCGTCGAGCAGATCGTCGGCGAGATCGACGACGAGCACGACAGCGACGAGCCCCCCTCGATCGTCAAACAGGGCGACAGCTTCATCGCCGACGCGCGCGCCAGCCTCGAGGACGTCGTCGCCATGGTCGGCGAGGATTTCGACACCGGCGAAGCCGGCGAGGAGGTCGATACGCTGGGCGGCTACCTGGTCACCCATGTCGGCCGGCTGCCGGTGCGCGGCGAGGTGATCTCCGGGCCCGGCAATTTCGAGATCGAAGTGCTCGACGCCGATCCGCGCCGCGTCAAGAAGCTGCGTATCGGGCCGCGCAAGGAGCGCCCGGTGGTGCGGCCGCGGGGTCGTCGCGACAGCGGCAATGACGCAGCGAGCCCGCCGCAGGCCAATGACAATTCCACAGCGCGGCCGGGCGACAGCGCGGGTTCACCGTGATCCCCCGTCCGCTGCGCAACCTCGCTCTGTCGATCATCCTGGCCTGGGGCTGGAAGCGCGCCGGCATTGCGCTTCTCGCCGGCATCGTGTCGTCGCTGGCAATGGCGCCGTTCAACGCCTGGCCGGTGCTGTTCTTGACGTTCCCGATCGTGGTCTGGCTGATCGACGGCTCCGCCGCCGGCCGGATGCAGGGCGTTCCCGCCGCGGCGATGGCCGGCTGGTGGTTCGGCTTCGGTTATTTCGTGCCCGGCCTGTACTGGATCGGCTACGCCTTCCTGGTCGATGCCGACACCTTCGCCTGGCTGCTGCCGGCGGCCATCGGCGGCCTGCCCGCTTATCTCGCGCTGTTCACCGCGGCAGGTTTTGCATTGGCGCGGCTGTTGTGGACGAAAGATGCCACCCGCGTGCTGGCGCTGGCCGCCAGCCTGACCATTGGTGAATGGCTGCGTGGCCATGTGCTGACCGGCTTCCCCTGGAACAGTTTCGGCTATGCCCTCAGCGAACCGCTGGCGCTGGCGCAGATCGCGTCGCTGATCGGGCTGTGGGGCATGACGTTTGTAGCAGTGGCGATCTTCGCCGCACCCGCGATCCTGATCGACGGCCCCTCGCGGACGGCGCGGCCCTGGCTGCCGCTGGCGCTCGCCGTGGCGCTGCTGGTCGGGATGGGCACGTTCGGCGTGATCCGGCTGTCGCGCACGCCGACGCAACTGGTCGCGGGCGTCAAGCTGCGCATCATGCAACCGAATCTCGCGCAGGACGTCCGCTTCAACTATGCCGCCAAGGCGGAGGTGATGAAGCAATATCTCGCGCTGTCGGACCGCGCCACCGGGCCGGATTCCAGCGGCGTCGGCGACGCCAGCATCCTGATCTGGCCGGAATCGGCCTTTCCGTTCTTCCTCACGCGCGAGGCGGACGCGATGGCACAGATCGCAGCCTTGCTGCCGAAAGGCACCACGCTGGTCACCGGCGCCGTGCGCCCGCCCGACCAGCCGCCCGGCACAAGGGTGACGCGGGCCTATAATTCGATCTTCGTGATCGATGACGAAGGCAGCATCGTTTCGGCCTATGACAAACTACATCTGGTGCCGTTCGGCGAATATCTGCCGTTTCAGGAATTTGCCGAAAAGATCGGTCTCCAGCAACTCACCAAGCAGGTCGGCGGATTCATCCCCGGCACGCGCCGGCGATCCCTCGAGATTCCCGGCGCCCCGCGCATGCTGCCGCTGATCTGCTACGAAGCGATCTTCCCCAATGATATCACCTCGCCCGACGACCGCCCGGGCTGGATCGTCAACCTCACCAATGACGGCTGGTTCGGCATTTCCACAGGCCCCTATCAGCATCTGCAACAGACGCGGATGCGCGCGGTCGAAGAAGGCCTGCCGATCGTTCGAGCAGCGAACACCGGCATCTCGGCGGTGATCGATCCGGTCGGCCGCATCACAGCGAAACTCGACCTCGGTGTCGAAGGCGTGCTCGACGCTGGTCTGCCGGCTGCCATCGCACCGACGCTTTACGCGCGGATGAGAGATATTCCAGCTTTGATATTTGTAGCTCTCGGCATCCTCGTTGCAGTGCGACGGCGCACGGCGGCGCGGGCATAGACCTGCGTCGCGGAGCCCGCCTGCGCCGGCCGGATAATATTTGAGCATGTTTCGACGGCTGCTTTCTCACCTTCTGAGAAAAGCCCGGCCTGCTGTACAAACTTTTCGCTTAGGAAGATCTGCGGGAACAGTATAATCACGTTCGATTTGCGGGCTCGGTTGCCGCAAACCCGGGCATGCGACGGATCGGCTTGGGTCGCATGTTGAACATCTTCCGAGCAGGCAATCTGAACTAAACTGGGAGTGAATTGGAATGTCGGCCAAAACGCCCAATCCGGTTGACAAATATGTTGGCAGCCGTGTGCGGATGCGGCGCATCATGCTCGGCATGAGCCAGGAAAAACTTGGCGAAGCGCTCGGCCTCACCTTCCAGCAGGTGCAGAAATACGAGAAGGGCACCAACCGCGTCGGCGCCAGCCGGCTGCAGCAGATTTCCGAAATCCTGCAGGTGCCGGTGTCGTTCCTGTTCGAAGGTGGCCCCGGCGCCATCCTGCACGCCGACGGGTTCAGCGAAGCCTCCTCGCCGGCCTACGTGTCGGATTTCCTCGCCACCTCCGAGGGCTTGGCGCTGACCCGCGCCTTCACCCGCATCACCGATGCCAAGCTTCGCCGCAGCATCGTCGACATGGTCGAGCAGATCGCCGCCCGCGAGGCGCCGGACGAACGCTGAATTCCTTCGCGATCGGTAGCGCCCGGGCAATTCTGGCTGTATCACTCGCGCGCCATGAACCAGCCCGATCCACATTCCGACGACACACTTGCAGCGCGCGATGACGCCGCCGCGCCGGCCGATGACGGCTTTTATCGCGGCTCGTTCTTCGGACGCCGCAAGGGCCACAAGCTGAAGCTGAACCAGGCCGAGTTGTTCAAGACGCTGCTGCCGCGGCTGTCGTTCGACATCAAGGCGAAAGCGCCGGCGGATCTGCGCACGCTGTTTGCGCCAGCCGTCGAGGCCGTCCGCGTCGAGATCGGCTTCGGCAGCGGCGAGCATCTGGTGGCGGAGGCGCTGGCTTTTCCGCACATCGGATTTATCGGCTGCGAGCCCTACATCAACGGCATGGCCAAGATCCTGACGGACATCGAGGACAGCGGCGTCGGCAACATCCGGCTCTATGCCGGCGACGCCGCCGAATTGCTGGCCTGGGCGCCGGCGGCGTCCTTTACGCGGATCGACCTGATCCATCCCGACCCCTGGCCGAAGCGCCGGCACTGGAAGCGACGCTTCGTGCAGGATGCGACGCTGGCCGAGATGGCGCGGGTGCTGGTACCGTCCGGTGAATTCCGATTCGTGCACGACATCCCGGACTACGTGGCCTGGACGCTGTGGCACCTGATGCGCTCGCCGCATTTTGCCTGGACCGCGGAGCGCGCCGACGACTGGCGGCTGCCATGGCCGAACTACACCATGACCCGCTATGGCCGCAAAGCCACGCGGGAAGGCCGCCAGGCGGCGTATATCATTTCAAAGAAAATCTCGTAGCCCGGACGAAGTCGGCGGCGCGTAGCGGCGGCGACGTAATCCGGGGAGGCCGATAGTGTGGACAGGCAGGCCCCGGATTGTCATCCGGGCTACAGCTACACCGGCATCGGCGCGGTGGGCTCGCGGGTCTGCCAGAAGGTCAGCACGCGCTGCGCGGTCGCCGGCACCAGGCGCTCGAAATTATGCCGGGCCTCCTCGACGTCCAACGCAGCCGCGGTGCGGCCGGGACCAAGGCGCAGCGCCATCAGGGCGCGGACCGTCGCCCAGGAAATCCCGATCGACTTGCCGAGTATCAGGATCGGATCGTCGCGGTCGCCCTTCAGCAGCAGGTCGACGGTGGCGATGCGGACGCCGGACATCGCCGACAGTGCCGCCACGGTTTCCTCATACTGATGCGCCCTGGCAAAGCGCAGCAGCGCGCCTTCGTTGAGTTCGTCGGCATGGTGCAGCTTCTGCACCATGCGCTGCGCCGCGGCGAAATCACTGGTGATCGCCAGATGTTTCGGCGTGCCCGAGATTTCCGCTATCGCCCGGCTGATCGCGGCGCGCTGTGTCTCCGGCACGGCCTCGAACAGGCGGCGGCGCACCACTTCGACCGAACGGGCCAGGAGGTCTTTGAGCTGCGGCGGCGACAGGTCGCGGCGCTGGCCGACCGTGACGGCCAGCACGCCGTCATCGCCGGCGCGGCGGATCAGACCGGCATAGCCGAGATGGGAGAAATTGGCGCCGGCATTGCCGGCGACCCGGCGCACCACGTCGCGGTCACCGCGGCGCACGATAACGTCGGTGATCGGAGGCGACAGCATCGACCGGTCCGAGATCGCCATCAGATGCGGCTGGCCCTTGAGCCTGGCCAGTTCGACCAGTGTGATCTCGTCGATGACAGGCGACCGGCGCAACAATGGGCCGGCGATCATGATTTCGTCGTCGCGCACCAGCAGCGCCACCAATTGCGGCGGCGCGTTGGTCAGCGCGGAAAGCTGCTCGGAAAGCGCGCTGCGCGCTTCAATTTCGGTCTGCGGAACCAGGCTGGTGAGGATGCCGTCGAACAGATCGATATGGGCCGGCTGGAATTGCGAGGCGCCGGCCAGAAACAATTCGGAGATTTTTCGCACGGCATCGCTGCGTCGACGGGGATCGCCATGCTGGACAATCTCCTCGAGCCCGGGAATCAAGGAATCCATCACCGCCATCGAAAACTCTCATACTTTGCCCTATACCGGCCTCCGCACCCTAGGTTGGGTTCGTGAAAGAAGGGTTAGCCGGCCTGACACGGATTTCCGCCGGCGAAATTTAGACAGCGGCGGCTCGCGGGCCTTGCCGGGCCGTCGCAAAACGGCTATATCCGCGATAACTTATGGTTTCTCATACGATCGCGTTTGAGAGTGGGCCCCTCGGGACCCGCTCTTTTTTATTACCTGAATGGGCCCCGGCTGCCGACACGGCGGGGTTTGTCCGGGTCCAACGGCCGGGCTGAAGCCCGACCCCATCCCGTCAGCCGACCAAATTGACCCTCACGATGACCGAACCGACCACAGAACCCGTGGATCTCGAACTGCTCTCCGAGCCTCGCCTGGTCATTGAACCGGGTGCTGCCGCGCGCGTATCCGCAATCGCCGGTCCGGTGCTGCAGGGCATGGGCTACCGGCTGGTCCGCATCAAGATTTCCGGCGAACTCGGCTGCACCGTGCAGATCATGGCCGAGCGGCCGGACGGCACCATGCTGGTCGAGGATTGCGAGGCGATTTCGCACGCACTGTCGCCGGTGCTGGACGTGTCCGACCCGATCGAGCGCGCCTACCGCCTGGAAGTGTCGTCGCCCGGCATCGACCGGCCGCTGGTCCGCCGCACCGATTTCGAGCGCTACCAAGGCTATCTGGTCAAGATCGAGATGGCGGTACCGGTCGGCGGCCGCAAGCGGTTTCGCGGCCTGCTCGGCGCCATCGAGGGCGACGTCGTGCTGATCGATCGGGAAGGTGCCCGCGACGGCGAAGATCCCATTACCCGCTTGCCGCTGGACGACATTTCCAACGCCAATCTGGTGCTGACCGACGAGTTGATCGCCGAATCGATGCGCCGCGGCAAGCAGGCCGAGCGCGACATGAAGCAGGAGCTCGGCGTCCGGCCGGCGCCGCCGCCGCACGCCAAGCGCAGCGATCCCACCAAGAGCTTTGCGCCCAAGCCGAAGCTCAAGGCGGCCAAGAAGGCGGCTGCGAAGCCTGCCCCGAAGAATACCAAGGAACACCGCCTCGCCGCTGAAAGACAGCGTCTGGGCCTCGACCCCACCGAAGGAGACTGAGACATGGCCGCTGTCAGCGCCAATAAACTCGAATTGCTTCAGATTGCGGATGCGGTTGCACGGGAGAAATCGATCGACCGCTCGATCGTGATCGAGGCGATGGAAGACGCGATCGCGAAGGCGGCGCGGGCGCGCTACGGCTCCGAAACCGACGTGCACGCCGAGATCAATCCGAAGACCGGCCAGCTGCAGCTCACCCGCCACATGCTGGTGGTCGAGGACGTCGAGAATTCGTCCAACCAGATTTCGCTGTTCGATGCCGAACGCGCCAATCCGGGTGCGCAGATCGGCGACACCATTGCCGACACCCTGCCGCCGCTGGAATACGGCCGCATCGCCGCACAGTCCGCCAAGCAGGTGATCGTGCAGAAGGTGCGCGAAGCCGAGCGTGACCGCCAGTTCCAGGAATTCAAGGACCGCATCGGCGACATCGTCAACGGCATCGTCAAGCGCGTCGAATACGGCTCGGTGATCGTCGATCTCGGCCGCGGCGAAGCCATCGTGCGCCGCGACGAGATGCTGCCGCGCGAAGTGTTCCGCAACGGCGACCGCGTCCGCGCCTACATCTTCGACGTTCGCCGCGAGACCCGCGGGCCGCAGATCTTCCTGTCGCGCACCCATCCGCAGTTCATGGTGAAATTGTTCGCGCAGGAAGTGCCGGAAATCTACGACGGCATCGTCGAGATCAAAGCGGTCGCCCGCGATCCCGGATCGCGCGCGAAAATCGGCGTGATTTCGCGGGATTCCTCGGTGGATCCGGTCGGCGCCTGCGTCGGCATGCGCGGTTCGCGCGTGCAGGCCGTGGTCAACGAGCTGCAGGGCGAGAAGATCGACATCATCCCGTGGTCGCCGGATATCGCGACCTTCGTCGTCAATGCGCTGGCGCCGGCGGAAGTCTCGAAAGTCGTGATTGATGAAGATCGTGAGCGAATCGAGGTTGTCGTTCCCGATACGAATAACCAGCTATCCCTTGCGATCGGCCGTCGCGGCCAGAACGTGCGTCTGGCCTCGCAGCTGACCGGCTGGGATATCGACATCCTCACCGAGACGGAAGAATCCGAGCGCCGTCAGGCCGACTTCGAGAATTCCACCCGCGTGTTCATGGAAGCGCTGAACGTCGACGAAGTGGTCGGGCAGTTGCTGGCGACCGAAGGCTTCACGTCGGTTGAAGAACTGGCAATGGTCGACGGGCAGGAACTGGCTTCCATCGAAGGTTTTGACGACGAGACCGCCGCCGAGCTGCAAAGCCGGGCGCGGGAATATCTGGAACAGCTCGAATCGGAGCTGGAAAACAAACGTAAGGAACTAGGCGTGGAAGACGCATTGAAGACGGTGCCCGGCGTGACCCTCAAGATGATGGTCAAGTTCGGCGAAAACGAGATCAAGACCGTCGAAGACCTGGCCGGCTGCGCGACCGACGATCTGGTCGGCTGGACCGAACGCAAGGAAGGCTCCGAGCCGGTCAAACACCCTGGCGTGCTCGATGCCAGCGAAGTTTCGCGCGAGGACGCCGAGGCGCTGATCATGCAGGCACGCGTTATCGCCGGCTGGATCACCCAGGCCGACCTCGACAAGGGCGCCGAAGCCGACGCCTCCGAAGAAGCGTAAGGAACGTGTCACGCGCATGCTCGCCATTGCTGACCAAGCAGATCTCGACAAGGGACCCCGGAGCACCAAATCCGGGACCGAGCGGATGTGCGCGGTCACGCGGGCTGTGCGCCCGATCGATGAACTGATCCGCTTTGTCGTCGCGCCCACGGGCGAGGCAATCCCCGATCTGAAGCGCAAGCTTCCCGGCCGCGGCCTGTGGGTCACGGCCAACCGCAAGACCGTGGCGGAGGCCGTCAGGCGCAATGTTTTCGCCAGGGGCTTCAAGAAAACCATCAAGGCATCGCCGACGCTGGCCGACGACACCGACAAATTGATGGTGCGAGGCTGCATCGAAGCCCTGGCGATGACCGCCAAGGCCGGCGCCGTGGTGTCCGGCTTCACCAAGGTCGAGGATGTGCTGAAGCGCCAGAATGCGATGGCCCTGCTGCACGCTTCCGACGGCGCGGCCGACGGAATCCGCAAACTGGACGGCATTGCCCGCCAGAATGCCGAATTCGGCGACAATCCGCAGCTTTTGCCGATTATTACGGTTTTGAGCTGCGATGAATTGGATTTGGCATTAGGCCGGTCAAATGTGATACATGCTGCCGTGCTTACAGGCCCGGCGGGCAAAACGTTCCTGTCACGCAGCCAGACCCTGGTCCGATACCGGATGGCTGACGACGACGACAACGCCAGCGCCAAAGTTTCGCCGAAACAGGATCTGGCTTCGACGCCACAGGATGTGCCGGCAACGGCAGTGAACAAGAATTCGCTTGAAGAGACGGTGCGGACGCGCACCACGCAACAGGATTAGGACTGCTGAATGGTTGATACGAAATCGCCTGGCGACAAGACACTGAGTGTTCCCTCCAAGACCTTGACGCTGAAGCCACGCGTCGAGCAGGGCACCGTGCGCCAGAGCTTCAGCCACGGACGTACCAACGTCGTCGTGGTGGAAAAGCGCGGCAAGCGCCGGGTGGCCGCTGATGTGCCGACCGCGCCCGTCGCGCTGAGCCCCGCGCCGACGCCAGCGCCTGCGCCGACCCCGGCTCCCGTAGCCGCCCAGCCGGCGGCTGCCGCTCCTGCACCGACCCCCGCGGCTCCCAAGCCGGCCGCGGCGCCGACGCCGGTTGCAGCGGCTGCGCCCGCGCCCGCCGTGGCCGCCGTGGCCGCCCCGAAGCCGCCGGCGCCCATTGCCGCCGCGCCGACCCCTGCAGCACCGCGTCCGGCACCGCGCCCGGCGTCGCCATCCTCCGGCCGGTCCTCCGCGCCGCCAACCCGCCACGCCCCGCCGGCGCCGCCGGCGCGCGCGCCGATGCGCTCGTCATCGCCGCAGACCCGCAGCGGTTCCGGCGTCGTGCTGCGCACCCTGACCGAAGAAGAGCGCAACGCCCGCGCCTCGGCGCTGGCCGATGCGCGCGTGCGCGATGCCGAGGAGCGCCGCCTCGCCGAAATCGAACTGGCCCGCCGCAATTCCAAGGAAGGTATTGCCCAGGCCGAGCGTGAAGCCGCCGAAGCCCGCAAGAAGGCCGAGGACGAGCGTCACCGGATCGAGGAAGAGGTCAAGGCCAAGGCCGAGCGCGAAGCCAAGAAGCGTTTTGGCGAGGCCGAGGCCAAGAATGCTGCGGCTGCCGCCGCGACCGCCAAGGCCGCCGGCCTGCCGCCGCCGCGTGCGCCGGGCGTTGCCGCCGACGCCACCGACGAGGATGAAGGTCCGCGCCAGATCCGCCGCGGTCCCGGCGGCGCTGCGCGCCCCGTCGTTCCGCCGAAAACCACCGCCAAGCCGGCCCCTGCCAAGCAGCGCGGCCGCCTGACGCTGGTCACCGCTCTGTCCGCCGGCGACGTCCGCGAGCGTTCGATCGCCTCGTTCCGTCGCCGTACCCAGCGCCTCAAGGGTCACCAGTCGAACGAGCCGAAGGAAAAGCTCATCCGCGAAGTCGTCATTCCGGAAGCGATCACCATCCAGGAGCTCGCCAACCGCATGGCCGAGCGCGCCGTGGACGTGATCCGGATGCTGATGAAGCAGGGCCAGATGGTCAAGATCACCGACGTGATCGACGCCGACACCGCCCAGCTGATCGCCGAAGAACTCGGCCACACCGTCAAGCGCGTGGCGGAATCCGACGTGGAAGAAGGTCTGTTCGACAAGGTGGAAGATGCCGCCGACGTCGAGCCGCGCTCGCCCGTCGTCACCGTCATGGGCCACGTCGATCACGGCAAGACCTCGCTGCTCGACGCGCTCCGCCATGCCAACGTGGTGTCCGGCGAAGCCGGCGGCATCACCCAGCATATCGGCGCCTATCAGGTCACCTCGCCCGAAAGCGGCAAGAAGATCACCTTCATCGATACGCCGGGCCACGCCGCGTTCACCGCGATGCGCGCCCGCGGCGCCAAGGTCACGGACATCGTGATCCTGGTCGTCGCCGCCGATGACGGCGTGATGCCGCAGACCATCGAGGCGATCAACCACGCCAAGGCGGCCAAGGTGCCGATGATCGTGGCGATCAACAAGATGGACAAGCCCGACGCCAAGGCCGAGCGCGTCCGCACCGAACTGTTGCAGTACGAAGTGCAGGTCGAATCCTTCGGCGGCGACGTCGTCGACGTCGAAGTGTCCGCCAAGAACAAGACCAACCTCGACAAGCTCCTGGAAATGGTGGCGCTGCAGGCCGACCTGCTCGACCTCAAGACCAACACCGACCGTCCGGCCGAAGGTACCGTGATCGAAGCCAAGCTCGATCGCGGCCGGGGTCCGGTTGCCACCGTGCTGGTTCAGCGCGGCACGCTGCGCGTGGGCGACATCATCGTCGCCGGCGCCGAAATGGGCCGCGTCCGCGCGCTGATCAACGATCAGGGCGAAACCGTCACCGAAGCCGGCCCCTCGGTGCCGGTCGAAGTGCTCGGCTTCAACGGTCCGCCGGAAGCCGGCGATCGCGTCGCCGTGGTCGAGAACGAAGCCCGTGCCCGCGAAGTCACCAGCTACCGCGCGCATCAGAAGCGCGAGAAGTCCGCCTCCGCCATCTCCGGCATGCGCGGCTCGCTCGAGCAGATGATGAGCCAGCTGAAGACGACGGGTCGCAAGGACTTCCCGCTGATCATCAAGGCCGACGTGCAGGGCTCGCTCGAAGCGATCCTGGGCTCGCTGGAGAAGCTCGGCACCGACGAAGTCACCGCACGCATCCTGCATGCAGGCGTCGGCGGCATCTCGGAATCCGACGTCACGCTGGCGGAAGGCTTCAACGCCGCCATCATCGGCTTCTCGGTCCGTGCCAACAAGGAAGCCACCGCGGCCGCCAAGCGCAACGGCATCGAGATCCGCTACTACAACATCATCTACGACCTCGTGGATGACGTGAAGAAGGCGATGTCCGGCCTGCTCGCGCCGACCTTGCGCGAAACCATGCTCGGCAATGCCCTGATCCTGGAAGTGTTCAACATCTCCAAGGTCGGCAAGGTCGCGGGTTGCCGCGTCACCGACGGCACCGTGGAACGCGGCGCCAATGTGCGTCTGATCCGCGACAACGTCGTCGTGCACGAAGGCAAGCTGTCGACCCTGAAGCGCTTCAAGGACGAAGTGAAGGAAGTCGCATCCGGTCAGGAATGCGGCATGGCGTTCGAAACCTACGGCGACATGCGCGCCGGCGATGTTATCGAGTGTTATCGCGTCGAAACCATCCAGCGCTCGTTGTAAGTCCAGATATCGTTGTAAGTCCAAGTCTTGCAGCGCGTTCTGTCTGCCTGATGGCGTGAGCCGGCGTTTTCAGCCGCCTCACGCCGAAGGCCTTTTTTGGAACCATCATGGCGGGAGCGCAGTCTGTTTCTGCGCGTCCTGATCCGTGATCCATCGGGAAATCAACGATGCCCAAGCATCACCAAAAAGGTTCGTCCGCATCAGGCGCGCAGCGCCAGCTCCGCGTCGGCGAAATCATGCGGCACGCGATCGCCGACATTCTTTCGCAAGGCGGCGTGCACGATCCGGTGCTCGAGACCAACCTCATCACGGTGCCGGAAGTGAAGATGTCGCCGGACCTGAAACTGGCGACCGTCTATGTGATGCCGCTCGGCGGCAAGAACACCGAGCTGGTGCTGAAGGCGCTCGCCGCCAACAAGGGCTTCCTGCGCACCGAGGCGGCGCGCCGCGTTAATCTGAAATTCGCACCTGATCTTCGCTTCCGCATCGATGAGCGATTCGACGAAGCGGAACGTATCGAGAAGCTACTGAGAACACCCGCGGTACAGCGCGACCTGCAACAAGATTCGGACGAAAAAGAATGACCGACACCTCCGCCAACCGCGCGATCGATTCGCGAATCGATGAATCGAACGCCGCGGATGAAAAAAAATTTGCACCGATCGCGCCCAATGAAGCTGGCGATGAATTGCCGACCACCCATGTCGGCGGCGCGGAGTTTGCGCCGGCGCAGCATCCGCGCGGCAACAACGATCCGCGCGGCAAGCAGTCGCGCCAGCAGGGCCAAGTGCGGCGCGACAAGCGCGACGTCCACGGCTGGGTGGTGCTCGACAAGCCGATCGGCATGACCTCGACGCATGCCGTCGCCGTGGTGAAGCGGCTGTTCCAGGCCAAGCGCGCCGGCCACGCCGGTACGCTGGACCCCTTGGCCTCCGGCGGCCTGCCGATCGCGATGGGCGAGGCCACCAAGACGGTTCCCTTCGTGATGGACGGCCGCAAGCGCTACCGCTTCACCGTCACCTGGGGTGAGGAGCGCGATACCGACGACACCGAGGGCAAGGTGACGTTCACCAGCGAGGCCCGGCCTACGCCTGAGCAGATCCGTGCCCTGCTGCCGCAGTTCATCGGCAATATCGAGCAGACTCCGCCGCAATATTCCGCGATCAAGATCGCCGGCGAGCGCGCCTATGACCTGGCGCGCGACGGCGAGGTCGTGCCGCTGGTTCCCCGGCCCGTCGTGATTCACGATTTTGTGCTGGTCGAACAACAGGATGGCGGTCATTCGGTGTTCGAGGCCGAATGCGGCAAGGGTACCTACGTCCGGGCGCTGGCCCGCGACATGGGCCGTCTGCTCGGTTGCTACGGCCATATCAGTGCGCTGCGCCGCACGCTGGTCGGCCCATTTGCCGAAGCCGACATGATTCCGCTGGAACAGTTGGAGGCTTTGTGCGATAGAGCCGCGTCTGGTGAGGGCAACCTCGCCGACGCGTTACTGCCCGTTGAGACCGCGCTGGACGACATCCCGGCACTGGCCGTCACACGGGCGGATGCGGCAAGGCTCCACCGGGGCCAGGCCGTTTTGTTGCGCGGACGGGATGCGCCCGATAGTAGCGGCACAGTTTATGTCACGGTGGCAGGCCGACTTCTGGCCCTCGCCGAGATTGCCAATGGCGAACTCATCCCCAAGCGCGTGTTCAACCTGACCGGACTCACCAGTTCGGCACGCAAAGAAAGTAACTGACGATGTCGATTACCGCAGAACGCAAAGCGGAAGTCATCAAGACCAACGCCAACAAGGCCACCGATACCGGCTCGCCGGAGGTTCAGATCGCGATCCTCACCGAGCGGATCACCAACCTGACCGCGCACTTCAAGACCCACGTCAAGGACAACCACTCCCGCCGTGGCCTGCTGAAGCTCGTCTCGACGCGTCGTTCGCTGCTTGATTACATCAAGCGCAAGGACGAGCCGCGCTACAAGGCGATGCTCGAAAAGCACAACATCCGTCGCTAACAAATCACGCGCGCATATTCCTGCGCGCGTTTTTGTATTCACGTAGTGCGGGCCACCACGGGCCGCACGATAACGTCCAGCAGCACTCCGGCGGCTGGACGATGACGGGCAAGGTGCCCGTCGCGCGGCAAGGTCCATCGGGACCCCCGCGACCATCGGAAGGATGGACGCCATTCAGAATGCTCGAGCCAGGATTCTGGAAGACTCGGCAGGATCGCCGGACGCTGGTTTCGCGGATATCGCGAACAGCCTCTTGCCGTCTTGCACGGGACTTTCAGGTTCTGGCTTTCGTGTTTTCAGCGCCATGCTTTCGTGAACCCATGAAAGAAAACGTCCATGTTTAATATTCATACCGTCGAAATCGATTGGGGCGGTCGTCCGCTCAAGCTCGAAACCGGCAAGGTCGCCCGTCAAGCCGACGGCGCCGTCATCGCCACCTATGGCGAGACCGTCGTCATCGCCACCGTGGTCGCCGCCAAGACCGCCAAGGATGGCATCGACTTCCTGCCCTTGACCGTCGACTACATCGAGAAGACCTACGCCGCCGGCCGCATCCCGGGTGGCTACTTCAAGCGCGAAGGCCGTCCGACCGAGAAGGAGACCCTGGTCTCCCGCCTGATCGACCGTCCGATCCGCCCGCTGTTCGTCGACGGCTGGCGCAACGAGACCCAGGTCGTCGTCACCGTGCTGTCGCACGACATGGAAAACGATCCGGACATCCTGGCGCTGATCGCCACCTCGGCTGCCCTGACGATTTCCGGCGCCCCGTTCCAGGGCCCGATCGGTGCGGCCCGCGTCGGCTTCATCAACGATGAATTCGTGCTCAACCCGACGCTCGACGAAATGGCCGACACCCAGCTCGACCTGGTCGTCGCCGGCACCCAGGACGCCGTCCTGATGGTCGAATCGGAAGCCAAGGAACTCAACGAAGACGTCATGCTCGGCGCCGTGATGTTCGGTCACCGCCACTTCCAGCCGGTTATCAAGGCGATCATCGAGCTCGCCGAGAAGGCCGCCAAGGAGCCGCGCGAAGTCGTCACCATCGACGACAGCGCGCTCGAAAAGGAAATGCTCGGCATGGTCGAGACCGAGCTGCGCTCGGCCTACTCGCTGCCGATCAAGCAGGAGCGTTACGCTGCCGTCGGCGCCGTCAAGAAGAAGGCGATGGCGCACTACTTCCCGGAAGGCGAAGAGCCCAAATACGACAAGCTGCGCATTGCCGGCGTGTTCAAGGAACTGGAATCGAAGATCGTTCGCTGGAACATCCTCGACACCAAGAAGCGCATCGACGGCCGCGACCTGACCACGGTCCGTCCGATCGTCTGCGAAGTCGGCGTGCTGCCGCGTGCGCACGGTTCGGCGCTGTTCACCCGCGGTGAAACGCAGGCTCTCGTCGTCACCACCCTCGGCACCGGCGAAGACGAGCAGTACATCGACTCGCTGTCGGGCACGTACAAAGAGACGTTCCTGCTGCACTACAACTTTCCTCCCTACTCGGTCGGCGAAACCGGCCGCATGGGCGGCACCAAGCGTCGCGAAATCGGCCACGGCAAGCTTGCCTGGCGCGCGGTGCATCCGGTGCTGCCGGGTCATCACGAATTCCCCTACACCATCCGCGTGGTGTCGGAGATCACCGAGTCGAACGGCTCGTCCTCGATGGCTTCGGTCTGCGGCGCGTCTCTCGCGCTGATGGATGCGGGCGTCCCCCTGAAGCGGCCGACCGCGGGTATCGCGATGGGCCTCATTCTCGAGGGCGAGCGCTTTGCGGTCCTGTCGGACATCCTGGGTGATGAAGATCATCTCGGCGACATGGACTTCAAGGTCGCCGGCACCGACGCCGGCATCACCTCGCTGCAGATGGACATCAAGATCGCCGGCATCACCGAAGAGATCATGAAGGTCGCGCTCGGCCAGGCCAAGGAAGGCCGCATTCACATTCTCGGTGAGATGTCGAAGGCGCTCAACAATGCCCGTGCCGAGCTCGGCGAATACGCGCCGCGCATCGAGACGTTCAAGATCCCGACCGACAAGATCCGTGAAGTGATCGGCACCGGCGGCAAGGTGATCCGCGAGATCGTGGAAAAGACCGGCGCCAAGGTGAACATCGACGATGACGGCACCGTCAAGGTGGCGTCCTCCGATGGCGAGTCGATCAAGGCCGCGATCAAGTGGATCAAGTCGATCGCAAGCGACCCGGAACTCAACGCGATCTATGACGGCACCGTCGTCAAGGTCATGGAGTTCGGTGCGTTCGTGAACTTCTTCGGCGCCAAGGACGGCCTGGTTCACATCAGCCAGCTCGCGTCCGGCCGCGTGCAGAAGACCTCCGACGTCGTCAAGGAAGGCGACAAGGTCAAGGTCAAGCTGCTCGGCTTCGACGATCGCGGCAAGACCCGCCTGTCGATGAAGGTCGTCGACCAGACCACCGGCGAAGACCTCGAAGCCAAGCAGAAGGCCGAAGAAGGCACCGCTGCGGCAGAGTAAATTTCGCAATTCGCGAATGCGGAAAGGGCGGCCGAAAGGCCGCCCTTTTTGTTTGAGAATGTTTTGCGACGGCCGAGCGATATCCCTCACCCCGAGCGAAGCGAAGCTTCGCGCGGCGGGGAGGGAAAGGAAACCAGCGGTCCCGCAGCGCGATCGCGCCGCTGCGTCACAATGCCTTTCGCGAAACCAGCCGCCACGGCGTTGCGTAGTTGTTCGCACTATTGCCACTCAGTCCGGCTAGCATCGTCGCGTTTGGCCGATTCGACTTAATCACCACGGAGAATTCCGATGACCATGATGTCCCGCCGCCATCTGATGCTGGCCGCCGCCGGCGCCGCCGCCATTGCCGCAGCGCCGCGCTTTGCCTTCGCCCAGGCCGCAGCGCCCGCCGCTGCAACCCCTTTCGTGCTGCCGCCGCTGACCTATCCGGTCGCCGCCCTGGAACCGCATATCGATGCGAAGACCATGGAGATCCATCACGACAAGCACCACGCCGCCTACGTCGCGAATATGAACGCGTTTGCCAAGGACGCGCCGCAGATCGCATCAACGCCCATCGTCGATGTGCTCGGCAAGCTCGGCGACGTGCCGGAAGCGATCCGCACCGGCGTCCGCAACAATCTTGGCGGCCACGCCAACCACACCATGTTCTGGCAGATCATGGGACCGAACGGCGGCAAGCCGGAAGGTGAAGTGCTCGCCGCGATCGAACGCGACCTCGGCGGCATGGAGAAATTCCAGACCGACTTCAACGCCGCCGGCGGCCGCCAGTTCGGTTCGGGCTGGGTGTTCGTGACCGTCGACAAGGCCGGCAAGCTCGCGATCGAGAACCGTCCCAACCAGGACAATCCGGCGATGGACGGCAAGCGCGCCTTGATGGGCAACGACGTCTGGGAGCACGCTTATTACCTGAACTACCAGAACCGCCGCGCCGACTATCTCAAGGCGTGGTGGAACACGGTGAACTGGAAGGTGATCGGCGATCGCTATGCGATGGCCAAGGCCGGCACGCTGGGCGTCTGACGTCGCAACAACTTAAGGACCTGCAGCTCCTTGCCGAACGGGAGGAGCTGCAGCGTCGCTGCGTCAACTGAAAGCTACAACATCGCCGGAAACACCCGGTCCCGTGGCTTGTGGCCGTCGAGGAACGCGCGGATGTTGATGATGACCTTCTCGCCCATCTCGACGCGGCCCTCGATCGTGGCCGATCCCATATGCGGCAGCAGCACGACCTTGCCGGCTTTCGCCAGCCGCAGCAGCTTCGGATTGACCGCGGGCTCGTGCTCGAACACGTCGAGGCCGGCGCCTGCAATGTCGCCCGACTCGATCAGCTTGGTCAGCGTCTCCTCGTCGATTACCTCGCCGCGCGCAGTGTTGACGATATAGGCGTCCTTGCGCACTAGCTTGAGGCGTCGCGCCGACAGCAGATGGAAGGTGGCCGGCGTGTGCGGGCAGTTCACCGAGATGATGTCCATTCGCGCCAGCATCTGGTCGAGCGAATCCCAGTAGGTCGCGCCGAGCTCGTCGGCGATCACCGGGGCCACCGGCTTGCGGTTGTGGTAGTGGATCTGCAGCCCGAAGGCGCGGGCGCGGCGCGCCACCGCCTGGCCGATCCGGCCCATGCCGATGATCCCCAGCCGCTTGCCGCCGAGCCTGCGGCCGAGCATCCAGGTCGGCGACCAGCCCGGCCAGTCCTTGCCTTCGGTGAGGATCGAGGCGCCCTCGATCAGGCGCCGCGGCACCGCGAGGATCAGGCCCATCGTCATGTCCGCGGTGTCTTCGGTCAGCACCTTCGGCGTATTGGTGACGATGATGCCGCGCGCCTGCGCCGCGATGACGTCGATATTATCGACGCCATTGCCGAAATTGGCGATCAGCTTGACCTTGAGGTCGGGCTGTTCGAGCAGTTCCTTGGTGATCTCGTCGGTGACGGTCGGGACCAGCACGTCGGCAGTTCGCATCGCGTCGAGCAATTGCGCTTCCGTCAGCGGCGTGTCGTCGAGATTGATGCGGGCGTCGAACAGTTCGCGCATCCGCGTCTCGATGCTGTCCGGCAGCTTGCGGGTGACCACGACCAGGGGTTTTTTCTTGACCGACATGTGCTGCTCACTCGCGCTTTGGCCCGGCTGTTCAGTCCGCATTAACCCGGTTGATCGAAACTGCCGAGACCGCGCGATCTCACCGTTTCCTCCGGGTTCCCCGGACGCCTTCTGGCGTCCCGGGCTTCATCTTGGGCGTTCGACCTCTCTAGCAGAAGGCCGAGCCAAAACAAGAACCCAGGACAATGACGAGGCGACGCGGATAGAATCGGTTGAGGTTGGCGAATGGCGTTCAGGCGTGTGGTGGGTGCGGCGTTGCTGGGGGCAGCTTGCCTCGGCCTTTCGGTGCAACCGGGTTCGGCGGCGCGGGATGCCGCCCGGGACGCGGCCAACAACGTGCCGGTGGGCGGCAGCGGGCTGCCGGTGCCGCGCTATGTCAGCCTGAAGTCCGACCATGTGAACGTCCGCGCCGGCCCGACCAAGGACAATGACGTGGCCTGGGTCTATACCAAATCCGGCCTGCCGGTGGAGATCACCGCCGAATATGAGAACTGGCGCCGGGTGCGCGATTCTGAAGGCGCCGAGGGCTGGGTCTACCACTCGCTGCTGTCGGGCCGCCGCACCGCGGTGGTGACGATGAAGAACAAGGATGACCTTGCCTCGATCTATGACAGTCCGGATGCCACCAGCCCGGTGGCCGCCAGGCTGCAGGCCGGCGTGGTGGCACAGGTCAAGCGCTGCAAGAACAGCTGGTGCCGCGTGATGGGCGCCGGCTTCGACGGCTGGATCGAACAGCAGCGGCTATGGGGCGTCTATGCCGACGAGAAGGTCGATTGAGGGAACTTAGCAGGCTCTGATCTTCCCTCTCCCCTTGTGGGAGAGGGTGGATCGAACGCGAAGCGTTCGAGACGGGTGAGGGGTAGCCGCAAGCTCCGTCGCCCAGAAACCCCTCATCCGTCGCCGACTTCGTCGGCGCCACCTTCTCCCACAAGGGGAGAAGGAAGGAAAAAAGACGCGCACAGGCGCCGCGGCTAACGGCGCTTCAAATTACAGATCACGGTGTCTATGGGTCCCGGCGTTCGCCGGGACGACAGAGATGCTCAGCGCTTCTTGCGCAGCCGGACGACCATGTCGATGCGGCTGATCTCGTAGCCCTCGGGAACGTCGGGCATTTTCTGCAGCACCATGTGCGGATCGGGAATGTCGACCAGCTCGTGGTTGTTCTCGAGGTAATAATGGTGATGCGCGGTGACGTTGGTGTCGAAGTAGGTCTTGGTGCCGTCCACGCTGACCTGCCGGAGCAGGCCGGAATCGGTGAGCTGGTTCAGCGTGTTGTAAACCGTGGCGAGCGATACCGGGACCTTGGCGAGGGAGGCTTCCTCGTAGAGCATTTCCGCGGTCAGATGGCGGGCGCCCTTGCCGAACAACAGCCAGCCCAGCGCCATGCGCTGGCGGGTCGGGCGCAAGCCCACCGACTGCAGCATCTCATTGACGTCATGCCAAGGGCAGCCGGTCAGCGCCGGCTGGCGACCGCGGTTGATTTCCGCAACCGCAGCAGCGTCACTGCTGACGCTCGACGTATTGCCGTTCGAAGCAATGTCACTCATGTCCACGTCGGTGATCCCTGCCGTTGCGGCGCCCAACACGCACTCTGCCCTCTCTCTATAGGCCCGGCTGCCGTCAGATGCAAGGTTTTCGCAACTGGAGCCATGCGCTGACCGGGAAGCTCGATCGGGTCGGCCCGCCCCGCCAGTACCATCCGGCCGCCGAAACCGCCGCTTTGCCGCCCCCCAAGCCTATGATAGAGAGCGCGCGACAGGTCCGGCGATAACTGCCTGATTTGAACCAGTTCTGCGTGTCCCGGCCACCCCGGCGGGTTCGCAGGATGCAGATACCGACGTTGGAAAGCCAAGGCATGATTCAGGACAAGCGCAGCAGTTACGAGTACGAGGATCTGCTGGCCTGCGGCCGTGGCGAATTGTTCGGCCCCGGCAATGCGCAACTGCCGCTGCCACCGATGCTGATGTTCGACCGCATCACCGAGATCAACGACAATGGCGGCGAATTCGGCAAGGGCCTGATCCGCGCCGAACTCGACGTCACGCCGGAACTCTGGTTCTTTGCCTGCCACTTCAAGGGCGACCCGGTAATGCCGGGCTGCCTCGGTCTCGACGCGATGTGGCAGATGGTCGGCTTTTTCCTCGGCTGGTCCGGCGGCATCGGCCCCGGCCGCGCGCTCGGCCTCGGCGAGCTGAAGTTTTCCGGCCAGGTTCTCCCGAACGTCAAGAAGGTGGTCTACACCATCGACGTCAAGCGGGTGATGCGCTCAAAATTGTGGTTGGGCATTGCCGATGGCTCGCTTTCGGCAGATGGCGAGATTATCTATCGTGCCAAGGACCTGAAGGTCGGCCTGTTCAAGCAGGAGGCTGCTGCCGCATTGCAGCCGGGAACGTAGTCTAGTCAGCGCTGCACAACGGCCGTCACCGATCGGCGACGGCCAGTCAACAACACGGATTTTAGAGGGCGGGACGATCATGAGGCGGGTTGTCGTCACGGGGATGGGCATTGTCTCATCTATCGGAAACAACACTCAGGAAGTGCTTGCGAGCCTCCATGAGGCAAAGTCGGGCATCACGCGCGCCGACAAGTACGCGGAGCTCGGTTTCCGCTCGCAGGTGCAGGGCGCGCCGACGCTGAATGCGTCGGAGATGATCGATCGCCGCGCAATGCGTTTCCTCGGTGAGGGCGCGGCGTGGAATCACGTCGCGATGGAACAGGCGATTCTGGATTCCGGCCTCGAAGCCTCTGACGTCTCCAACGAGCGCACCGGCATCATCATGGGCTCGGGGGGTCCCTCCGCCCGCACCATCGTCGAAGCCGCCGACATCACCCGCACCAAGGGGCCGAAGCGCGTCGGCCCGTTCGCGGTGCCGAAGGCGATGTCGTCGACGGCCTCCGCCACGCTCGCCACCTGGTTCAAGATCAAGGGCGTCAACTATTCGATCTCCTCGGCCTGCGCGACCTCCAACCATTGCATCGGCAATGGCTACGAGATGATCCAGTGGGGCAAGCAGGACATCGTGTTCGCCGGCGGCTGCGAGGAGCTCGACTGGTCGCTGTCGGTCTTGTTCGACGCGATGGGCGCGATGTCGTCGAAATATAACGACACCCCCTCCACCGCTTCACGCCCCTATGACATCAGCCGCGACGGCTTCGTCATCGCCGGCGGCGCCGGCGTGATCGTTCTGGAAGAATACGAGCACGCGAAAGCGCGCGGCGCGAAAATCTACGGCGAGATCATCGGCTACGGCGCGACCTCGGACGGCTACGACATGGTCGCGCCCTCGGGCGAAGGCGCGGAGCGCTGCATGAAGATGGCGCTGGCCACCACCGGCGGCATCAAGATCGACTATATCAACCCGCACGCCACTTCGACGCCGGCCGGCGATCCGCCGGAGATCCAGGCCATCCGCAAGGTGTTCGGCGTCGGTGACGCCTGCCCACCGATCTCCGCCACCAAGGCGCTGACCGGCCACTCGCTGGGCGCCACCAGCGTCCAGGAGGCGATCTATTCGCTCCTGATGATGCAGAACGGCTTCATCTGCGAGAGCGGCAACATCACCGAGCTGGATCCGGTGTTCGCCGACATGCCGATCGTGCGCAAGCGGATCGACAATGCGAAACTCGGCGCTGTGCTGTCGAACTCGTTCGGCTTCGGCGGCACCAACGCCACGCTGGTCTTCAAACACGTCGATGCGTGATCGCTGACCTCTCCCCACGCTTTGCGGGGAGAGGTCAGCATGCCGCGCCAGCGGCGTGCCGGGTGAGGGGCGAGGCACGATGCCCACCTCACGGTTTTGATATTTCGGCTCGAAGAGCCCCTCACCCCCACCCTCCCCCCGCAAGCGCGGGGCGAGGTGGCCTACAGCGCAAGGCGCGGAGCCGGTAGCCAACATGTCGAATCTAATGCAGGGCAAGCGCGGGCTCATCATGGGCGTCGCCAACGATCATTCGATCGCATGGGGCATTGCGAAAACGCTGCACGCCCACGGCGCCGAGCTCGCCTTCACCTATCAGGGCGAAGGCCTCGGCAAGCGCGTGCGGCCGCTCGCGGAATCCCTGAAGTCCGAACTGGTGCTGCCCTGCGACGTCGAGGACATCGACAGCGTGGACGCCGTGTTCGCCACCCTGAAGGAAAAGTGGGGCGAACTCGACTTCATCGTCCACGCGATCGGCTTCTCCGACAAGAACGAGTTGAAGGGCCGCTACGCCGACACCACGCGCGCGAATTTCTCGCGCACCATGGTGATCTCCTGCTTCTCCTTCACCGAAGTCGCCAAGCGCGCCTCCGAGATGATGAAGCCGGGCGGCGCGATGATCACGCTGACATTTGGCGGCTCAACCCGCGTGATGCCGAACTACAATGTGATGGGCGTGGCGAAAGCAGCACTGGAAGCCGCGACGCGCTATCTCGCCGTCGATTTCGGCCACCAGGGCATCCGCGTCAATGCGATCTCGGCGGGCCCGGTCCGCACGCTGGCCGGCTCCGGCATCGGCGATTCCCGCGCGATGTTCGCGTTCCAGCAGAAGCACTCGCCGCTCGGCCGCGGCGTCACGCTGGACGAGCTCGGCGGCACCGCGCTGTATCTGCTCTCGGAACTGTCCGGCGGCGTCACCGGCGAAATCCATTATGTGGATTCCGGCTACAATATCATCTCGATGCCGCATCCCGACGCGCTGAAGGCGGATGTGACGGAGTAGGTACGCTGTTTCTTTCCCTCTCCCCCGCGCGAAGCGAAGCTTCGCTAGGTGGGAGAGGGTGGCCGCGCGTCAGCGCGGACGGGTGAGGGGTGCCACAAACGCCGTCGCCCAGTACTCCCTCATCCGACGCGGACTTCGTCCGCGCCACCTTCTCCCACAAGGGGAGAAGGAAGGAAGAGCAATTACAGCTTCTGCCCCGACGCAAATTCCTGCGCCCTTTGGAATGCTGGACGTGCCTCGCAGCGATCGAGATAGCGGTCGAACGACGGCCGTGGCTGGATCATCTTGAACTGGCGCACCGCGAAACTGAGGCTGGATCCGATGGCGATGTCGGCCGCGGAAAATTTTTCGCCGAGGATCCACGGTCCCTCCTCGAGGGCCGCTTCCAGCACGTCGAACACCCGCTTGGCGTCGCCCCAGCCGGCGGCGACCGAGTTCATCTCGAACTTGGCCGCGAGCTGCGCGATCGCCGGCTCGATGCAGCTCGGCGCGAAAAACAGCCAGTAGAGATATTTCGCGCGATGGATGTCGCCAAGCGGCGGGGCGAGATTAGCCTCGGGATAGCGCTCCGCGACGTAAGTACAGATCGCCGCGGCTTCCGCCATCGTCGCCTCGCCGTCCTGCAGTGCCGGCACCTTGCCCATCGGATTGACGGTGAGAAATTCCAGCGAACGCTGTGCACCGGTGGAGATGTCGGTCAGCACGCGCTCGTACGGCACACCGGTTTCTTCCATCAGCCACAGCGCGGTGAAGGAGCGCGAGCGCGGCGACCAGTAGAGTTTCATCATGGCAAGGCTCCGGTGAGGTCTGGCGTAGTTGTGCGGAGATTCGGGGGGAGGTGCAAGGCGGGGATGCGGTCGCGCGCTGACCTTCTTCCCTCTCCCCTTGTGGGAGAGGGAAGAAGGTCAGCGAAGCGGTCGAGACGGGTGAGGGGGTGCCGCAAGCTCCGAGCTCTTGACTACCCCTCATCCGACCGCGCTTCGCGCGGCCACCTTCTCCCACAAGGGGAGAAGGAAGAAAAAGAAAAAAGCCCCCGCGATTTCTCGCGGGGGCTTTTCACTCATCGCTCAAGCAGCAGAAAAAACTACTCCGCCGCCTGCAGCATCGGCTCTGCCTTCACTTCGAAGCGATCGGCATTCATCACCTTGGTCCAGGCCTTGACGAAGTCCTTGACGAACTTCGCCTTGGCGTCGCTCGAAGCATAGACTTCGGCCAGCGCGCGGAGCTGCGAATGCGCGCCGAAGATCAGGTCGACGGCAGTCGCCGTCCACTTGACCTCGCTGCTGTTGCGCTTCTTGCCTTCGTAGATGCCGTCCTGGCCGGCAGCCTTCGCCCACACGGTGTCGATGTCGAGCAGGTTGGCGAAGAAGTCGTTGCTCAACACGCCGGGCTTGCCGGTGAACACGCCGTGTTTGGCATCCGCCGCATTGGCGCCGAGCACGCGCAACCCGCCGATCAGCACCGTCATTTCCGGCGCCGTCAGCTTCATCAGCTGGGCACGGTCGATCATGGCCTCTTCAGGCTTCATGAACTGCTTCTTGCTGCTGTGGACGTAGTTGCGGAACGCATCGGCGCGCGGCTCGAGCGGCGCGAACGACGCCGCGTCGGTGTGCTCCGCAGACGCATCCATGCGGCCCGGCGTGAACGGCACGGTCACGCTCTGGCCGGCATCCTTTGCGGCCTTCTCGATCGCGGCAGAGCCGCCGAGCACGATCAGATCGGCCAGCGACACCTTCTTGCCGAACGCCTTCTGGATCTCTTCCAGCTTGGCGAGCACGGTGGCGAGCTGGGCCGGCTGATTGACCTCCCAGTCCTTCTGCGGAGCGAGGCGGATGCGCGCGCCATTGGCGCCGCCGCGCTTGTCGGAGCCGCGGAACGTCGAGGCCGAGGCCCAGGCGGTCGAAACGAGCTGCGGCACGCTGAGGCCGGAGGCGAGGATCTTCGCCTTCAGATCCGCAATGTCCGCGTCGTTGATCAGCTCATGATCGACGGCCGGGATCGGGTCCTGCCAGATCAGCACTTCCTTGGGCACCAGCGGGCCGAGATAACGCGCGACCGGGCCCATGTCGCGATGGGTCAGCTTGAACCAGGCCCGCGCAAAGGCATCGGCGAACTGGTCGGGGTTCTCGTAGAAGCGGCGCGAGATCTTCTCGTAGATCGGATCGACGCGCAGCGCGAGATCCGAGGTCAGCATGGTCGGCAGATGCTTCTTCGACGGATCGAAGGCATCCGGAATGTCCGCAACAGCATTCTTCGCCACCCACTGATGCGCGCCGCCGGGGCTCTTGGTCAGCTCCCATTCGAATTTGAACAGGTTGTCGAAGTAGTGGTTGCTCCACTGCGTCGGGGTCTGCGTCCAGGTCACTTCCAGGGCGCTGCCGATGGCGTCGGCGCCCACGCCGGTGCCATGGCTGCTCTTCCAGCCAAGGCCCTGATCCTCAAGCGCGCCGGATTCCGGATCGACGCCGACGAAGGACGGATCGCCCGCGCCGTGGGTCTTGCCGAAGGTGTGGCCGCCGGCAACCAGCGCCACGGTCTCTTCATCGTTCATCGCCATGCGGGCGAAGGTCTCGCGGATGTCCTTGGCCGACGCCAGCGCATCGGGATTGCCGTTCGGGCCTTCCGGATTGACGTAGATCAGGCCCATCTGCACGGCGCCGAGCGGCTCCGCCAGTTCGCGCTCGCCGCTGTAGCGCTCGTCGCCGAGCCAGCTGCCTTCGGGACCCCAGTACAGCTCTTCCGGCTCCCAGGTGTCGGCGCGGCCGCCGGCGAAGCCGAAGGTCTTGAAGCCCATCGATTCCAGCGAGACGTTGCCGACCAGCACGAACAGATCGGCCCAGGATAGCTTGTTACCGTACTTCTGCTTGATCGGCCACAACAGGCGACGCGCCTTGTCGAGATTGACGTTGTCAGGCCACGAATTCAGCGGTGCGAAGCGCTGCTGGCCGCCACCGGCGCCGCCACGGCCGTCGGTGGTGCGATAGGTGCCGGCGCTGTGCCAGGCCAGACGAATGAACAGCCCGCCGTAGTGACCGAAATCGGCCGGCCACCACTCCTTCGAATCGGTCATCAGGGCATGCAGGTCCTTGATGACGGCGTCGAGGTCGAGGGTCTTGAATGCCTCGGCGTAGTTGAAGTTGCCGCCGAGCGGATCGGCGGACGGATGGATGGCGTGCAGCACGCCGATATCGAGATGCTCCGGCCACCAGTCCATGTTGCGATAGGCCTTGCTCTTCGGTCCCTTGCTCGCGGCGCCGTGCGGTACCGGGCACTTGCCGGCGTCGTCTGTTTTCTGGTCCATGGTTCTCTCCTTCGGGCGATTTGAAGCGGAAGCACTGTCGGGCGACGGCGGCAGGCCGCGTCTCCGTAACGACAACGCCAGATGTCCAAAAACTCTGTGTTTGCAATTTGCAGCGAACTATTGGGGGCAGACCGTATGGTCACCCTAGCCGGAGCTCGTGACATTAACTTGGAACAAATCTAACATCAGGTCCAGTCGATTTGTCTCCGACCTTCGATCAGTTTATCTTATCGTACATGATCACGCTTCGCCAGCTTCGCTACCTCGCCGCGCTCGCCAAACACGGCCATTTCGGCCGTGCGGCGGAGGCCTGCGCCGTCACCCAGCCGGCGCTTTCGATGCAGATACGGGATCTGGAGCGCACGCTGGGGGTCAAGGTGGTGGAGCGTCGCCCCGGCGACGTGATGCTGACCGATGTCGGCCGCGAAGTGGCGCGGCGCGGCGAGGACGTGCTGGCGGCGTCGCGCGATCTGGTGGATTTTGCGAGGCACCGCGGCGGCGTGCTGACCGGGCGGCTGACGCTCGGCGTAATCCCGTCGCTGGCGCCGTACCTGCTGCCGCGCATCCTGCCGGTGCTGCAGAAACAGTTTCCCGAATTGCGGCTGGAATTACGCGAGACGCAGACGAAGCAATTGATCGACGACATCAAGAGCGGCCGGCTGGACGCGGCGATACTGGCGCTGCCGCTCGGCGAGCCCGAGATCGAGACGCTGAAACTGTTCGACGACCTGTTCCTGCTGGCGGTGCCGGCGGACGATCCGCGCCCGGCCGACCGCCGCATCAAGGCCGCCGACATCGACCAAGGCCGACTGATCCTGCTGGAAGACGGTCACTGCCTGCGCGACCAGGCGCTGGCGTTCTGCGCCACGGCCGCGCGCGGTAGCGGCAACAGCGCGGCCGGCATGGCGTTCGCGGCGTCGAGCCTCTCGACCGTGATGCAGATGGTGGCGTCCGGCTACGGCGTCACGCTGATCCCGCAGATCGCCGCCGACGTCGAGCAGCGCGACGAGCGCGTGAAATTTTTGCGCATGGAGAACCCGCAGCCCGGCCGCAGCATCGGCCTGGTGTTCCGCAAGACCTCGCCGCGGAAAGCCGACTTTGCCGCATTGGGCGACGTGGTGAAGGGCTGCGTATGAACCGCGTACGCGATCTCAGCGATACGCGCTCAAATCAAGAATCGTCGGCGAATCACCATTGAGGGGATTGGCGGGATCGCGGGCGTAGCGCAGCGTCTCGAACCGCATCGCGCGGGCGTCCATCATCAGGAGGCGGCCGACGAGCCCTTCGCCGAACCCGGTGATCTCGCGGATCGCCTCCAGCGCCATCATCGAGCCGAGCACGCCGGCCAGCGCGCCCATCACGCCGGCCTCCTGGCAGCTCGGCACGGTGCCATCAGGCGGCGCTTCGGGAAACAGGCAGCGATAGGTCGGATTCGGCACGCCACTCGCGTTCGTCTCGTGCGGCCGAAGCGTGGTCAGCGAGCCGTCGAAGGTGCCGAGCGCCGCCGAGATCAGCGGCTTCTTCGCCAGATAGCAGGCATCCGACGCCAGATAGCGCGTCGCGAAATTGTCCGAGCCATCGAGAATCAGATCGTAGGCTGACAGCAGCTCCATCGCATTGGCGGCATCGAGCCGGACGCCGTGGCCGACGAATGTCACGTTCGGATTGAGCGCATGAATTTTTGCCGCCGCGCTGTCGACCTTGCGGGCGCCGATATCCGGCGTGGCGTGGATGATCTGGCGCTGCAGGTTGGACAGCGACACAATGTCGTCATCGACCACGCCGAGCGTGCCGACACCGGCCGCGGCCAGATACATCAGCACCGGCGCGCCTAGCCCGCCGGCGCCGATCACCAGCACCTTGGCCTGCTGCAAGGCGGCCTGGCCCTGGCCGCCGATCTCGCGCAACACGATGTGGCGGGCATAGCGTTCGAGTTCGTCGGCACTCAACATGGTGTCTTGCGTCCTTATGTTCCTCACCGCCGTCTCCGCCGTCATTGCGAGGTCAAGGAAAGCCAATTGGCTTTCCCCTTAGCGAAGCGACGCGGCAATCCAGAAAGCCACAAGCTCGGCAAGAACTGGATTGCTTCGTCGCAAGGGCTCCTCGCAATGACGGGGGTTGAACCATCGCGCGGCTGTTGCCGACCCAGCAGATGTGCTTCAATTCTGCCGGATCAATCTCCCTGGGACATGTCATGAGATCGTGGCTGACGGCAACATGGATGATCGCGGCGGCCTCCGCGGCCCAGGCACAGACCGCGCCGCCCGCCGCAACCGCCGCAAAGCCGAAGCCGGTCGCCACCGTGCCGGTCCGGCCGGCGCTGCAAACCCCCGCCGACACCGCCAATGCGATGGCGCAGGCCGAGCGGCTGGCGATCCAGTCGGACCTCGCCTGGGCCGGCGAATATAACGGCGCCATCAATGGCGAGGTCTCGGAGCGCATGGTCGGCGCAATCAAGACGTTCCAGAAATACAACAATGCCAAGCAGACCGGCGTGCTCAATCCACAGGAACGCGAGCTGCTGCGAGCGGCGGCGAAAAAGCGGCAGGAAAATGCCGGCTGGAAGATCGTCACCGACATGGTGACCGGCGCCCGGCTCGGCCTGCCCACGAAACTGGTGCCGCAACAGGCCAGCGACGCCAATGGCAGCAAATGGAGTTCGGCCAGCGGCACGATCCAGATTCAGCTCGCGCGCCGCAAAGAGGCCGCCCCCTCAACCGCCAAGCTCGCCGATCAGGAGAAGAAGGAGCCGCCCGGCCGCCGCATCGATTACAGCGTGGTCAAGCCGGATTTCTTCGTGCTGTCGGGCATGCAGGGACTGAAGAAATTCTACGTCCGCGGCGCCTTCCGCGACGACGAGGTGCGTATCCTCACCATCCTCTACGACCAGGCCACGGAAGGCACCATGGAGCCGGCGGTGATCGCGATGTCGTCGGCGTTCAATCCGTTTCCCGCCGGGGCGCAGGCCGCAGGCCCGCCGCCGCGCAAGAAGGTCGAATATGCCTCGGGCATCGTCGTCAGCGACGACGGCGCGATCGTCACCGACCGCCAGGCAGTCGATGGCTGCATGTCCATCGTGGTCGCCGGCCACGGCAACGCCGACAAGGCTGCCGAAGACAAGATGCACGACCTCGCGCTGCTGCGCGTCTACGGCGCGCGCGGGTTGAAGCCGGCGGGGCTTGGCAGCAGTACGCCGAAGAGCGGCGACATGGTTGGCATCAGCGATCCGCAGAGCCAGAATGGCGGGACCGCCGTCAGCGTCGTCAAGGCGGCAGTGACGACCGGCGCGGGCGGCGAGTTCGTATTATCGCCGGCGCCCGGCACGGGCTTCACCGGCGCAGGCTTCTTCAGCGGAGACGCCAAGCTGCTTGGCATTTTGCGACTGAAGGAAATCGTCGCCGTCCTGCCAACCGCGGCATCAACGCTGCAACCATCCCTGCTGCCGATCGACAGCGCGCGAGATTTCCTGAAAGCCAACGGCGTGGTCGCCTCCGACGCCACGACCGACGCGAAAGCGTCTATCGTGCGCGTGATCTGCGTGCGGAAGTAGCTCATGTCGTCCCGGACAAGTTCGCGCAGCGAACGCCGATCCGGGACCGATACCCTCCGCGCTCGCGGCTAACACGCCGGCTTCGAGAGCAGCCCAAAACAGATCGCCAGCATGTATGGGTACCGGCTTGCGCTCACGCTGACGCGCGAGCTTGCCGGGACGACAGGCTGCTACATCAGATCACCGGTAACCGGCGGCATCATCAAAAACACATGCCCCATCAGCGCAACTACACTTTCAAGTTGAACTACACATTGCCCCCGGTAATTGCGTTCGCTCCGGCGCAAATAATGGCATTGCACGCGCAATAGGCCCATGATTGCCGCAATGCTGATTCGGACGTGCTGCGATCCCGCACTGTCCTGCCGATCGCGACCGATGCGTCCAGCCAAGAATAGTCCGCCGCACCAAGCGGCGTCGAATCGCACTGGCGACCAAGGTCATCGCATCGGCAACAGACAGGAATACATCATGCAAACCATCGTACTCGCCACCCAGAAAGGCGGCAGCGGCAAGAGCACGCTCGCGATCGGGCTCGCTCTGGCGGCGATGCAGGACGGCCATACCGTTAGGCTGATCGAGACCGATCCGCAGGGCACGCTGTCGAACTGGAAGCGGCGGCGCAATGACGCCGAACCCAGCGTCGAGCCGGTCGATGGCGTCGGCGAGATCGAGCAGCGGCTCGAGATCTTCGGCCGCAACGGCGTGACGCTGACGGTAATCGACACCGCCGGCGGCACCAGCGCCGTCACCACCGCGGCGATCCGCGCCGCCGACCTGTGCCTGATCCCGGTACGGCCGAGCCTCGCCGACATCGAAGCCGCCGCCCCGACGCTCAGTCTTGTGCGATCCTGCCATACGGCGTTCGGCTTCGTGCTGAACCAGACTCCGGTCCGCGGCCAGCGGATCGACAACGCCTCCACGGCGCTCGGCGAAGGCGAAGCCTTCGAGGCCGGCGGCGACGTCGCATTGCCCTTCATCGTGATGCGCAACGATCATCAGGACGCGCTCGGCATCGGCCTGTCCGTCACCGAATATGCCCCTGGCGGAAAATCCGCCGATGAAATCCGCGGGCTGTGGCAATGGGTATCGAACAAGCTCGGCCCGGTGGCGCCCGATACCGACCGCGTGCTATTCCGGGCCACGCCGCTGCCCGGTGTGCCTTCGATGTTTCGCTGACATCGCACGGCTCGGCGGCGCAACTTTTTGGCGGCCGGTGCGTCTATTGATCGCAGCGCGCCACCGCGCGCGTTTGGTCGAGGTGAGCCGTGCACGGCAGCAAGTTACGTGAAGCCATCCCGCTGGAGAGCGGCATCGTCGCCTCCAGCGTCTATGCCGGCGGCCGGCGGGTCGCCGATGTCGGGATCGAGGAGGCGCGGGAATGGGCCGCCAGGCCGGGCCATGTCGTGTGGATCGGCCTGTTTGAGCCCAGCGCCGAGTTGCTGGAGCGCGTGCGCGCCCAATTCGACCTGCATCCCCTCGCGATCGAGGATGCCGGCAAGGCGCACCAGCACCCCAAGGTCGAACAATATGGCGAGGCGCTGTTCGTCGTCGCGCGCACCGCGCAGATGGTCGACGGCGCGATCGCCTTCGGTGAGACGCACATCTTCGTCGGCCGCGGTTATGTCGTCTCGGTGCGCCACGGCGCCTCGGCCTCCTATGCCGCGGTGCGCGCGCGCTGCGAGGCGTGCCCGACGGTGCTGACCAATGGCGAGGACTACATCCTCTATGCCATCCTCGATTTTATCGTCGATAACTATTTGCCCGTGATCGAGGTGATCCAAACCGAGGTCGAGCAGCTCGAGGACCGCGTGCTGCGGCGGGTGCTGCATCATGACGAGGTCGAGCGGCTCTACAAGCTGCGCCGCGAATTGCTCAAGCTGCGCCGCGCCGCAGGCCCCCTGGTCGACGTCTGCAACCGGCTGGAGCACTCCGCGGTGCTGCCGATCGATGCCGAGATGCGGCCGCTGTTTCGCGACGTGCTCGATCACATCAAGCGCGCGCTGGAGGATATCGATTCGCTGCGCGAAGTGCTGGCCTTCGCGTTCGAGGCCAGCCTGATGTCGGGCCAGTCGCAACAGAACGAGATCACCAGGAAGCTGGCGGCCTGGGCGGCGATCCTCGCCGTGCCGACCGCCCTGGCCGGCATCTACGGCATGAATTTCGAACACATGCCGGAGCTGAAATGGGAATACGGCTACTACGTGGTGATCGGCACCATCGCGTCGGTGTGCGGATTTCTGTATCTGCGGTTTCGGCACTACGGCTGGCTGTGAGATAACTGCAGATGGCAGCGCGCGCTTTTTCTTCCCTCTCCCCCGCGCGAAGCTTCGCTTCGCTAGGTGGGAGAGGGTGGATCGAACCGCGCAGCGGTTCGAGACAGGTGAGGGGGCGCCACAGACTCTGAGCCCCGCGACCACCCTTCATCCGTCGCGGCTGCGCCGCGCCACCTTCTCCCACAAGGGGAGAAGGAAGAAAGCCCCCTCACCTTTGGCACTTCGGACACCAGAACGTCGATCGCCCGTTCTGCACGAAGCGTTTCACGACGCCCTCGCAGCCGTCGGTCTTGCAGGGCTCGCCCTCGCGGTCATAGACCTGAAACGAATGCTGGAAGTAGCCGAGTTCGCCGTCGGTCTGGCGATGATCGCGCAGCGACGAGCCGCCGGCCTTGATGGCAAGGTTTAGCACGTCGTGGATCGCGCCGACCAGCCGCGTGGCGCGGTCGGTCGGCTCGCCCTTCTTGGTCGACAACGTCGCCGCCAATCTTCGCGGCGACAGCTGCGACCGAAACAGGGCCTCGCAAACGTAGATGTTGCCGAGCCCCGCCACATTGCGCTGGTCGAGAAGCGCCGCCTTCAGGCTGGTCTTCTTGCCGGCCAGCGCACCCGCCAGCAAGGCGGCATCGAAGGCATTGCCGAGCGGCTCCGGGCCGATGTCTTTCAGGAACGGCTCGTGGTCGATATCGGCGCGGGCAAAGATCTTCATGAAGCCGAAGCGGCGCGGGTCGTTGTAGATCACGCTCGTGCCCGACGACATGTGGAACACGACATGGTCATGGGTGCGGTCGTCACTGCGCGGATGGTGGAAGGCGCCGGGCATCGCCGCGGTGCCGTCGGACACCACACGGAACGAGCCGGACATCCCCAGATGCATCAACAAAACGTCACCGGAACCGAGATCGGCTAGCACATATTTTGCGCGCCGCGACAGGCTGGTGACCACCTGGCCGTCCAGCCTCGCCAGAAAGTCCGGCTGCAGCGGGAAACGCAGGTCCGGGCGGCGGGCTTCGGCGCGCAAAATGGTGGCGCCCTCCATCGCCGGCTGCAATCCGCGGCGCACGGTCTCGACTTCGGGCAGTTCCGGCATGTGCTATGTCATTCACCTTGAGGCGCTGACGTGATAGCGCCATTGCGGCGGCCACGCTATGGTCCGCCCGAAGAGGTTTTTTAGATGAAAACGATGGATCAGGCCGGCGAAACCACGCATTTCGGCTATCGGGACGTGCCCGTCGACGACAAGCAGACGCTGGTCAACGACGTCTTCCACAGCGTGGCCAAGCGCTACGACCTGATGAACGACCTGATGTCGATGGGTCTGCACCGGGTCTGGAAAGAGATCATGATCCAGGCGCTGAACCCGCCGCGCGCGGATACGCCGTTCGCGCTACTCGACGTCGCCGGCGGTACCGGCGACATTTCGTTCCGCGCGGCGAAAGCGTCGGGCTACGGCTTTCACGCCACCGTCTGCGATATCAACACCGGCATGATGGAAGTCGGCCGCGAACGCGCCATCAAGCACCAGCTCGAGGACCGCGTCGATTTCGTCGAGGGCAATGCCGAGGCGCTGCAATTCGCCGACAAGAGCTTCGACGCCTACACCATCGCCTTCGGCATCCGCAACGTGCCGCGCATCGACCGCGCGCTCAGCGAGGCCTACCGCGTGCTAAGACCGGGCAGCCGCTTCCTGTGCCTGGAATTCTCCACGGTGGACGTCCCCGGTCTCGACAAGATCTACGATACGTTCTCGTTCAGGCTGATCCCGCCGATGGGCAAGGCCGTCACCGGCGATGCCGAATCCTACCAGTATCTGGTGGAATCGATCCGCCAGTTTCCGAACCCCGCGGTGTTCTCCGACATGATCCGCGACGCCGGCTTCTCGCGCGTCAGTCATCAGGTGCTCACCGGCGGCATCGTCGCGCTGCATTCGGGCTGGCGTTTGTGATTTCAGCACTTACTCACATGGCGCGGCTTGCCCGCGCCGGCTTCGTGTTTGCCCGCGAGGGCGTGTTCGGCGTCGTCGATCCCTCTTTGGTGCCGCCCGGCGGCCAGTTGGCGATGCGGCTGGCGCGGCTGATCGAACGGCCCGGCGTGAAGTCCGGCGCGCGGCTGTCGGCCGCGCTGACGCGGCTTGGCCCCGCCTATCTCAAGCTCGGCCAGTTCCTGGCGACGCGGCCGGACGTGGTCGGCGTGGCGATGGCCCGCGATCTCGAAAGCCTGCAGGACCGGCTGCCGCCGTTCTCCATGACCGAGGCGGAAGACGTCGTCGCCGCCTCGCTGGAACGCCCGATGGCGCAGCTTTATACCAGCTTCAGCCCGCCGGTCGCCGCCGCCTCGATCGCTCAGGTACACCGCGCCGAAGTCGAGAAAAACGGCGTGCGCACCGAAGTCGCCGTCAAGGTGCTGCGCCCCAACGTCTCCGCGCAGTTCCGCCGCGACCTCGGCGATTTCATGTTCGTCGCGGCTCACGCCGAACAATACTCCGCCGAGGCCCGCCGTCTCCGCGTGATCGAGATCATCGACATCATGTCGCGCTCGGTGGCGATGGAGATGGATCTGCGGCTTGAGGCCGCCGCGCTGTCTGAGATGGCAGAGAACATCCAGAACGATCCGGACTTCCGCGTCCCCAAGGTCGACTGGGACCGCACCTCGCACAATGTGCTGACGATGGAGTGGATCGACGGCATCGCGCTGAACGACCACAAGCGCCTTGCCGAAGCGCAGGTCGACCTGCCCGATCTCGGCCGCAAGGTGATCCAGAGCTTCCTGCGCCACGCGCTGCGCGATGGCTTCTTCCACGCCGACATGCACCCCGGCAACCTGTTCCTGGACGACAGCGGGCGTCTCGTCGCGGTCGATTTCGGCATCATGGGCCGGCTCGGGCTCAACGAGCGACGCTTCCTGGCGGAAATCCTGCTCGGCTTCATCACCCGCGACTATCGCCGCGTGGCCGAGGTGCATTTCGAGGCGGGCTACGTCCCGGCGCATCATTCGGTGGAAAATTTCGCGCAGGCGATCCGCGCGATCGGCGAGCCGATCCACAACCGCACGGCCGAAGAAATCTCGATGGCCAAGCTGCTGACGCTGCTGCTCGAGGTCACCGGCCTGTTCGACATGCGGACCCGGCCGGAGCTGATCCTGCTGCAGAAGACCATGGTGGTGGTCGAGGGCGTCGCGCGCTCGTTCGATCCCAGGCTGGACATCTGGAAGGTCGCCGAGCCCGTGGTGCGCGAATGGATCGAGCGCAATCTCGGGCCGCTGGGCAAGATCCAAGGCGCGCTTTCCGGCGCCGGCGAACTCGGCCGCATCGTCTCCGGCCTGCCGGCGATTGCTACGCGCGCGGTGGCCGCGCTGGAGCAATTGGAGGAGATGAGCCGCAACGGGCTCCGGCTGGATCCCCAGACCATCGACGCCATCGCACGCGCCCGCGCCCGGCAATCGCGCTGGCGCACCATCGGCATCTGGGTGATCGCGCTGACCTTCATCGGGATCCTGCTGTCGGTCCGATGACGCCATGATTGCAATGCATGCATGATGTGCTAGCATTGCAATCACACCTCGACGGAGCCTGACATGGCCAGCCTGACGATCCGCAAGCTCGATGACGCCATCCGCGACGAATTGCGGCTGCGCGCCGCGCGCCACGGCCGCTCGGTCGAGGACGAGGTCCGCACCATTTTACGCGAGGCCTCGAGGCCCGACCGACCCTCGGCCGATGTCTCGCCGGCGACGCCGACCGACGACGTGCCGCGGGAAACGCTTCACGCCATCACCGGCCAGCCGCGCGTCACGCTGATCATCGGCGGCGGCATTGCGGCCTACAAGGCGCTCGACCTGATCCGGCGCCTGAAGGAGCGCGGCGTCCATGTGCGCGTCGTGCTGACCCGCGCCGCCACGCAGTTCGTCACGCCGCTGGCGGCGTCCGCGCTGGCGAATGAGCGCTGCTACACCGACCTGTTCGACCCGCAGAGCGAATTCGACGCCGGCCATATCAGGCTAGCGCGGCAGTGCGACCTGATCGTGGTCGCCCCCGCCACCGCCGACCTGATGGCCAAGATGGCCGGCGGCCATGCCGACGATCTGGCCACCGCAGTGCTTCTCGCGTCGGACAAACCGATTCTCATCGCGCCGGCAATGAACCCGCTGATGTGGAACAACGCGGCCACCCGCCGCAACGTCGCGCAGCTCGCACGCGACGGCGTCGCGATGATCGGTCCGAATGCCGGCGAGATGGCGGAGCGCAACGAGGCCGGCACCGGCCGCATGGCCGAGCCGACCGAAATCGCGGTCGCAGCGCTCGGCCTGCTGCGCGCGCCGCAGAGGCGATCCTTGGCCGGCAAGCGAGTGCTGATCACGGCCGGACCGACGCACGAGCCGATCGATCCGGTGCGCTATATCGCCAACCGCTCCTCGGGCAAGCAGGGCTTTGCCATTGCCGCTGCAGCCGCGGCGGCCGGCGCAGAGGTCATTCTCATCTCGGGTCCGGTCGAATTGAAAGATCCGCCAGGCGTCACCGTGAAGCGCGTCGAAGCCGCGCGCGACATGCTGGCCGCGGTCGAGGCGGCGCTGCCCGTTGATATCGCGATCTTCGCCGCAGCGGTGGCGGACTGGCGCGTCGTCAGCGAGGGCGCGCAGAAATTGAAGAAGGACGGCCGCGCGCTGCCGCCGCTGCAGCTCACCGAAAATCCCGACATCCTCGCGACGATTTCGAAACGCGCCGAGCATCGCCCGGCGCTGGTGATCGGCTTCGCCGCCGAAACCGAGCACCTGATCGACAACGCGAAAGCCAAGATCGCGCGCAAGGGCTGCGACTGGATCGTCGCCAACGACGTCTCGCCTTCCACCGGCATCATGGGCGGCGACAGCAACACCGTGCATCTCCTGACGCGCCACGATCAGGAGATCGCCGTCGAGATCGATGTCGAATCCTGGCAGCCGATGAGCAAGGACGGCGTCGCAGCCGCGCTGGTGGCGCGGATTACCCAACACTTCGAGAAAGCCCGATCATGAGTGCCATCACCCTTGACGTCCAGCAGCTGCCGCATGGCCATGGCCTCGCACTGCCCGCCTACCAGACCGCACAGGCCGCCGGCCTCGACCTGCTCGCCGCCGTGCCGGAGAATGCGCCGCTGGTACTCGAATCCGGCAAGTACGCGATGGTGCCGACCGCGCTGACGATTGCCTTGCCGGCAGGCTATGAGGCGCAGGTCCGGCCGCGCTCCGGCCTCGCCGCCAAGCATGGCGTCACGGTACTGAATGCGCCCGGCACGATCGACGCCGACTATCGCGGCGAGATCGGCGTGCTCTTGATCAATCACGGCCCCGCTGCCTTCACGATCCAGCGTGGCGAACGCATCGCACAGATGGTGATCGCCGCCGTCGTGCGCGCGGAACTGGTGCCCGTTACCGTGCTCGGCGAAACCGACCGCGGCGCCGGCGGCTTTGGCTCCACGGGAAGATAGCGTGATCGGCTGAAGGCATCGCCGACGCTTGAGCGCGGCAGCGACGCTCCGTCACCTCTCCCCACCGGGGAGAGGTCGACCGGCGTAGCGCAGCGAAGCCGGGCGGGTGAGGGGCCGCGCTCCGTCGAGATGTTCCTGACCCCTCACCCGGATGTCCTCGCTTCGCTCACACATCCGACCTCTCCCTATGGGAGAGGTGTTCGAGCGCTATCTGAAACACCTTCCAGTTTTTTAGCCCGGCCGTTTTGCGTTCACGGTCTGGACTCTTACCCCTCGACTCCCGAACCAGCTATGGTCAGGCGATTCGCGGTGGGTGGGCGCCGATCGGGAAGACGTAGTTTGGGGCTATTGATGTCAGGCGTGATCGCGGCGATGCGTCGGACTTTGCTGTCATGTACCTCGCTGGTACGCGACGGGCTCGTGGGCCTGTCCGCGTCCGCCTTGCTGGTCACGACGGCCGCCGCCGCGGAACAGCAAGGCGCGCTGGCGGCGCTGCTCGACCTCGACCGCCAGGAAATCGCCGCGCTGACGCTGGCGCCGGCCATTCTCGCCTTTTCCGTTCTTGCCACCATCCTCTTGATGCGGACGCGGATTCGCGCGGCGCGCACCGAAGCGACATTACGCACCGAATTGCATACGCTGCAGGTGGAGGCCGACCGTTTTCGCGCGCTATTATTTGCCGAGCCGCAGGTGTTGATATCCTGGGCCGCCGGCGACAGCCGGCCGGAAATATCCGGCGATTCCTCGCTGGTGATGTCGCAGGATCCGCAGAACCATCAGCCGCAGCGCATCCTGGCTTTCGGAACCTGGCTGCCGCCGGAACCGGCGCTGCAGCTCGACAACGCCGTCAATGCGCTGCTCGATGCCGGCGAGGGCTTCCTGCTCAACCTCACCACCTCCACCGGCCGGGCCATCGAGGCGGTCGGCCGCGCAATCGGCGGCCAGGCCATCGTGCGAATCCGCGAATTGAGCGGGCTGCGCCGCGAACTCGCCGAGATGACGTTGCGCCACAAGGAACTGGCCGAGGAGACCGACACGCTGCGCGGCTTCGCCAACGCCGCCCCCTGGCCGATCTGGACGAGGCGCGCAGGCACGCTGACCTTCGCCAACGCCGCCTATGCCCGCGCCACCGAGGCCAGCAGCCCGCGCGATGCCATCGAACGCAATCTCGAACTGCTCGACAGCGACGACCGCAACAACCTCGCGCGCGCGCTGAACGACAACCAGCCGTTTTCGGCGCGCGTGCCGATCGTGATTTTCGGCGAGCGCCGGATCTATGACGTCCATGCACTGAACATCTCCGGCGCCAGCGCCGGCATGGCGATCGACGCTTCCGAGGCCGCCGCGCTGTCGGCTGCACTGGTGCGGATGGCGGAAGCGCATCGCCGCACGCTCGACCAGCTATCGTCCGGCGTAGCCGTGTTCGACGCGCAGCGGCGGCTGTCGTTCTACAACGACTCCTATCGTCGGCTGTGGGACCTCGACCGTGTCTTCCTCGACAACAACCCGGACGATTCCAGCGTGCTGGATCGCCTGCGCGCCGCGCGAAAACTTCCCGAACAGCCGAATTTTCGCGAGTGGAAGGCGCGGCTGCACGAAGCCTATCGCGCCGTCGAACCGGCCAAGGACATCTGGTACCTGCCGGACGGCCGCGCCCTCAGCATCGTCACCACGCCGAATCCCGAAGGCGGCGTCACCTATCTGTTCGACGACGTCACCGAGAGCCTGGAACTGGCGCGCCGCTTCGACGGCCTGATCCGCGTGCAGCGCGAGACGCTCGACAACCTCGCCGAAGCCGTCGCGGTGTTCGGCAGCAACGGCCGCGCGCAATTGTTCAATCCGGCCTTTGCACGGATGTGGAAATTGTCCGACGAGGCGATGCAGCAGCATCCGCATATCGAACTGGTTGAATCCTGGTGCCGGCCGCTGTTCGACGACGGTCCGACTTGGCAGGCGCTGCGCGGCGCCATCACCGGGATCGAGAACCGCGTCGCGGTGCCGCTCAAGCTGGAGCGCAAGGACGGCAGCGTGCTCGACTGCATGACCATGCCACTGCCCGACGGCGCCACCATGCTGACGTTCCAGGACATCTCGGACGCCGAGAATGTCGAGCGCGCGCTGCGCGAACGCAACGAGGCGCTGGAAGCCGCAGACCAGATGAAGGTGGATTTCGTCCACCACGTCTCCTACGAACTGCGCTCGCCGCTCACTACGATCATCGGCTTCGCTCATCTCTTGAGCGATCCGATCACCGGCCCCTTGATGCCGAAGCAGGCGGAATACCTCGAATACATCACCACCTCGACCGGCGCGCTGCTGGCGATCATCAATAACATTCTCGATCTCGCCACCATCGACGCCGGCGCGATGACGCTGAATCTGGGCCCGATCGACATCCGCAAGACCATCGAGGACGCCGCCGAAGGCATTCAGGACCGGCTGGCGCGCGACCGCATCGCGCTGCAGGTCAATGCCGATTCGACCATCGGCAACTTCACCGGCGACGAACGCCGCGTCGTACAGGTGCTATACAATCTGCTGGCCAATGCGGTCGGCTTCTCGCCGCAGGATTCGGTGATCACGCTGACGGCGGAGCGCACCGAACATAATGTTCGCTTCATGGTGACCGACCGCGGCCCCGGCATCCCGCCCGAGGTCAAGGACAAGGTGTTCGACTGGTTCGAGAGCCACGCCAACGGCTCGCGGCATCGCGGCGCCGGTCTCGGCCTGTCGCTGGTGCGCTCCTTCGTCGAACTGCACGGCGGCAAGGTTCGCGTCGACTCGGTCGTCGGCAAAGGGACCACGGTGACCTGCGACTTCCCGCTCGACCAGACCGCGCATCGCAACGCTGCCGAATGAACGCCCCCGTCTCCTTTTTGGTCGCGCTGGCCGACGAGACCGCCACCGCGCATCTGATGGCCGATCTCGCGCTGCTGATCGGCGCCGGCGACGTCATCACGCTGTCGGGCGATCTCGGCGCCGGCAAGACCGCGGCAGCGCGCGCGATGATCCGCTACCTCGCCGGCGACGACGAGCTGGAAGTGCCGAGCCCGACCTTCACGCTGGCGCAGAGCTACGAGCTGCCGTCGTTCCCGCTGGTGCATGCCGACCTCTATCGCATCAACGATCCCAGTGAGCTCGAGGAGATCGGCCTGTCGCCGCTGCCCGATGGTGTCGTCGTGCTGATCGAATGGCCGGAGCGCGCGAGCGCCCTGATGCCGGAAGACCGCATCGACATCGCGCTCAGCCACCGTCCGGCGCTGGGATCCTCCGCCCGCGCCGCCGAGATCACCGGCTATGGCACCGGTGCTGCCGTGGTGGCGCGGTTGCAGGGCTTACGCGAATTTCTCGATGGCGCCCGCCATCTCGACGATCGCCGCGTGCGGATGGCCGGCGACGCCTCGACGCGCTCTTATGCGCGGCTGATCCGCGACGACGGCGTCTTCATCCTGATGAACGCGCCGAAGCGGCCGGATGGCGCCGCGATCTATGCCGGAAAATCCTACAGCGCGGCGGTGCATCTGGCGGAGGACGTCCGCCCCTTCGTCGCGATCGCCAACGGCCTGCGCGCGCACGGCATTTCCGCGCCTGCGATCCACCATGCAGATCTCGATACGGGCTTCCTGATTACCGAGGATTTCGGCACCGCGGCCTTCATCGAGGGCACGCCGCCGGCGCCCATCCCGGAGCGCTACCAGGCCGCTACCGACATGCTGGCGGCACTGCACATGCAGCCACTGCCGGAGACGCTGCCGCTGCTGCCGCATCAGGACTACGCGATCCCGGTATTCGATACCGAGGCGCTGCTGATCGAGGTCGGGCTGATGCCGGAATGGTATCTGCCGGATCGCGACGCGGTGCCGACGCCGGCATTGCGCGACGAATTCTTCGCGATGTGGCGCGAACTGCTGGCGAAGCCCGCCGCGGCGCCGCGGACCTGGGTGCTGCGCGACTTCCATTCGCCGAACCTGATCTGGCTGGAGGACCGCGACGGCACTCGCCGGGTCGGGGTGATCGACTTCCAGGACACCGTGCTCGGTCCCGCCGCCTATGATCTCGTGTCGCTGCTGCAGGATGCCCGCATCGACGTGCCGGAGCCGCTCGAGCTCGCTATGCTGACGCGCTACATCAAGGCGCGGCTGGCAGCCGAGCCCGGCTTCGACCCCGCCGGCTTTGCCGAGCTCTATGCCATCATGTCGGCGCAGCGCAACACGCGGCTGCTCGGCACCTTCGCGCGGCTCAACCGCCGCGACGGAAAGCCGCATTATCTGAAGCACCAGCCGCGGCTGTGGACCTACCTCAACCGCTCGCTGGCGCATCCGACGCTGGCGCCGTTTCGCGGCTGGTACGCGGCCCATGTGCCGCCGCCGCAGGGCTGAGCCCTTCCTTTTACCATTCGTTAGCCAAGGCGGCCGTAGTTTGACGGTACCAGCCTGCCAAGCGGGCGGCTTTGTATCGGGATGGTCAGCGGCAATGGCGGTGGAACGGCGCAAAGGCGAACGGGTGGTGTTCGAGCGCGGCTTTCCCGCGCATATAATGGGCATCGACGGCACCTGGCGCCGCGCCTGCATCATGGAAGACATCTCCGAAACCGGCGCCAAACTGACGGTGGCAAGCTCGGTCGAAGGCCTGCATCTGAAAGAATTTTTCCTGCTGCTGTCCTCGACTGGCTTGGCCTATCGGCGTTGCGAACTGGCCTGGGTCAATGGCGACCAGATCGGCGTCAATTTCCTGAAACCTTCCGAGAAAAAGAAGATGGCCGCGCGACGGCCGGAGAACCAGGACGCCGTCTGAAAGCGGCGGGAGGGAACAAGCGCGTCGCGCCTTTGTCATGCCAGAACCCTATGGCTGGATCGTTTAGGCCATCGTGCCCGCCCTGTGCTAGATTCGCTGATGTTTGAACCCGATTATCCCGCCGAGACCGTTTCATTATGCCCGTGACCCCCACCCAAGCGATGGTCCTTGCCGCCGGCCTCGGCCTGCGGATGCGACCGCTCACCGATCACATGCCCAAGCCGCTGGTGAAGGTCGCGGGATCAGCCCTGCTCGACCATGTGCTCGACAAGCTGGCCGACGCCGGCGTGACGAATGCGGTCGTCAACGTGCACTATCTCGGCGAGCAGATCATCGACCATGTCGCGGCACGCTCACAGCCGAAGGTGACGATTTCCGACGAGCGCGACCAGGTGCTCGGCACCGGCGGGGCTGTCGTCAAGGCGCTGCCTCTGCTGGGCCAGGCGCCGTTCTATCACCTCAACGCCGATACGATGTGGATCGACGGCGTGCGGCCGAACCTTTCGCGCCTCGCCGAGGCGTTCGATCCCGAAACCATGGACGCATTGCTGCTGATGGCGCCGACCGCCGACAGCATCGGCTATGGCGGCACCGGCGACTACGCGATGCTGCCGAACGGCGCGCTGCGCCGCCGCAAGGAAGCCCAGGTGGTGCCGTTCGTCTATGCCGGCGTCGCGATCCTGTCGCCGGCACTGTTCGTGGACGCGCCCGCCGGGGAATTCTCGCTGACCAAACTGTTCGACCGCGCCAACGAGCAGGAACGCCTGTTCGGCCTGCGCATGGACGGTTTGTGGATGCACGTCGGCACGCCGGATGCGGTACAGGCCGCTGAAGAAGCGTTTTTGGCCAGCGTGGCGTGAAGAGCTAACCCGAACTCGACTCGATCGACGACGCGCTGACACCTCTCCCCACCGGGGAGAGGTAAGAACTCCCGTCACCCTGCTACCCGTGTCATGATACAGCCTGACCGCGAATCAGGGGTTTCATGCGCGTATTCACCATTCCCGCCTCAAGCCCGTTCCTGCGCACGCTGATCACCGCGCTGGTCGATGGCCGGCTGGTCGATGGCTTTGCCCCGCGCGCGCAGCCGGAACTGCTGGCTGGTGCCACGCTGTATCTACCCACGCGCCGCGCCGGGCGCATGGCGCGCGAGATCTTTCTCGACGTGCTCGACACCGACGCCGTGGTGCTGCCGCGCATCGTCACCTTCAACGACATCGACGAAGACGAGATCGAATTCGCGCAGGAAGCGCCGCAGACCCGGTTCGCCGAACTCGACGCGCTGCCCGCGCTCGACGGCCTGCCGCGCCGCCTGCTGCTGGCGCAGCTAATCGCGGCCTGGGCGAAGCGCATCACGCCCGACAATCCCGCACAGGCGCCGCTGGTGGTCGGCGGCCCGGCCTCGACGCTGAAGCTCGCCGATGATCTCGCGCGGCTGATGGACGACATGGTGACGCGCAAGGTCGACTGGGCGGCGCTCGACGGCCTCGTGCCCGACGCGCTCGACCGCTACTGGCAGCTGACGCTGCAGTTCCTCAACATCGCCCGCGAAGTCTGGCCGGACATCCTGAAGGCCGACGGCAAGATCGAGCCCGCAGCGCGGCGCGACATCCTGATCGAAGCGGAAGCCGCGCGGTTGACGGCGCATCATCAGGGGCCGGTGATCGCCGCCGGCTCGACCGGCTCGATGCCGGCGACCGCCAAGTTTCTGCGCGCCATCGCCGACCTGCCGAACGGCGCCGTGGTGCTACCGGGGCTGGACACCGATCTAGATGATGCCGCGTGGCAGTTGATCGGCGGCTCCGACGACGCGCCGCCCTCGTCGAATCATCCGCAATTCGCGATGCACGGCCTGCTCGTCCGCTTCGGTATCAAGCGGAGCGACGTCGAAATTCTCGGCGCTGCATCCGGCCGAGAGTTGCTGGCCTCCGAACTGATGCGGCCATCCAATGCGACCGCACAATGGCACAAGCGGCTCGCCGAACCGGCCGTCGCGCAGGCGATCGACAGCGGCATGACGAGGCTCGCGGTGATCGCCGCCGCCAACCCCGAAATGGAAGCACTGGCGATCGCGGTGGCGATGCGCGAGGCGCGCGAACTCGACCTTTCCGCCGCGCTGGTGACGCCCGATCGCGCGCTGGCGCGCCGCGTGATGGCCGCACTCGGGCGCTGGAATCTGGAGTTCGACGATTCCGGCGGCGACGCCCTGATGGATACGCCGCATGGCATTTTCGCGCGCCTCGCCGCGGAAGCCGCCGCCGAAGGGCTGCAGCCCGCGACCCTGCTGGCGCTGCTGAAGCATCCGCTGCTGCGGCTCGGCCGGGCCGCCGATGGCTGGCGCCACGAGATCCAGACGCTGGAAATGGCGCTGCTGCGCGGCACCCGCCCGGAAGCGCAGAGCGCAGGCCTGGCGCAGGATTTTGCGCGCTATCGTCATGAACTCGCCGAGTTGAAAGGCGGTCGTCCCTCCGCGCTGCACCCGTCCGAGCCGCGCGCCAGACTCAATGACCAGCGACTCGACGACGCGCAGCAGTTGATCGCGCAGTTGCGGGCCGCGCTGGCGCCGCTGGAAAACCTCGACCGCTTCAAGCCGCACGACTTTGCCGAGCTTGCCGCTCGGCATCAGGCCGTGATCGCGACGCTGTCGCGCATCGACGCCGAACTCGCCGTCGCGTTCGACGGCCATCAGGGCATCGCCCTGACCCGCGCCTTCGACGAACTGCTCGGCGATCGCGCCGACGACAAGATCACGCAGAGCGGCCTGATGGTGCCGCTCAACGACTACGCCGAAGTGTTCCACACCGCGTTCGGCGACAAGACCGTGCGGCGGCCGGAAGTCGCCCACGCAAGACTGCGGATCTACGGCCCGCTCGAAGCGCGGCTGACGCAGAACGACCGCATCATTATCGGCGGGCTCGTCGAAGGCATCTGGCCGCCGGCGCCGCGGATCGACCCGTGGCTGAGCCGGCCGATGCGTCACGAACTCAAGCTCGATCTGCCGGAGCGCCGCATCGGCCTGTCCGCGCATGACTTCGCGCAATTGCTCGGCGCAAACGACGTGATCCTCAGCCATGCCGCCAAGGTCGGCGGCGCGCCGGCGGTGGCGTCGCGCTTCCTGCACCGGCTGGAAGCCGTCGCCGGCCAGCACCGCTGGGACGCCGCGGTGAAAGCCGGTGAGAAATATATCGACCACGCCAATGAGCTCGACCGCCCGGCGACCGTCACGCCGATTGCGCAGCCTTCGCCAAGGCCGCCGCGCGCGGCACGGCCGCTGAAGCTGTCGGTCACAGCGATCGAGGACTGGCTGCGCGATCCCTATACGATCTACGCGAAATACATCTTGCGGCTGGCGCCGCTCGACCCCGTCGACATGCCCCTGTCGGCCGCCGACAGGGGATCGGCGATCCACAATGCGCTCGGCGATTTCACGGAAAGATTCAGTGCCGCTTTGCCCGAGCATCCCGCGCGCGAATTGCGCGAGATCGGCCGCAAGCACTTTTTGCCGCTGATGACGCGGCCGGAGGCGCAGGCGCTCTGGTGGCCGCGTTTCCTGCGCATTGCCGACTGGTTCGCCAACTGGGAAATCGAGCGGCGCGGCGACGTCTCCGGCATCATCGCCGAGCAGCAAGGCAAGATCCAGATCCCGCTCGACAGCGGCCGGATCTTCGAACTCTCGGCGCGCGCCGACCGCATCGAGCGTCGCGCCGACCGCACCTTTGCGATCCTCGACTACAAGACCGGCCAGCCGCCGACCGGCAAGCAGGTCCGCATGGGCCTGTCGCCGCAGCTGACGCTGGAAGCCGCGATCCTGCGCGAGGGCGGCTTCGATACCATTCCGGCCGGATCCTCGGTGAGCGAACTCACTTACGTGCGGCTCAGCGGCAACAATCCGCCCGGCGAAGAGAAGATTCTTGAGTTGAAGATCGAGCGCAAGGACGAGGCGCAATTTCCCGACGACGCCGCAATCGAGGCGCGGCAGAAGCTGGAAACGCTGATCCTGAAATTCGAGGACGAGACCACGCCATACAATTCGCTAAGTCTCTCGATGTGGTCGAACCGCTACGGCAGCTATGACGATCTGGCGCGGATCAAGGAATGGTCGGCCGCCGGCGATGCGGGAGCGGAATCATGAGCGGCCCACGCCTCATTCCCGACGAAGCGCGACTGAAGCAGACCCGCGCGTCCGATCCCACCGCTTCGGTGTTCGTTTCGGCGAATGCCGGCTCCGGCAAGACCTATGTGCTGGTCAACCGCGTGATCCGGCTGCTGCTCGCCAACGTGCCGCCGGAAAAGATACTCTGCGTCACCTTCACCAAGGCCGCAGCCGCCAACATGGCCGAGCGCGTGTTCACCACGCTCGGCCACTGGGTGACGCTGAAAGACGACGAACTCGACACCGCGATCCGCAACGCCGGCATCCCGAACCCGAATGAAAAATTGCGGATGCGGGCGCGCGAATTGTTTGCCTGCGCGCTGGAGACGCCGGGCGGACTGAAGGTGCAGACCATCCATGCGCTGTGCACGCGGCTGCTGCAGCAGTTTCCGTTTGAGGCCAATGTGCCGGCACGGTTCAGCGTGCTCGACGACCGCGACCAGAACGAAATGATGGAAAGGGGCTCGCTGGCGGTACTGCTGAAGGCCGCCGCCGATCCCGACAGTGCGGAGGGCCGCGCTCTCGCGCTGGCCATGACGTCCGCCGCCGACGTCACCTTCCGCGACGTGGTGCGCGAGGCGTCCTTGAACCGCGACCAGTTTTTGGCCTGGACGGGACGCGCCGGCAGCACGGAGGCCGCGATGGCGCAGCTCTCCGCCGCGCTCGGCGTCACGCCGAATGACACGTCCGCGGCGATCGAGCTCGAAATGGTCGACGGCCCGCATCTGCCGCAGCGGCGCTGGAAGGAAGCGGCGGAGGTTTTCGCCACCGGTACCAAGACCGACAATGACCAGGCCGACCGGCTGCGCGAGGCGCTGGACCTCAACGGCAGCACGCAGGTCGACAAGTACCTGCAGGTGTTCTTCACCGGCACGATGGAGCCGCGCAAGGCGCTGGCGACCAAGAAGATCGTCGAAGCCCATCCCGGCCTCACATATTCCTTGAAGAGCGAATGCGAGCGCTTGAGCGCGCTGCTGGCGCGCCGCCGCGCCGTGCTGATGCGCGACCGTACGCGAGCGCTGCTGGTGATCGCCGGTGGCGTCGCCGCCAGCTACGCGCGCGAAAAACAGGAGCGCGGCCTGCTCGATTACGACGACCTGATCGACAAGACGCTGTCCATGCTCGACAACGTCTCGTCCGCCTGGGTGCATTACAAGCTCGACCGCGGCGTCGACCATGTGCTGATCGACGAGGCGCAGGACACCAGCCCGCGGCAGTGGGACATCGTCACCCATCTGATCTCGGAATTCACCTCCGGCGAAGGCGCGCGCGACGGCACCAAGCGCACCATCTTCGCGGTCGGCGACGAGAAGCAGTCGATCTTCTCGTTCCAGGGCGCCGCCCCCCGCGAATTCGACGAGCGCCGCCGCGCGCTGGAGAGCCGCTTCAAGGGCGCCGGCCACACTTTCGATCCCGTCGCCTTCACCTATTCGTTCCGCTCCGGGGCGGCGATCCTGCAATCGGTCGACCACGTCTTTCGCGACGAAACGATCTATCGCAGCATCCACAATGTCGGCGCCTATCCAGTGCACCAATCCTTGGACGATGCCGGCCCGAGCCTGATCGACCTGTGGGAATTGCAGGAGCCGGAAAAGCGCGACGCGATCGAGGGCTGGCAGGCGCCGTTCGACAACGTCGCCGAGACCAGCCCCGAAGTTCAGCTCGCGCGACGCGTACAGGCCGAGATCAAAACACTGATCGCCGACGGTACGCCGACCGGCCCGAAGGGCCGGCGTCGCGCGTTGCGCTATGGCGACGTGCTGGTGCTGGTGCGGCGCCGCGGCAAGGCGTTCAACGCCATCATCCAGGCGCTGAAACACGCCGGCATTCCGGTCGCCGGCGCGGACCGGCTGAAGCTCACCGAGCACATCGCGATCATCGACCTGATGCATCTCGCCGACGCGCTGCTGCTGCCGCAGGACGATCTGGCGCTCGCGGTAGCGCTGAAGAGCCCGCTGTTCGGGCTCGACGATGACGATCTGTTCAAGCTGGCTTACCAGCGCCAGAGCACGCTTCGCGCCGCGCTGGATAAACAGGCCGAGGGCGATGCGAAACTCACCGGCGCGCTGACGCGGCTGCAGGAATGCGAGCGCCGCGTCTTTGCCGAGACGCCGTTCGCCTTCTACGCCTGGCTGCTTGGCGGCGATGGCGGCCGCGCGCACATGCTGCGCCGGCTCGGCCATGAGGCCAATGACGCGCTCGACGAATTCCTCGAACTGGCGCTGGGCTTTGAGCAGAAGGCGCCGGCGTCCTTGCAGGGCTTCATCGCCTGGCTGCGCGCCGCCGATACCGAGGTGAAGCGCGACATGGAGATCACGCGCGACGAAGTCCGCGTGATGACCGTGCACGGCGCCAAGGGACTGGAAGCGCCGGTCGTGTTCCTGGTCGATACGACATCGTCGCCCTCCGACACCCAGCGGCTCAATCTGATCCATTTGCCACAGGGCAACGCGGCGCCGCAGGGGCCGGGCGTGGTGGTATGGGCCGGTCGCAAGGGCGACGATCCGCCCGTTGTCGCCGAGGCGCGCGCCAAAATGGTCGGCGAGACCGAGGATGAATATCGCCGCCTGCTCTATGTCGCGATGACCCGCGCCGCCGACCGGCTGATCGTCGGCGGCTGCATGCCCGGCAATCGCAACGAGGTCCGGCCGCTCAGTTGGTACGACCTGATCCTCAAGGGGCTGGAGAATTCCGGCCTGCAGATGCAGAACGTGCCGCCGCCGGACGGCGTGGTGAAGCGCTATACGAGGCTTGAGGACGGCGTGCCGGAAGCGGCTGTGGCCTCAACGCCCGAAGCGGTCGCGCCGGTCGCGTTGCCGCCTTGGCTACGGCTGTCGGTGCCCGCGTCACCGCGCCGGCAAAACTTTCTGCGGCCATCCGATCCCGCCGACGACGACCATGGCATGCGCCCCGGCGAATCGGACGCCGACCGCGCCCGTGCGCGGCAGCGCGGCACGCTGGTGCACCGGCTGCTGCAATCGCTGCCCGATCTCGTAGCCGAACGCCGGCTGGAGGCGGCGGCGCGCTATCTGGCCCGCAACGCCGGCACCTGGAGCGATGCCGACCGCGACGCGCTGGCCGCGCGGGTGCTGGGGCTGATCGGCGATCCCCGCTTTGCCGACCTCTTTGCGCCCGGCAGCCGCGCCGAGGTCTCGATCGTCGGCCGGCTGACGCGCCACGGCGAGCCGGTCACCGTGTCCGGCCAGATCGACCGGCTGGTGGTGACGCCCAAAGAGGTCTGGATCGTCGACTACAAGACCAACCACGCCCCGCCGCGGCGGGCGGACGAGGCGCCGGACGCCTATGTCCGGCAGCTCGGGCTATATCGCGCGGTGCTGGCGAAATTATACAAGGCAAAGCCCGTCCGCGCCGCGCTGCTCTGGACCGAAACCCCTGAAATCATGGAACTTTCCGCACCTGCGCTGGACGCAGCGCTGGCCGGCATCATCTCGCAGTGAGCGCGCCTTGACCCGGCCGGGGTGCGTTCATAGGTTGGATGGCATCGTCCCAGCGCGATTCTTTCGGCGCTTTCTCCAGACATCACGAGGACCATCATGGCCGTTGGCAAGGTTTCAGACGCCGATTTCGAAGCGGAAGTGCTCAAGGCGACCGGCCCGGTGGTCGTCGATTTCTGGGCCGAATGGTGCGGCCCCTGCCGCATGATCGCGCCGGCGCTGGACGAGATTTCCACCGCTTTGGGCGACAAGGTCACCATCCTGAAGCTGAATGTCGACGAGAACCCGAAGACCGCCTCGAAGTATGGCGTGATGTCGATCCCGACGCTGATGATCTTCAAGGACGGCGAGATGGCCTCGCGCCAGGTCGGCGCCGCGCCGAAGCAGAAGCTGCAACAGTGGATCACCGCCGCAACCTGATGCGTTCGGTTGGATCGTGATTTTAACGGCCGGTGACCATGTCACCGGCCGTTTTGTTTGTTCACCTCTCCCCTCTAGCGAAGCTTCGCTTCGCGCGGGGGAGAGGTCGACCGGCGAAGCCGGGCGGGTGACGGGGCTATGCTCCACAGATAGTCCGGAACCCCTCACCCGGATGTACTCGCTGCGCTCGCACATCCGACCTCTCCCTACGGGAGAGGTGAACAGCGCGCCGCCGCCCCTATCTGATCCAACCCGTCGCCAGCGCGCTGGCCCAGTCGTCGCGGCCGTTGGCGCAAGCGAGATCGGCCATCGCCTGGTTGACATACGGCACCTGACGATACGTCACCTGCCAGGCGTCGCCGCGCTGCTCGAGGATCGCGTAAGCCGCGTCCGGCGTGCCGGTCTCCACCGCATGCGGATACGGTGCTATGTCGCGATAGCCGGGGCCGCCGACGCTGCCGGGATTGACGATCATCCTTCCGTCGCGAAGTTTCACCGTGCGCGGGATATGCGAATGCGCGCACAGGATCAGCGACTGCGCGATGCCGTGGGCCTTTGCCTCGATCGCCTCGATCGCCGCCATGTGTACCACGCCGTCCGGCGTCACCGCTTCCAGCCAGTAGGTGTTGTCGTCGGCCGGCGTGGCGTGACACAGATAGACGGCGTCGCGATACACGACGCTGAACGGCAGCGCGCGCAGCCAGTCGAGATGCTTTTCTTCGAGCTGGCCATGTGAGAAGCGATCCGACGGATACATGTCGTCGAGCGCATAGTCGGTTAGATAGCGATCATGGTTGCCGCGCACGCAGGGCGCGTCCATCGCCATCATGATGTCGATGGTGCGTTTTGCGTCGAGCGGGCCGCTCGCCATGTCGCCGAGATTGACGATGTCGGTGATGCCCTGCGCCTTGATATCCGCCAGCACGGCTTCCAATGCGAGATAGTTGCCGTGCACGTCGGCGATCGCAGCAAAGCGCATCGGTACTCCTGAGTTTACGTGGGCGGCGTGCCGTTGTCGGCGAGCACGTGGCCGGCCAGATACAGCGAGCCGGCAATCAGGATACGCGGCGGTACCTCATAGGCAAGCCTGGTCAGCGCGTGCAGCGCCGACGCCACATCGGCTGCGATCTCGACCCGCATGCCGAGGCTGCGCGCGGCATCGGCCAGCGCCTGCGGAGTCATGGCGCCGCTGCGCTCGGGAATCGGCACCGCGATGATATGCCGGGTGAGCCCGGCGAAATTGCCGAGAAAGCCCGCCGCATCCTTGTTGGCCATCATGCCGGTGATCACCACCAGCGGGCGCGGCACCCGCTCTTCGAGATCGCCGAGCGCTGCTGCGACGACGCGGCCGCCATCGACATTGTGGCCGCCGTCCAGCCAGATTTCGGAGTCCGGCGGCGCCATCTCCACCAGCCGGCCCATTGACAGCCGCTGCATCCGCGCCGGCCATTCGGCGCGCGCCACACCCGCCTCGAACGCGGCATGGTCGATCCTGAACAGATCGATCGCGCGCAAGGTCGCGATCGCCAGCCCGGCATTGCCGAACTGGTGGCGGCCGAACAGTTTTGGCGCGGCGAGATCCATCAACCCGCGATCGTCCTGATAGACGAGACGCCCGCGCTCGATGCTGACATGCCACTCCTGCCCGGCAAAATGCGTCGGCGCGTGCAGTTGTCGCGCGGTCTGCTCGATCACGGCGGCGGCTTCCGGTAACTGCTCGGCGGAGATCACCGGCACCCGGCGCTTGAGGATGCCGGCCTTCTCGGCCGCTATCTTCACGAGCGTGTCCCCGAGAAAATCGGTGTGGTCGATGCCAATCGGCGTCAACACGCAGGCGGCAGGCCTGTCGATGACGTTGGTCGCGTCCAGCCTTCCGCCGAGACCGGTCTCCAGCAGCACGACGTCGGCAGGATGTTTCGCAAACAGCAGGAACGCCGCGGCGGTTTCGACTTCGAACAACGTGATCGGCGCGCCGGCATTGATGCGCTCGACCTGCTGCAGCGTCGCCAGCAATTCGTCGTCGCCGACCAGCGTGCCGGCCAGGCGAATCATCTCGTTGAGGCGGACCAGAGGCGGCGAGGCGTAGACATGGACGCGCAGACCGGCGGCCTCGGCGATCGCGCGCAGATACGCGATGGTCGAGCCCTTGCCATTGGTGCCGGCGACATGGATGACCGGCGGCAGATGTCGTTCGGGGTAATCGAGTTGCGCCAGCAGCCGCGTCATGCGGTCGAGCGACAGGTCGATGGCGCGGGGGTGCAGCGCCGACAGCCGCGTCAGGATGTCACCGAGCGGCGACGGCGACGCGGCGTTCATGGTCACGCGTGAGCGGCCGGCGTTTCCGCGCTGATTTCGATCTCGGCAGGCTCATCGACCGGCGCGACGCGCGGCACGAGGTCGATCGCTGGCGACTTCGTCAGGATGCGGCACAGCCGGGCCAGCGTCGGCTTCAGGTCGTGGCGGTGCACGACCATGTCGATCATGCCGTGCTCCTTGAGATACTCCGCACGCTGGAAGCCCTCCGGCAGCTTTTCGCGGATGGTCTGCTCGATCACGCGGGCGCCGGCAAAGCCGATCAGCGCGCCGGGCTCGGCGATCTGCACGTCGCCCAGCATCGCGTAAGAGGCGGTGACACCGCCGGTGGTCGGGTTGGTCAGCACCACGATGTAGGGCAGCCCGGCATCGCGCAGCATCTGCACGCCGACGGTCGAGCGCGGCAATTGCATCAGCGACAGGATGCCTTCCTGCATCCGCGCGCCGCCGGAGGCCGCAAACACGATGCACGGCGCTTTCTTTTCGACGGCGAGCTCGAACGCCCGCACCAGCGCTTCGCCAGCCGCCATGCCGAGCGAGCCGCCCATGAAGTCGAAATCTTGCACGGCGACGACGGCGCCGGCGCCCTCGATCTTGCCGTAACCGACCTTCACCGAATCCTTCATGCTGGTCTTGGCGCGCGCATCCTTGATGCGATCGGCATATTTCCGCTCGTCGCGGAATTTCAGCGGATCGGCGGTCACTTCGGGCACCGCGATGTCGAACCAGGTCTCGTTGTCGAATATCGACTTCAGCCGCGCCACGGCGCCCATCCGCATGTGATAGTTCGAGCCGGGAATCACGAACTGGTTCTGTTCGACGTCCTTGTAGAACACCAATTGCCCGGTGTCGGGGCACTTGATCCACAAATTTTCCGGCGTTTCGCGGCGCAAAATGCTGCGAATCTTCGGCCGGACGACGTTGGTAAGCCAGTTCATCTTGTTCTCCGCGTCGCTCAGGGGGCGTCGCTAGGGTCTTGATATGGCGGCGCGGGCCGGGACCGGCAACCGCCGTGCGGGTCTATGTCGCCGAATTGGGCTTATTCTGCGGCCTGTCTGGCGCCGTGGACGCCCTCGGCGAGCGCGGCGACGAGATCGGTGACCGCGCTGACCGTGGTGGCGGTGGCCCGACCCTCGGCGTCCAGCGTGTCGTTCAACACATCGACCAGCGCCGAGCCGACCACCGCGCCATTGGCGTGCTGCGCGATGTCGTGTGCCGCCTGCGGGGTGCGGATGCCGAAGCCGACGCAGACCGGCAGATCCGTGTAGCGCTTGATTCGCGCGACGGCGGCACCAACCACCGAAGCATCCGCGCTCGCTGCGCCGGTGATGCCGGTGACGGAGACATAATAGACGAAGCCCGACGTATTCGCGAGCACCGCCGGCAGCCGCTTGTCGTCGGTGGTCGGCGTGGCCAGGCGAATGAAATTCAGCCCGGCCTTCATCGCCGGCAGACAGAGTTCGGCATCTTCCTCCGGCGGCAGGTCGACGATGATCAGGCCATCGACTCCGGCGACCTTGGCATCGACCAGGAACTTGTCGACGCCATAGATGTAGATCGGATTGTAGTAGCCCATCAGCACGATCGGCGTGACGTCGTCGCCGTTGCGGAATTCGCGGATCATCGCCAGCGTCTTGCGCAGCGTGGTGCCGGCTTTCAGCGCACGCAGGCCGGCGGCCTGGATCACCGGGCCGTCGGCCATCGGATCGGTGAACGGCATGCCTATCTCGATGATATCGGCGCCGGCCGCGGGCAGCGCCTTGATCAGCTTGAGCGAGGTGTCGAGATCGGGGTCGCCGGCCATCAGGAAGGTGACGAACGCGGCGCGTCCCTCGGCCTTCAGCGCAACAAAACGGGTATCGATGCGGGTGGTCATAGCTTCACTCCGCGCAGAATTTCCGCGACCTGCGGGATGTCCTTGTCGCCGCGGCCGGACATGTTGACGACCATCAGATGATCCTTCGGCAGCGTCGGCGCGAGATCCATCACCTTGGCGATGGCATGCGCCGGCTCCAGCGCCGGGATGATGCCCTCGAGCTTCGACAAAAGCTGGAACGCGGCCAAGGCCTCGTCGTCGGTGGCCGAGAGATAGGTGACGCGACCGCTCTCGTGCAGCCAGGAATGCTCCGGCCCGATGCCGGGGTAATCGAGGCCCGCGGAGATCGAATGGCCTTCCTGGATCTGGCCGTCCTTATCCATCAGCAGATAGGTACGGTTGCCGTGCAGCACGCCGGGGCGGCCACCGGCGATCGAGGCGGCGTGCAGCTGGGTAAGGCCGTGGCCGGCGGCTTCGACGCCGAAAATCTTGACCGTGGGATCATCGAGGAAGGGATGAAACAACCCCATCGCGTTGGAGCCGCCGCCGATGCAGGCGATCAGCGAATCCGGCAGCCGGCCTTCCACCTCCAGCATCTGCGCCTTGGTCTCGGTACCGATGATCGACTGGAAATCGCGCACCATCATTGGATAGGGATGCGGGCCCGCCACGGTGCCGATGCAATAGAAGGTGTCGCTGACATTGGTCACCCAGTCGCGCATCGCCTCGTTCATCGCGTCCTTCAGCGTGCGCGCGCCGGCCTGCACCGGCACCACCGTCGCGCCGAGCATCTCCATTCGGATCACGTTGGGCTGCTGGCGCGCGACGTCGACCGCGCCCATGAACACGATGCATTCCAGCCCGAACCGGGCGCACAGCGTCGCGGTGGCAACGCCATGCTGGCCGGCGCCGGTCTCGGCGATGATGCGCTTCTTGCCCATGCGGCGCGCAACCATGATCTGGCCAAGCACGTTATTGACCTTGTGCGAGCCGGTGTGGTTCAGCTCCTCGCGCTTGAAATAGATCTTGGCGCCGCCGAGATGGTCGGTCAGGCGTTCAGCAAAATACAGCGGCGACGGACGGCCGACATAATCCTTGAGATAGCCGTTCATCTCGGCCTGGAAGGCCGGATCGGCCTTGGCGTCGTCATAGGCCTGCTGCAGATCGAGGATCAGCGGCATCAGCGTTTCGGCCACGAAGCGGCCGCCGAAAATGCCGAAATGGCCGCCTTCATCGGGACCGGTGCGATAGGAGTTGGGCAGAGCGTTCTGGTTCATCAGGTCATCAATTCTTCGGTGACGCGCGCAGCGCGGATGAAGTCGCGGATCATGTCGGGATCCTTGATACCGGGCGTACTTTCCACGCCGGAAGAGATATCGACGCCACCGGCGCGCGTGATGCGCAACGCTTCGGCGACGTTGGAGGCATCGAGACCGCCGGACACCAGGAAGGGCAAAGCAAGATTCAGACCTTCCAGCAAGTGCCAGTCGAACGGCTCGCCGAGCCCGCCCGGACGGGACGCATCCTTCGGCGGCTTGGCATCGAACAGGATGCGGTCACATACCGCCGCGTAGCCGGGCAACGTCGCCAGGTCGGCTTTGGTTGCCACCGCAAGCGCCTTCATCACCGGCAGGCCGAACTTCTGCTTGATATCGCGGATACGCGCCACGCTCTCCTGGCCGTGCAACTGCAGGATCTGCGGTTGCAGCGCGTCGATGCTGTTGGCGAGCAGCGCGTCGTCGGCATCGACCGACAACGCCACCTTGACGGCACGGCCCTTGGCCTGCCGGCCCAGGATGCGCGCGGTATCGAGGTCGACATGGCGCGGCGAGGCTGGAAAGAACACGAAGCCGACCATGTCCGAGCCAGCCGCCAGCGCGGCGTCGAGCGTCGCCGGAGTGGAAAGGCCACAGATTTTGACGATCAGGGACATGGTGCAAATGACCGATGGCGGACACAGGATAAGGAGCGCAATTGGCCGGGTTCTACAACGTCGCGCCGGTCTTGTCTCGCTCCGAGGTGTCAAAGCCGAGACGGGCGGGAACCGGTGCTACCATACGCGGCGGCGCGTTTCGGGCGACGTTCGCCGTGTGAATGCGCAGGTCGGACAGTTCGACGCGGGTGCGGCGCGCCTCGGCCTCGTGCAGGCGGGCGGCGCGTCGCCAATGGCCCTGCCGGATCCAGGTCGCCAGACTGCCTGCGACGACGCCCATCATCGCCACCGCGATGATGATCACGAACAGCGGCAGGCTGGCGCCGACCGAAGGATTGGCGGAGTTGAACGGGTCGAACGACACCGTCACCACATGGCGGTTCGCGACCGCAAAGACGACAAAGACCACCGCGAGCGGGATCAGGATCAGGCCTGCGAAAAATTTGCGCATCATCGTCTCTCGCTTCAGCGCGACAGCACCGGCTTCACGCGCTGGCTTCGGAAGTCCCGGAGTCCTTGTTCAGCCGCTCGCGCATTTCCTTGCCGGTCTTGAAAAACGGCACGCTCTTCTGGTCGACCGGCACATGCGCGCCGGTACGCGGGTTACGGCCGGCGCGGGCCGGACGGTGCTTCACCGAAAACGCCCCGAAGCCCCGCAATTCGACCCGGTCGCCGCGCGCCAGCGCCGCCACGATCTCATCGAGGATCGCATTGACGATGTTCTCCACATCCCGCTGGTACAAATGCGGATTGTGCTCGGCGATGCGCTGGACGAGTTCGGATTTGATCATCGAGATGCTGGACTCTGTGCGGGGGGGACCATTTCCGTGAAAAAGGCGTGATCTGTCAAGACGCTAAATCAAATCGCGGGCCCGCTAAACTACGTAACAAATGCCCGGAAAAATATTTCATGCCTGCTCGCCGGATGACAACCGCACATCGTTCCCGACTTGAACTCAATTCGAACCGGCCGGCCGCCACAGCGCCAGCATACCGTCGAGGTTGAACTGCTCCAGCGCCACCCCCATGCCAAGCTGCTGCGCGATGCCATGCAGGCCCGCGGCCTGCAGCGTGACGGACGCCGCCGCGCGCAAGAAAGTGAGGTCGCCGAATTTCGGCGTCAGCTTGAAATCGTGCACCGGCAGGTCGCTCTTGACCTTCTTTTCGGCCACCAGCCAGGCCACCGCGGTCTTCTCGTCGCCGAGCTGGTCGACCAGCTTGAGATCGACCGCCTGACGGCCGGTGAAGACGCGGCCGTCGGCGACCTTCTCCAGCAGCGCGCCATCCATGCCGCGGCGGGTCTGCACCATGCCGCGAAACCAGGCGTAGGAATCCTTCACCAGCGATTCCAGCGCGGCGCGGGCTTCCGGGCTGGTCGGCTCGAAGCCGTTCGGCGAGGCTTTCAAGGGCGAGGATTTCACTTCCTCGACCTGCACGCCGACGGTCTTCATCAACCCGCTGAAATTGGGAAACTGGAACAGTACGCCGATCGACCCGACCAGCGAACTTTGCTGCGCCACAATATGATCCGACGCGATCGCCGCGATGTAGCCACCGGAGGCCGCGAGGCCCTCGACGACCACGACCATGGGCTTCTTCGCCTTCAAGCGCATCAAGGCGTCGTAGAGCTGCTCGGAGCCGGCGGTGGTGCCGCCCGGCGAATTGATATGGACGACCACGGCGGCGGCATTGGATTTCTCCAGCCGCTCCAGGGCCTCGACACGATCATTGTCGCTGCGGATCAGGCCATCGATATGGATTCGGGCGATCGACCCGGTGAAGGCCAGCGCGCTGGTCCCCGAGCGGTTGGCGACGATGCCGACGCTGACCACTGCGGCCATCGCCACCAGCACGGCGAGGGCGCGCCAGAACGTCAGCTTGCGCCGCATCCTGCGGCGATCGACGATCACATCGGTATCAAGCGACATCGAAAATCTCCCGGGACGGCTCTGGTCGTCGATAAGTCAGCGGATGGTATTTGCGGACGCAAGCTTGCCATCGCGTCACTGAATTACATCAATTGCCACGCAATATGAAGAAAACAAGGTCGCAGCCGCAAATGCGTAGCCCGGATGCAGCGCAGCGCAATCCGGGGCCGGCCAATGCGCCGAAGCGGCTCCCCCGGATTTCGCTTCGCTGCATCCGGGCTACGGTTCTCCCAACAAAAAGGGCCCCGGTTTCCCGGGGCCCCAATTGATATGACGAATAAGCCTTGAGCTTACTTGTCGGTGCGCTGCTTGAGCGCGGTGCCGAGAATGTCGCCGAGCGTCGCACCCGAGTTCGAAGACCCGTACTGCTCGATGGCTTCCTTCTCTTCCGCGACTTCGAGCGCCTTGATCGACACCTGGACCTTGCGGGCCTTCTTGTCGAACTGGATCACCCGGGCGTCGACCTTTTCGCCGACGGCGAAACGTTCGGCGCGCTGGTCGGCGCGCTCACGCGCGAGTTCCGAACGCTTAATGAAGCTGGTGAAATCGGTGTCGACGATCTGCACGTCGATGCCGGATTCCTTCACTTCGAGAACGACGCAGGTAACGACAGCGCCCTTCTTGACGTCGCCCGGCTCGGCGAAGGGGTCGCCTTCGAGCTGCTTGACGCCGAGCGAGATGCGCTCCTTCTCGACATCCACATCGAGGACGATGGCCTTGACCATGTCGCCCTTCTTGAAGTTGTCGATGACCTGCTCACCCGGCTGCTTCCAGTCGAGGTCGGAGAGATGGACCATGCCGTCCACTTCGCCGTCGAGACCCAGGAACAGGCCGAACTCGGTCTTGTTCTTGACTTCGCCTTCGACGGTGGCACCGACCGGATACTTCTCGACGAACACTTCCCACGGATTGCGCATGGTCTGCTTGAGACCGAGCGAAATGCGGCGCTTGACGGAATCGACTTCGAGAACCTGCACGTCGACTTCCTGCGAGGTCGAAACGATCTTGCCGGGGTGCATGTTCTTCTTGGTCCAGGACATCTCCGAGACGTGGATCAGGCCTTCGATGCCCGGCTCCAGTTCGACGAAGGCGCCGTAGTCCGTGATGTTGGTGACGCGACCCGAGAAGCGCGCGTTCAGCGGGTACTTGGCCTCGATGCCCTGCCACGGATCGTCGAGCAGCTGCTTCATGCCGAGCGAGATACGGTGGGTCTCGTGGTTGATCTTGATGATCTTGACCTTGACGGTCTGACCGATGGTCAGCACTTCGGTCGGGTGGTTGACGCGGCGCCATGCGATGTCGGTGACATGCAGCAGGCCGTCGATGCCGCCGAGATCCACGAACGCACCGTAGTCGGTGATGTTCTTGACGACGCCGTCAATGACCTGACCCTCTTCGAGGTTCTGGACCAGTTCCTGGCGCTGTTCGGCGCGGGTCTCTTCGAGAACCGTGCGGCGCGACACGACGATGTTGCCGCGGCGGCGATCCATCTTGAGGATCTGGAACGGCTGCGAGTTGTTCATCAGCGGAGCAACGTCGCGGATCGGGCGGATGTCGACCTGCGAACGCGGCAGGAAGGCGACTGCGCCATCCAGATCGACGGTGAAGCCACCCTTGACCTGGTTGAAGATGACGCCGTGAACCTTCTCGTTGTTGTTGAAGGCCTTCTCGAGCTTGCCCCAGCTCTCTTCGCGGCGCGCCTTGTCGCGCGACAGCACGGCTTCGCCCAGTGCGTTTTCGATCCGGTCGAGGAATACTTCGACCTCGTCGCCAACCTTGAGTTCGTTTTCGCGGCCGGGCACGGCGAATTCACGCAGCGCCACGCGGCCTTCCGTCTTCAGGCCGACGTCGATGACGGCCATGTCCTTTTCAATCGCGACGACAATGCCCTTGATGACGGAGCTTTCCTGCAGGTTGCCACCTGCGAAGGACTCGTCGAGCATCGCGGCGAAATCGTCGCGTGAAGGATTGTAAGTATCGGTCGAAGCCATTTGTTCTCCAGGTGCGGGTATGCCGGCAGTCGGGTGAAGGGGCGCCTCAAACGCGTAGTGTCGGGGGTCCGCAACCCCTAACGACCGCCCTGCGGGAAATCACAGGAACGGGCCGGCAGCATGACTGCACGCATGAGACGTTGATGATCCGGTGCCAAGGCAGTCGGCTCGAGGCCGACGTTCAAGACCAGGAGCGGGCTTTCCTCCAATGACGGCAACGGTTTAGTCTGATAATTCAAACCCGTTGCCGGCCCGCTCGGACGGCCTCGACAATGTCGATGGCGGCCCGGACGCCGCCTTCTATATCCAAATTGGAGTTATCCAGCAAGTATGCATCTGCGTCACGGTCAGCGCGGCGGGAACAAGAGGAGGCAGATGAATATTCTCCACTCGTCAGCGTCCACGCTGATGCTCTTGAACTGGGTAGCCGCATTTCGAGCTGAAGCCACGAGGCTCTTGCAATCGGAGACCCGGAAAGTCGCTATTGGGTCGTAATCAGCGTCATGACGCTTTTGCTGAAGCTCCACAACTGCTCTGGCATAATCCTTCAATTCGGCACTGAATCCCATGGCAGGGATAAACGGCCGGTATTTTCCAGGCGGCTGATCAAGCGCTTTACACAGTTCGCGGAGGTCCTTGTGGTCAATACTGCGACTGACAAGCGACCATTCGCGATGATTCCTACGGCTCTTACTTACGATAAAATCGCTAGCCGCGATGGTCGCACTATGAAAAAGGCCGTAATAGGCAGCCGAGACCGCGCGCCGGAGGTCGACTTGTTGTCCGCCGGCTTCGGCAATTAGTCGGTCTGCCTGATCGAAAAGTTGCCACGGATTAATAATCGCCATGATCTGAGGTCGCCGAAACTTCCGCAGAAAGTTCTGCTGGCGTCGCATAGTCGAGGATCGGAAACCGGGTCTCCCCGGCGGCCTGCAAGCCATTCATCAACTGTGACAATATATCAAGCGGCACCTTATTACGGAGTTTTCGAGCACTTTCGTCGCTTATGACGATGCTGACCTTGACGATGGGATCTCCGGTCCAGTCCAGCGAATCCCGGGCAGAAACCGACACGACGCTCCCCGGTGCCGTATTGGCATCGACGATCTCCCGGGTGAGGCGTTCAATCTGCGCGTGTTCTGCCATGGGATAAAGATTACGCCCTCAACTCCGAAGTTCAAGCCTTGATCCGGCCCGCCCGGACGGCTTCGACAATGTCGATGGCGGCCTGGACACCGCCTTCGATGTCCAAATTGGAGTTATCCAGCAAGTATGCATCTGCGGCTGGCTTCAAGGGCGCGGTGACGCGGTTCTGGTCGCGTTCGTCGCGGCGCAGGATGTCGGCCAGCACGGCGGCCTCGTCGGCCACCTCGCCGCGCGCCTTGGCCTCCAGCGTCCGGCGCCGGGCCCGCACGACGGGATCGGCAACGACGAAGATTTTGACGTCGGCATCCGGGCAGATCACCGTGCCGATGTCGCGACCGTCCAGCACGGCGCCCGGCGGATCCTCGGTGAAGCGACGCTGGAAGCTCAAGAGCGCCTCGCGGACCCGCGGAAAGGCCGACACCACCGAGGCGGCGTCGCCGATCTGCTGGGTTTTGAGCGCCGGATTGCCGAATTTCTCGGGATCGAGCTCCAGCGCGGTGGCGACCGCCATTTCCTCGTTCGTCAGGTCGATGCCGGAATCCAGCAACGCAAAGGCAACGGCGCGGTAGATCACGCCGGTATCGAGATGACGGTAGCCGTAATGCCGGGCCAGACGCTTGCCCAGCGTGCCTTTTCCGGATGCGGCCGGTCCGTCGATGGCGATAATCATGCGCTTGGAGCTACTCGTCTACGTTCGGTTCGGCGCGGCTTAGCACCCGGAATGCCAAATATCCACGCCGGATCGGCCTATGCGAACTCCGCGCCGAGCCGCTGCATCATCGGGATGAAATCCGGGAAACTGGTGGCGATGAAGGTGGTGTCGTCGATGGTCACCGGCTGTTCCGACGCCAGGCCCATCACCAACGCCGACATCGCGATGCGGTGGTCCATATGGGTGGCGACGAGGCCGCCGCCGGACACGCTTCCGGTGCCGTGGACGATCAGGTCGTCGCCCACGATTTCAACATTCACGCCGTTGACGCGCAGCATCGAAGCCGTCGCCTCCAGCCGGTCGGATTCCTTGACGCGCAATTCCTGCAGCCCGCGCATGACGGTGGTGCCCTGCGCGAACGACGCCGCCACTGCCAGCACCAGATATTCGTCGATCATCGAGGGCGCGCGCTCGGGCGGTACTTCGACGCCAACAAGCTTCGACGCCCGGATACGGAACGCGGCCATCGGCTCGCCGGCGTCGCCACGGATGTCGCTTTCCTCAATGGAGGCACCCATCTCGCGCAAGGTCGTGAACAGCCCGGTGCGCAGCGGATTGGTCATCACGTCGGTCAGCACGATGTCGGATCCCGGCACGATCAACGCGGCAACGATCGGGAACGCGGCCGAGGACGGATCGGCCGGCACCACGACATCGGCGCCGCGCAGCTCCGGCTGGCCGGTCAGCGTGATCTTGCGGCCGTGAACGCCTTCCTTCTCGGAGACGATCTGCGCGCCAAAATGCTTCAGCATCAGTTCGGTATGGTCGCGGCTGGCTTCGGCCTCGATCACGGTGGTCGTGCCGGGGGCGGACAGCCCCGCCAGCAGCACCGCTGACTTGATCTGGGCGGAGGCGACTGGGGTGCGGTAGACGATCGGCAGCGGGTCGCGCGCGCCCTGCAGCGTCAGCGGCAGCCGGCCACCATCCTGGCTGGCGGTGACGCGGGCGCCCATCAATTCCAGCGGATCGACGATGCGGCGCATCGGGCGGCTGCGCAACGACGCATCGCCATCGAACGTCGCCTCGATCGGGCAGCCGGCGACCGCGCCCATCACCAGCCGGCAGCCGGTGCCGGAATTGCCGAAATCCAGCGGCTGCTGCGGCGCCTTGAAGCCGCCGACGCCGACGCCGCGCACGGTCCAGGCGAATTCGCCGGTGCGTTCGACCTGCGCGCCCAGCGCCTGCATCGCTTTTGCGGTATTGAGGACGTCCTCGCCCTCCAGGAGGCCGGTGATGCGGGTCTGACCCACCGCGAGCGCGCCAAGAATCAGGGCGCGGTGCGAAATCGACTTGTCGCCGGGCACGCGCTCGCGACCCTCGAGCGCAGCGCTCTTGTGCGCCGAGAGCGGCGTGGGCACGGTCGCGGGGGTGTCGGAAGCGGCGTCTGAATGAGTCAAGATTGTGTTCCTTTGCGCGGCAGGCTCGTACCATATGGCCGGCACCGCGTCACGCCACGCGCAGAGAGCTATTGACAGCAGCGTGGCAACTAGCCAAGTGAAGCACCGTTTTTCAAAAAAATCCCTAGGATTCACACGTGGCCAAATCCGATCTCGGAACCAAGCGCATTTGCCCCACGACGGGTAAAAAATTCTACGACCTCGGCAAGACCCCGGTGATTTCGCCCTATACGGGCGAAGTGGTGCCGATTGCGCCGATCCCGCCGCCGCGCACCCGCGCCGACGCCGCCTCGCGCGCCGCAGCCGCTTCGGCTGCCGCTTCCGCGGCCGAACAGCCGGAAGTGGCGGATGCCGAGGACGAATTGGTTCCGCTCGAGGAAGCCGACGCCGAGGAAGGCACCGGCAAGAAGGCCGCCGTGCTGGAATCCGAGGACGATATCGACGCCGATGACACCATCGACGACGATGAGGACGATGATTCGACCTTCATCGCCGATGAAGAAGATGGTGATGACGACGTCACCGACATCATTGGTGACGTTTCCGGCGACGAAGAGACTTGAGCTTCGCCACGAACTGTGTTTTGAGATGCACCGCGCGCTAACGACCAGTCAGCGCGCGGTTCGTACGGCCCCGGAAATCGATTTGAGTTTTTCGGATAGGTCGGACTACCAGGTTAAGGGGCCATAGCTCAGCTGGGAGAGCGCTTGCATGGCATGCAAGAGGTCGGCGGTTCGATCCCGCCTGGCTCCACCATCCTTCGCTCGCTTCGCGAGCTTCGGCTCGGCAAGCCACGCCAGACTATCGGGGCGAAGCGAGCGAAGGATGTCACGCCGTAGCCCGAAGGGCGTAGGCGGACCGCCGATGCTCAACTAAATTTTACTCAGCTTGTAACGGTCGCTCATCATGGATCCGCAAGGCCATGAAATATGTCTACATCCTTGAAAGCCTTGATACCGAACATTTCTACATCGGCATCGCCGATGATCTCCGCGCGCGGCTTGTGAAACATAACGCAGGCGAAGTGACACACACGTCGAAATATCGACCGTGGCGAATCAAAACCTACATTGCCTTCAGCGATGAAAAGCAGGCCTTCGCTTTCGAAAGATATTTGAAGTCTGGCTCCGGCCGGGCCTTCGCGAAAAAACGCCTCTAACGCCTGAGCCGCGCCCTACTCCCCCAGCGCCGCATTCAGCCTGTCCCGCAGCGCGACCAGCTCATTCTTCATCGATACCAGCTCATCCACCGAACACGCCGAGGCCGCCAGCACGCCGTGCGGCACCGCTCTCGCCTTTTCGCGCAGATCATGCCCCCGCGGCGTCAGCGCGATCAGCATCTGGCGCTCGTCCGCAGCACTGCGGGTGCGGCGAATCAACCCGGCCACTTCGAGGCGCTTCAACAGCGGCGTCAGCGTGCCCGAATCGAGAAACAGTCGCTCGCCGATCGCTTTCACCGGAACGTCGTCGCGCTCCCACAGCACCAGCATCACCAGATATTGCGGATAGGTCAGGCCAAGCCTGTCCAGCAACGGCTTGTAGATCCGATTGAAGGCATGCGCGGTGGAGTACACCGCGAAGCAGATCTGGTTCTCGAGCTTGAGCGGCGAATACGCCGCATGCTTCCGTGGCATCGCACACCTTTCGGACCTGACCGGTCGGTCAGGATGCCATGTGGGGCCTTCCGGCCTCACAATCAATTGAGCGCAATCGAATTGTCCGACCCTCATTTTTTATTGTGCACAATCTAATTGGACGCCATATAGACGACATCGCTTCACGCAGGAGAGCAGTCATGTCCGTCAACGTCCTCTACAAGACCAGTGCCAAGGCTACCGGCGGCCGCGACGGCCATGCCGCGACCCTCGACGGCACGCTCGACGTCAAGCTCACCACCCCGAAGGAGCTCGGCGGTGCGGGTGGCGAGGGCAACAATCCGGAGCAGCTGTTCGCGGCGGGTTACGCGGCCTGCTTCATCGGTGCGATGAAATTCGTGGCGTCGCAGGGCGGCCCGAAGGTGCCGTCCGATGTTGCGGTGACGGCAACGGTGGGAATCGGCCCGCGCTCGGAAGGCGGTTTCGGACTCGACGTCGAACTCGCGGTGTCGCTGCCGGGCCTGGCCCGGGACGAGGCCGAAACGCTGGTGGAGAAGGCGCACCAGATCTGTCCGTATTCCAATGCGACCCGCGGCAATATCGACGTCCGCTCGGCGATCGTCTGATCGAACGCCGATGCCCGCCTGCCAGCCTGTGGCGGGCGGGCATCGGCCAGCCACGCTGGCTGCCTCGGGACAACACCCGAAATCGCATGGCGGCCAGCGTTTGCGAAGACGCGGTTTGGATGGTTTATGGGTCGCACGACCAACAACAAAAGCATCAGAAACGCCTCATGATCCCCAATATTGCTCCCGGCGCCATCGCCGGACTGCGCGTGATCGACCTGTCGCGCGTGCTCGGTGGCCCCTACTGCACGCAGATCCTCGCCGACCACGGCGCCGACGTCGTCAAGGTCGAGCCGCCCGCCGGCGACGAAACCCGCGACTGGGGACCTCCCTTCCATGAGGACGACGCCGCCTATTTCATCGGCGCGAATCGCAACAAGCGCTCGATCGGCCTCGACCTCGCCTCGGAAGCCGGCCGCGTCGTGTTGATGCGGATGCTCGAAGACGCCGACGTGATGATCGAGAACTTCAAGCCGGGCACGCTCGACAAATGGGGCATCGGCAATGATGTGCTGCGCGCAAAATTTCCGAAACTGATCCATTGCCGGATTTCCGGCTTCGGCGGCGACGGCCCGCATGGCGGCCATCCCGGCTATGACGCCGTGATCCAGTCGATGGTCGGCCTGATGGCCGCCACCGGCACGGCGGACAGCGGCCCGACCCGGATTGGCGTCGCCCTCGTCGATATGTCGACCGGGCTGTATGCCTGCGTCGGCATTCTGATGGCGCTGGCGGAGCGCGCCAGATCCGGCCTTGGCCAGTTCGTGGAAGCGACTTTGTACGAAACGGGTCTCGCGATCATGCACCCGCACACCGCCAACTACTTCATGAATGGCGGCAAGCCGCCGGCGCGCACCGGGAACGAGCATCCCAACCTGTATCCCTATGCCGTGTTCGCGGCGCGCGATGGCGACATCTTCGTCGGCGTCGGCAATGACGCGACCTATCGCAAGCTGTGCAAGGAGCTCGGCAAGCCCGAGCTTGGCACCGACACGCGCTTTGCCCGCAACCGCGACCGCGTCGTCAACCGCGACGAATTGCGCGCCGAGCTGGAAGCGATCCTCACGCAGGAAGACGGCGAACCGCTATGCCGCCGCCTGCTCGCCGCCGGCCTGCCCGCAGGCCCGGTGCAGTCGATCGACAAGGCGCTCGCCAACCCACACACGATTGCGCGCGGCGATATCATCGAGAAGGACTGGTACAAGGGCGTCGCTTCACCGGTGCGCTTCGACCGCACCCCAGCAAGCCTGCGCCACGTCCCGCCGAAGTTCAGCGAGCATGCCACCGAGGTGCTCGAGGAGTTCGGCTATTCGGCGGAAGAGATCGGCGATCTCGTCGCCCGGGGCACGGTCAGCGGCCCGGAGCGCAAGCGCTAGCGCTAGCGCTAGCAGCAAGGTCAGGGATGCGGTCCCATCCCGGACCTCACTAAACTTCCAGCTGCCATGATCCGCGCTTTCGCGCGGGCGTCGGCTCGACTATACCGTCATCCCAATGTCATCCCGCGCTGTTACCGGCGCAGCAACGATGATGACGGCCACCGGGAGACCTTGGAATGAACCGACCACTGCGCCTTGCCACCCTGCTCGCCTCGACCCTCGTGCTCGCGTCGCCGGCCTATGCGGTGACCGAGATCCAGTGGTGGCACGCGATGACCGGCGGCAACAACGACATCGTCAACAAGCTCGCGGCCGACTTCAACGCCAGCCAGTCCGACTACAAGGTGGTCACGACCTTCAAGGGCGCCTATCCCGACACGATGAACGCCGGCATCGCTGCGTTCCGTGCCGGCACCGCACCGCACATCCTGCAGGTCTTCGAGGTCGGCACCGCAACCATGATGAGCGCCAAGGGCGCCGTCAAGCCGGTGTACCAGTTGATGAAGGACGCGGGCGAGCCGTTCGACGCCAACAATTATCTACCCGCCATCACCGGCTATTACTCGACCTCCAAGGGCGAGATGCTGTCGTTCCCGTTCAACTCGTCCTCGATGGTGATGTGGGTCAATCTCGACGCGCTGAAGAAGGCGAACATCGCGGAAATCCCGAAGACCTGGCCGGAAGTTTTCGAGGACGCCAAGAAGCTCAAGGCCGCCGGCTATGCGACCTGCGGCTTTTCCAATGCTTGGGCGACGTGGGCGCACATCGAACAGTTCTCCGCGTGGCACAACGTGCCGATCGGCACCAAGGCCAACGGGCTGGACGGCTTCGATACCGAGCTCAAGTTCAACGCGCCGCTCCAGGTCAAGCATCTGCAGACGCTGATCGAACTGCAGAAGGACAAGACCTACGATTATTCCGGCCGCGCCAATGCCAGCGAGAGCCGGTTCGGCTCCGGCGAGTGCCCGCTATTCCTGACATCGTCGGGCTATTATGCGACCGCCAAGGGCACCGCGAAGTTCGCCTTCACCTCGGCGCCGATGCCGTATTACCCGGACGTGGCCGGCGCGCCGCAGAACTCGATCATTGGCGGCGCCTCGCTGTGGGTGATGGGCGGCAAGAAGCCGGACGAATACAAGGGCATCGCCAAGTTTTTCACGTTCCTGTCCGACACCGACCGCCAGGCCAAACTGCACCAGGAATCCGGCTACCTGCCGATCACCAAGGCAGCGTACGAAAAGACCAAGGCCGACGGTTTTTATGAAAAGAATCCGATCCTGCAGACGCCGTTGAAGGAGCTCACCAACAAGGAGCCGACCGAAAACTCGCGCGGCCTGCGCTTCGGCAACATGGTGCAGCTACGCGACATCTGGGCGGAGGAGATGGAATCCGCTTTGGGCGGGCAGAAGACTGCGCAGCAGGCGCTCGACACCGCGGTCTCGCGCGGCAACGCGATGTTGCGAACGTTCGAGAAGACGGTGAAGTAACATGATCGTCGTAGCGCATCATGGCGAGGCACGGCAGACATGTTCCCTCCCCCTTGCGGGGGAGGGGGCAGAACGCCCCTGCCGTGAGGCGCGATAACAAGCGATGGAAAAGTCCGCCGTCTTCAAAGGCAGGTTGCTGCCCTATCTGCTGCTGGTGCCGCAGCTGGTCATCACGGCTGTTTTTTTCTACTGGCCCGCGCTGCAGGCCGTCTGGCAATCCTTCCTGCGCGAGGACGCCTTCGGCCTGAACTCGGAATTCATCGGGTTAGAGAACTATCAGGCGCTGTTCACGCAGCCTGAATACTACAAGGCGATGTTGACGACGCTGGTGTTCTCGTCGCTGGTGGCCGGGCTGTCGCTGGCGATCGCTTTGCTGTTCGCGACCCAGGCCGACAAGAATCTGAAGGCAGCGCCCGCATTCAAGATGCTGATGCTGTGGCCCTACGCGGTGGCGCCGGCGGTGGCCGGCGTGCTGTGGCTGTTCATCTTCCATCCCACGCTCGGCACCATGGCGCGGCCGCTGCGCCTGATGGGCTTCAACTGGAATCCGCTACTCAACGGCAACCATGCGATGACGCTGGTCGTGATGGCCGCCGTGTGGAAGCAGATCGCCTATAACTTCCTGTTCTTCCTTGCAGGGTTGCAATCGATCCCGCGCAGCGTGCTGGAGGCCGGCGCCATCGATGGCGCCGGGCCGCTGCGGCGGTTCTGGACCATCACCTTCCCGCTGCTGTCGCCGACCACGTTCTTCCTGCTGGTGGTGAACGTCGTCTACGTGTTCTTCGACACATTCGGCATCATCGACGCCGTGACGGGCGGCGGCCCGGCCGGCTCGACGACGACGATGGTCTACAAGGTCTATGCCGACGGCCGGCTCGGCGGCGATCTCGGCAGTTCGGCGGCGCAATCCGTCGTGCTGATGGTCATCGTGATCGCGCTGACGGCGATCCAGTTCCGCTATGTCGAGCGCAAGGTGCAGTACTGATGGTCGAGCACCGCCGCTGGAACGACATTCTGGCCTACGCGATCCTGATCTTCGGCGTGTTCATCGTCGTGTTTCCGGTCTATGTCGCAATCATCGCCTCGACCCATGATGCGGCCACGGTGGTCAACGGCAACATGCCGATGCTGCCGGGCGGACACGGCCTGGAGAATTACTACCGCGCGATTTTTGTCGGCGGCGCGCGCGCGAGCCGCGAGCCGGTCGGACAGATGCTGCTGAATTCCTTCATCTCGGCGGCGGGCATCGCGATCGGCAAGATCTTCATTTCGGTATTGTCGGCCTATGCGGTGGTTTATTTCCGCTTTCCGTTCCGCCAGACGGCGTTCTGGATCATCTTCGTCACCCTGATGCTGCCGGTCGAGGTGCGCATCTATCCGACCTACAAGGTGATCGCCGATCTGCATATGCTGGACACCTATGCGGGGCTGATCCTGCCGCTCATCGCGTCCGCCACCGGCACGTTGCTGTTCCGGCAGTTCTTCATGACGATTCCCGACGAATTGCTGGAGGCGTCGCGGATCGATGGCGCGGGGCCGTTCCGGTTCTTCAAGGATACGCTGCTGCCGCTGTCGGTGACCACGATGGCGGCCCTGTTCGTGATCCAGTTCATCTATGGCTGGAATCAATATTTGTGGCCGCTGCTGATCACCACGCAGGAATCCATGCAGACCATCGTCACCGGCATCAAGAAGATGCTGACGACCACCGACGAACTTGCCGAATGGCAGCTCGCGATGGCCACGGCGGTGCTGGCGATGCTGCCGCCGGTCGCGGTGGTTGTGTTCATGCAGCGCCTGTTCGTGCGCGGCCTGGTCGAGACCGAGAAGTAGGAATTTCATGTCGAACGTCTCGCTGCGCCATGTGCGCAAGACCTATCCCGGCGGCTTCGAGGCCATCAAGGGCGTCAATTTCGAAATCGCTGACGGGCAGTTCTGTGTGCTGGTCGGCCCCTCCGGCTGCGGCAAGTCGACCTTGCTGCGCATGGTGGCGGGGCTGGAAACCATTACCTCAGGCGAGATCGACATCGGCGGCCGCGTCGTCAACGAGGTCGAGCCGGCGGATCGCGACATCGCGATGGTGTTCCAGAACTACGCACTGTATCCGCATATGAGCGTCTACAACAACATGGCCTACGGCCTGCGCAATCGCGGCATGAAGGAGCCCGAGATCGACGCCCGCGTCCGCGAGGCCGCGAAGATTCTCGAAATCGGCGCCATGCTCGATCGCAAGCCGCGGCAACTCTCCGGCGGCCAGCGCCAGCGCGTCGCGATGGGCCGCGCCATCGTGCGGCAGCCAAAAGTGTTTCTGTTCGACGAGCCGCTGTCCAATCTCGACGCCAAGCTGCGCGTGGCGATGCGGGTCGAGATCCGCAAATTGCAGCGCCGGTTGAAGACCACCTCGATCTACGTCACCCACGACCAGCTCGAGGCGATGACGCTGGCCGATATCCTGGTGGTGATGAATGGCGGCGAGGTCGAGCAGATCGGCAATCCGCTGGAAATCTACCGCAAGCCCGCCACCACCTTCGTCGCCTCCTTCATCGGCGCGCCGCCGATGAACCTGATCCCGATGCGATCAGGCGAGATCGGCCTTCAATTCGCCGGCGACAGCCGTAGCCAGGCCGAAACCGGCATTCTCGGCGTCCGGCCCGAGGACCTGACGATCTCCCCCGACGCGGTCGCCACCGGCGGCATCGCGCTGGACCTGACCGTGGAAGCCATCGAGCGGGTCGGCCCGGAAACCTTCGTCTACGGTGCCCGCGACGGCGCGCACGGCATCAGCACCACGCCGGGCGAATTGCCGGCGGGCGAAGTCATCGTCCGCGTGCCCGGCCAGATTGCGCCCGCCGTGGGCGAGCGAATCCGGGCCATCGCGCCCCGCGACAAATTGCATCTGTTCAGCGCCGACGGCCGCAGCCGGATCGATACCTGACCGAAATCAACGCGCGACCAAGCAGACCGGGCGATTCCGGGGTTCTTGAACCCGGCGGTACTATGCCCATATTGGACGCATCGGCAGGCACTCAGCCTGTCGGTGAAGAGGGCGCCGTCAGGGCCCTGATACCCAAAGTCGCTTCGAGAGGGCTTTGTATCTATGTCTCGTGTTCCTTCGTTATCCAGTCCGTTCCTGTTGGGCTTCGACGAGATCGAGCGTGCGCTCGACCGCGTTGTCAAAGGCGCCGACGGCTATCCTCCGTACAATATCGAGCGGTGCGACCGTAACAGCGGTCAGCCCGAACGCCTGCGCATCACGCTGGCGGTGGCGGGGTTCACCCGCGATCAACTCGATGTCACCACCGAGGAAAACCAGCTCGTCATTCGGGGTCGCCAGCAGGACGACAAGTCCCGGCAGTACATCCACCGCGGTATTGCGGCACGCCACTTCCAGCGCACCTTCGTGCTGGCGGAGGGGATGCAGGTATTGGGAGCGGATCTGAAGAACGGGTTGTTGTCGATCGACCTCACCAGGCCGGAGCCTGAAAGGGTCGTTAAGACAATCGCTATCAATGAGCACGAATAATGGAACTAGTAGCGGACTCGACCGCTTGGTCAACCGTAAGGAGTCGAGACCATGAGTGAAGTGAATATTGTTGACGTCGCGGATGTCTCCGCCGAAACGCTGGCTCATCTGGGCGATGGGCTGATCGCCTATGTGAAGCAGATCCGCTCCGAGGACGTGCCGGGCCTGTTTCCGCAGGCGCCGCATATTGCGCCCGGATTGAAGCTGTTCGCCCTGCACGCCGCCGATGGCACGCCGATCATGCTGACCGACAGCAGGGAAGCCGCGATTGCCAATGCGTGGAGCCAGGAATTGCAGGCCGTCAGCGTTCACTAACGCGACGACCGCCTGAGGTGTTGAAGTACGCGGGCAGCATCCCGCGTATTTTGCTGTCCGAATGGCCGGCCTGCCGCAGTCCCGAGAGTCAGGCGGCCGTCGCCGGCGGCAGCGCCAGTACCGAGTAGATCGCCTGGGCATCGCGCGAGGCGCGCAGCTTCTTGGCGACGTCCTGATCACGCAGCAGCCGGGCTATTCGCGCCAGCGCCTTCAGATGATCGGCGCCGGCGCCTTCCGGGGCGAGCAGCAGGAACACGAGATCGACCGGCTGACCATCCATCGCCTCGAAATCGATCGGGCGCTCCAGCCGCGCAAACATGCCGAACAATTTGTTCAGCGTCGGCAGCTTGCCGTGCGGAATGGCGACGCCGTAGCCGACGGCAGTGGTGCCGAGCTTTTCACGCTGCAGCAGCACCTCGAAGATGGCACGCTCGGTTTGGCCGGTCAGCACCGCGGCGCGCGCGGATAATTCCTGCAGCGCCTGCTTCTTGCTGTTGACCTTCAACGCCGAGAGAATCGCCTCGGGCGCCACCAGATCGGTAATCGTCATGGATCGTTCCGAGGATGTTGACCGTCAGCAGGTGAAACAGGGGTAGACCGGCAGCGTCAGAAAATGGAAGGGACGTCCTGTGTCAGAGACCGCCAAGCGCGTGCGCCCAGAAGTATCCTAGCACCGGAATGCCCCATGCGAAATGCTTCGATAGGCGGGTTTCTAATCCCGGCCTATCGAAGGCGGCGGACCATAGGTTCGGTCTAACGGGCCGTCAATGCCGTCAGGAGGTCTGAACCACCGGCGGGTCAACCCAACCCACATTGCCGTCGGCGCGACGATACACGATGTTCACGCGCCCGCTCGAGCCATGCAGGAACACCACGACGGCGGCGCCGGTGAAGTCCAGTTCCATCACCGCCTCGCTGACCGAAAACCGCTTCAGCGAGGTTGTGGCTTCGGCGATGATCACCGGATCGTAACCGGTCTCGTCGTGCTCGTCTTCCCCGGCGGGCGCCTCGATGACGTAGCTCGGCGCGTGCAAGGTCGGCGTCGTCAGTTCGGCGATGGCGACAGCTTCGGCATGCGTCTTGCGGGCCGAGCGATCCTTCAGCCGGCTCTTGTAGCGGCGCAGGCGCTTCTCGATCTGCAGCAACGCCTGGTCGGCGCTGGCATAGGCATCTGCGGCATTCGAATCGGCCTCGAGCGTAATTCCGGAATCCAGATGCAACGCGCAATCGGTACGAAAGCCGAAGCCGTCCTTGCTCAGTGTGATGTGGCCGGAATAATTGCCATCGAAATACTTTCGCAGCACTTCGTCGGTTCGCTCATGAACCCGGCCACGCAAGGCGTCGCCGACACTGATGCTTTTTCCCGAGATGCGGAGGGTCATGTTGATGCCTCGATTCGACGTGAGTACGACTGAGACAGTATGCCGATTTCGCGCGAGTGCAATCAAGCTGGTGCGGTGTCGCGGGAACGGTCGGAAGAGGAGGAGGCAGGCGCCGTCAGGGCATTTCCCAGCATGCTTTGCTTGTCGCGCCGGCGTTGCACCGATGAAGGGATCCGCATCGCCTCGCGGTATTTCGCCACAGTGCGGCGCGCAATATCGATGCCCACCTCACGCAGCCGCTCCACGATGGTATCATCCGACAGGATGACCGATGGGCTTTCATTATCGATCAATTGCTTGATGTGATGCCGCACGGCTTCCGCCGAATGCGCTTCGCCGCCGTCGGCGGAGGCGATCGAGGCGGTGAAGAAATATTTCAATTCAAAACTGCCACGATTGGTCGCCATATATTTATTGGCGGTAACGCGCGACACCGTCGATTCGTGCATCTGGATCGCGTCGGCCACCGCTTTCAGATTCAGCGGCCGCAGATGCGCCACGCCCTGCGTGAAGAAACCATCCTGCTGGCGGACGATTTCGGTCGCGACTTTCAGAATGGTGCGGGCGCGCTGGTCGAGCGCGCGCACCAGCCATGTGGCGTTCTGCAGGCAATCGGTGAAGTATGACTTGTCGCCGTCCTTGCGGATCGTCTTCGACAGTTCGGAATAATACACCTGGTTGACCAGCACGCGCGGCAGCGTGTCGCTGTTAAGCTCGACATGCCAGCCGCCGTCGGGGCCGGGCCGCACATAGACATCGGGCACCACGGTCTGGGTCCGCGCCGAGCCGTATTTGAGGCCGGGCTTCGGATCGAGCCTCCGGATCTCGCCGATCATGTCGGCCAGATCCGCGTCGTCGACGCCGCAGATCTTGCGCAGGCTGGCGATGTCCCGCTTGGCCAGCAGATCCAGATGCTCGACCAGCGCCTGCATCGCGGGATCATAGCGGTCCTGTTCGCGCAACTGGATGGCGAGGCACTCGCTCAGGCTCCGCGCGCAAACGCCGGGCGGATCGAATTTCTGCAGCACGCCGATCACGGTCTCGACATCAGCTGCCGACGCGCCGAGCCGCTCGCCGACGTCACCGAGGTCCGGCGGCAGGTAACCGGCCTCATCAACCAGATCGATCAGATATTGCCCGATCATGCGCAGCTGCGGCGACGTGAAGGCGACCGCCAGTTGCTCGGCGAGATGGCTGCCCAGCGTCACTTCGGCCGCGACAAAGGCTTCCAGGTTGTAGCTGTCGTCGGAAGAGGCGCCGCCGCCCCATTCGGTATAGGAAGTCGGTGCGGAATCCTGCGCATTGCGGGCCGCGGCTTCCGACGGCTCCTCCGAAAACACGTTCTCGAGGCCGGTGTCGAGGGTCTGCTCGATCTCGGCGCGGCTGCCGAGTTCCCTGTTCATCCACTCGTCGGGCGCGGGAGCATCGAAGCCGTCGCTGATGCCGCGGTCGGAAAAATCTGAGGAATCGCCTGAGCCTTCCTGGCCGGAAAAGCTGTCGTCGCGAGCGTGGTCGGTAAATTCGGCGCGCTCGGGCCCGGCCTCGCCGGCGATCGCGGGCTCGCTGCCATCGCTCGCGCGCTCCAGCAGCGGATTGCGCTCCAGTTCATCCTCGACAAAGGTCGAGAGGTCGAGGTTAGAGAGCTGCAGCAGCTTGATCGCCTGCATCAGCTGCGGCGTCATCACCAGCGACTGGGATTGACGAAACTCTAGTCTCTGCGTCAGCGCCATGGCGGCAAAAACCGATCCAAAAGTTGGTCCGTTTCTTGCTTATCCCTTTTGCGGGACGATGTACACGGCTTGACGAATTGTAATTTAGGACTAGAGGCGGAATTCCTCGCCGAGATACAGGCGGCGGACATCCGGATTGGCCACGATCTCCTCGGGAGATCCCTCGGTCAGGATCTCACCAGCATAGACGATGTAGGCGCGATCTGTCAGCCCCAATGTCTCGCGGACGTTGTGGTCGGTGATGAGTACACCGATACCCCGGTTGGTGAGATGGCGCACCAGATCCTGGATGTCGCCCACGGCGATCGGGTCGATGCCGGCGAACGGTTCGTCGAGCAGCATGTAATTCGGCCGGGTCGCCAGCGCGCGCGCGATCTCGACGCGGCGACGCTCGCCGCCGGACAATGCGATCGACGGCGATTTTCGCAGTTTCTGCACGTTGAATTCGTCGAGCAGGGCGTCGAGTTCGTATTCGCGCTTCTTCTTGCTGGGCTCGATCACCTCGAGCACCGCGCGGATGTTCTGCTCGACCGTAAGCCCCCGGAAAATCGAGGCTTCCTGCGGCAGATAGCCGATGCCGAGCCGGGCGCGCTGGTACATCGGCAGCCGGGTGACGTCGTGGCCGTCGAGCTCGATGGCGCCACGGTCGGGCTTGATCAGACCGGTGATCATGTAGAACACCGTGGTCTTGCCGGCGCCGTTGGGGCCGAGCAGGCCGACCGCCTCGCCGCGCCGCACATAGATGCTGACGCCGCGCACCACCTGGCGAGAGCCGAAGCTCTTTTCCACGCTGTGCACGGCAAGATAACCGGCATGGGTGGCCATCTGCGGCGCGGTCGCCTTGCGGCGGGCCTGTTTTTCGGCGCGCCGGGGGGGCTGTGCAGGCGCTTCCTGCCGGGGCGTAACGGCAACCGGGGCGGCCGATCGCGGCAGCTCGGGCGCCTCACGGACCGGCGCCAACAGCTCTCCCATCTCACCGGACAGCGCCGTGATGTCCGGCTCCGCGCGCGCGAAGCCTTTCGGGCCGCGCTTGGGGGCGCGCCGGCGGAACATGCCGAGGACATCAACCATGTGCGTTTCGCTCAGCCTGGATTGCCGCCCGCGCCAAACCCGCGGCCTGCTGGATGTGCCGGATCAATAGCATGAAGATGTCAATAATCCCTGCCCGGCCCAATGCCGGGATACCCGTCGCTACGGTACAACAATGGCGATAACGGGTTGTGCGATGCAGTTCAACCAAGGCGGGGCCGGCGGCGGAATCGTCACTTCGGCTTGGCGCCGCCCGGGGCCGGCGGGGTGGATGGCGACGATTGAAACAGGCCCTGCACGCGTCCGGTGTCGGATTCCACCCGTGACGTGCCCGTTGTCATGTCCACGACAAGGCGGTCGCCGCGCAGCACGTTCTTGCCCTGTGTCAGCACAACGCCGCCCAGCATGGTGACGAGGTTGGTCTTGGTGTCGAATACCGCGGTCTCGCCGGTGACGACCTGGTCCTTCTGGGTGACGACGACGCTGCCGCGCGCCTCGAGCCGCCGGATCGACGAACTGCCGCCCGGGCCGGGCTGCGCCGCCTTGATCGGCGCTTTCGCTCCCTTTGCAGCGGGGGCGCCGGGCGCCGGCGTCGCCGCGCCGCCGCCGTCATAGAACACCACCAGGCTCTTCGACTTCATCGTGGTGTCGCCCTGCACCACCTTCACATCGCCGGTGAAGGTGGCTTCCTTCTTCTTGTCGCGCATTTCCAGCGAGGCGGCCTCGATCTGGATCGGCTGGTCGCGGTTCTGCGAAAAACCCTGCATGGCATTGGGCACGCCCTGCACCGCGCTCTGCGCCAGCGCGGCGCCGGCACCGGCCAGCACCACGACCACGGCGCAGGCCGCAGCAACACGGTCAGGAAGACTGAAGCGGGACATCATCATCGATTTCATTTCGCGTTGGCGCGCTTGTCTTTGGAGGCCTTGGCCTTGGCAGGGGCCGGCGCGGGCACGGCGTCCGGCTCAGGCGCAGCCTCCGGTACAGCGGGCGGCTGGTCCATCACCAGATTCATCACCACACCGCCCTCGAAGCGCACCAACTCGCCATTCTCGGTAATCCGCAACCGCTTGCCGACCAGCGTCCCGTTCAGCAATTTCACATCGACCGGCTCGTCGGACGTCACCGTCCCCGCCGCGATGTCGATCACGGCCTGGCTGAGACGGGCTTCGTAGCCGGTCGAGGTCTGCATGAAAATGTCTTTGTACAGCTTGAGCAACTGGGTCTTGGAATTGAAGAAGCCGGTGCGGGCGTCCATCGTCATGGTCGACTTGTCTTCCATCAGCACCTTGGCGCGCAGCACATTGAGCTCGACATTGTCGGGGTCGGTGAGGTCCTGCGTGGCGGTCTTGGCCCATAATTCATAGGGCCGACCGTCCGGCGAGAAGCCGGCCAGATGCGGCGTTTCCATCGTGATCTTGGTGCCGGACACGACCAGGTTGCTCATGTCGACCGGCAGCCGCGACAGGATCATCCGGAACGGGTTGAAGATCGAAATACCGACGATCATGGCCATCGACAGCACGACGGCTGCCGGCACGGCGACGCGCAGCAGCCGCACAAGCCTGGAATGGCGTGCAGCGGCCCTGAACCGGACGTCCATTCCGGCTTGATAGGTCGGGATCTGAACCGAATTCACCGCTGCTCCAACGCGCCGGCCTGGCAGGCGCATTCTACGCCCAAATGCGCCGAAATGCAGCCCTCACCAGAACGAGTACTATGACCGAAACGGGGCGAAGCCCGTCGCTTGCTGCGTCGAGAGGTCACTGCCGCCGGTTTCGATCAGGAATGCGCGAAGATATCCTGTTCGGACCAGCCCGACAGGTCGAGTTTCGACCGCGTCGGCAGGAAGTCGAAGCAGGCCTGCGCCAGTTCGGTACGCCCCTCGCGCGCCAGCATGACGTTAAGCCGCTCGCGCAGGGCATGCAGATGCAGCACGTCGGAAGCGGCATAGGACAATTGCGCATCGCTGAGCTTGGACTGGCCCCAGTCGCTGGACTGCTGCTGCTTCGACAGATCGACATTCAGCACTTCTCGGACCAGATCCTTGAGGCCGTGGCGGTCGGTATAGGTGCGGCACAGCCGCGAGGCGATCTTGGTGCAATAGACCGGAGACGGCATCACGCCGAGGCCGTTATAGAGTGCGGCGAGATCGAAGCGGGCGAAATGGAAGATCTTGGTCACCGTGGGATCGCCGAGCAGCTTCTTCAGGTTCGGCGCGTCGGTGTGCCCGACCGGGATCTGCACCACGTCGGCGCTGCCGTCGCCGGGCGACAGCTGCACCACGCAAAGCCGGTCGCGGTGCGGATTGAGCCCCATGGTCTCGGTGTCGATCGCCACCGAATCGGTATAGCGGCTCAAATCCGGCAGATCGCCGCGGTGCAGGCGGATGGTCATGGGGTTGGCAACCTCTTCGTAGCCACGATTCGTGGGTTTCAAAGGAGGTTTAGCGCCGATTGTCCGGGGTGACGAGAGCCGCTTTGCATCTCGCCACCCTCCTACATTACTCCGCCAGTTCCCGCATCACCTTGATCAGGTCCGACTTGCCCTCGAAGCCGATGCCCGGCAGTTCGGGCATGGTGATGTGGCCGTCGATCACCTTGACGCTGTCCGGAAAGCCGCCATAGGGCTGGAACAGGTCGGGATAGCTCTCGTTGCCGCCAAGGCCCAGGCCGGCCGCAATGTTGAGCGACATCTGGTGGCCGCCATGCGGAATGCAGCGCGTCGGCGACCAGCCGAACTGTTCGAGCACGTCGAGCGTGCGCAGATATTCCACCAGGCCATAGGACAGCGCGCAGTCGAACTGCAGCCAGTCGCGGTCCGGGCGCATGCCGCCGTAGCGCAGCAGGTTGCGGGCGTCCTGGTGCGAGAACAGATTCTCGCCGGTCGCCATCGGGCCGGGATAGAATTCGCTCAGCGATGCCTGTAGCGCATAATCAAGGGGGTCGCCGACTTCCTCGTACCAGAACAGCGGATAGTCGCGCAGCATCTTGGCATAAGCGATCGCGGTCTCCAGATCGAGCCGGCCGTTCGCGTCGACCGCGAGCCGCGCCTCAGAACCGATTTCCTTCAGCACCGCCTCGATGCGGCGGCGGTCTTCGTCGATCGGCGCCCCGCCGATCTTCATTTTGACGACATTGTAACCGCGGTTGAGATAGCTGCGCATCTCCGCCTGCAGCGCCGAGTCGTCCTTGCCCGGATAGTAATAGCCGCCGGCGGCATAGACGAACACGCGCGGATCGGCCTCGCGGCCCTTGCTCTCGGCCAGCATGCGAAACAGCGGCTTGCCGGCGATTTTTGCGGTCGCGTCCCAGATCGCCATGTCCAGCGTGCCGACCGCCACCGATCGCTCGCCATGGCCGCCCGGCTTCTCATTCGACATCATCGCGGCCCAGATCCGGTGCGGATCGAGATTGTCGCCGGCGGCGTTGATGAGGCTCTTCGGATCGGCCTCGAGGATGCGGTTCTGGAAGCGCTCGCGGATCAACCCGCCCTGACCGTAGCGGCCGTTGGAATTGAAGCCGTAGCCGACCACGCGGCGGCCGTCCCTGATCACGTCGGTGACGACGGCGACCAGGCTGGTCGTCATCTTCGAGAAGTCGATATAGGCATTGCGAATCGGCGAGGCGATCGGCTGGGTGATTTCGCGGACGTCGACGATCTGCATGATGTTCTCCTGAAGTTGCCCTACTCCTACGGCTGGACGCAGCCAAGCGCCAATGCCATGATCGAGGCTTGTCATGCACGATCGGCATAAGCATGGAACTGGCGTGGCTGGACGACTTCATCGAGCTATCCGAGCGGCTGAATTTTTCCCGCGCGGCAGAGGCGCGCCACGTCACCCAGCCGGCGTTCAGCCGCCGCATCCAGGCGCTGGAATCATGGATCGGCACGCCGTTGTTCGCCCGCTCCACGCATGGCGTGACGCTGACGGCGGCAGGTTTGCATCTGCGCTCGCGGGCCGATGCGATGGCGCGCGACATCCGGCAATTGCGCTCGGAAGCGCTCGACGTCGCCGGCCGCGAGACCGCGGCGCTGTCGTTTACCGCGACCCACGCGCTGTCCTTCACCTTCTTTCCGAAATGGATTCGCGAGCAGGAACGCGCCGCGCCGCTCGGCACGCTGAATCTGATCTCCGACTCAATGGCGGCCTGCGAGCAGATCATGCAACGCGGCCGCGCCCAGTTCCTGCTCTGCCACGCGCATCGCAACAGCCCGAACCGGCTCGACGCCGACGGCTTTGACAGCGCGGTGGTCGGCCATGACGTGCTGATCCCGCTGGCCGCACCGGCTCCGGACGGCGGCGCGCTGTGGTCACTCGACGAGGCCACGAAAGCGCCGATCCCATATCTCGCCTATAGCGCCGAATCCGGCCTTGGCCGCATCGTCGCCGCCCACAAGGCGAGGAAGCGGCGCGCGCTCGACAACGTGTTTACCTCGCAGCTGGCGGCGACGCTGCATTCGCTCGCGCTGGCGCGACGCGGCATTGCGTGGCTGCCGCAATCGCTCGCGCAGGACGACATCGATCACGGCCGGCTGGTCGCCGCCGGCGGCCGGGCCTCGCGCATCGCGGTGGAGATCCGGCTGTACCGTCCGCACGCCCATCAGGGCCGCGCCGCGGAGGCGCTGTGGGCGCGGCTGAAAGTTTGACTTGAGTTGCAGCGTTCAGCGGCGCTATGCCGACGTTCACGCCGATGGTGATCCATGTCCGACCCCGCCGATGCCACCGAGATCAAGCCGCCACGCTGCGCCATGTGCCGTGGCCGCATGGTGCTGAAGAAGCGCGAGCCGCAGCCGAACGGCACGGAGAAACAAACCTTCGCCTGCCCGAAATGCGAACACGTCAAGGTGAAGCAGACCGAGGATCCGCTCAACCCGACCTCGCGACAGGCGCGACGCCGGCGCTAGCCCGCCTCCGCATCACCTCGTCCGCTTCACCAGTCCTGTTGTGCAGCAAAGCGCGCCACCAGGAAATCAATGAACAGCCGTACCTTGACCGCCAAATGGCGGGTCGGCGGATAGATCGCATAGAGCGCCAGCGATGGCGCCTTGTAGTCGGCGAGAAACGCTTGCAGCCAGCCGTCACGCATCGCGCGGCCGGCGATAAAGGTCGGCAGCAACGCGATGCCCCGACCTTTGACAGCGGCATCGCACAGCACTTCGGCATTGTTGGCGCACAGATTCCAGCTCGGCTGGATCCAGTGATCGCCATCGGCGCCGGTCAGCTTCCACTGGTTGCCGGTGAGCAGGAAGCCATAAGTCAGCAGCGAATGTTTTCGCAGTTCGGCGGGCGTCGCGGGCGTGCCATGCCGGGCGAGATAGTCCGGCGCGGCGCAGATCACGCGGTCGATGCCGACGATCCGTCGCGCGATTAAACTCGACGATTCCAGGTCGGCAATGCGCAGCGTGACGTCATGGCCGCCCTGGGTCGGGTCGACCTGGTCGTCCGACAGCACCAGATGGATCTGCAGTTCGGGATATTGCGCCATGAAGTCCGCAATCGCGGGTCCGAGCTGCAGCGTCCCAAAGGACATCGGCGCGTTCACGCGCAGCAGCCCGCGCGGCGTTGACTGGGCCTGCGCCACCGCCTGGTCGGCGGCGTCGAGATCGGCCAGCACCGACAGCGCGCGTTCGAAATAGGCCTGGCCGTTCTCGGTCGGGGCGGCGTGCCGCGTGGTGCGGTTGAGCAGCTGCACGCCGAGGCTCTGCTCGAGTTCGCCGACATATTTGGAGATCGCCGAGCGCGACAGCCGCAATTGCCGCCCGGCCTCGGAGAAGCTGCCGAGCTCGACCACTTTGACGAAGGCACGGAGGCTGCTGAGTTTGTCCATGATTGTCATCCAATCATAGACAATGATGCCATGAAAGGCCGGATTGTCTTATTTCGGCGCCTGCACAATTATCCCTGCAACGGAAGGCGAGCTGCCTCTGCCGAACAGGAGAACGACCATGTCAGGTATCCATCATGTCACCGCGATCGCCGGTAACGCGTTGCGGAACTTCGACTTTTACACCCGCGCCCTGGGCCTGCGCTTCGTCAAGAAGACCGTCAATTTCGACGATCCCGGCACCTATCACTTCTATTACGGCGACGAGGCCGGAAGCCCCGGTACCATCCTCACCTTCTTCCCGTGGGAGAATGCCGCGCCCGGCCGCGGCGGCGTCGGCCAGACCCAGCAGACCGCGTTTCGCGTCCCGGCCCGTTCGCTCGGCTACTGGACCCACCGCTTCATCGAGAAGGGCATCGCGCATGAGGCGCTGGAGAAGCGTTTTGGCGAATCCGTGCTGCCGTTCACCGATCCGGACGGCATGAGCCTGGCGCTGGTCGGCGTTCCCGGCGCGGAAGACGAGGCCGGCTGGAGCAATGGCGACGTGCCGCCGGAACACGCGATCCGCGGCTTTCACGGCGTGACGCTGCTGATCGACAAGGCCGAGAAGACCAGCGCGATCCTCACCGACGTGTTCGGCTTCGAGGAAACCGGCCGCGAGGGCTCGATCATCCGGCTCAAGGCGGATGCGGTGAATGGCGGCATCGTCGACATCTACGAGGCCGGCGGCTTCCTGCCGGGACGTCAGGGCGCGGGCTCGGTGCATCACGTCGCGTTTCGCGCGGTGGATGATGCCGACCAGGCCGAGATGTCGCGCAAGCTGATCGAGACGCACGGCCAGCATCCGACCGAGCAGAAGGACCGCAACTACTTCCGCTCGGTGTACTTCCGCGAACCTGGCGGCATCCTGTTCGAGATCGCCACCGATGTCCCCGGGTTCAATGTGGACGAGCCCGTCGAATCGCTCGGCGAGCACCTGAAGCTGCCGGCCTTCCTCGAGAAGTACCGCGCGGAAATCGAGAAGGTATTGCCGTCGCTGGAAAGGGAGCGCGCATGAGCAACGAGCTGTCCCACATCCATCGCATCGCCCCGGGCAACCGGCGCGAGGCTGCACCCCTGCTGCTGTTGCACGGCACCGGCGGCGACGAGAACGATCTGCTGCCGCTCGGCCAGGCGGTCGCACCGGGAGCATCGCTGCTGTCGGTGCGCGGCAAGGTGCTGGAACACGGCATGCCGCGCTTCTTTCGCAGGCTTGCTGAGGGCGTGTTCGACGAAGACGACGTTCGCCGTCGCGCCAACGAGCTGGCGGACTTCGCGCTCAAGGCCCGCAAGCGTTACGATCTCGCGGCACCTGACGGTTGCCACGCAGTGGCTGGAGCGTCAGTCAGCACTGGCTGTGCCGTAAACGAAAAAGCTGGCGGCATGGATGTCATGCCGCCGGCTCGTTTTGAACGCGTTGCGTATCAGCCCACTGCGGGCATCTGATCGATCAGCTTGTCCAGCGTGATCGGATAATTCCGCACCCGCACGCCGGTCGCATTATGGATGGCGTTGGCCACCGCGGCGGCGACGCCGCAGATGCCGAGTTCGCCGACGCCCTTGGCTTTCATCGGCGACGACATCGGATCGGTCTCGTCGAGAAAGATCACCTCCTGATGCGGGATATCGGCATGCACGGGCACCTCATAGCCTACCAGATCATGATTGATGAACATGCCGTACCGCTTGTCGATGAAGAGTTCTTCCATCAGGGCCGCACCGACGCCCATGGTCATCGCGCCGATCACCTGGCTACGTGCGGTCTTCGGGTTGAGGATGCGGCCGGCCGCGCACACCGCGAGCATGCGGCGGACGCGAATCTCCGCCGTCGCGATATCGACGCCGACTTCAACGAAATGCGCGCCGAAGGTTGATTGCTGCTCCTTCTTGGAAAGATCGCCGTATTCGATGGAATCTTCCGCGACGATTTCGGCATCAGATGCCGCCTGTCCGAGCGGCGCGCTGCGGTTGCCAGATGACACCTTGCCGTCGCTGAACGTGGCATCGGCCGAATTGAACCCGAGTTTCTGCGCCACGGCCTGTCGCAGCTTCACGCAGGCCGCATAGACGCCGGACGTCGAGTTATTGCCGCCCCACTGCCCGCCCGATCCGGCGGACACCGGGAACGACGAATCGCCGAGCTTGACCACGACCTTGTCGAGCGTGACGCCCATCATCTCGGCGGCGGTCTGCGCAATGATCGTATAGGAGCCGGTGCCGATATCGGTCATGTCCGTCTCGACGGTGACGATGCCCTTGCCATCGAGCCGCACGCGCGCGCCGGATTTCATCAGCATATTGTTGCGGAAGGCGGCGGCAACGCCCGTGCCAATCAGCCAGCGCCCGTCACGGCGCTGTCCCGGCTCCTTGTTGCGTTCGCTCCAGCCGAATTTTTCGGCGCCGATCCTCATGCACTCGTTAAGCTGGCGCTGCGAAAACTTCCGCTCCGGCTTCTCCGGCGTCACCTGCGTATCATTGAGCGCGCGGAACGCGACCGGGTCCATGCCGATACGCTCGGCCATTTCATCCATCGCGATTTCCAGCGCCATCAGGCCCGGCGCTTCGCCCGGTGCGCGCATCGCATTACCTTCCGGCAGATCGAGCTCGGCAAGCCGCATCGCCGTCATCCGGTTCGCGCCGGCATAAAGCAGCCTCGTCTGAAACACGGCCGTTTCCGGGTCGCCGCCCGGCAGATTGCCCGACCAGCTTTCATGGGCGATCGCCGTGATCTTGCCGTCCCGCTCGGCGCCGATCCGGATGCGCTGGATGGTCGCCGGACGGTGCGTGGTATTGTTGGCGATCAACGGCCGCTGCAGCGTCAGCTTGACGGGCCGGCCGGCCGCGCGCGCGCCGAGTGCCGCGAGCACCGCATCGGAGCGCACGAACAACTTGCCGCCGAAACCACCGCCAATATAGGGCGAGATCAGGCGTACGTTCTCCTTGGGGATGCCGAGGTTCTTGGCGACGTCGCCGACGCCCCAGGCGATCATCTGGTTCGACGTCCACAGCGTCAGCCGGTCGCCGTCCCATTTCGCGGTCGACGCGTGTGGCTCCATCATCGCGTGGCTCTGATCGGGCGTCGAATAGGTCGTATCTAGTCTGACCGGCGCGGATGCAAACTCGCCTGCGAAATCGCCGAACGACGAGTCCGGTGCCTCTTCACCTTCGCCCTTCGGCTTGGTGGCGCCGGCCTTGCCGGCGGCAAGATCGTAGGAGCCTTTTTCCTGGCTGTAGCTGACCTTGACCAGCTGCGCCGCGGCGCGGGCCTGCTCGAAGGTCTCGGCGACCACAACGGCGACCGCCTGATGATAATGCTCGATGGCCGGGCCGCCGAGCAGCGTCGCAACGTTCATCTTACCCTTGCCGAGCTTGCCGGCGTTCTCGGCCGTGACAATGGCCAGAACCCCCGGCGCGGCCTTGGCCCGGGCGATATCCATCGAAATGATCTTGCCCTTGGCGATGGCCGATCCGACGACATAGCCATAGGCCGCGTTGGGTACGTCGTCGTGCCGCTCATAGGCATAAGGCGCCGTGCCGGTGGTCTTCAGCGGACCGTCGATACGGTCAGCGGGATGTCCGATCACCTTGAGCTGGTCGATCGGGTTGGTCGTGGCGGGTGTGTCGAATTTCATGGCTCAGCCTTTCGCTTCGGCGAGGACCGACGCCAGCGTGCGTTCGACCAGCGTAAGCTTGAATGCGTTGTCGTGGGTCGGCTTGGCATCGGCCAAAAGCCGTGACGCGACAGCCTTGGCGCCCTTCGGCATGGCAGCCTCGGCGGCCTCGACACGCCACGGCTTGTGCGCCACGCCGCCGACGGCGACCCGGCCGCTGCCGTCCTTCTGCACGATGGCGCCGACCGAGATCAGCGCAAAGGCGTAGGACGCGCGGTCGCGCACCTTGCGATAGATATGCGTGCCGCCGACCGGCTTCGGCAGCATCACGGCCGTGATCAGCTCGCCCGGCTGCAGCGTCGTTTCGATATGCGGCGTGTCGCCCGGCAGGCGATGGAAGTCGGCGATCGGAATCGCACGGGTCCGGCCATCCGGCTTCACTGTCTCCACCGTCGCATCGAGGGCGCGCATGGCGATCGCCATGTCGCTCGGATGTGTCGCGATGCAGGCGTCGCTGGAACCGACCACGGCGAGTTGCCGGCTGACGCCCCCGATCGCCGAGCATCCGCTACCCGGCGTGCGCTTGTTGCACGGCAGATTGGTGTCATAAAAATACGGGCATCGCGTCCGCTGCAGCAGATTGCCGGCGGTCGTCGCCTTGTTGCGCAGCTGACCGGACGCGCCGGCGAGAAGTGCGCGCGACAGCAGGCCGTAATCGCGACGCACGCGCTCGTCCGACGCCAGCGCCGTGTTGCGCACCAATGCGCCGACGCGCAGACCGCCTTCGGGGGTCGGTTCGATCTTGTCGAAGCCGAGACCATTGACGTCGATCAGATGCGTCGGCGTTTCGATCTCGAGCTTCATCAGGTCGAGGAGATTCGTGCCCCCGGCGATGAATTTGGCGGCTTCATTGCCGGCAGAGGCCTTGGCGGCAGCCGCCGGTGACGCCGCGCGTTCGTATGTAAACGGTCTCATGCGGGCCTCCCGGACACTTCGGTCATCGCTTCGGCGATATTGGAATAGGCGCCGCAACGGCAGATGTTGCCGCTCATGCGTTCGCGCATTTCCTCGTTGGTCGCTTGCATCGGCTCCATCAGATCGGCGCTGACATGGCTGGGCTGGCCCGCCTTGATTTCGTCGAGAACCGCGACCGCCGAACAGATCTGGCCTGGCGTGCAATAGCCGCACTGGTAGCCGTCATGCTTGATGAAGGCGGCCTGCATCGGATGCAGTTTATCCGGCGTGCCGAGCCCTTCGATGGTGATGACCTTGTCGCCTTCGTGCATCACTGCGAGGCTGAGGCAGGAATTGATGCGCTGGCCGTTGACCATCACCGTGCAGGCGCCGCACTGACCGTGGTCGCAGCCCTTCTTGGTGCCGGTCAGATGCAGATGCTCGCGCAGGGCATCAAGCAGCGTGGTGCGCGTATCGACGTCGAGATTCTGAGCCGCGCCGTTGACGTTGAATGACACCTTGGACGTCGGTCCCGCCGTCGCTGCCGCCGGCGCGCTGCCCTGCGCCTGTGCGGATGACGGAGCCGCGCCTGCCGCGACCGATGCCCCGGCCACGATCAAAAGGTCCCGCCGTGAAATGGATAGGTCACCGGGTTTCTCCATGGGTAAACACCTCTGTTGACGGAAAACGGCAAGTCCGTCCGCTTTACAGGGCACTCAACGCGAAGGACCGTGGATGGTTCGAGGCCATTTCGACGCATCTGCAGCATGGCCACGAAACCCGTTTCTAAGCAGCGCGCGATACCACCTGACGGTGGCGGGGTATCCGTGTACACATTTTCGTGGGGCCTTCAGGGAGCGTGGGTCGCGGGCGATCACCCCGTTCACCGACGTGACGGCGCCCCGGCGGGTACCTGATTGTCTTCCTGCAACGGGAGGCATCCGACCGAAACGATCGAACTCGCGATGCGATCTTCACCCCATGAGCGCGCGACGCGCCGCCGCCGCGAGCCCTGTCGCCTGTCAAACAAAGCCGGCCCCGCGATTATCCAAGCCCATGGCATGTCGAATGGGACATGGTTGCGGCGTGATAACAGACGCCCGGCATTTAGAACTAACCTAAACTGTTTCCGTGGCGCAGCCTGGTCTTTACCGTTAGACATTTTTTGAAGTGGCTTGCGCTCCAGGCGTCCCGCTCACCGGAATCAATATCGCGGACTGTGTCGATGGATGGGCGGCCGAGCGCCTTCAAGAAGAAGCAGCGCGCTTTCTTTCTGAGGCAACTCTATCAGTGGCACTGGATCAGCTCCGGATTGTGCCTGATTGGAATGGTGCTGTTCGCCGTGACGGGGATCACGCTCAATCATGCCGGACAGATGGAATCGTCTCCATCGGTCGTGACGCGCGAAGGCCGGTTGCCCGCGGAGGGTCTGTACGCGCTTCGCCAGCAGCCCGCTGTCGCCAAGGCGCCGCTTCCGGCATCGGTCGCGACCTGGATCCGGCGCGACATGAGGATCAACGTGGCGGACCGCGACACCGAATGGTCGGCCAGGGAAGTCTATGTGGCGCTTCCACGGCCTGGCGGCGATGCCTGGATGAGCATCGATCGCGATGACGGCACAATCGCCTATGAGCGCACCGATCGCGGCTGGATCGCCTATCTCAACGATCTGCACAAGGGCCGCCATACCGGGGGCGTCTGGAGCTGGTTTCTCGATCTTTTCGCCGGCGCGGCGATCGTGTTTTGCCTGACCGGCCTCTTGCTGCTGCAACTGCACGCCACCAAACGCCCCGCGACATGGCCGGTGGTCGGCCTCGGCTTCGTGATCCCTGCTTTGCTGCTCGTCATCTTCATCCACCGCTAGAGGTTATCGATGCGTTTCGTCGTCACTGCCGCCATCTCGACCCTTGCCGCCGGCCCGTCCATCGCCAGCGAAGCCAGCATCAGCATCGATATCCCCCGCCTCAACGTGGTCGAGTATCACAAGCCCTACGTGGCCTTTTGGCTGGAAGGCGCCGATGGCGGCAAGGTCACCAATCTGGCGGTCTGGTACGACGTCAAGCACAAGGACAATGAGGGCAGCAAATGGCTGAAGGACATGCGGCAGTGGTGGCGGCGCACGGGCCGCGAACTGACGCTGCCCGTCGATGGCCTGAGCAGCCCGACCCGGGCGCCGGGCACGCACCGGATCGGCTTCAAGGCCGACGCCAAGCCGCTCACCGAACTGGCGCCGGGGAGCTACAGCCTGGTGGTCGAGGCGGCGCGCGAAGTCGGCGGTCGCGAACTGCTCCGCGTCCCCTTCGAATGGCCGCCGAAGGCGCCGGTGACGCTCGACGCCAAGGGCGAGAGCGAGCTTGGCGTCGTGACGCTGAAACTGGTGCCTTGATCGGCAGCCCCCTGAATCGAACATTGCAGCAACCGACGACAAGGGACATCGCCATGAACAACTATCTCAAGCTCGCTTTGCTCGCCTCCGCCATCACGCTCGGCTCCGTCGGAGCGCAAGCGCATCGGCAGTGGCTGCTGCCCTCCGCCACGGTACTGTCCGGCACCGACGCCTGGGTCACTGTGGATGGCGCGGTGTCCAACGACCTATTCTACTTCGAACACTTCCCGTTGCAGCTTGATGGCCTTTCGGTGCTCGCCCCGGACGGCAAGGCGGCCGCGGTGCAGAACCAGGCCAAGGGGCGCTACCGCAGCACGTTCGACGTCAAGCTCGACCAGCCCGGCACCTACAAGATGATGGTGCTGAACCAGGGCGTGTTCGCGAACTACAAGCTCGACGGCCAGAACAAGCGCTGGCGCGGCAAGGCCGAGCAGGTCGCGACAGAAATACCGGCCAATGCCACCGATGTGAAAATCTCCGAAACGCAGGGACGGATCGAGATCTTCGTCACGTCGGGCAAGCCATCTTCCGACACGTTCAAGCCAACCGGGGTTGGCCTCGAAATGGTGCCGGTCACCCACCCGAACAATCTGATGGCCGGCGAGAAAGCGACGTTCCGCATGGTGCTGGACGGCCAGCCCGCCGCAGGCCTGCCGATCGAGATCGTGCCGGGCGGCATCCGCTATCGCGACAAGCTGAACGACTTCAAGGCCACCACCGACGAGTCCGGCACCTTCACCGTGACCTGGCCGGGCCCCGGCATGTACTGGATGAATGCCTCCATCGAGGACAGCAAGAGCAAGATCAAGGACGCCAAGCGCCGCGCCGCCTACACCACCACGGTCGAAGTGCTGCCGCAATAAAGCGGTCGGATCTGTAGCGGTGACGACGATGGCACCGACCCGGGTGGCGATCCCCCTGCAGCTTTCCCGCGCCGCTCCGCTGCTGGCGCCGCTGCAGGATATTGCCGGCCGCACGATGGGCACGTCATGGTCGGTGAAATTCGTCGGCTCGGCCGCCGCGGCGCAGACGCTGCGACGGGCCATCGTGGGCGTGCTCGAACGGGTCGTGATGCAGATGAGCCCGTGGGACGCCGGTTCCGCGCTCAGCGAATTTAACGACGGACCTTTGGGCGAGTGGCACGAGCTGCCGCGCGAGTTCGCCACGGTGATGGCAGAAGCGCTTCGCATCGCCGGCGAATCCGACGGCGCGTTCGACCCGACGATGGGACCGCTGGTCGATCTCTGGGGCTTCGGGCCACAGGGGCGACCGCCGGCTTTGCCGTCCGCCGCCGACATCGCGCAGCAGCGCGGCATCTGCGGCTGGCGGCAACTCGAATTCGACGCATCATCACGACGACTGCGCCGCCTCTCGGCCTGTAGAATCGACCTCAACGGCATTGCCAAGGGCTTCGCCGTCGACCTCGCGATGACGACGCTGCGTCAGCACGGCATCCACCATGCACTGGTGGAGATCGGCGGCGAACTCGCCGGCGCCGGCCTCAAGCCGGACGGCACGCCGTGGTGGGTCGATATCGATAGGCCTTCGGCGTCGTCCGGCGTGCCTGCGTTGCGCGTCGCATTGCACGGGCTGGCGATCGCCACGTCGGGCTGCGAGCGCGGCTACGATGGCCCCGGCCGGCATCTGTCGCATACGATTGATCCGCGCAGCGGCGTGCCGATCGACAACGCCATGGTCACCGCCACCGTGCTGCATCAATCGTGCATGGCAGCGGACGCCTATGCCACGGCCCTAATGGTGATGGGCTTTGACGCCGGCATCGCCTTTGCCACGCGGCACAAGCTCGCCGCCGCCATCCGTTTCCATCGCGACACGATCGCCCTCGACGAGCGGCTGTCGCCGGCACTGCAGGCGATGCTGGACTGAGTCAGGTCGCGGCCCACTGCCGCAGCAGGTTGTGATACAGCGAGGTCAGCGACACCACCGAGGGATGCTCGGGATGATCGCCATTCAGGCGGATGATCGACATGTCGAGATCGAACATCATCGCCCGCCGCGTCACATCCGAGATCATGCTTTCGGTCCAGAAGAACGACGCGATCCGCGATCCGCGCGTCACCTTGGTGACGTGATGCAGGCTGGTGCCGGGATAGACGATCATGTCGCCCGCCGGTAGCTTCACGGCATGGGTGCCGTAGGTATCCTCGACCATCAGCTCACCGCCGTCATATTCCTCCGGAGACGACAGGAACAGCGTCGATGACACGTCGGTCCGCACCCGCACCGACGTGCCGGGAACGGTGCGGATAGCGTTGTCGACATGCGAGCCGAAGTTCATTTCGCCTTCGGCATCGTAGCGGTTGAACAGCGGCGGAAAGATCTTCTTCGGCAGAACCGCCGACATGAACAGCGGATGGCGGCCCAGCGCGTCGAGCACGATCTCGGCAAGCTCCTGCGCCTCCGGCGTGTTCTCGGGCAGTTGCAGGTTGCGCTTGACCTGCGCCGACTGGTGCCCGGCCGTGATCCGGCCATCCACCCAATTGGCGCGCGCCATCAGATCGCGGCAATAGCGGACCTGCTCGGCCGTCAAGACTTCGGGGATATGGACCAGCATGGGGATTCCTTGAAAACTACAGCCGGCGCCTCGCGGCGCCGGCTGCGACGGTCAGGATCGGCGTCAGAACGACGCGCGGCCCGACAGCGAAACGTAGCGGCCCTGACCGGGGATCGCGTAGCCAGCGCCCGCCAGCGAGTCGAAATAGTACTCGTCGGTGAGGTTGTAGATGTTGAGCTGCAGCTTGAAGTTCTTCGTAACCTTGTAGGCAGCCATGGCATCGAACCGCCAGTAGCTGGGAACGCGGGCATCGTTGGCGACGCTGGTCCAGCGCGAGTCCACGAATACCGCGCCGCCGCCGAGCGTGAACAGCGGAGTCACGTCGTAAGTCGACCAGATCGAGAACGAGTTTTGCGGCGTGTTGGCCAGTTCGTGGCCGATGTTGGCCGTGGTCAGCGAACTCACGAGCTCCGACTTCAGATAGGCATAGCCGCCATAGATGCTCCACAGGTCCGTCAGCTTGCCCGAGGCGCCGATTTCGAAGCCGGTCACCTGGGAATCGCCGATCGCGACATAGGCGGGCGGCGAAGTGCTGACCGACTCGTAATCGCCGGTCTTCTTGGTGCGAAACACGGCCGCATTGACGTTGAGGCGGTTGTTCAGCAGGTCGATCTTGGTACCGATCTCGTCGGTTTCGGACAGCACCGGAGCGAGCGACTGCTGGCCATTGGTGGTCGTCAGGAATTCGGCCGGCGGGTTGGCCGAGGTGCCATGCATGTAATAGACGCTCGAATTAGGCGTCGGATGCAGAACGGCGCCGGCGCGGTACGTGACGAAGCTGTTGTTGGACGACAGGTTCGTCGGGGCGGCAATGGCCCGGCCGTTGACGAACGTTCCGCTGCTAACAACGGCGCCCGTGCCCCGGTCGAACGAGTAGGCCCGGGTGTTGGCCTCGAAATTATCGAAGCGGACGCCGCCGAGCAGCTCCAGCCACTCCGTGACCTTGATCTGATCCTGAATATAGACACCCACCGTGTCCGATCTGGAAAGCGTGGCACCTGTCCTCGGATCCAGCGCGCCAGAAACGTAGGGCTTGGGAGCAGCAACATTGACGCGGTAGCCGTCGCCGAATTCGGAACGGTACTGCTCGCGGTTTTCGTGGCTGACCTCGACGCCGGCCAGCACATTATGCTCGAGGAAGCCCGTCGCAAACTTGGCGTTGAGATCGCTGACGTTGCTGATCAGTTCGTTGTTGGTCTGATTCTGGAAATGATTGGTGTTGGCGATCCAGATGCTGCTCAGCGGTGTGGCGCTGGTCAGCGGATTGCCCGGAGTAGCGAGCTGCGTGCCGCCGCTCGGGGCATTCCACAGATTCGACGTCGCGGTATTGAGGTTGCTGAGCTGCACCGGCCGGGTGCGGTTGAAGCGGTCGACATAGGAATAGCCGGTGGTGTTGGTGAACTTCAGGCCCGGCACGACATCATATTCGAACTTGTTGATCAGATTGTGCGCCTCGGTCTTCTCGACATCGTCCTGGCCGGGCGTTGCGACCCCGTAATAGGTGTTGCGCGGCACCGGCGCGGGCTGGCGGTAGCTGGTCCCGAAATAGGAACCGGGCAGCATCGGGATGCCGCGGTCGGCGATGTTGTCGTCCTTCTGGTAGATGTAGCTGAGCGTGTTCTTGGCCTTGTCGTTGATCTGGTACGAAATCGAAGGTGCAAAGCCGTATCGCTTGGTGTTAGCGAAGCCGCGACCGGCGGTGTCGGTCTCATAGGCCAGCGCGGAGAGCCGCACCGCCCAGTCGCCGAGCGTCTTGTTGACATCGACCGTGGCGCGGCCACCGGCCGCCGAGGTGCCGGTGCCTTCGACCACGTAGAAGTCACGGGCCTGCGGCAGCTTGGAGACGATGTTGATGACGCCGCCGGTCGAGCCGCGACCGAACGCGAAGGACGACGGCCCCTTGTAGACTTCGACGCGGTCGAAGCTGAACGCATCGCGGGCATACCAGCCGGGGTCGCGGATGCCGTCGCGGTAGATGTCGTTGCGCGCGGTATAGCCGCGGATATTGATCTGGTCGCCCTGCACGCCGCCCTCGCCCGCGGTGAAGGTGATGCCGGGCACGTTGCGCAGCGCTTCGACCACCGAGGTCGTGCGCTGGTCCTGCATCAGCTGCTGGCTGACGACATTCACCGTCTGCGGCACGTCGCGCAGCGGCACCGAGTAGCGCGACACGCCGGCCTGCGACGGCGTCATGTAGCCGGAGATACCGGCACCATCACCGATGATCGGCGATGCAACAGCGCCTCGGGGAGCGGCGGCCGCCACCGGTCTTGGCAGGGTTGATGCGGCACCGCGCTGCGCAGGCCTAGGCTTGGCGGCCTGCCGCTGCGGGGCCGTAATGCGCACCGGCGGCAGCTCCTGCGGCGTGGACGGCGGCGCGGCCTGCGCATCCGCCGAACTCGGTATCAGCATCGCGGACGCGATTCCGACAGTCGTCCGGCTCCAGGCGGCCTTCGAAACACCGTACACCTTGCTACGACCGACTGACCCTGCCGCACTGATGCCCATCGCTATATTTCCCATGATCGTCATTCCACGCAACGGCGCAACACGACGCGCGCTCGCCCCGTCGGGTTACTATCTTTCGGAATGCGACGGAGCAATCGGTCCGGCGTGCCGGATGCCGCTGTTTATAGAGCTTCTATTTTGGCGAGGCCGGACGGACGATGCACCGGCTTATCGCCGCCGATTTAGATCGATTGTAGATTTTGCATTTCACTTTTTGTTTGACCCTCGACGCCGCGCCATCGACATAGTGACGAGCCGTGCGCTGCGCCGTTGCGAGCGGACCGACGGCGCGCCACCAGAGCACAGATGATCTTCCGTTTCGCCAAGCGCGCGTTTACGTCCCGATCCCAGCGGACGCTACGTCGCTATCAACACATCGTCGATACGATCCTTCGCCAGGAGGCCGCGCACCGCGCGTTGCCGGCCGCATCCTTGCGCGACCGCGCGCGGGCCTTGCGCCAGGACATCGACGATGGCACCGGCCTCGACGCCATCGTCGCGCCCGCCTTTGCGCTGGTGCGCGAAGCCAGCCGGCGCACCCTCGGCGAATTGCACACGCCGACCCAGCTCATAGCCGGCCTCGCGATGCACGACGGCTACATCGCCGAGCTGGCGACCGGCGAGGGCAAGACCCTGGCCGCGACGTTGACCTGCGCGCTGCGGGCCATGACCGGGCGCGGCGTGCACATCGCGTCGCCGAACGACTATCTGAGCGCGCGTGACGCCGCCTGGATGCGACCGGTCTACGAAGCGCTCGGTCTCAGCGTCGGACTGGTCAATCCGGAGATGGACGACGACGGCCGGCGGCATGCTTATGCCTGCGACGTCACCTATGGCGTGGCCAGCGAGTTCGGCTTCGACTACCTCCGCGACAACATGAAATATGGCGTCGCAGAGACCGTGCAGCGCGGTCGCTGGTTCGCGCTGATCGACGAAGCGGACGCGGTGCTGATCGACGAGGCGGCGATGCCGCTCGCTTTGTTCGGGCCACTCGGCGATCATTCTGATTTCTACCGGACCATCGACGCGCATGTCGCGCGGTTGACCGCAGGCGATTTCCAGCTCGACGGACGGCGCCGCGTCGCGCTGACCGAGCACGGTTACGACCGGATCGATGAGGGGCTCAAGCAGGCCGGCCTGCTGAAGCCCGACCTGTCGCTGCATGTCCCGCAATCGATCAGCCTGCTGCACCACGTCGTCCAGGCATTGAGTGCGCGCACGATTCTGGTTCGCGACCGGGACTATGTCGTCAAGGACGGCGGCATCGTCATTGTCGATCAACTGACCGGCCGCCTGCTGGAAGGTCGTCGCTACGATGATGGCCTGCACCAGGCGCTGGAGGCCAAGGAGAATTGCGCGATCGGCGAGGAGACGCGCACGCTGGCATCCATCACCTTCCAGTCGTTCTTTCGCAAATATGATTCGCTGGCCGGCATGACCGGCACCGCGGTCGAGGATGCGGAAGAATATCGCGAAGTCTATGGATTGACCGTGCTGCCGATTCCGTCGCACCGACCTTCGCGCCGCATCGATGAGCGGGTCGACCATGCGACACAGGCCGACAGGCTGTCGGCCATCGTCGCGCAGCTCGAGCATGCCCATCGCAGCGGGCAGCCGGTTCTGGTCGGCGTGCCGGATATCGCCCAGTCCGAGCGCCTGGCCTCGGCGCTGCAATCCCGCGGATGGCGCGCCAGCCTGCGGCCGGGCGACCGGCATTTCGCGGTCCTGAGCGCCCGGCACCACGAAGCCGAAGCGCGCATCATCGCCCGCGCCGGGGCGCCCGGCGCCGTCACCATCGCCACGGCCATGGCCGGCCGCGGCACCGACATCAGGCTGGGCGGCGACGCCGCGCAGCGCGAGCAGGTGATCGCCGCGGGAGGGCTGCTGGTCATCGCGACGCAGCCGCATGAAACCGGCCGGCTCGACCGGCAGTTGCTGGGTCGGGCCGGACGGCAAGGCGATCCGGGACGAACCGTGCTGCACGCCGCATGGGACGACGATATCCTCCAGCCCGGCGAGAGCGGGCCTGCCTCGCACGAGCCGCGCCTCGACCGCGCCATCGCGGCGGCGCAGCGGCGCAATGGCAGCCGAAAATTCGACGATCGCCGCGCGTTGATGCGCTTCGACGGCATTGTCGAGCAGCAGCGCGCAACGATGCTCGCCCAGCGCGACATCATCCGCGATACCGCCGATCCGCTGGGCCTCGCACGGGATTTGCGGGACGACACGATCGACGACCTGCTGCAGCGATTTGCCAATGGACGACAGGCGCCGGATCTCATCAACCTCGATCTGCAGGTCCGCGCGATCCTGACACTCGCCATCGAATTTCCGCCAGCGATCGCCGACGACGTCCAACAGGCACGCTTGCGCCGCCGGCTGGTTTCGGCCGCGGACGAATGGATGGCCGGCAAGATCGTCGCCTTCGGAGAGGTACCGCTTGCCGAGGCGCTCCGCACGCTGATGCTGGCGCTGCTCGACCAGCTATGGAGCGAGCAGACGGCGCGCCTCGACCATTTGCGCCGCCGAATCGCCGACCGCCGCGTCAGTACCCATCTGGTTCATGCCGAATTCGGCGCCGAGGCCTTCGAGATGCTGGCCTGCTCGCTGCGCGAGTTCAGCCACGAGGTGACGACGCACGCCATGCGGATCGGCCTTCGCTGTAGCCCCTAGTCCGACGCCATGTCGATCCGCGACCAGTCGACGTAGAAGCCGTTCGGCGCCGAGAAATCCTTGATGCGCGGCGACAGCGCCCGCGGGGCGACTTCGTGGACCATGTAGATGAACATCGATTCGTCGACCAGCCGCTCATGCACCTTGGCAAGTGCCGCGTCGCGGGCTTCGGCATCGAAGTAGCACTTAGCCAATGCCTGCTGCAGCGTCTCGTTCATCGGCAGCGGCTGCATCATCGCAGAGCCGACCGTGGTGGTCAGGATCTTCACCGTGGCGCGCTTCTGCTCGGAATAGCCGGCCGCCTTCATAAGCTTGCGGCCTTCGTCGCCGTCGAAGCGCAGCTTAAGGCCAGGCTTGCCGAACCAGGGGTGGTTCGGCCGCATCATGCCGAAGGCGGGATCGGCGAGGCCGCCATTCAGCACCACGAGGTCGTTGCGGTCGGAGCACAGATTGGCGGCCTCGCGGACGCGCTTGCCCTGCCACGGCGAGCCGTCCAGCATCGACGGCTGCCACGGCCAGACATGCGAACTCTGGCTGGTCGCAATCTTGAAGCCGCGGGCGCGGATCGAGGCCACCGCGTCCGGCGCCGGCGCCTCGATGAGGTCAACCTGCCCGGTGAGCAACGCGGCGGTGCGCGCGTTGACTTCCGGAACCGGGACCATCACCAGACGGTCGATTTTCGCGACGCGCTTGCTGTCCCAGTATTTGTCGTTGCGCACCAGTTCGAGCCGCCCGCGCGGCACCAGTTTCGCCAGATGGAAGGCGCCGGTACCCGACGGGTCGGCGTTGAACTCGCGCCAGGCCGTGGCCGCGCGCTGCGCGGGATCGGTGATTTCGCCGGCCACCCTGTCGAACTTCGCCTGCCACTGTGTCGGCGACGCCATGAACAGATTGACGAGGTTGATTGCCAGAAACGAATCCGGCTCCGAGGTCGTGAACTCCACCGTCATGTCGTCGACCTTGCGCGCCGAGCGCAGCGTCGGCATGCGCGGCGCAGTCCAGCCCACCTGGCTCGGATCGTAGTGCGGCGATGCCTTGTCGAGCACCTTGCGCACGTTCCATACCACGGCGTCGGCGTTGAACGCCGAGCCGTCCTTGAAGGTGATGCCGGGGCGCAGCTTGAACAGCGATTTGGTTTTGTCGGTCGCATCCACCGCCCATTCGGTGGCGAGCATCGGCATGATGCTCGTGCCGGTCTCGTAGTCCCAGGCGGTCAGCGCATCATACAGCGTCAACCCGGTGAGGCGGTTGCCTTCGAAGGCCTGGTCGGGCTGGCCGTGGGTCTTCGGAATGTCGCTGGCCGTCATGCCTATCCGCAGCGTCTTTTCGGCGGCGGCGGGAAGCGCCAGACCAAGGTTCGCGCCAAGGGGCGGTCAGCAATGCAACACAGGTCAATCGATTGACCGAAATCATCTTCCACCCTTTGAAATCATTATCTTAGCGGTCGGATGATAATCTGAAGAAGATAGCTTTGGTTACAAGATCAATGTTCCGGCATCTGCCCCGTCCGCGAGGCAGCCAATTGCCTAGCAAACGTACTTCGGCGTGTAGTTGACGCACAATCTATGGTTGGACGAAGTATCGCCCTTCGAAGCTCGCGTGCGGACAACTAACCGGCGACTGCCGCCTCGAGCAGCTCGATATTCGGCACGGCTTCCACCAGCTCGCGCGTGTACGCCGTCTGGGGATTTTCGAACAGCGCGTGGCTTTCGCCCTCCTCGACGATCTCGCCGAGCCGCAGCACGATGGTGCGCTGGCACATCATGCGAACCACGTTGAGATCATGGCTGACGAACAGGAAGGCCAACCCGTCCTCGCGACGCAGTTTGTCGAGCAGTTGCAGCACCACCGCCTGAACGGAAACGTCGAGTGCGGCGGTCGGCTCGTCCAGCACCAACAGACGCGGCTCGCAGGCGATCGCGCGAGCGATACCGATGCGCGCTTTCTGGCCGCCGGACAGCTGGTGCGGGAAGCGTTCGAGCAGATGGGCCGGGAGGCCTACGCGATGCGCGCATTCCTGCACGCGCTGGCGCAAAGCGTCGCCGTTACGCATCCCGGCGAGGCGCATCAGGGGATGCGCGATGCAATCGAAGGCGGTGAAGCGCGGATTGAGGCTGTCGTTGGGATCCTGAAACACGATCTGGATATCGCGGCGCTGCGGCGCGCGGTGAAAGTCGCGCGACGGGATATGGCTGATCGATTCGCCGTTGAAATTGATGCTGCCTTCGCTCTGGTCGAGCAGCCGGCAGATCATGCGCGAGGTCGTGCTCTTGCCGGAGCCGCTCTCGCCGACCAGCCCGACGCTCTCGCCGGCGGCCATCACCATCGAGAAGCTCTTCAGCCCAATGGTGCCGTCGTCGAAACGCTTGACGAGATCGCGGACCTCCAGCAGCGGTGGCGCGCCATTCGCCGGCACGGCGCGCGGCAACGCCGGCACGGTCGCCAGCAGATTCTCGTCGCCGGTGACGAGATCCTCGACGCGCGACGTGGCGGTCGGCGACGCCGCCACGAGCCGCTTCGTGTACGGATGCTGCGGCGAGCGGAACAGCGTCAGCGCGTCCGCCTGCTCGACCAGCTTGCCCTGCTCCATCACAACCACGCGACGGCAGTAGCGCGCGGCAAGGCCGAGGTCGTGGGTGATCAGGATCGTCGCCATGCCGCGGGCGGCGGCGATGCTCGCCAACAGATCCATCACGATCTTCTGCGTGGTGACGTCGAGGCCGGTGGTCGGCTCGTCGGCGATCAGGAGCGCGGGATTGCTGGAGATCGCCATCGCGATCATCACGCGCTGGCACATCCCGCCGGAGAGTTCATGCGGATAGGCACTCATGCGCTTTTCCGGATCGCGGATCTGCACGGCGCGCAACAGGTCGAGCGCTTCGGCACGCGCTTCGTTCGCCGAGATTTTCCGATGCGCCAAGATGGCGTCGGCAATCTGCTGGCCGATGGCGCGGATCGGATTCAGCGCGCCGCGCGGGTTCTGGAAGATCATCGCCATCGCCGCGCCGTGCATCTCGCGCAGCCCGGCGCTGGACATCTTGGTGATGTCACGGTCGCGGAAGGTGATGCGGCCGGCGGTGATCTTGCCGGACGTATCGAGCAGCCGCGTCACCGCAAAGCCGGTGACCGACTTACCGGAGCCGCTCTCGCCGACGATGCCAAGCGTTTCTCCCGCAGCGAGCGAGAGCGAGACGCCGCGCACCGCCTCGACCGGGCCGCGCCGGGTCGAAAACGTGACGTACAGATTGTCGATGTCGAGCAAAGGCTGCGTCATGTGCGCTGACTTACGTCCGCTGACGGGGATCGAGGATGTCGCGGAGCCCGTCTCCGAGCAGGTTGAAGCACAGCACGGCCAGCATCAGCGCCAGGCCGGGGAACGCCACCAGCCACCATTTTCCGGTGGAGATGAAGCGCGCGCCCTCGGCGACCATGATACCCCATTCCGGCGTCGGCGGCTTGACGCCGAGCCCGATGAAGGAAAGCCCGGCAGCGTTGATGATCGCCCAGCCGAGATTGAGCGACATCTGCACCACCATCGCCGGCAGCACGTTGGGCAGCAGGAAACGCAACACGACGGAGACGTGGCTCTCGCCGCTGGCGCGCGCGGCCTCGACCCAGCCGAGATTTCGGCGGACGTTCACTTCGGCCCGCGCGAAACGGATGTAGAACGGCAAATTGATGATCGCGGTTGCGATCACGATGTTCTCGACGCGGTTGCCGAGCGCCGCCACCATGGCCATCGCCAGCACGAACAGCGGAAACGCCATCAGCACATCGACGAAGCGGCCGACCGAGCGGTCGAGCCGACCGCCGGTGTAGCCGCACAGCGCGCCGATCACCGCGCCCAGCACGAAAGAGATGCTGACCGCCGAGACCGCAATCGCCAGATCGAGCTGGGTGGCGACGATAATGCGGCTGAACACGTCGCGGCCGAGCTGATCGGTGCCGGCCCAATGCGCCGCGCTCGGCGCCTGCAGCGCGTTGGCGACGTCGGAGGCGATCGGATCGTAGGGCGCGAGCCACGGCGCGAACAGGCCGACCAGAATCAGCAGGGTCGAGCCCACGGCGGCGATGCCGGTGATCGGATTGCCGCGCAGGACGAAGGCGGCATGTTGCAAGGTGGCGCTGTTCATCCGATGGAAATCCTGGGGTCGGCGATGCCATAGAGCACATCGACGACCAGATTGACGATGACGAACACGAACGCCATCAGGAGGACGAAGCCCTGCACCGGCGCGTAATCCGACGACAGCAGCGCATCGAGCGCATAAGAGGCGACGCCGGGCCACGAGAACACTTTTTCGACCAGCACGTTGGCGCCGAGCATGGTGGAGAACACGATGCCGGCGATGGTGATGACGGGCAGGATGGCGTTGCGCAGCGCATAGGTGACGACGATGCGCCACCACGACAGCCCGACCGAGCGCGCTGTGCGGACGAAATCGCTGCCCAGCGACGCCAGCATCGAGGCGCGGGTGATGCGCGCCAGAGGCGCGATCACGAACAGCGCCATGGTACAGGCCGGCAGGATCAATTGCTTGAACGCCGCCCACCAGCCGTCGAAGTCGCCGGCGAGCGCAAAGTCGATCAACAGAAAGCCGGTGCGCGACGGCGGCAGCGTCATGAAAATATCGACGCGACCGGTCGGATCGGGCGCGATGCCGAGCAGATAATAGAACACGTAGATCAGCAGCAGGCCGGACACGAAGGTCGGCACGCAGACCCCGAGCGCGCAGAACATTCGCACGCCGTGATCGATCATGGATCCCGGGCGCAAGGCGGCGAGAATGCCGAGCGGGATCGCCAGCACCAGCGCGATCAGCAGCGCCGAGAAGGTGAGCTCCAGAGAGGCCGGCAGCCGCTCTTTCAGATCCTTGGTGACGGCCTGCCCCGTCATCAGCGAGCGGCCGAGATTGCCGCGACCGACGTCGTAAAGATACAGCACGAGCTGGGTCGGCACCGGCTTGTCGAGGCCCATCTGCTTGCGGATCGTCTCGATCTCCTCCTTGCCGGCATTGGGGCCGGAGGCGAAGAACACCGCGGGATCGCCGGGCAGCACGCGCATCAGCAGGAAAGTAAAGACCAGCACACCGAACAGCGCCGGCAATGACGAAGCAAAGCGCCGGGCGGCGCGTTTCGCAGTCGAGGCCAGCTTCATCAACACCAATAGTTCGCCTTAAGCTGTTGCGTGGAATGGAATCGCAATGCCTACAACCGTCATTGCGAATTCTCTAAATTCCCAAGGCGCCGCGAGCGGCGCCTTGGCGGTTCGATCCGTTGCAGCCCTATCACTTCCGGCTGAGATCGCGATAGTCGACCTGACGGTGGAACTGGTAGGTGTAGCCGGTCAGCGTCGGCGCCATCACGGCGTCCTGGCTCGGCTGCCACAGCGGGATCTGCGGAATCTGGTCGAAGTTGATCGCGTTCAGCTTGACGCCGGCGGCTTCGTACTTGGCCTTGTCGGCTTCGAAGCGGGCTTCCTGCGCGATGGCGGTCAGTTCGGCATTGTCGATCGACGAGTAGTTCCAGCGCTGGTTACCAGTGTAGAAGTTGCGGTAGAAATAGTCCGTCGATGGCAACCAGGCGACGATGCCCTCGGTGAAGAACGGCAGCTTCTTCTCGGTGATCTGCGTCGACATCTGCGCGTCCGGCAGCTTCTGGATATCGACCTTGATGCCGATCTTGGCCAGCGATTCCTTCAGCAGCGCGGCCATCGGCTCGGCGGTCGCGGATTGTCCGACATTAAAGCTGAAGGTGGTGGAGAAGCCATCCGGAAAGCCCGCTGCCTTCAGGTAACCCTTGGCCTTTTCGAGATCGAGCTTGATCGGCTGCTTGATCGGGAACGCGCCTGATGGCGGCTTGCCGTCGGTCCAGGTCGCACCCGCCAGCAGGTCGCCGCGGCCGAACAGAGCCGCCTTGAACATATCGTCATAGGGCAGCGCATAGGCGACCGCGCGACGCACATCCGCCTTGTCGAAGGGCGGCATCTGGTTATTCATCGAGATGAAGGTGATGGCGTTATACTGCGGCGTCGAGACCACCTGCAGCTTGCCCTTTGCTTCGAGCGATTGCGCGTCGCTGGCCTGCAGGTCGATGACGATATCGACGTCGCCCTTTTCGACCAGATTGGCGCGGGTCGCCGCTTCCGGCACCGACTGCACGATCAGCCGCTTGAAGGCGGCCTGCTTGCCGCCGGCGCCGCGATTCCAGGCATCGTTGCGCTTCAGGATGACCTGCTCGCCGGGCTTGAAGCTCTCGATAATATAGGCGCCCGATCCGGCGGTGTTGTCCTTCAGCCAGGCCTGCGCCCAGGGATCTTCCTCGGTCGCGTGCGACTTGGCGAGTTTCGAATTGATGATGATCGGATAGACCGTGGCGAGGTTCGGCAGCGCCAGCTTGTCGGGCTTCGGCAGCGTCACTTCGAATGTGTGCGGATCGATCACCTTGAACTGGCTGGCGTCGGTCAGCGAGCCCGTCAGCAACTGCGCCTTGCCGAGGATCTTGGCAGTGACGGCGCGGTCGAGCGACCATTTCACATCGTCGGCGGTGACCGGCGTTCCGTCCTGGAATTTGGCGTCCTTGCGCAGCTTGAAGGTGATCTTCAGGCCATCAGGGCTGACGTCGTAGGATTCGGCGAGCTCGCCGCGGACGGTGTCGAGATCGAACACCCATTTGCCGTTGAGCTGCTTGCGGCCGAACGACACCAGCCGGTCATAGGTGGAGAGGCTGACGGCGAAAGCTTCGCGGGTCGAGCCGGGAATGTTGGGATCGAGCGTATTGACCGACGCGCCGGTCACGTAGCGCAGCGTTTCCGCTCGGGTCTGCGCCTGCGCCGGGACGGCGGCCGTAAAAAAGGCTAGCGCCGCTGCCGCGCCCAGCATCTGCTTCGAAAACGAGAGTGTCATGGCTCGATCCTCTGAATGGAAATATCCCGGAAGATTGCGCGGTCTGACGCGCCAATTATTCGAAACCTAAAGCAAATAGTGCGCCAGAATCTGCAGCTCCTTCAAGCGGGCCTTGTCATCTTGGCCTGCTTCACGTCATAGGCCTGAAACGAGCACCAGTGATCCTCGATATCGGCTCGAAAAAATCCGCGCGTCAAGCCTTGGACCAGTTTGGGTACGGCGGTGGTCATGGCGTTGATCGACGAGCCGGACGCCCCGAAGCTCATGCTCGACGCAATTGCGAACAGATGGATGTCGGCGATCCACGGCGTTGCGCCCTTGACGCGTTCGGTCAGCGCGTAATCGTCGGCGAGATACGGAAATTCACCGAGGCGCGCGTTGCGCTCATCTTCCGGCGGCAGGTAGCGATCATTCCATCTGGCGATATTACCGGCGCAGTTCTGCAGCTCGCGCCGCCCGGCGAAATCCATCGCGATGCCGGTGCCGCAGATCACGAAGTCTGCCTCGTAAACCCCGGTCGGAGTTTGCAGCGCAACCGCGTCGCCGACCTGCCGCGCCGATTCGACGGGCGAGCCCTCGTGCAGATGAAAGCCGGCGTGGCGCGCGCAACGGTCCCAGGTCGGCTGCGGAAAACCCTCGCGCATCTCCAGCACGGTCTTCATGAAGCGCCAGCGCCAGGCGTCGTCGAGATCGCTGAAATGCCGCAGGAAGCCGCGGAAGGTCAGCCAGTGATACGGCTGCACGGTCTGCACTTCGGCACGCCGGCACAGCAGATGCACTTCGGCGCCGGCTTCCAGCGCGGTGGCGGCATTGTCGAAGGCGGATGCCCCGGCGCCGATCACGACCACACGCTTGCCACGCAATGCGGCGAAGTCCACGGGCTGGTTGCCGGTCACGCACAGCGACGACGGCAGATGGCGAAGCGGCTCCGGCATGATCCAGTTACCCATGCCCTCCTGCCCGGTCGCCAGCACGATTTTTCGCGCATAAAGCGTTTCGGTGCCGCTGGCGCTTTGCACGATGGCCGCGAGCAGCCCGTTTTCGGCCGGCGCGATGTCGAGTACGTCGCAGCCGTTGCGCACCGGGACATCGACCATGCGCCTGAACCACGTGAGATAGTCGAACCAGTGGCCGCGCGGGATGCGGTCGAGTTGCTCCCAATTCGCTCTGCCGAACGAGGCTTCGTGCCAGGACTGATAGGTCAGGCTCGGAATATCCAGATCGGGGCCGGTGAAATGCTTCGGGCTACGCAGCGTCGGCATCCGGGCGTAAGTCAGCCACGGGCCCTCCTGGCCTTCCTCGGCCTTGTCCAGCACGACGAAATTGGTGACCTGCGAGCGCAGCAGGCCGAAGCCGATGGCGAGGCCCGACTGGCCGGCGCCGACCACCAGCACATCGAGCGCGGGCTGGCCGTTGGCGCCCTGCTTCGGCTTCAGCCAGGGCATGTTGGGATGCGCGGTCTTGTACAGATCGTCGCGCACCCGTGCTTCGAGGGCGGTGAGCGCGTCGGTCATGCCGCGAGCCAGCCGCCATCGACGGGTAGCACCGTGCCGGTGGTGAAGGACGATGCGTCGCTCGCCAGGAACAACGCGGCCTCGGCGACTTCCACCGCCTCGCCGAATCGCTTCATGGCGTGGCGATTGCGCGAGGCTTCGCGGACCGGATCGGGATCGGCGTGGCGCGCGAAGCTGCGGCGCAGCAGCGGGGTGTCGATGGCGCCGGGCGCAATCGCGTTGACGCGAATGCCGTCGGTCGCAAAATCCACCGCCATCGTCTGGGTCAGGCTGATGATCGCGCCCTTGGAGGCAATATAGGCCGCGTTGCCCTTGCCGCCGGCGATCGCCAGTTGCGAGGCCACGGTGACGATCGAACCCTTGCCCTGCTTCTGCATCTGCGGGATCGCCGCGCGCGCCCACAGCCAGGTGCCGCCGACATTGGTGCGGAATACCGCGTCCCAGTCTGCCGGCGAGGTGGTCAGCACGGTGCCGCCGACCGAGAAGCCGGCCGAAGTCATGAGAATGTCGAGCCGGCCGTGCTGCCCGACGACGTAATCGACGGTGGCCTGCGCGTAATCGCCATCGCCGACGTCGCCGACATGCAGCGAGGCGGTGCCGCCGGCGTCGCGGATCTCCGCGACGGTTTCCTGCAACATCGCCTCGTCACGATCGACCACGGCGACGACAGCGCCTTCGCGCGCGAACAACAGCGCGCTGGCGCGGCCGATGCCGGAGCCGCCGCCGGTGACGATCGCCGTGCGTCCCTGCAGTCTCATGTCAGCTTCCTTCCTGATGGGTCACCGACCACGTCGTGAGATCGGTGGCGGAATCGGCGCAACCGAATTTCGCGCGCCAGCCGAATTCCTGTGCCAGCCGCGCCACCGACAGCGGCGCGCGGTCGGTGTCGCTGTGCAGATTAATGGTAGGCGTCTCGCCGTCGCTGGCAAGCCGGCAAATGAAGCCGGGATGCAGCGCCGCCTGCGCCTCGCCCCATTGCAGCGCCGACCATTCCCGGCCGCTGGAAATATTGTAGAGCGCATGCTGCAGCTTCGGCGCTTCGGCCAGCAGCGCCACCGCGTCGGCGACATCCGGCGCATAGACCCAGTCGCGCACGCCGGGGCGCGCCAGCAGCGCTTCGCGGCGTTGCTGCAGCGCGTCGAGAATCTGCACCTGTGGGCTCAGCGTATCGCGCACGCCGGTGGCGCGCTCCCACGGGCCGAACACGCCGCTGAGGCGGACGCTGATGAGGTCGAACGACCACAGCGCCGCGAGCCGTGCGGCGACGCGCTCGGAGGCGAATTTCGTGATGGCGTAGAGCGACACGGGATCGCAGGGCATGTCTTCGTCGAGCAGCGCGTGGCGAAAGGCGGTTGCGCCATAGGCGCCGGCCGACGAAAGGTTGATGACGCGCCGCACGCCGGCACGTCGCGCTGCCACGAGGATAGGCACCTGCGCCAGCAGGTTGACCTGCAGAATCGTCTCGGGGTCGGCCGCATCGCGTTCGGCGCTGGCGGTGATCGCCGCCCCCATCACGATCACATCGACGGCGGCGCCGATCGCCGCCTCCACCGCCGCGCGGTCGAGCACGTCGCCCTGCAGCACCCTCAGCCGATCGCCATGGACGGCAAAGGCGCGCTGCGCCGCCGGCGGCAGCCCGGCGCGGTCATACAGCGTGACGGCATGGCCGCGGGCGAGCATCGTGGCTGCGATATTGAGACCGACAAAGCCGGTGCCGCCGAAAACCAGAATGTGCATGAATCGATCCGAAAACCGCGGGAGGCGCAGGGCCCCTGTTTGGACCATCGACCGCAATCCCGCCAAGCACGTTTTGCGTGCGCGCATCGCCCAAGACGCAGGCAGCCGTCAAACCGGTTGGATTTGACAGGCGACGGAATTTTCGCGCTCCTTGGTGGATATTCCCCTTCACGGAGAAAGCCGGCATGGCCGCCTTCGACACCGTCATTCGCCACGGCACCATCGCCACCGCCAGCGACACCTACCAGGCGGATGTCGGCATCACCGACGGCCGCATCGTGGCGATCGGCGAGGCGCTCACCGATGCGGATGAGGTCGTCGATGCCAGCGGCCTGCTGGTGCTGTCCGGCGGCATCGACAGCCACGTCGACATTTCGCAGCCGTCGGGACCCGGCATCGTGATGGCCGACGATTTCGAAAGCGCGACGCGCGGCGGCATTCGGCGGCAACACTTTCGTGATGCCCTATTGCCTGCAGGCCAAGGGACAGCCCCTGCGCGAGGCGCTGAAGGACTATCACGCGCTGGCGGAGCAGAACTGCTACGTCGACCATTCCTTCCACCTCATCATCGCCGACCCCACCGAGGCCGTGCTCGGCCAGGAACTGCCGGCGCTGGTCGCGGATGGCTATACGTCGCTGAAAATCTTCATGACCTATGCCGATCTGGCGCTGTCCGACTATCAGATCCTCGACGTGCTCGCAGTGGCGCGCGAGACCGGCGCGCTGGTGCAGGTCCATGCGGAGAATAATGATGCGATCCGCTTTCTCGCCGACCGCCTGGAGCGCGCCGGCGATACCGGGCCGTATTTCCATGCGAAGTCGCGCCCCATCGCGGTGGAGCGCGAGGCCACCCACCGCGCGATCTCGTTGGCCGAACTGATCGACGTGCCGATCGTGGTGGTCCACGTCTCGAACCGCGAATCGATGGAAGAGATCTGCCGCGCGCAGCAACGCGGGCTGAAAATCGTCGGCGAGACCTGCCCGCAATATCTGGTGCTGACCGCCGAGGATTTGAAAGACCTCGGCATGGAAGGCGCCAAATATGTCTGCTCGCCGCCGCCGCGCGATCTGGCCTCGCAGCAGGCGTGCTGGGAGGGGCTGCAGCAGGGCGTGTTCACGCTGTTCTCGTCGGACCACTGCCCGTTCCGCTACGACGACATCCAGGGCAAGCAGCCGCCGAACGCGCGCAGCAGCTTCCGCTGGATCCCGAACGGCATTCCCGGCATCGAGACGCGGCTGCCGATCCTGTTCTCGGAGGGCGTCAGCCGTGGCCGCATTACGCTGAACCAGTTCGTGGCGCTGACTTCGACCAACCATGCCAGGACCTATGGCCTCGCCGGCAAGGGCTCGATCGCGATCGGCTATGACGCCGACATCGCGCTGTGGGATCCGGCGCGCAAGGCGACTTTGTCGCAAGCCGGCCTGCACCACGGCGCGGACTACACGCCCTATGAGGGCATCGAGATCACCGGCTGGCCGGTCGCCACGCTACTGTGCGGCCGCTTCATCGTCCGCGACGGCGCGCTCGTGGGCGGCACGTCGGGACGTTATGTCAGCCGCGGCAGCGCAGGGGCACCGCAAAACGGTGTGTCGTAGCAGAGGATGATGGGATGATGCGGGGCGGTCGCCTGGCAAGAGGCCTCGCGGGGAAGTACCGCAGATGGCAGGCCGAACCGGGCCCTGACCTTGCTTATTTACTTTCAAACCAATGGTTTGAAATGGGTGTGGTGCCCAGGAAAGGATTGTCGGTCCAGGGCAGTAAATCCAGCAAATTCAACCGCTTAGTCGACCCGCTAATCCGTCCTTTGTACCGATCAATTGTGCCACTGTCGAGATCTCTTCGAGCGCTAAGCGTTGCGATGTAGCTGTTCCCTGACCCGCCGATCAAGTCGCCTTCCTAATGGCCAGGGACCGCACGGTCTTCAACAGACGGCGGCCGTTCGCTGATGGATATAGCGTTCTTGATCTGCCCGAGTCCGCTGCGTTTCATGGTGGCGTGACAGGAGGGGCGGACTGTGCGTCTCGCTCTCAGATAATCAAGAAGCTCCTTTTTTAGAATACCGCGCGCCTGGATGAACAGGCTGCGATAGATCGTCTCGTGTGACACCTGCTTTTTCAGACTCCTTCGGATAGGTGCGTTTTAGCCAGCCGGCAATCTGCTCTGGTGACCATTGCCGCCGCAGCAACGCCGATACTGTGAGCCTCAGGAACGGACGGCAAGCCAGCTTAAAAAGCTTCGGGCGCCGCTCCCGATCCCAAGCGGCCTGATCGGCCCCCGTAGACCGACAGCGATCGGCCCCGCCATTGCGCTGTATCTCACGGCTGATGGTTGACGGCGATCGTCCCAGATGGTGAGCGATAGAGCGCAACGAACGGCGCATGCTGAGCCATCGAGAGATCTCCTCTCGGTCAGGGAGGCTGAGCGCTTGTTTGGCACGGTGTCGATCAGGCGGACGGATACCGCCTGTTGACGAAATGACCGAGAAGACCGATGAAGACTCCCGGTCAAACCGGCGTCCGATCGAACTCATCGCCTCGCCGGCCTGCCAGCGATCCCAGATCTCAGACCGCTGAGCGGCCGAGTAATAAATGCGACGCCTCTGTTTCATGCCCACACTCCATCCTTGCTAGAAGATTGGAGTGTCGAGCTGACCGGTTGAACCCGCCACCACAAACGGTCATCCCATGTCGCTCCGCCAACTGCGCTGAAGCAGCAATTAGACGCATGGATCACAGACCAAATATCCGCGCGGCGGTCGCGCCCAGAACGAGATCACGCCGCGCAGCATCGAGGCCGGTGCAACGCTCGACCAGCCCGACGGGATCCTCGTCGCCCATGTCGAACGGATAGTCCGAGCCGAGCATCACGCGTTCGGCGCCGGCCAGGGCGACGAGCGCCTGCACTTCGACCGGATTGAACAGGCACGTGTCGAACCACATGCGCCGCATGTAGCTGGATGGCGCGTCGGCGCAAAGCCGATGCACCTCGGGACGCACCTTCCAGGCGTGCTCGATCCGCCCGAGATAGGACGGGAAATAGCCGCCGCCATGAGCGACGATCACCTTCAGGTCGGGATGGCGATCGAGGATGCCGCCGAAGATCAGATGGTTGATGGCGATCACTTCCTCGAGCGGCTGGCCGACCGTATTGACCATGAAGTACGCGCTAAGCCGCGCGCCATCCGAGAAACCAAGAGGATGGATGAACATCGGCACGCCGAGCTTTGCCACCCGCGCCCACACCGGGTCGAAGGCCGCGTCCGACAACTCGCGAGCAACGACCCGGGAGTCGATCTGGAACCCGCGCAGCCCAAGGTGCTCGACGGCGCGCGTCGCTTCGTCGACGGCGCGATCCGGCGCCGACAGCGGCAGCGTCCCCATGCCGGCGAAGCGCGCCGGCGCGGCGGCGACCATCGCGGCGATATGGTTGTTCTGCGCCACCGACAGCGCGGTGAGCAGTTCCGGCTCCGCCCAATAGTGCTGCTGCGCCGGCGCCGGCGCGATCACCTGCATATCGACGCGCATCCGCGCCATGTCGGCGAGCCGCTGCTCGACGCTGTTGAGCTTCAAGGCGGTGCGCAGCTTGTTGCCGGCGTCGGTCTCGCGGCTCTCGGGCGACATGTCGCGTCGATAGGGATTGGTCACGGGATCGTAGAGGCCGTGCACCAGCTCCTCCGCAGCCTTCGAAAAGGTGTGGGTGTGCATGTCGATGATGCGGGTCATGGCGTAGCGCCTTCACTAATTTGAGAATTTTTCGCCTGCCGATGCGGCGACGCGCCGAAGGATTCAGGACAGCGTCGGCAGATCGATCCAGCGGCGCTCGGCGTCGCTGCGGTAGCAGGCTTCCGCGAGTTGCACGCCCTTGGCGCCGGCCAGCAGCGGCGACGGGAACGGCGCGCCTTCGACGACGTGTCGAAGAAACAGCTCCCAGCCGCAACGATAGCTGTTCTTGTAGATGTCGACGTCGGGCACTTCCTGCCACTGCGCGTCGAAGTCCGTCCCTTGCAGCACGTCGACGTTCCAGGGCGGCTTCGGGGTGCTCGCCAGCGGCTGGATGAAGCAGCGGTGCAACGTCGTCACCGCCGAGCCCTGCGTGCCGTCGATCTGCACGGTCAGCATGTCGTCGCGCCGGACGCGCGAGGCCCAGGAGCTGTTCACCTGTGCAAGAATGCCGCCTTCGATCTGGAAGGTGGCGAACACCTCGTCCTCCACATCGACGTCGTATGCTTCGCCGCGCTCGTCGCGGCGCCGCGGGATCTTTGTGGTCTTACGACAGGACACCGCTTCGATATTGCCGACGATCCCCTCGAGAATGTAGCGCCAGTGCGGAAACATATCGAGGATCAGCCCGCCGCCCTCGCGCTTCTTGTAGTTCCAGCTCGAACGCTGCGACGGATAGAGATCGCCGTCGAACACCCACCAGCCAAATTCAAGGCGCACTGACAGGATTCGGCCGAAGAAGCCTGCGTCGCGCACCTTGCGCAGCTTGTGGAAGCCGGGGAGGAACACCTTGTCCTGCACCACGCCGTGCTTAACAGCCGCCGCATTGGCGGCCCGGTACAGCTCCAGCGCGTCCTCGGCAGACCCGGCGATCGGCTTTTCAAGGTAGATATGTTTGCCGGCCGCGATGGCGCGCTTGGCCCGTTCGACGCGGCCCGCGGTCACCGCGACATCGAAATAGATCTCGACCGCGGGATCGGCCAGGCTGGCCTCGACGTCGGTGGACCACGGCAGCCCTCCATGCGCCGACGCAAGCGCCGCGAGCTTGTCGGCGTTGCGGCCGAGCAGCACGGGCTCCGGCACCAGCCGTTCACCGTTCTTCAGTGAAAGGCCGCCTTCGTTGCGGATCGCCAGCAGCGAGCGGATCAGGTGCTGGTTCTGGCCGAGGCGTCCGGTGACGCCGTCCATCAGAATGCGGATCGATCTGGTTGCCATTGTGCGTCCTCAGGCCGGATGATGTAGTTCGGCGCGAAGACGCGTCAGTGTCCGCTTGCCGTTCTTGAACGCCGCGAGCGGCTGGCGCAGTTCGGCGACGGCGTGCCGGGTATCCTCGGCGTCGATGATGACGACATCGGCCGGGTTGCCCGCCGCAATGCCGTAGTCCTTCAGGTTCATCAGACGGGCGGAGCGGTTGGTGATCATCTCGAAGCATTCCGCAATTCGCTCCGCCTGCCCGATCTGCAGGACGTTGGCCTGCAGGTTCGCCATCCGCAGCAACGAGCCGTCGCCGAACGGGGTGAACGGATTCATGACGTTGTTGGTCGAGAGCGTGCAGTTGCACCCCTGTTCGACGAACAGGTTGGCGTCCACCAGCCCGCGCTTGACGTTGTAATCCTGGTCGCGGCCCATTAGGAACAAATCGGTCGCCGGCAGGATCGTCACGGCAACGCCAGCGTCGCCGAGGCGCTTGGCCATCGCCTTCTGCTCGTCGGGCGGCATGGTCGAGAGTTTCGTGGCATGGCCGATCGCGACGCGACCGCCGAGCCCGTATTGTTTGGTCAGTTCGCAGATCAGGATCGCGTCGGGATCGTCGGGCGTGTTGCCGAAGTCGACATGCATGTCGACTTCGACATCGTATTCGCGGGCGAGTTCGAACACCCGCCGCAACTGACCGGCGTGATCGGTATCGTAGCCGGGCGCCGCGCCGATGGCACGCGCGCCGCGCTTCAGGCCCTCGACCAGCAATTCGTCGGTGCCGGGGTTGTTGGTCAATCCCTCCTGAGGGAATATGCAGAGCTCGATGTCGATCGCCCATTTGTATTCTTCGACCAGCGCCTGCACGCCCTCGAAGCCGCGCATGCCGACGCCGGGATCGACCTCGACATGGGTCCGCATCCGTGTCGTGCCGTTCTTCAGGCAGGCCTCGAGCGTCGCCTTGGCGCGGGTGTAGACGTCCTCGACCGTAAAGGTCTTCTTGACGTCCTTGACGCGCACCACCGCATCCGCCATGCGGCGCGTTTCGGGCGCGCAGCGATCGATGATGCGAGACTTGTCGAGATGGATATGGGTCTCGATGAAGCCGGCGCAGCACAGGCAGCCACCAGCGTCATGCGACGGCGCATCGCAGACGAGGCCGCCTTCGACGGCCTGAATGCGCCCCTTGGCAAAACCGATATCGACCAAGCCGTCCCGGCCGGCGAGGCGGGCATTTCTAATGACGTAGTCGATCATTTCAGGCCTGCTTCTGCTGCGGCGTAGGCTTCGGCGACTTCGGTGCCGGTCGCGAACCACACGTTGGGAAATTTGCGCACCTCGTGGATGAACTGGCGGAGCGCGGCGATGCGCGAAGGCCGCCCGGATATCTGCGGGTGCATGACGACGTCGACGAGCCCGCCCCAGCGGTAGATCTCGCGGAATTCGTCGAGCCAGATCTCGAGCACGTGGCTGTTGGGCATGATCGGCCGGGGATTTTTGATCGAGAACAGCGCATAGGGCGCGTCGTCGATCGACCAGTGCCACGGAATCTCGATCGGACCGGGCGTGCCGTCGGCGAGTTCGTGGCGATAGGGCACGATGCCGTCCATCAGGGTGGAATCGTAGAGAAAGCCGTTCTCATGCAGAAGTCGGATCATGTTCGGACTGGTCTCGCCGCCCGGCGATCGATAGCCTTTCGGCTTGACGCCGGAGACCTCCTGCATTGCCGCAAGACCCTTCTCCATCGCCTCGCGCTCTTTGTCGGGATAGTCGGGGTCGATCCATTCATGCAGATAGCCATGATGACCGAGCTCGTGGCCGTCTTTGAGAATGCGTTCGACGGCTCCGGGATAGCGCTGCACGGTCCAGCCTGGCGTAAAGAACGTTGCCTTGATCTGCTCCTCGGCCATCAGGTCCATCACCTTGTGGACGCCAACCCGCCCGCCATAGATTCCCTGACTCAGAATGCCCGGCCGGCGCGCGTTTTCCGGATCGCGCGAAAACCACAACGTCTCGGCGTCGAAATCAAAGGTGAGCATGACGGCGCAGCGCGCGCCGTTCGGCCACGGAAACGGTTTGTCCATCTGCGAGAACGGGCGCTCGGAAATCGGCTGCGGGGGGATTGGAATTTCAGGATGCATGGTCAAGCCTCATCGATGGGAGATGCAGCGTCGTATCGGCTGAATGTCGCGGACTACATCACCTCGCGCTCGATGCGACGGGCATAGCTGGGTGCGAATTTGCCGTCGAAGGCATCCATCACCCAGTCGGCGAGCCACGGGATGAGATGCTGCATGACGCCGCCGAGAGGATGAAACTCGTCGTGGAACAGCCACATCTCCTTAGGCCCCACGACTTCGTCGTAGAAACGATCGGCGCCTTCCACCGGGCAGAGATAGTCGTTCTCGCCTTGCGTGATCAGCGTCGGGCAGGTCAGCTTGGCGCCGATACCAGCCAAGCCCATGGTCGCCGCCATCTTGTCGAATGTCGCTTCGTCCGAAATGCCGGACATGTACATGTAGGTCGATTTGAAGCTCGGCGGCGCCAGCTCGAAGATCGCGTTCATCGAATAGAGGATGCCCATGATCCCGGCATTGACCTTGATGCGGCTGTCATTGGCGGCGAGCTGCGGCGCCCAGTAGGAACCGAAGCTGGCGCCCGATACGCCGAGACGGCTGGCGTCGATCTCCGGACGCTTTTCGAGATAATCCAGCGCGGCCTTGCCGGCCTTGATGTACTTCTCGTCGGTGACGGTGCAGCCCTTGACGCGGGTCTCGCCCTGCCCTGGGCCGTCGAGCGTCAACATGGCGATGCCGCGGCGCGCGAACGGGTTGTTCTCCGCGTTCGGGAATTCCTCCTTGAACATGTCCATGCCCGGAAAGAACAAGAGCGCCGGCACCTTGCCGATGCGGTTCGGCGGCAGATGCAGTACGGCGTAGACCTTCTCGCCCTCGACATCGAGCACGACGCGCTCGATCAAGCCGTCCGCATGGCGGATCAACCCTTCGAAGCATTCGACGCACTTGTCGTACATCGCACGCTTGACGTCGGTGTCGCGGTTGATCGACCACTGACCGCGACCGTAATAGATCGAGGCGCGATAGTAGAAATCGCGCGCTGAGATCTTGTGACCGCGGGACTCGGCGTCCTTCGCCATGTCCTCGAGCTGGCTCGCAGTATGCGCCCATTCGCGGGCGTTCTGCCGGAAGGTCTTAACGCGGGCCATCGTGCGCTCGACTTCGGCGTAGCGATAGCCGCGCTCGAGCCGGAAACCCAGCGCGCCGGGAAACAGCAGGTCGTGACCGGCGATCCGGAACAACTGGTCCATGACCCATTGCTGGCCGCCGCGGCGGATCATCGTCGGGGGCTGCGCCATCAGTGGGTCTCCATTTCCTGAGCGTGGACGCCGCCGGCGGTTGCCGGCCGGCAGGCCTGTATGATCTCGCCGGACTGCACCACCCAGCCCAGCGCCGCGCCGATCAGCTTGACGGCGGCTTCGTGATAATCAGGACCGTTCATCGAGGCGCACAAATCTTCGGCCAGCACCACGCGATAGTCGCGATTGAAGGCCTCGAAACAGGCGCACATCACGCAATTGTTGGTGTTGACGCCGCCGATCACCAGCGACTTGACGCCAAGATTGCGCAGCAGATGCTCCAGATCGGTGTTGTCGAACGGGCTGTAGCGATGCTTGAACACCGTGAAGTCGCCTGGCCGCGGCGCCAGTTCGGCGACGATTTCGGTGACGGGCGCGCCTTCGACCGCCAGCGATTTGCGCGGCTTGCCGAGGCCCGGCACCACCGCGCCATGCTGCGCCATCCAGAATGGGCTCTTGTTGTCGACGATGTTGCCGTCGCGCGGGTCCTGACGATGATGCGTCCGCACGAAGATGACCGGCAGACCGGCCTTCGCCCAGGCCTCGCGCAGCTTCACCGCATTGGCAATGATCCGGTCGGCGTCCGGCTTCGCGACCAGCATGTGGCCGATCGAATGATCGAGGTGGGAGCGATTCATGTCGACAAGCAGCAGCGCGCTGTTCGTGAGCCCCGTCGGATCAAAGGCAGATTGCATCAAGACATCACCACATAAAGCTCGCGATTGATCTCGCTGACAATCTGGTGAAAGCGCTCGGTGAGGCGCGTCTCGCGGTCGCGCGGGCGCGGCAGGTCGATGTCGAAGACGCGATGAATGCGGCCGGGCCGCGCGCTCATCAGCACGACGCGGTCGGACAGGAATACGGCTTCGGAAAGGCTATGGGTCACGAAGAGCACGGTCTTGCGATAGACCTGCCAGATTCGCATCAGCTCAATCGCCATGCGGTCGCGCGTGATCTCATCGAGAGCCGAGAACGGCTCGTCCATCAGCAAAGTGGCGGGATCGAGCGCCAGCGCGCGGGCGATCGCGGCGCGCTGCTGCATGCCGCCCGAAAGCTGGTGCGGATGCTTGTTCTCGAACCCTTTGAGGCCGACCACGTCGATCAGTTCCGCAATATTGGCGCCGGCATCCGACGGCTTGTGGCCGTTTCCGGCGACGAGTTCGCGCAACAGCGCGATGTTGGCGGTGATGTCCAGCCACGGCATCAGATTGGCCTGCTGGAACACTACGCCGATGCGGCCCTCCTGGCGCAACGTGGCCGGCGCTGCGCCGCCGATCGTCACCTTGCCTTTGGTGGGCTTCATCAGGTCGCCGACGACCTTCAGCAAAGTCGACTTGCCGCAACCCGAGGGACCGACCAGCGAGACGAAGGAGCCGGCAGGGATATCAAGATTGATGTCCGTCAGTGCCGTCACCGGCTCGTCGCCGCCGACGCCGTAGGTCACGCCGATGTCGGCGATGCGGATCGCGCCCGCATCGTCGACTGCGCGCGAGGCCGGACCGGTCGCCGTGGCTGTCATTGCTGCCGGACTCACTTGGCGGGCGCCTTAATCGCGGCCGACAGGGTCTTGGCTTCGTCGAGGCTCTCGATCACGGCGTTGGTGTACATTTCACCGGCCGTGGGCTTCTTCGGCAGATCGCCGGAATCGCCGAGGATATCGATCGAGGACTTCCACTTCTCGTCGTTCATCAGGCCGAAGCGCGCGGCGTAGTCCGGCGTGTTATAGAGCTCATAGATGATGGCGAGCTTCTTGGTCTCGAGCTTGACGTCGCGGTCCGGCGAGACCTTGACCATCTCGGTGACGGCCTTCTCCATATTGTCGCGCGTCCAGGCCAGCGACGTCAGCGTGGCGCGGACGTAGCGCTTCACGAGGTCCGGATTGGACTTCAGCAACTGTTCATTGGTGTAGATCACCGTGCCGTAGAACTTCACGCCATAGTCCTTCAGCGCGAACACCTTGGTCGGAAAGCCGCGCTCGTCGAGCGTCAGAGCCTGGCCGAAGCTGTAGCCAAACACAGCGTTGACCTGGCCAGCGGCAAGCATCTGCACTTCGGCGCCGCGCGCGACATTGACGTAGTCGACATCGTCGCGCGTCAGCTTGGCCTGGGCCAGCATCGGATCGAGAAGGCCCTTCACATTGGTCTGGAACCAGCTCAGCTTCTTGCCCTTGAGCTCCTTCGGATCGGTGAAGCCATCTTTCTTCAGTGTGATCACCGAGAACGGCGTGTCGGGCTCGTCGGCCATAACCGCGATCACCGGCAGCCCGCTGGCACGCGCCTTGATGAAGCTGTCGGCATTGGCGACGCCGAACTGCTCGCGTCCGGTGCCGATGAACACTTCGTTTTGCTGGCCGCCGGACGGCGGACGGATTTCGAGCTCGATGCCTTCCTGGGCGTAAAAGCCCTGCGCGATCCCCGCGTAATACTGCGCGTGCATCGCCCACGGCGTGAAATTCAGCCGCATCACGACCTTGTCGGCCGCGAGTGCCATGGTCTGCGCCCCCGAGATGGCTCCCGAGACAATCGACGTGGCAACGATGATGTTACGAAAAGAATACATATTTCGTCCTCCAACTGGCCGGCTGGCCCAGGTCAAATGATCGTCGCTGCCCGGCTTCGAGCGGTTTTGGCGTGTGGTCAGATGGTGGTCGTCGAGTCGTTGGCGCCATGCCGTTTCCAGGACACAAGACGCTCGATCCACGACATCAGGGCAAAGAAGGCGGTGCCGATCACGGCCAGCGCGATGATCGCGACAAACGAGCGTGCGGTGTTGAAATTAAAGCTGCCGGACAGGACAAGGTAGCCGAGGCCGTTCGAAGCGGCGAGCCATTCCGCCACGATCGCACCGAGCACCGACAACGTCGTTGCGATACGCAGTCCAGCGAAGATATACGGCATCGCATAGGGCAGCCGCAGCTTCATGAACAGCTGGCGTTCGTTGGCCGACACCGAGCGAAAGACATCGGCAAGGCCGCGGTCGACCTCCTTGAAGCCGACCATCGTGTTGATGACGATCGGAAAGAAAGCGATGGAGGCGACGATCAGGATTTTCGATCCGATGCCCGCGCCGACCCAGACCAGGATTAGCGGCGCGATCGCAATTTTCGGTACGCTTTGAAGGCCGACAAAGATCGGCATGATCAGCTTCTCGGCCAGCGCGAAGCGGATCATCAGCGCGGAAGCCGCCAGCGCGAAGATGGCGGCCGCGATGTAGCCTGTGGCGATGCTCCAGATCGTGGAGATCGAGTGCATCTGCACCAACGACCATTCATTGACGGCGAGAAGTGCAATTTCGCTCGGCGTCGGCAGCAGGAACCGCGGCACGTCGAACACGCGAACGCACGTCTCCCAGACCACCAACAGCACCACGATCAGCACTACCGGGCTCCACCTTTCGATCGTCTGACGCCAACTGCAGGGCCTCTTGCGATTAAAGGGCACGGCAACCGTTTCGGTGGCGTCGGTCATGGTCATCGATGGCTTCCTACCTTGCGGGCCGCGGATTGGTCTTCCCAAGCGACGAGATCGCGCACCGCGTGCAGGCCGAACTGGCTGTGGCGAACGCTGAGTTCGCGCAGCGCCGCGAAATCGCCTGCGCGGATCAGCCGGACCATTTCGATGTGCTGGTTCATAGAGTCCGCGATGAAACGCGGTCCCTTGAGGTAGACTAGGCGGCCGCGCTCGGCGCGGTCCCAGATGTCGTTGATAGTCGTCGCCAGCCGGCGGTTCGGGCAGTGCGACAGGATTACATCGTGGAAGCGTCGGTTGAGCGCGCCATAGGCCGGCGCATGTTCGGCGCTGGCGACCGCGGCCATCTCGATCAGTATGCCATCGAGTTCGAGCAACGCTGTGTCGTCCAGCCGCTGCGCCGCCAGACAGGTCGCCTCCGGCTCCAGCAACGCGCGGATCTCGGTGAGCTCGGCGATATCCTGCACGTTAGGCGCCGAGACGTGCGCGCCACCGTGCGGCACCAGTTCGACGAAACCGCCGGCGGCCAGCGACCTGAACGCCTCGCGCACCGGAATTTCGCTGCAGCCGAACTCTTGGGCGACGTTTTTCAGAATCAGCCGCTCGCCTGGGATCAGGGCGCCGGAAGCAATACGCTGGCGCAAATCGTCAAAGACGACGTGAGCCTTGGTCTTGAACTCCGGGCGCTCAACCTGCTTCATCGCGCAATTCCATATATAATATATTTTATAGGATCGAAAAAAGATGCCCGTCAAGTGGGCGCGCCTAAACTTTGGTCTTTAGCAAAATGGCGCGTCTTCCTGCCCATGCGAAGTCCAACGGCCAGTCCATCATCTCTCCGGGCACGGTCCGCCTTGGTCGAGAGCATACTTACCGTCGGCAAATTCCACGGCATCGGCCCTGCGACCGCCGCTCGAGTCCAGCCGCGTCATGGACCTCAGCCATTGAAGAGTTCAGATGCTCGTTGAAATCATTTCGCCTTTGACCCGTCTCCGATCGCTCCGCCTTTTGCGATCATGCCGCGAGTCCGTTCGCTTTTCTGGGCCGAGTAGCGCAACGCCAGGAAGCGAAGATCAGAACCAGGTCGAGAAGTGGTGCAGTTGCCCCAGACGTGGGGCAATATATGCTGCGCCCAAGCCAACCTTTGCTAAGGGGCAATTGTACGCCGAGATCATGCCCCGCGGCGTGGTGTAGCTTCTTGATGGCCACCCCGATTGCCGGCCACGGCCGGGCTGGTCAGGTTGCCACTGCGGGCAGCCCGACGATCGGATTATCGCTGATCGGGGCGATGGTTTCCAGCGTCATGTAGCGGGCACGCTGAACCGCCCATTCATCGTTTTGTTCAAGCAGGATGGCACCGACGAGACGTCGGATGGCAGCCTCGTTGGGGAAGATGCCGACGACCTCGGTGCGGCGCTTGATCTCGCCATTGAGGCGCTCGATCGGATTGGTGGAGTGCAGCTTGGCGCGATGCGTCGCCGGAAAGCCCATGAAGGCCAGCACGTCGGGCTCGGCCTCGTGCATCAGTCTGGCCAGCTTCGGGATGGTCGGCTGCAACTGGTCGGCGACCTTGCGCCATTGCACCCTTGCGGCTTCGGCGTCGTCCTGGGCGAAGGCGGTGGCAATGAAGGCGGAGACCACGCGCCGCCCGCTCTTGCCGGCATGGGCCAGCGCATTGCGCATGAAGTGGACGCGGCAGCGCTGCCAGCTGGCGGTCAGCACCTTCGACACCGTGGCCTTGATGCCCTCGTGGGCGTCGGAGATGACCAGCTTGACGCCGCGCAATCCGCGGCGGGCGAGCTTGCGCACGAACGCGGTCCAGAATGTTTCGGCCTCGGAGGGCCCAATGTCCATGCCGAGAATCTCGCGCCGGCCGTCATTGTTGACGCCGACCGCGATGATCGCCGCTACCGGGACGATGCGGCCATTCTGCCGGACCTTCACATAGGTGGCGTCGATCCACAGATACGGCCAGTCGCCCTCGATCGGCCGCTCCAGGAATGCATTGACGCGTTCGTCAATCTCCTCGCACAGCCGCGACACCTGGCTCTTGGAGACGCCGCTCATTCCCATCGCCTTGACCAGGTCATCGACGGAGCGGGTCGAGATGCCCTGGATGTAGGCCTCTTGAATCACCGCAGTAAGCGCCTTCTCGGCCATCCGGCGCGGCTCCAGAAAGCCCGGAAAATATGAGCCCTTGCGCAGCTTCGGGATCCGCAGCTCGACCGTGCCGGCCCGGGTCTCCCAGTCGCGTTCGCGGTAGCCGTTGCGCTGCACCAGCCGCTCCGCGCTCTTCTCGCCGTGGCCGGCACCGGTCAACGCGGCCACCTCCAGTTCCATCAGCCGCTCGGCGGCGAAGCCGATCATCTGGCGCAAAATATCCGCGTCGGGGGTCTTCTCCACGAGCGCACGAAGGTTCATCATCTCGCTGGTCATCGGTGGTTCCTCGGTTGCATTGCGTGTTGCAACCCGATCCTACCGGCGAACCGCCGGTGACCTACACATGCCGCTCGCTCGCTACAGCGCCATTTGAAAGCGCGCTTCGCGAGCGGCATGAGATCAAAAACCTACACCAACACGCGGGACACGATCTACTTGAGCTCGTACCTATCCGGGACGATCCCGTCGCACCACCGGTGTTGGTGCCAAGCGACCCGGCGGCTCCAGCTCAATAAGCGCTGCCGCCTGCCGAGCCGCCTCCTGATCCTCCGCCGCCACCTGCGATGGCTCGGCAGCTAAATGGAAGAATGAGGGCCCTGTCGACCGATACGAACCATCGCACCAAAAGTCGGCGCGGTCAGCCCACGAAACAGCTGGTTGATCTGGTCGATCGAGCAAACGGTCTGGGAGGCGTTCGAAGCCGAACGGCCAAAGCTCGTTCCGCATGCCGGCCGGTTCGACGGATTCCACGCGGTGCCGGCATCGGCCTCCACGACCCGCCTTCGTCGCGGTGCTCGGCAACGCCGTCTCCGTCGCGTATCTCGCAGAACTTGCCGACGACGGCGCGTCCTACATCGTTTCCGAACACAAGGCGATCGATCTGCCGGCAGCGCTGGAAGGGCTCGGCCGCGAACTCGGCATCAAACGACCGGCGCTGGAAGGCGGCCGCAGCATCAGTTGCTCGTTTTTCGCCGCCGACCTAATCGACGAGTTTTGCGTGATCGTCGCACCTGCCCTGGATGCACGATCCGGCAACATGCCCATCGTCGCGTTCTGCGATGCAGGGCTCGCCGGCAAGGCCGAACTGTCGCTGATCTCCTGCGAGAGGTTGGAGCACGGCGCCGTCCACCTCCGCTACACGGTGACACCGGGTCAGCCGCGGCTCTAAGGAAAACCGCAAGCATCGGTGCAGGATGGCCTGGCGGGACGGACGCTACCGGCTGATGCGCGAGGCGCGCAGTCTCCACAGCCGCGCAGTGGCGGCCCATTGCACCCCACTATTCTGTCAGCAATCGGATGATCGGGAGGCTGGGCAATGGCGGTGGTCCATCTCGCGCCAAGGCCTCAGCAAAATCAATTACTCAGGCGACCTAATCAGAGGGCTTGTGTATCACTCTGATTTGTCTTGTCAGGCAGCCGAAATCTGTCGTCAATGCAGTTTCGCGCGGCCCTTTGCCAGCGTGACCGCGGCGATCGGGTCGGCCTATTCGAGCGAAAATTTTCACGTTTCGCGCTCTTACAGTCCAAGCGTTGAAGCAATAATGTTCTTCTGGATTTCCGATGTTCCGCCGCCAATGGTCGCCAGCCGCGAGTCGCGGAAGAACCGCTGCATGGGATATTCCATGGCATAGCCGTAGCCACCGAATATCTGTAAGGACACGTCGGAAATTGTCTTGTACGATTCCGCGATGTAATACTTGATGACGGCAGTGTCGGCACGCTCGGCCTTGCCGTTCTCCATCAACCATGCATAGCGCCGAATCATCGTCTGCGCCGTATCGAGCATAATCTTCATGTCGGCAAACTTGTGCTGCGTGACCTGGAAACTGCCGATCGTCTTGCCAAACTGCTTGCGCGTCTTGGCGTAATCGAGCGCCAGCTCGAATGCGCGGCGCGCCGCTCCGATGCGCGCAGCCGACAAGCACAAGCGCTCGTAACGTAACGTATCCTCACAGATCGCCCAGCCATTGTCGAGTTGACCGAGCAGAGATGTGCCCGGCACCCGCACATCGGTGAATGATACCTCAGTCGTGCCGATTGCGCGCTGACCGAGCGTCGGGATCTTTCGCACCTCGATACCGGGTAGCTTGGTGTCGACGATAAAGGTACTGATGCCCAGCTGCTTCTTGCCCTGGTCGCTCGTGCGCAACGCCAGAAGGACATAATCGGATATGTCCATGCCGGAGGTCCACTGCTTGCGCCCGTTGATGATGAAGCCGTCACCGTCGGCGACTGCACGCGTTCTCAACGCAGCCGCGTCAGACCCCGAGTCGGGCTCCGACAAACCGAAAGCAAACGACAGTTCGCCCTTGACGGTGCCGGGCACGATGCGTTGCTTCTGCTCTTCGGTCCCGTGCTTGAGGATGGCGTAGCATCCGTAGGTGTAGTTGCGAAACAGCCAGAGCCCCAGCTCCTCGAAGTGATTGCCGGTTTCTTCCAGCAGCAAAGCGAGGTCGGTAGGCGAGCCGCCGGCGCCGCCGTACTCCTCCGGCGCGATCAGGCCCAGCCATCCGTTGCGCGCCATGGCATCGAAGGCTTCGCGCGGCGGCGAGCAGGTCTCGTCGCATTTGGCCACGTAGGCCAGGTCGCAAACGTCATCGAGCAACGCGCGAACGTGGTCGAGCATCGCTTCCTGGTCGCTGGTAATGCCGAAATTCATTTCACGATCCGTTCAATCAACTGTTTAAAGCGTATATTTGAATTTTGCGAGTTGTCAACGCTCGGCCCGGTTGGCGATCTGCAGCGCGCGGAGCAGCGGATCGCCGTCCACGACCTCGCTCACGATGCCCCAGCGCCGGGCCCGCTCTGCATCAAATGGCCGGCCGGTCAACGCGGCATGCGCGATGCCGCGCGGGCTGGTCATTTGCGTGGCGGCCTTGACGATCTGGGCGCCGGGCACGAGGCCGAAATTGATTTCGGGGAGACCGAAGCGCGCGTCTCTGCCCGCGATGACGACGTCGGACGCGGAAAGGATCGGAAGCGCCCCGCCGAAGCAGTAGCCCCGCACGGCGGTAATGACGGTCTGCGTAAGCTGGCGCAGCAGATGCGTGCGCCAATGGTCGGTCGCGATCCGCGCACGGCGCAGCAGATCCGGCGGCCGGGTGGAACTGTCGAAGAAGTCCTTCATATCCATGCCGGCCGAGAAGTGACCGCCGATGCCGTGGAAGATCACCGTATGCACCGCTGTATCGTCGCGGGTACGAAGCAACTGCGCCTCCATCGCCAGTGTCAGTTCCACACCAATGGCATTGCGCTTGGCTGCGCGGTCAAGCCCGATGAGACGGATGCCGCCGCGATCCTCGACCTGGAGCATGGTCAGCTCCCGAGACCGGGCTTGCTGGTGCCCGCGAGAAAACTCTCGACCGCCGCCGCACGCGCCGACGGTCTGCCAGCCTGCAGCGACTTGAGCTCGGCGAATTTGGCAGCGTTGTAGTCAAGCACGGCGTCCCAATCCATACTCGGAACGTGGCGCAGGGTCTGCTTGGTAAACTGCAGGGCGAGCGGATCCTTCTCCAGCAGGCTTGCCAGCAGCGCGCCGGTCTCGCCGTCGAGCTCGGCCGACGGAAAACTCAGCGTCGCGAGACCATTGCGCTCCGCCTCGATGCCGTCGAAAGGCCGACCGTCGAGCGCATGCTGGCTGATCGAACGTCGGGTCATGACCAATGACATCACTTGCGCAACAGGCCCGCCCATGAAGCCGCCGCTGTTCGCTTCGTCGAGTCCGAACTCGGCGTCATCGGCGACGTAGACGATGTCGCAAGCTGCCACGAGCGCGAGCACGCTGCCATGCCAGGCGCCGCGCAGTTTCGCGACAACGGGCTGCGGCATGTTGCGGAGCTGTCGCACCAGATCGCCGCAGACACCGGACGTCACGGTCCCGCGGACGCCGCCGGCTCCGCAGGACAAGACGACGACACGAACCAGTTCGTCCGCCGCTCGTTCCTGCAGTTCGGCGCGCAAGACCTGAACGAGCGCCGGGGTGAAGTCGCTGTGTTCGAATGACAGCGTCAGCACGCCAGCGTCGACCCGCGCGGACAGGCCACGGTCAGTCACCTGCTCGGAATGCATCTCGCTCATGGCGCACGAAATCCCGCTGCGGCAAATCGGACGAGTTCGGCCAATGCGGTTTCGGGTTCCACCGTGTCGATCCCGTCATGGGTGATCGACTCGATGCGGCCGGGCATGGCCATGGTGTAGACCATCGAGCCCAGCAGGAAATGAAATCGCCAGTGCAGCGTGTGGTTCGGCAGGTCAGGCAAAGCCTTTGCAAGCGCCTTCAGAGCCATCTCGCTGGTCCGGTTGAAGGCCTGGCTGAGCGCAGCCCGCCTTACTTCCTCGCGTTCGAAGGCCATGCGCGCGCGCATCATCGAGAAAGCCATACCATCCGGCGTGCCCAGTGCCTCGAGGCCGGGGCGAAGGAAGGCGGCGAGGATGTCTTCCAGCACCGGCCTGCCGGACGTATCGGGCTCGAGCTGGCCAAGCAATTCTTCACGTCGGTCGGCGATCGGTTGGGCGCGCCTGGAAAACAGCTCCTTGAGAACGGCTTCCTTTGAACCGAAATGATAATGCGCGGCCGCGGTGTTGACGCCGGCAGCAGCCGTGATCTCGCGCAAGCTGACGGCATCAATTCCGCGCTCGCTGAACAGCTTTTCCGCCGCTAGAAGAATGCGTTCGGGCGTGCCTGAGGCCATGTCCGCCGTTTGCTCGGCCAGTTTCGACATACCCGTCTCATCCTTGGTTCGTCGACCCACCTTAAGGTCAGCCGCAGTTTAAATCAAACGCTTGCTTCACTCAAGCGCTTGAGTTAGATCTTGGCCTCTCTTGGCATATGGGTCTTTTCCCGTGACGGCTGCGGCCGGGCTTCCACGACGATGATCAACGACATCCGAAACGGCATCCGACAAGGCTCGTTCGCCATGACCAGCGCTCCGCGATCGCCAGAAACATTGAACGTCTCCGTGCAGGGTCAGGTGGCGATCGTCGCCATGAACCGCCCTGAGGCGATGAACGCCATCAGCATGCAGATGCGCGCGGACTTGCGCGAAACGCTCGAGACGCTGCGGCGCGATCCCGACATCGGCGCGGTGGTGCTCACCGGCAATGGCGAGAAGGCATTTTCAGCCGGCATGGACCTGCGCGAGTTTGCGCAGACCAATGCCGGCATGCCGGTGGCCGAGATGAAGCGTTTCCGCTGGGCCCAGGCAGAAGGCATTGCAGCGTTCGACAAGCCTATAATCGCCGCGGTCAACGGCGTCGCGATCGGCGGCGGCCTCGAACTAGCGCTGCTTTGCGATCTGGTCTTCGCAGCCGAGAACGCGACCTTTGCTTTTGCGGAAATCAAGCGGGGCTTGATGCCCGGCAATGGCGGCACGCAGCGTCTGTCGCGCCGCATCGGTCAGGCGCGCGCCCTCGAAATGATTTTGACCGGCCGCAGCGTGAGCGCGGAAGAAGCGCTGGCGCTGGGACTCGTCGAATACGTGGTGCCGAAAGCCGAACTGCTGGGAAAGGCCGTGGCCCTCGCCGCACAGATGGCCGCACAGGCGCCGGTCGCAGTGCGCTCAGCCAAGGCCGCGATCGTCCGCGGGGCCGAACTCTCGCTCGATGACGGCATACGGCTGGAGCAGGACCTGGCAGCTTTCCTCTACACCACCGAAGACGCCCAGGAAGGCCCGCGCGCCTTTCTGGAGAAACGAGCGCCGGTCTGGCGCGGTTGCTAGTCGACCCACGTGAAAAGAGAACCATGTCAACCACGTCTACCCCCATCTACCGTACGCTGCTGTTCGCACCTGGCAGCCGCCCCGAGCTTCTTGCCAAGGCACAAACCGGAGACGCCGATGCGCTGATCTTCGACCTCGAAGATTCCGTTCCGCTCAACGCCAAGGACGAAGCCCGGCAGAACATTGCCGGTGTTCTGGCCGCGGGACTGGCAAAACCAATGTTTTTGCGCATCAGCAACCCGCGCGCTGGCGATACAGCTGCCGATCTTGCCGTGCTGGAACACGCGCGCGATCTTTCGAACGTGGCTGGCGTGATCCTGCCGAAGGCGGATACCGACGCTGACGTGCTCGCGGTCGCAGCACTGCTTACCGCTCTCGAAGACAAGCTGGGTGCAACCGCAGACCATCTGCGGATCCTCCCGCTGATCGAAACCTGCCTGGGTCTGCGCAATACCTTCGACATGGCCCGCGCCTCGTCGCGAGTCTGCGGCATGTCGCTGGCCAGCGCCGAGGAAGGCGACTTCATGGTCGACCTTGGCGGACGCTGGACGCCTCAGAGTCGCGCACTCGCTTATGCGCGAGGCAAGACGGTAGCCGACGCACGAGCCGCCGGTCTCCAGTGGATCGTCGATGGCGTCTTCATGAATCTGCACGACACCGACGCGCTTCGGACGGAATGCGAGATCGCCCGCGAACTCGGCTTTGTGGGCAAGATGGCCATTCACCCAACTCAGGTCGCGGTCATGCACCAGGTGTTTTCGCCGAGCGAAGCCGAAGTCGAATACGCCACCGGGCTTGTAATCGCCTTCGAAGAAGCCGAGGCGCGCGGCGTCGGCGCCGTCAGATATCGCGGCATGATGGTCGATTATGCCAATGTGCGTCTGGCGCGGCGCACGCTGTCGCTGGCGAAAGCCCGCTGACCATGATGGCCGACCTCGCCACAGCCGCCGCAGCGTCGCTCGAACTTGCCATTGACGGCACCAGCGGCCCACGGCGCCACTATCCGATGCTGCGCACGGCGGCCGACGTCATCGCAATCGAACGCGTTCCGCTAGAGCAGCGTATCACCCAATGGGACTTTGCACTTAGCCTGCTCGACGGCTGCCGCATCGATCCTCACCGCGCCGCTCTGCAGATAACACACAACGGGCAGATCGACGGCCCGCTGATCACCTGGAGCTTCCAGGATCTCGAACATCGTGCGCTGCAGATTGCCAATCTGTTGCGGGCCGGCGGCCTTGGCAAAGACGACGTGGTCGCCATCGTCAGCCCGACGGTGCCGGCGCTGTTTCCTCTACTCATCGGCGGCCTGCTCGCCGTGCGGCCTTTTCCGATCAACTGGATGCTCAACGCGCAGGCGTTGCGCGACCTGATCGAGAGCGCCGGTGCGAAGGCGGTTGTCGCGCTCGGCCCGACACCGGGCTTTTCGATCTGGGAGAACGTCAGCGCTGCCCTTGCCGGGATGACCGCGCCGCCGCAACTGTTCTCGCTTCATGATCCTTTTGCCCCGGCTCATGCGAACGACCTGATCGAGGCCGCTGCCGCCCACCCGCACGACAGGCTGGCGTTTCCCCGCCAGACAGCGGAGCGCGACAGTGTCGCCTGCTATGTGCATTCGGGCGGCACGACCGGCCATCCGAAAATCGTGCAGCTGCTGCACGGCGGGCTCGTCTACCGGCAGTGGGCCGCCAACCTGTGCCTCGGCTTCACGCCGGACGACGTCGTGCTGTCCGACACGCCTCTTTTCCACATCGGAGGACTGCTGGTCCGCGGTCTCGTGTCGACTGCGGACGGCCACACCACCGTCATTCCCAGCATGCACGGCGCGCGCGACAAGGCTTATATCGCATCGTATTGGCGCTATGTGGAGCGCTTTTGCATCACCCAGATCTCCGGCGTGCCTACCTCGCTGTCAGTGCTGGCGAAAAACCCGCCGACCACCGAGGACATCAGCTCGCTGCGCCCTTACTTTGCAACCGGTTCGACCGCAATGGCGCCCTCCGTGCAAAAGAGCATCGCCGAGATTACCGGCGCACGGGCGCTGCAGACCTACGGCCTGACGGAAAACACCAGCCACGCGACGGTGGATCCCAGGGACGGCGAACAGCGACGCGGCTATTCCGGAATCCGGGTGGCCTATATGAAGCTCCGCATCGTTAAGATGGCATCCGACGGCACCGTCGAGCGCGACTGCGCACCCGGCGAGGACGGCATGGTGCTGGTCGGCGGCCCTGGTGTTGCCGGCGGATACCTCGACCCGGCGCAAAACCGCGGCACCTTCCTGCCCGACGGGTTCTTCGTCACCGGGGACCTCGGCCAGATGGATGCCGACGGCTACTTGCGCATTAGCGGCCGGCAGAAGGACATGATCATTCGCAGCGGACACAACATCGAGCCCGGCCTGATCGAAGACGCGTTGTTGCAGTCGCCGGCCGTCGCGCAGGCCGCCGCCATCGGCAAACCCGATCAATATGCGGGCGAACTCCCGATTGCCTATGTGGAGCTCCATCCTGGCGCCAAGATCACGGCCGAGGAGCTGCTGCGCTTCGCCACCGATCGGATTCCCGAGCGGCCGGCGGTGCCAAAGGAAATCATCTTCCTCGACAAATTGCCGCTGACCGCGGTCGGGAAGCCCGTCAAGCACCTATTGCAGTCGGACGCCGCTCAGCGCGTGTTCAACGAAGCGCTGCGCGAGTTGAGCGGCCGGTGGCGGCTGGATGTCGTGCACACCGGCGGCGCGCTGAAGACCACCTTCGTCATGCTCGGCGCCCAGCCGGGCTTGCGGGAGCGCGCTGAGGAGATTTTGTCGAGCTTCTCCACGGCTTACTCCATCCGCCAGGAGGACTGATCGCGTCTGTCCGGAATGACCTACGCCGTACTGGCGGCCTGACAGGTGGTGCGTGCCGTTCAGGCAATCAAAAAACCTGCAGAGCAGTCGCGATTGCGATCGGTGACGATCATGAGGCTGCCCGGTTCAGGTAAGCGCTACGCTTCCGTGATCGTCCGCATGATTTGGTAGAGGCCGGGCTGGGCCTCGAAGCCAATGCCGGGATAATCCGGCACAGCGATTTCGCCGTCATCCACGTCCATGCCATCGGCAAAGCCGCCAAATGCCGCGAACACCCCGGGATAGGCCTCGCACCCGCCGAGGCCGAGGCCAGCCACGAGCGCAAACGACATCATGTTTCCGCCATGGGGAAAGATCCGCTGACGCGAGCCACCGAGCGCCTCGACACGCGCAACCATCTGAGCGTATGCAGTTACGCCATAGGCCTGCGGCGGATCGACCTGCAGGATGTCACGATCCCTGCGAAAGCCACCGAACTGAAACAGATTCTCGACGTCCTGCTGGCAGAACAGGTTTTCGCCCGTTGCCAGTGGAGCATCATAAGATTCCGCCAACCGCGCGAACGTCGCGTAGTCCAGCGGGCCGCACGGCTCCTCGAACCAGCGCAGGCCCAACGGCGCGAGCACTCTGCCGTAGCAAAGCATGCGCTCTACCGAGAGCGCCGCGTTGGCGTCAACCGCAAGACGGTCTCCAGCCCCGATCAGCGCAATCGCGGACTCGATCCGAGCGAGATCGTCCTTAATGGATACACCGCCGACCTTGATCTTGAGACGCGTATAGCCGTTGCCAAGGTGGCGCTCGACCTCCTCGGTTAATGACTTCAAATCGTTTTCCGGCTTGTACCATCCGCCGCCGACGTAACACGGCACCTTCCGCAAGGGCGTGCTGCCGAATCGCTCGGCGAGAACGTGCCACAGCGGCCGGTCCAGGATTTTTGCCACGGCATCCCAGACCGCCGTCTCGATAGTGCCGATTGGGACCGAGCGTTCGGCATCGCCGCCGGGCTTCTCGCGCATCATCATGCGCTGCATGACCTTAACCGGATCGATGATGCCGGCCTCGTCGAGCAATGAATCCGGCGCTGCCGAGAGAATGCGCGGCACGAAACGCGCACGCATGGCCGCGCCGCAGGCGTAGCGGCCTGTCGAGTTGAACGCATAGCCGATGACAGGTTTGCCGCCGCGCATGACGTCGGTCACGACCGCGACAACTGATGTAGTCATTTCGGAAAAGTCGAACGCGGCATTCCGCATCGTCGACGCAACGGGTACGGATGTCTCGCGGATGTCGGAGATACGCAAAGGATATCCGATCGTTAGACGGGCTTGATACCGGCCTTCGCAACGATGTCGCGCCACTTCGGCACTTCGTCGGTAATGCGCTTCTGCATGCCTTCGGGGCCCTTGGCGATCACCTCGAAGCCGTTGTTGCGCAGCTGCTCAGCGAGCTTTTGATCCTTGAGAACCGCGATTGTTTTCGCGGCCAGCAGCTGAACGATTTCTGGGGGCGTCTTGGCCGGCGCGAGGAAGCCATGGAAGGTGTCGGCAATGAAATCCTTGTAGCCGACTTCCACCATGGTGGGCACGTTCGGCAGGTCGAACCACCGACTGGTGCCAGTGACAGCCAGCGCCCGGAGGGCACCGCTCTCGATGTGGGGATGTGCCGGCGGCAGCGCGGCCGAACAGACCTGCACCGTTCCGCTGAGGATGGCCTGGATCGCCGGCCCCGCCCCCGGGAACGGAAGGTGGGTCATATTCATGCCGGCTTCGATTTTGAGCAGTTCAGCTGACAGATGCGGTGTCGTGCCGACGCCGGGGCTCGAGTAGTTGAGCAGGTTCGGGTCTGCTTTGGCGCGCGCGACCAGTTCCTCGATCGAGGTGATCCCCGTTTTGGGATCGACCAAAAACACGTTCGGCGACGTCCCAAGCTCGGCAATTGGAGTGAAATCATTGTAGGGATCGTAGGGAATTTTCGCGTAAAGGCTGGGATTGACAACGTAGGCGCTCGACGTGACCAGCAGCGTGTAGCCGTCCGCTTCGGAATGCGCGGCAATGCCGATGCCGATATTGCCTCCGGCGCCCGCGCGGTTTTCCACGATGACGGTGCCGCCGATCGCGTTGCCGAGATTGGCCGCGACAAAGCGCGCCATGATATCGGTCGGGCCGGCGGGAGCGAAGGGAACGATGATCTTGACGGGTCGTACGGGATAATTGGCCGCCCGCGCTCCGCGCGGGAACAGCCCCATAGCTGCGGCGCCCGCAAAAGCCGTGGCGCGCAGCATGCTACGCCGTGACAGGCTGCCTGAATGTTGTTTCAACATAGCGTTTTCCCCCAACCGGCATTCTGTGTTGCCGTGATTTATTGTCGTTAGGCCTTCGTCTGCGTGGATATTTCGGCCACATCGCATTGCATGATTGCAGCGCGAGTATTCATTCTAGAAGCTCAGCACCCAACCTCTAGGTCGAGCGCGAGCGCTCATTTGCTCCGCCGTTTTGCTGCCAGCTTCGGTTTCGGGTCCGGCTTCGAGCGAAATCCCGCGGCAAGAAACGGAATGATATGCGCGAGCGCGTCTTCCACGCGGCCGGGATCGCATCGCCCGTCAGTCAGCGACTGTATGCGGCCGGCGTCTGCCATCGTGTAGAACATCGTGCCCAGCATGAAATGGAAACGCCATTCCAGGTCGGCTCTGGGCAAATCCGGCAGCGCGCGACTTAGCGCATCGAGAAACTTGCCGCTCGATTCATCGAACGCGTTCGTCAGGATGCGGCGACTGACCTCTTCGGGCTCCGTCGCCAGCCGGGCGCGAAGCTTGACGAAGGCACGACCGCCAAACCGTTCATCCGAACCGATCGTCAGGGCCGGCCGAAGAAAGGCTTCCAGCATGCGCTCGAGCGACGGCGCGTCGTCGAGATCGATCTCCGATAGCAGACGCACGCGCTCTTCGGCAATCGGCTTGGCGCGGGCGCTGAAGATCTCGGAAAGCAGCTGCTCCTTCGATCCGAAATGATAATGCAGCGCAGCAAGGTTGACCCCTGCCGCTGACACGATCGTGCGAATGCTGACAGCGTTCCAGCCGTGCTCTGCGAACAATTGCTCCGATGCGTCCATCAAGCGCTGACGTACCGACGATTTGCCGGGCGCGTCATCCAGGAGTCTTGCGAGGGCTGAAACGCGGGGCATCGGATCTCTTGACTAAAACAAACGTTCGTTTCAATAAGTCGTTTGTCGGGACGGTGTCAAGCGAAAGCCGGTACAGCCCCGGTGGAAGGTTCGACCAACGAACCACACAGGTCGGTCCGAGCGCCTTGCGGCGCAGGCCGTCGTTACAGGGGGGCCAACGTCATGACCACACGCCGCACTTTCCTGAAAGGCCTCGCCGGCCTGAGCTTCTGCAGCTGCGGCATGCTCGATGCCGCACATGCGCAACAGCAGGCGCCGCGCCGCTTGCCCGTGATGGTCGGCGGCAAGCGCGTCAAGACCATCGACGTTCATGCGCATTGTCTGTTTCATGAATCGCTCGAGCTGATGGGCGACGAGGTCGCCGGCATTCTGCCGCCGACCAAGGGCCAGCAAGAACATTTCATTGTGATGCAAGACCGCCTGCGCGCGATGGACGCCATGGGGATCGACATGCAGGTGCTGTCGATCAACCCTTACTGGTATCGCAAAGACCGCGACCTTTCGGCCAGGATCGTTCAGATCAACAACGAGAAGCTCGCTGAGCTGTGCGCCTCGCAGCCCGATCGATTTGCCGCCTTTGCGTCGCTGTCACTGCAGCATCCCGACCTCGCTGTCCAGGAGCTCGAGGACGCGGTGAAGAAGAAGGGCCTCAAGGGCGCCGCCGTCGGCGCCAACGTGGAAGGCGCCGACTTCTCCAATCCCCGCTTTCATCCGGTCTGGGCGAAAGCCGAAGAACTCGGAGCCACACTGTTCATTCATCCGTATCGGCTGGGCGAGCTGTCGTCCCGCTTCAAGGGCAATGGCTGGCTGGCCAACGTGATCGGAAATCCGCTCGACACGACGATTGCGCTCCAACGCCTCATTTTCGATGGCGTGCTGGACAAATTTCCGAAGCTCAAGGTGCTGTCAGCTCACGGCGGCGGATATCTGCCGTCCTATGCGCCGCGCTCCGACCATGCGTGCTTCGTCTCGCCAAAGAACTGCGATCCTGCCATTCAGCTGAAGAAGAAACCCACCGAGTATCTCAATCAGATGTATTTCGACTCCCTGGTCTTCACGCCGGAAGCGCTTCGGCATCTAGCCGCGCAGGTCGGCGCGAGCCAGCTTATGCTCGGCACCGACCAGCCAATCCCTTGGGAGGAGCATCCCGTCGACCACGTGTTCGCGACGGACAGTCTGAGCGAGAGTGAGAAGATCGCGATCCTGGGCGGAAATGCTGCGCAACTGCTCGGCATCAAGACCGGCTAAGCGTCAACGACGAATGTGTTTTTTGTCACCCAGGGCTGGCCACGATCGTCGTCACCCGTGAAATCGGAGGCATCGGCGCGCTTGAGAACCGTGTCGGCTGACCTCTGGCTTCCCGTAATTTCGCGAATTGAGAAAATAAGGATGGTCATGATTACATCGAAACTTCCGCGCAGCTAGCCTGCCTAGCGAAAGATCGCGCTTTCCGTCAGCGTCATGCTCGAGAGCTGGACCGACGACAGCGCGCCCGGCATCGGGCCGATGGGCAATCAGCTGAAAGCCGGCGTGCTCGACCTGCAAGGCCAGTCCTGGGCGGCCTTATCGTCTCGAGGTTGGCGCATGGCGCCTGCTCGACACGCTTGCCGTCGCCGACGTCAAAGCAGTTTTCTATGTCAGTGGCATTCTCGCCGAGCTTTATCCGCCGCTGATGAAGGCGATCGTCGCTGCCCGACACCACATCTCCGCGCACAGCTGGGGCCAAAATATCGTGCCAGCCTATCAGACGCGGGACGAAGAGAAGGCAGATCTGCTCAAGTGCATCAACGCAATTGAGCAGTCTCCCACAGGCGCCCCCGCGGCTGGATCAGCCCACGCTGCAAGCCAAGCCAGCGCACGTCCGAGTTGTTGGCCTAGGCAGGTTTTGCTTGGCATGGCGACATCTTTAACAGCGACATGCCCTACCCGCTCGAGACTTCGGCCGACTCATTGATGGCGGTGCTGTTCACCCTGGAAGTGAACGACATGTCCCTCTACATCTGCTACGGTAACGAACCGGAAGCCTTCACGCGCGTGTTGCGACAAATCATCGAGAATGTGAACAGCATGTCCCGGACGCCGTTCTGCCTAGACATTACCGTCCACGCCCATGTCTTCGGGCGTCCCTTCGGCGCGATCGAATTTGCCAAATCGCTGGACCTGGCAAAGCGGCACACGACGACGTGGCTGACCAACCACGCCGAACTGGCAAATCGATTCGCGGAGGCGGTCTGAGAGCGACCGAACGAATCCCCCCTGGCCGTCACGACGCGCTACCGGTCGGCGACCATCCATAGGTCTTCGTACAGGCGCCACCCATCAGCATCGCACGCTCCGCGTCACTGATGCGGCTGGTGTTGCGAAAGCACTCGACGGCCTGCTGGTAGTCGACGATGGAGATTGCGCGCGTCCAGTCGGTGCCCCAAAGGCAGCGATCAAATCCCCAGGCGTCGAACACGCGGGCGAGTGGATCCCAGATGTCCGGAAACGGATACGGCTGCCGCGACAGCGTACAGGCGCCGCTCACCTTGATCACGACGTTGGTGCGCTCGGCAAGCTTGAGCACCTTCGGCAGATGACCCCAGGGATCCCGCGCCGGGGGCTGCTGCGGCAATTGCATGATGCCGAGATGATCGAGAACGAATCGGACGTTGGGATGACGGCTGATCACCGCAATTCCGGCATCAAGATTGTCCCAGCAAAGCATATTGACGGGAAAGTCATGACGAACGGCTTCCCGGAGGATGCGGTCGAGGCCGGGGTCGGCAGGATCGCGCCGCTCGTCCTTGGTCAGCATGATGCGGATGCCCACTGCGCCTGGCGTGCTCTTCCATTCGGCAATGACGTCGGCAACGTTGCGATCATCGGGATCGACCGGCTTGACGATGGCGATCCGGCCGGGATGGGCTCGCTGCACGTCCACGGCGTAACTGCCGTCATAGCGATACATCGAAAACGGCGAGACCAAAATCGCGCCATCGACAACGACCTCGTCCATTGCCGCCACCATCTCGTCGCCCGTCGCGTGATCAGGCCAGTCCGGCACGATGTGCCAGGGGCGCCCGGGCGAATTCGCCTCATAAGCGTGAACCTGAGAGTCGATGATTTTCACCGGCGCTTTCCTTTGCATTTTCTCACACGGACGCGACGCGCGGTCACGATGCCGGTTTCTTCCATGGCGGGGCGAACGCTATCCAACAATCCGCGTGAGGTGAATGCCACGGTCTCGGTATCCACCCCTACGTCGATTCGAGCCGATACCAAAGTCGGGCTGGGTCCAGGGCCATGCCGGTGTCCGGTGATTACGATTGAAAGACACATTCGTTCTGACAACGGCTCAGAGTTCGCTGCAAAAGCTGTGCAAGACTGGATCGCGGCGGTGGGTGCGAAGACCGCCTACATCATGCCAGGCAGCCCATGGGAGAATGGCTTCATCGAGTCATTCAATGCGCGGCTTAGCGACGAGCTTTTGGACGGCGAGATCTTCTACTCACTGGCCGAGGCTAGGATCGTGATTGAAAGTTGGCGTCGGCATTAAAACACCGTCCGCCCTCACGGCTCGCTGGGTTATAGGCTACCAACCCCGAGGTCTTCGTGCCCGCAATGACCGCGCGGTCGGCTTCGCAACCCTCATCAGCTACGCCGACGCGCTGGCACCCAATTCACCCATGCACTAACATCCCAACTGGACCCGTCAGTGGGGGCCGATCATCCATGCCGCAGCCGGAGGTCCATTTTGCCTCTCGTCTCTCAATGGCACCAGAATGCTTGGAACCAGCCAGCATTCTGATGCAGAACCAAGCTCATTGAGAAAGCCTGCGCCTCCCCAAGGCTCGCGAAATACCGGGTCTTCGTCGTCCTGCGGAATGCCCGGGACAGCCGCCCTCGCGCGTGGCAGCCGGGGTATCGACGGTCATGGCGCCAGTTCCAGATAGGGCTCGAAAGCTTCGATGGAAACTTTCAACGTAGGATCGCCATCCGCGCCCCAAAGCTCTGCGCTATCGAACACGACAGTATAGAGCCACTGCGGATTTTCGCCGTTGTCATGGGCCGCGGTATCGGGAAATACATGGCAGCCGTGGACGCGTTCGATCCCGCCGAGATGACCGCGTACGTAGCGTGGCAGCCGCGTGTGCGTAGCCGGATGGATATTCCTGACACGCACGCGATCGCCGACCTTGAACACCGCAGGCGCTGGCGCCGTGCGGCCAAACACGCCGCGCACCATCACGCGTTCGACCTGGTCGCGCGTGAAGCCGCCGTGCTTTAGAGTCTTTGGCGCTTCGACTTTATGGCCCGCCTCGATCTCCTCGACGGTTACATATCCCTTGGCCGCGAGCACGTCCTCCAGGCCAAGCAGCCACTTCTGATAGTAGCTGCTCGACAGATAGACATCGGGCGGTAGCGTCTCGCGATAGAAGCGCGAAGCATCGATATTGAAGGCGCCAGCCGCGCCCATGGCGCGCACCATCGCCAGCACACGGCCTTCCCACTCCTCATGAAACATCGGCTCATTCGGCTCGGCCTCGACCTTGCCGAAGCCGTCCATGCCGCCCATGTCGTGAACGCCGTTCATGATGACACTCCTGGCGCCTGCGCGAGTCCCGTCCCGATCATCGAGTCGCGCGAGACCAGTTCGGCAAGCTGCGTCTCGCTCCAGCCTTCCGTGCCCTCCGGCCGCATCGGCAGCACCAGGAAGCGGGTTTCCGCGGTGGAATCCCAGACGCGGATCTCGACGTCCTTCGGCAGGCTGACACCGAAATCCAAGAGCACCCCGCGCGGATCCTTCACCGCACGCGAGCGGTACGGCGCGGCCTTGTACCAGACCGGCGGCAAGCCAAGCATTTCCCAGGGGTAACAGGAGCACAGCGTGCAAACGACCATGTTGTGACGTTGCGGAGTGTTCTCGACCACGACGAGATGATCGCCGACCCGGCCAAGCGCACCGATGGCCTTGCTGCCGTCTTCCAACAGCGCCTGGCGGAATGCCGGATCGGTCCATGCTCTGGCCACGACCTGCGCGCCGTTTCGCGGCCCGATCCGGGTCTCGTAGGCCTGGATGATGTCGTCCAGCGCGGCGGAATCGACATAGCCCTTTTCGGTCAGGATCGTCTCGAGCGCCCGCACGCGCAATTCGGTCTCCGAAAGCTCGGAATGATCGTGATCATGGTGATGGTCGTGATGATTCTTGGTCATGCTGTTACCATTGCGCCTGAAATTTCACCCGAATCTACACGGATCTGGCGGCCAGGCAACGCGTACCGGTCAGGACGCGACACCGAGAAAATCCCGCGCCATCGCCGGGTTGGCGGACAGTTCCGCGGGCGTCCCTTCGAACACGACGTGGCCGTTGTTCAGACCGTAGACGCGGTTGGCGAAGCTCAGCGCTGCCGCGACATTCTGCTCGACCACGATCATGGTGCGGCCTTCGGCAGCGAGATTACGGGCCACCGTGACCAGATCGCGCACGATCAGGGGTGCGAGGCCTTCAAACGGCTCGTCGAGCAGGATGATGCGGGCGTCGCGGATCAGCGCACGCGCAATGGCCAGCATCTGCTGCTCGCCGCCGGACAGCGACCGCCCCGCCGACTTGCGCCGCTCCTTGAGACGCGGGAATACTTCGTAGATGCGATCGTAGCTCCAGGCGTTTGGCGCGGTCAGCGCCGCAATGCGCAGGTTTTCCTCGACGGTGAGGCCGCCAAAGATCGCCCGCTCCTCGGGCACCAGCTGCACGCCCATGCCGGCGATGGCCGACGGCGGCAGGCCGTTGATCTCCTTGCCGTCGAGGCGGATGGCGCCGCTCCGCGGCGACAAAACGCCCATGATCGAGCGCAGCGTGGTGGTCTTGCCGGCGCCGTTTCGGCCGAGCAACGCCACCACCTCACCCTGCTCGACCCGCAGCGACGTGTCGAACAGGACGTGGGAATCGCCATACAGCGTATTGATGCGGTCGACTTCAAGCAGGCTCATGTGCGTGCAGCCCTCCGAGATAGGCGTCCTGAACCGCCGGGTTGCGACGGATTTCATCGGCCGTGCCGTCCGCCAGCAACCGGCCCTCGTAGAGCACGGTGATGCGTTCGGCGAGGCCGAAGATGGCGTCGAGATCGTGCTCGACGATGACGACAGTGCGCGATCGGCCGATATCGCGGATGAAGGCGCATGTCGCGGCACGCTCCGCCGGGCTCATGCCGGCCAGCGGCTCGTCGAGCAGCAAGACATTCGGACTGGTCGCCAGCGCCATGCCGATCTCCAGCCGGCGCTTCTCGCCGTACGCCAAGACATGCGCGGGCGTATCCGCCCGCTCAACCAGGTTAAGCAACACCAGGACCGACTCGATCTGCGCTTCCACCTTCGGCAGGCTGTCGTCGGAGCGCAGCAGATCGAACCGCAGCGGACCACGGCCGCGCGCCAGCGCGGCGATACGCAGGTTCTTGCGCACGCTGAGGTTCGGAAACAGCTGGTTCAACTGATTGCTCTTGGCGATTCCAAGCTGTGCGGCGCGGCTTGCACCGACCCCCGTGACCTTCTCGCCGAACAGCAGCACCTCGCCAGACGACGGCCGGACCTCGTCAAGCAGCATCTTGAACAGCGTCGACTTGCCGGCGCCGTTGGGGCCAATCACTGCATGAATCGAGCCGCGGCGCACCTTGAACGAGACGCCGTCGACGGCTTTCAGCCCGCCAAAGTGCCGCGCCAGCGCGCGCGCTTCGAGAGCGATCTCGCCGTCGCCGGTCGCTGGTTCAGCGAGCGGCAGGGTGACGTCGGTGATCCCGGCTACAACACTTGGGGCAGTATCAACATTGTGCGCCTCAATTGCCTCAGTTTTCGCCTCCGCGGCGCGCAGGGCCACGAGATTTCGCCGTTCGTTCCACCAGTGGGCTATCTCGCCACAGATGCCGCGGCGCAGCCCGATTACCAACACGATGAAAGCGATGCCGAGTACCAGCTTCCAAAGCGTGGCGAGGCCGGGAATAAGCTGCAGATTATCCCGCAGCCACAGCCACACCGCGGCGCCGACCAGCGGCCCGACCAGCGTGCCGGCGCCGCCGACGATGGTCTGCACCACCAACTGCCCGGAGGTCTCCAGCGCGAACGCGTCCGGCGGCATGTAGCTCTGGAACGAGCCCAGCAGTCCGCCGGCGAGTCCGGCATAAAGGGCAGCAATCACAAAGGCGGTCAGTTTGTAGGCCGGCACGTTGTGGCCGAGCATGGCAACGCGGCCGGTGTTTTCCTTGATCGCCAGCAGGACAGCGCCGACTGGCGAGCCGACGATGCGCCGCGCCAGCACGTAGCCCAGGAAGTAGACCACCGCGAACAGCACGTACATCGGCAGCCCGGCGCTGACGCGAATGGCGTTGGCGCCAAAGCCGAGAGTCGGCACCGGCACGCCGGGAATGCCGTTCTCGCCGCCGGTATAATCCGACAACGGCGAGTTCTCGATGAAATAGGCCATCTGGCCGAAGGCCAGCGTGATCATGGTGAAATAGATGCCGATCCGCCGCACAGCGAACCAGCCGACCAGCAGGCCGAACAGGCCCGCAGCGATCGTGCCCGCGAGCAATGCGAGCCAGACGCTGCCCAGCGCGCCGGACACCAGCAGATAGGCGGTGACGAAACCGCCGACGCCGTAGAACGCCGCTTGGCCGAAGGACAACAGGCCGGTGAGGCCGAAGAGGATGTCGAAGCCGAGGCCGATCAGGCCCCAGTTCAGCACCCGCGTCAGCAGGTCGGTGGAGAAGCCGAGCGGCTTCAGCACCACCGGTGCGGCAATCAGCGTGAGCAGGACGGCGAATTCCGACAAATAGCTTCGAGCCCGCTTCATGCCCGGCCTTCCGAGCCAAACAGGCCCTGCGGCCGCATCACCAGCAGTAGCGCCATCAGCGCATACAGCATGACTTCGGAGTAGGAGGAGTTGAAGGCGCTGGTCAGGCTGATGATCTCGCCGGCGATCAGGCCACCGACAATGGCGCCGGGAAACGAGCCGAGACCACCGAGCACGATAACCACGAAGGACTGCGCCATGAAGTTGGAGCCCATGTCTGGGGACACCGCCACCACCGGCGCATACAGCATGCCGGCGAGACCGACCGCCACGACGCCTATGGCGAACACCAGCAGGAAAGCGCGCCGCACATTGATGCCGAGAATGCCGACCATGCCGGGGTTCTCGATACCGGCGCGAACCACCAGGCCCATCGAGGTTCGGTACAACACGAGGTAAAGGCTGAGCAGCAGTCCGGCGATGATCGCGATCAGCTGCAACCGGTAGGTCGGATAGATCAGGAAGCCGAGCTGCGTGGCGCCCTGCCCCCAGGACGGCACCGGTACGCGCTGCGCGTTGCCGCCGAAGCCAGCCCGGAGGCACTCCACCAGCACGATGCCGACGCCGTAGGTGACCAGGATCTGGTCCTCGTGCGGGCGGTCGTAGAAGTAGCGGATGATGACGCGCTCCAGCAGGAAGCCTAGCGCCAGCATAAAGCTACAGCCGACGACGATCGCCAGTACGAAGGACGACGTATATTGCAGCAGCACGAAGACGGTGTAGGCCCCCACGGCGAACAGCGCGCCGTGGGCAAAGTTGAGCACGCCGAGCGTACCGAGGATGATCGTCAGGCCGCTACTGACCAGAGCCAGCAGCGTGCCGAGAGCCAAGCCGTTGAAGGCCTGAGAGATGAGAACGAGCCAGCTTGGCATGACGATCCTTAGGTGTAGGGGCCGAGCTTGCAGCCGAATAAGTCGGGTGAATTCATTACGCTCTCGCCGTCGACAATCTCGACGATGTCGTAGAAGTCTTCCTTGTGCTTCATCTCCGATGGCTTCTTGCCGCGCAGGATCGGGATCGGTCGCACCATCTGGTGATCCTCGGCGCGGAAATACACCTTGCCGATGGTCGTTTCGTAAGGCTGCGCCTTGGAGTTCTCCATCGCCTTGATGACGTCGACCGGATTGAATGTGTTGGCGCGCTCCACAGACATTGCCCACAGATAGGTCTGCATGTAGCCGATATGCGCGCCCCAGCGCGGATAGTACTTGTTCTGTGCAACGAAGGCTTCCACGAATGTCTTGGCGAGCGGGTAGTTGTCCTGCATGCCGAACCAGAAATCGCAGCTGCCGTATACGCCCTGCATAATCTCCGCGCCGAGCTCCTTATCCTGGAACGACGACAGGTTGGGCACCACAAGCTTCATGCGCTTGAGCACACCGAACTGTTCGGCCTGCTTGGTGGAGGCGACGGCGTCGCCGCCGAACGCGATGTTGACGAATACGTCCGCGCCGCTGTTGGCGATGTTGAGAAGAGCCGAGGAGTAATCGGTGGTGCCGAGCGGCACGACTTCCTTGGCGACCTGCTTCCAGCCCTGCTCCGTCGAGAACTTGGCGAAGCTGTCGTAGACCGTATGGCCGTAAGTGTAGTCGGGCACCAGGAAGGCCATCTTGATGTTCTTGCCGAGCGCCTTGGCAACCACCGGCGCGAGGCCCTTGGCGGCCATGTAGGCATTCTGCTGCGAACGGAAGCCGTAGCGCTGGCAGTTCTTGCCGGTGATGTCGTTGGAGCCGGCGATGCCGACCATGTAGAGCACCTTCTCGCGCGAGCCGAGCTCTTCTAGCGCGATCGCGCTGGCTGATGACACCGAGCCGGACACCATGATCGCCTTATCGCGCTGGATGAACTGGGTGGCGCTCTGCACGTCGAGGTTGGGCTTACCCTCGGTGTCCGATACCTTGTGGCGGATCTGACGGCCGAGCACGCCCTTGCCCTTCAGGCCCCACTTCTGCGCGATATCGCCGCCGGCATTGATCTGCGCGATCGCCAGCTCATAACCGAGCTTGAGATCGCCACCGTCGCCGGAGAATACGCCGGTCAGGGGAATGGTGAGGCCGACGAACACCGAGTCGGCGGTGACGCCTTCCGGGAAGGTGCCGATGGTGGCGGGCGACTGTGCAAAAGCGCTTCGGGGAAGCATCAAGCCGGCGGTGGCACCGACTCCTCCGAGCAACAACTGCCGACGGTCAAACTGCATGACACACCTCTATGTTCAATCACGGCCGCCATTGGCCGATGAAAATCGATGGGGACAGGACCCTAAAAACTAAAAACCGATACGCGTCGTCTGGAGGCCTTCCGTCACGGCATCGTCCGGGCGTGCGTCAGGCGGCGCGTCGTTTGTGAAGGTTGCCGGCACCAGTCGGCGGCGGTTGATGCGGAGATCGAAAATATCAAAACGGTTGTAATAGCCGACGACGTCGTGAAACTGCTTGGGCTCGACGCATTTATTGAGGTCGATGTCGGCATAGAGAATCCCTTCGTCCTCGCACAGCGCCTCGCCGATCTGCTCGCCCGTCGGATCGAGGAAGAACGACGCGGCACGCGGCGTCCCGTCGAGCACGGCAGCAGCCGACGGATAATGCGCTACCAGCAAGTCGCGTGCCGCTTTGTCGAGAACACCTGCGGTGACCAGGCCGAACACCTTGGCCTCGAAGCAATGCGCGCTGGCGCGGATCCGGGTCGCGGCGGCGATGTGGTAATTGACGCCGTCGGCCGGACGCCTCGTCGGCCACACCGGCGGCCAGCTCGAAATGTGCAACTGCTCGCCCTGCGCCATCAGTGCGTAGCGTGCCAACGGATTGGTATTCTCGCCACAGATCAACTGGCCAATCCGGCCGAGTCGGGTCTCGACGACCCTCAGGCCCGCGCCGTCACCGGGGCTCCAGATCAGCTTTTCGTAGAAGGTCGGCACCAGCTTGCGGTGGTGATTGAGAATCGCACCATCCTCGCCAATCAAAAGATTGCTGTTCCAGATGCAGCCGACGCTGGCCGGCGACTTCTCGCTGATGCCGATCGAGACGACGATGCCCTGCGCCCGCGCCTCGTCTTTGATCGCCTTGACCTCGGGACCATCGACCAGCACCGACTGGTCCGCCATTAGGACGAATAAGTCGTGATTGTCGATCGGCGCCGACAATGCGGCCCATACTGGAAAGGCAGGGATGAAGGTTTCCGGAAAAGCGACGAGGGCGGCGCCTGCAGCGGCTGCCTCACGGATGAGCGAGATCGCCTTTTTCGTGGTCGCGGCCTTGTCAAGAAATACCGGTGCCGCGTGGACCGCGGCGGCCTTGAATCGGGGAAGCATGTCAGGATCCTTGGTTTCCGACAGGCTAGGTCGCATCGGAGCGCCGTGGGTATAGGCAATCCTGCAACCCGGCTTGCAGGCGGCGACAATCCGCCTCACCACCAGGGCTTGGCACAGCTCTTGCTCCCGTCTCGGCATGAAGGATTTCAATTCGATCGACTGGGACGACCTGAAGGTGTTCCTGCATGCGGCCCGCGGTGGCAGCCTGGGCAGCGCAGCGCGACGCCTGAAGGTCGATCAGTCCACCATCAGCCGCCGCATCGCGCATCTGGAAAGTACACTGGGTATTGCACTGTTCGAGCGGCTACCCTCGGGGCTGCGCGTCAATGAGGCCGGCGATCGCCTGTTGTGCCACGCCGAACGGATCGAGAGCGCAGTCATCGCGATGCGTGAGGACGTGCAATGCGGCAGCAGCCAGATGGCCGGGCGCGTGCGCCTTGCCACGATGGAGGGCATCGCCTCGCTTTATCTGGCGCAGCGTTTCGCGCAACTGCGCCACCAACACCCCAACCTCACCGTGGAGTTGCTGACGTCGCCTCAAACCGTTTCAGTGAACCGGCGCGAAGCCGATCTCTTCCTCAGCTTTTTTCGGCCGGCCGGCCAAGGCATGGTGTCGGAAAGAATCGGCTGCTTCGAACTCCTGCTTTACGCCTCTCAGGATTATCTCGACCGCAACGGCATGCCCCGCTCGGCCGCCGATCTCGTCCGGCACAGCTTCGTGACCTATATCGATGACCTCATCCAGCTCGCGTCTGTGCGCTGGCTCGACGACATCATCAAGAACCCAACGGTGAGCTTTCATTCCAACAGCATGATCGCGCAGATGAACGCCGCGGCCGGCGGCCTTGGCCTGGTGCTGTTACCAAGCTTCGCCGCAGCCGGCCGTGACGACCTTGTACCCATGCTGCCCGCAAAGATTTCGACAACGCGTGAACTCTGGATTAACGTTCACACCGACCTGCAGTTCGTGCCGCGCATTCGCGCCGTATCAAGCTTTCTGAAGGCGACTTTCAAAATGGATCCGATGATGCAGAGCGATACGTCAGGCCGGAAACTGCTTGAGGCTCTCTTAGAATCAGACAGCAAGATCGCAACTTCCGACAGCCATTGATCTACGTACCGGGCAGACAGCGCCAACTATATGATCTTATTTATTAAAGTTCAGATTAAGGGCTTTGAACAAAGATGGTGCCCAGACCTGCCCGCCTGTTTGCAGAATATTACCACGAGCTAGGCCACACGCATGCCGACTATCAAAGAGCGTTTACTAACTCTAATAGCTTCTTAACCGGGCCTAACAGAGGCACAAATAGCCGAATGCCTATTTGGCGACGTAGCTGTAGATCGGCATGCCATTTTACCCTCGATCGGCTTCCCATATTGACCCCACTCGTGAGCATTAATGTCACTCACACTATTAACGATTTCAACGGTCGGCCGGCGTTAATGTGGGGCGCCGATCGGGGTTAAACTTCGGAGTCGATACAAAGGGCGCTGGAATGACACCGTCCCCGCATCGGCCCAGCAAAGCGCTCCAGGGCTCGACTGTGGACGACGCGCTCGCTTCAAGGATGCACGCAACCCGCAGGGTTGGATCATCAAGCTGGGCCTTATAGGATTTGGTGCGGCTCAATCGTCTATGCCAGCTGATCGGTGTTTTTCGCCGGTTATGTATCGAGCAGATTGACTTCAACTGGCTGCGCCTGACGGCGGAAGCCTCCTATGGCCTCCGGCAAAGACGACAGCAGATTGCCCGTTTTTTCCTGACGCAGATGATCGCGTATGACGTATACCTGTTGGACCAACGTGCATCGGGAAAATCAGCAGTGCGCTTTCTGACGCTTAGAGTCTGACTCATAATGAATTCGTTTGATTTCAGGCTTTTGCAAGCCGTCTTATAAGGACGCGAATGTGAGCGACGAACGCCCAGGCAACGGCGCTGGCGATTGTGGTCTCGAAGTCCTTTGCCAATCTGCGGCAGCGACCGAGCCATCCGAACGTTCGTTCGACGACCCATCGGCGCGGTAGGATTTCGAAGCCCTGCTCCCTGTCGGATCGTTTTATGATTTCTATCGTCCAATTGCCGATGCGCTTCAAAGCTTGACGCAGCTTATCTCCGGCATAGCCACCATCGGCAAAAATATGGCGCAGCCACGGATAGCGATAACGTATCGAAGCAAGAACGCACGGGGCACCATCACGGTCCTGAATGCTGGCTTCGTGCACGACCAGCCCGACCAAGTTTCCTTGCGTGTCGGTGACGATGTGGCGCTTGCGGCCCTTGATTTTCTTACCTGCATCATAGCCCCGGGGGCCGCCGCTTTCCGTGGTTTTCACCGACTGGCTGTCAATCACTCCGGCCGTTGGGCTCGCCTCTCGGCCAGCCGCCTCGCGCGAGGCCATCACGAGCGTGTAGTTCAGCGACGCAAACAGTCCGCCGCGCGACCACGCGTAGAAATAGCCCTGCACCGTCGAGTAGGGCGGGAAATCCTTGGGCAACTGCCGCCATTGGCAGCCGGTCGACGCAATATACAGGATCGCATCCATCACCGTTCGCATATCTGTCGCACGCGGGCGACCGAGCGCCGAAGCAGGCGGCAGAAGCGGCTCCATCACAAACCACTCGGCATCCGTCGTATCGCTTTCATATCGCAAGCTCGCCCGCCTATAGTGTCGGCGGGTGATTTCAGTCCAGACCATCGTGCTCTCCCTCGAATCTTCGCAAATCCGAAGGAATCACAACTGGCTGAAATCACTCAGCTTCTTTTTCAGTCAGCCTCTTAGATATTTTTACGCGGTGGCGAGGCTCGGATCGATCCGCAAGGCGGCCGACCGGCTGCATGTCGCGCCATCGGCCGTGAGTCGTCAGATTGCGCAACTTGAGCATGAACTCGACGCCGTTTTGTTCGAACGGTCGAAGAGTGGCGTGCGGCTGACGGCGGCCGGCGATGTTCTCGCGCGCCAGAGCAATCGTATCTTTCGTGATCTCGATCGCGCACGCGCCGGTATCGACGATCTGCGCGGCTTGCGGCGTGGCGAGGTCAACCTGTGGGTGATCGAAGGAATCGTGCGCGGCGTGCTGCCAAAAATTCTCGGCGATTTCCAGCAGCGTTATCCCGCCGTCGCGTTTAAAGTACAGACCGCGTCCACCGATCGCATCATCGAGGCCCTTCTGGAAGACGATGCCGATATCGGCATCACGTTTAATGCCGCCCCGCGCGCGGAAATCGAAACCATCGCGGAGTTTCCGGAGCCGATCTCGTGCCTCGTCTCGCCGGATCACGAGTATGCTGGACGCACGGAACTCAGCCTCGCCGATATCTGCAAAAAACCGCTCGCGCTTCCCGATCACAGTTTCGGTCTGCGGCAGTCCTTCGAGCGCGCGGTCGTCAATCAGAAGCTTGCACCACAAGTAATCCTGACAACGAATTCGTTGGAGCTGACAAATGCCATGGCGGCCACCGGTCAGTTCATCGCCTTCAAGCCGGCGCTCGCGGCGGTGTCGTTGCTGAAATCAGGTCGGCTCAAGTCGATTCCCTTGACGGATATCGAACTGGCCGCGGCGCGGTCCAGCATCAGCGTACATCGCGACAGGCCGTTGTCTCATGCGGCCCAGGAATTCTTGAAAATGCTGACCGCTGCAATCAGATCGTCAAAAGAACAGACGACCTAGCCGCGGATTTGGAGGTGTTGCCTTTTCTGCATGATCGCATGACAGTTTCTCGACTTTAAAGATCAGAGATTGCTTCCTAGGCTGTCGGCATTGGAACCGGGGACCGTCGCTTCAGCGGCATCCCGATCGAAGACTCAACGTCCGACCGCAGCATCTTGTCAGGAGAGACCATGACCGTGCAGAACACTGGATCGACGTCGTTGTCAGCTCTGTCAGCGCATTCGCGCCGCAGCGTGTTACTTGGAACGGGCGCGCTCGGTCTGGCTGCGGCGTTGCCGATGCCGGCAATCGCGCAGGGTAGGACCAAGGTAATCGTCTCCGAGGCGATCCATATCGCGCTTTATACGCCGCTTTACGTTGCGATGCGCAAGGAACTGTTCGCCAGGCAGGGGCTCGATGTCGAACTCTCGACGGCGGGCGGTATCGCGGTCCCGGTGTCGGTGCTGCTGGCCAATCGAGCGCAATTCGCGCTGACCGGCACAGGCATGTCGGTGAATTCGACACTGGAAGGCGGCAAGATGAAGGTGATCGGCAAGGTCGCCGGCGGCGTCTCGCTGTTCGCCATCGCCAAACCGGGCTTGAAGATCAACTCGCTCGCCGATCTCAAGGGCAAGACCATCGCCACGCTGCGCTTCCCATCCAACACCATCTCGACGCCGACTTATCTGATGCGCGGCATCGGCGGCTTCGACCCGAAGGAAGCCGGCGTCAATTTTCTTGAACTGCCACCCGGTGCGCAGGCTGCCGCCGTCAAGGACGGACGCGCCGACCTCGCGATCGTATTCGACTGGGACGCCAGCATCGGCGTCACGCAGTTCGGACTAGAAGTGGTTTTTTCCTTCGCAGACATCCTCGGGCCGATCGCGTTCTCGTCGATCTTTGTCACCGAGCAATATGCCAAGTCTAACGGCGATACGGTGCAAAAATTCATGAACGGTCTGGCCGCGGCGATGAAGCTCATGCAGTCCGATCCGAACGTCTTCGAAGAGGTCAGCCGGCTGGAGTTTCCCTCTGTCGCCCCCGAAGTGGTCAAGCTCGGCGCGAAAAACTTTATGAACACGAAGAACGTGATGCCGCGCAACCCGATCATCACCAAGGAAGATTGGGACGCGATTATGAAGCATGAAAGCGGCGCTGGCACGCTCAAGAAAACGTTGCCTTACGAGGACATGGTGGACAACAGCTTCGCTACCAAGGCCACCACCGAATTCGGCATGCCGGGCTGATCGGCCTCACATTGAATGCGAACATGAGTGCCAACATGAGTTCGATGCCTAAACTGCCGCAATCGCTACCACGTCGCGACAGCTACTTGATGCTGTCCGCCAGCCCAGAAGAATTTCCGCTATCGGCGAATGAGACCGCGCTGATCGTCGTCGATATGCAGAATGCCTACGCCTCACCGGGCGGCTATCTCGATCTCGCCGGCTTCGATGTGACGGGCGCTAAACCAGTCATATCAGCCGTTGCGGAAACTATCGAGATTTCTCGCAAGCTCGGCTTCACAATCGTCTTTTTTCAGAACGGCTGGGATAGCGCCAAACAGGAAGCCGGAACGCCGGACTCGCCGAATTGGTGGAAGTCGAACGCGTTGAAGACGATGCGCGCGCAGCCCGAACTCGACGGCAAGCTGATCACGCGGGGCACGTGGGATTACGACCTCGTCGACAAGCTCAAGCCGATGCCGGGCGATCTCGTGCTCGGCAAACCGCGCTACAGCGGTTTTGCCGGGACGCAACTGGACGCCATGCTGCGCGCACGTCGAATCCGAAACCTCGTCGTGGTCGGCGTCGCCACCAATGTCTGCGTCGAATCCACCATTCGCGACGCTTACTTTCTCGAATACTTCTCGATCATGGTGAAAGACGCCACCTTGCAGGCCGGACCACCCGCCTTGCAGGAGGCGACGATCTACAACGTCGAAACCTTCTTCGGCTGGACCACCACCGTCAGCGAGTTGCGCAGCCTCACCAACCGCTAATGGATTTATCGGCCCCAACACAATCTCAAGACAACGATAAAAACAGCGACAACGTTCACAAGGATCTCGACATGCCGCGCAAACCGATCATACCCGCTGGTTCACCGCCGCCAATGGCCCCCTATTCGCCGGGTGTTGTCGCCGACAACATCCTTTACGTCTCCGGCGTGCTGGCGATGGATGCGAGCGGCGGAATTGTCGGCGTCGGCGACGCGACGGCGCAAACACGCGCCGTGCTGGAGTCGATCAAAAGCATCGTCGAGACTGCCGGTGGCACCATGGCCGACGTCACGATGAACTCGATCTTCCTCAAGGATCTGGCCGATTACGCCAAGATGAACGCGGTGTACAAAGAATACTTCCCGAGCGAATTTCCAGCGCGTTACTGCATTCGCGCCGACCTCGTGAAGCCCGAATTCCTCGTGGAAATCGCGTCCGTCGCGCATCTGTCGAAACGCTGATGACGACAGTGTCACAGGCCCAGCCGCGCCGTTCGGCGATGTCGCCGTGGCTGCTGATCGTGGTCGGGCAGATCGCCCTTACAGTCGGGTTCTTCGGATTGTGGGAAATCGCGATCCGCGCCGGCTGGTTGCCGGTCTATCTCTACGGCCAGCCGAGCGGCATCGCGAGTAAATTTGTCACCTTGCTCGCCGACGGCACGCTGGTCGAATCCACGCTCGTCACCGGCTTCGAATCTCTAGTTGGGTTCGTGATCGGCTGCTCGCTCGGCAGCGCAGCCGGACTTGCGCTGTGGCTGACGCCGCGTTTTGCGCTGATCCTGCGGCCGTTCATCGTCGCGATCAACGGTCTGCCAAAGATCGCTCTTGCCCCGTTGATCATCGTCTGGTTCGGCATCGGTATCGAATCCAAGATCGCCATCGCGGCGATCATCACCTTCATCGTGTCGCTGATGACCGCCTTCAGCGGCGCGCAGGAGGTCGATCAGGATCTGATCCGGCTGATGCGTTCGCTCGGAGCGAGTTCGCGGCAGACGTTCACCAAGATCGTCGCACCGGCGACCATGCCGTGGATCATCTCCGGCCTGCGGCTGAATGTCGGCTTCGCGCTGATCGGAGCCGTCGTCGGCGAATACATCGCCGCTAAATCCGGCCTCGGCTATCTCGTTTATTACGCCGGCACTTTGTACGACCTGAACGCCGTCTGGGTCGGGCTCTTCGCATTAATGCTGCTCGCGCTGGTGCTTGATTACGGCGTCACGATGCTTGAGCGATGGCTGAGCTGGTGAAATTGCGTGCGCGCGATGCCTGGAGAGTTCGATGCCGTTAGCTAAGATCAATGGAACCGAGATCGCCTACACCGATGCCGGGCAGGGCGACCCCGTGCTGCTGGTGGCCGGGATCGGCGGCGCAGGCGGTTACTTCAAACCGAATGTCGATGCCTTTGCCGCATCCTATCGCGTCGTGGTGCACGACCATCGCGGCACCGGCGGATCGCGTAAGGATCGCATCGTCTATTCGGTGCCGCAGATGACCGACGACATGATTGCCTTGATGGATTCTCTCGACATCGAAGCGGCGCATATTGTCGGGCACTCTACGGGGGCCGCAATGGCGCAGGACATTGCGCTGCGCTTTCCGGCGCGGATCAAGAGCGCGGTCTTCTATGCCGGTTGGGAAACTGCCGACGGCTACTTCAAGCGTTGCTTCGATGTCCGCAAGCGTGTGCTGGCCGATAGCGGCTCGCTCGCTTACGTGCAAACCACGCCGCTCTTTCTCAACCCGCCCTGGTGGGTCAGCGCCAACCTCGAACGGCTCGAAGCGGACGAACCTGCAGCGGCGGCGGCGCTCGCACCCGCCGAGATCATGACGAGCCGCATCGATGCGATTTGTTCGTACAGTCCCGGCGAGGCGCTGCGCGGGATCACGTGCCCATCGCTCATCACCTGCGCACTGGACGATCACCTGACGCCATATTTCTATTCGCAGCGGATGGCGCGGCTGATGCCGAACGCCGACACGTTTTTCTTTCAGACCGGCGGCCACGCCGTTTCGCAAGTGCTGCCCGAGCAGTTCAACACCGTGGTGCTGTCATATCTCGACGCGGTGACAGCAGGACGACCATGGCGCGCGCCGGCCGTGAGCTATCCGGAGATTGTTTGATGGCCGATGCTGCAATGACTGCGCACGACGTGCTGACCGCACGCGAGGTCGGCATGATCTTCAACGCCGACAGTACGAATCCCGTTCGCGCGCTCGGCAATATTTCGTTCGGATTGCGCCCGCGTGAAGTGCTGGCAATCGTCGGTCCGTCGGGCTGCGGCAAGACGACCTTATTCAACATCATCGCCGGCCTCATTACGCCCAGCCTCGGCAGCGTGTCAGTCAACGGCGTACAGGTCGCCGGGGCCAAAGGGCAAGTCGGTTACATGCTGCAAAAAGACATGCTGCTGCCCTGGCGCAGCGTGCTGGACAATGTGACGCTGGGCCTCGAAGTGCGCGGCGTCGGTCGTAAGGAATCCGAAGAAATTGCGCACCGGTTGATCAACGCCTATGGCCTTGGTGGATTCGAAAATGCCAAGCCCGCGACACTGTCCGGCGGCATGCGTCAGCGCGTCGCCTTTATGCGAACGCTGGCGTTCGATCCGGATGTCATACTGCTCGACGAGCCGTTCTCTGCGCTGGATTTCCAGACCCGCCTTCTCTTGCAGGGCGAAGTTCAGCGCATCATCCGCGAGCGCGGCAAAAGCGTCATCCTCGTCACGCATGACATCGGCGAGGCGATCACCATGGCTGACCGCATCGTCGTCATGACCAATCGGCCTGCCACCGTGAAGAGCGTGCACACAATCGAACTGTCGGACTCCGAGCGCGACCCTGTGACGATCCGGACCAATGCGCTTTTCAACGATTACTTCAACCGGATCTGGGGCGAGCTGGAAATTCGCCGCGAGGTCTGACGGGGCGTTACCCGCCCGCGCCGGCGATAAAATCGAGTAGCATCGTATTGAAGATGTCCGGCGTCACAGCAGTAAAGGCATGCGCGCCGTAATCGACCTGGCGCAGTCGCGCACCCGGAATAGCGGCCGCGAGTTCGCGTGTGAGATAGGCTGGCACCAGCGCGTCGTCCGTCGCGGTGGTGATTAAAGTCGGCGTGGTGATGCCGGCCAGCCGCTCGCCGGGATCGAACGCGAGAAACATCTCGATTCGCTTGTTGATGGTGTCGGCAGGCGGAAAATGCGCCAGAATCTGAGCCTCGTCCGCATCCAGCTTCGCTTCGTTTTCTGCGATCCATTGCGGCGGAAACAAAAACAATGGTTGCGCGCGAACATAAGCGCGTGGCCCGGACTGTTTCAAGATTTCACGGCGAACCTCAAAGCAGCGCAGCAGATGAGCATCCGCGCGGCCCCAGCCGTTCACCACCGTCACGCTGCACAGCCGCTCCGGCTGGGTCATCGCCAGTTCGAGCCCGACGATGCCGCCGACCGCGTGACCAACCACATGCGCGGCCTTGACGCCGACCCGATCCAGCACGCAAACCATATCGTCCGCCATGCCTGCGATGGTGCGGACGCTATCATTGCCGTTGCGGCTTCGTGCTGTGCCGACATGATCGTACACGATCACCGTATGGCGCTCGCTCAGCGTCGCGATCTGCGGCGTCCAGAACGAGCTGTTGCCTCCCATGCCGGCGGACATCAGGATCGGCGTACCTTCGCCGTAACTTTCATAGAATATTTCCGCGCCGGCTGCAGCGCTCGCGTAGGGCATGTTCAACTCCGTCGGTCTTGTCGAAAGCCAGATTACGCAAAGGTGAATCTGTCTGGAATTGTATGCCTTATCGGTTTCATGAGACAACCTCCATGCGCGCATACTCCTGCATAAGCAATCCGCTAGCGCGGCGTTTAATTGAACTGCGGCCTCCAGATCACGGGCGGTCTCCTTGATCGTCTTGCCCTGATGAGTGCTCACGCCGGATCGGGCGGTCGTCTCCAAGACCAGCATGTCAATCGGCCCTTTAATTGCAGGCTGTTGTCAAGCACCCGTATGGCCGCGCTCAGCAAAGCGGTAGCGCTCGCCCCATCGAAACTGAATGGGGTTGTGCAGATGGGGCGAGAGCGGCCGGCGATACGATAGCCGGTCGGCGTTGGATGTGCTTTTGCCGAACAATCTTAGCGCGGTAGCTTTGATGCCATCGCCAGGGTCATGGTCCTTTCCGAGGTCGCCAGGCGCCTCATGATGATGTCCGGGGCGGGTGCCTCAACGTGTACAGCGGAGTGCGGACGAGCCGCCACCAGCCGATTGACCGAGGTCACCGCGACCACCGTCCCAGCGGGACATCGCCAGCCCGGCGGACCGGGCCAGAAACTTTAGGATGCGTTCAGGCCGGTGTTGCGTGGCCCCAGTCGAATGAGGTGCCATCCACCCAAATGCAGTGAAGGATGACGGCGATCTTTCGGGCAATAGCGACCTTCGCCTTTTTCATACCTATCCGCTTTGCGAGCTTCATTCCCCAGACCTTGAGGGAGGACCATTTTTTGGTCCGATAAAGCAGAACGCTCGCCGCCTCGAACAGGTAGGTTCGGAGAAGACGGTCGCCCCATCGCGATATCTTGCCACTCGTATCGCTTTCTCCAGATTGGTTGCGCCGAGGCGTAAGGCCGAGATAGGCGCCGACTATCGAGGCCGATCGGAAGCGGGACGGATCATCGATCGTATGGCGGAACGTTAAGGCCGTTACCACACCGACGCCTGGAACGGTCATCAGACGTCGCGTCGTCTCGTCCGACTTCGCCAATCGGCGGACCTCGTCGTCGAACTTGCTCTGCTGCTGACAGATATGCTCATGAATCGACAGGAGCGGCGCGGTCACGCTGAGAAGCAGATGATCTTTGCCGAGTAATTCGCTGACCTGATTGCGGAACTGTTGGCCGATAGCGCGAGGGAACAGCAATCCATATTCCTTGATCAGACTGCGGACTTGGTTCTCAATGTCTCGGCGCATGGATACGAGTCGGGATCGCGCGACGAGTATCGCGCGGACCTTCTAACTTTCCTCGCTCTTAACTTTCACTTCTCGATACCAACCGACCCGTACCAGTTCGGCAAGACCTCGAGCGTCATTTTGATCACTCTTGTTCATACGTACCGACAGTGCCGCGTGTGCATGCCGCGCATCGATGCAAACGACGGGTAAATCGACCCTACGAAGTTCGTGCCAAAGCCAACTTGACATCGCGCCGGTCTCAAAACCAATACGTTCCGCCAGAGGCGCATGTTTACGAAGCAGGTCGATCAGAGCCGGGATCTTACTTAGCTTTTCCCTCGAAAATTAGTTGGCCAGTTTCGCTGACCACACACACTGCGGTTTCTCTTTGCGAGACATCCAGACCGACGTATTGCTTCATGACGGTTCCTCCGAATCGGTTGATTGCGAGGGCTCAATGCTAACGGATCTTTCGCGCCTCGAGCGCAGACCGCAATTACGTCATCGTGTGGGATCCAGACGCCGATCGGCGAGCTAGGCTATTGATCCACTAAGCGGGAGCGGGGTCAATCTTAGGCTCTGACTCAATTTTGATGATGAGTTCTCGCCCCCATAGATGACAGCAGCGGCTGATCCTTTTGAAAAGACTCCTGATTTCAGGAGGCGAGCAGCCAATCGGAGCGCGATTTGGTGGCGTCACCGCGACCTAACGGCGGCACCAACCTAACTTATTGATCGGACTCATTTAAAGCATTCGCTCAGAGATAGACCATCATCAAAAGTGCGTCAGAGCCAATCTTAGAGTCTGACTCATAATGAATTCGTTTGATTTCAGGCTTTTGCAAGCCGTCTTATAAGGACGCGAATGTGAGCGACGAACGCCCAGGCAACGGCGCTGGCGATTGTGGTCTCGAAGTCCTTTGCCAATCTGCGGCAGCGACCGAGCCATCCGAACGTTCGTTCGACGACCCATCGGCGCGGTAGGATTTCGAAGCCCTGCTCCCTGTCGGATCGTTTTATGATTTCTATCGTCCAATTGCCGATGCGCTTCAAAGCTTGACGCAGCTTATCTCCGGCATAGCCACCATCGGCAAAAATATGGCGCAGCCACGGATAGCGATAACGTATCGAAGCAAGAACGCACGGGGCACCATCACGGTCCTGAATGCTGGCTTCGTGCACGACCAGCCCGACCAAGTTTCCTTGCGTGTCGGTGACGATGTGGCGCTTGCGGCCCTTGATTTTCTTACCTGCATCATAGCCCCGGGGGCCGCCGCTTTCCGTGGTTTTCACCGACTGGCTGTCAATCACTCCGGCCGTTGGGCTCGCCTCTCGGCCAGCCGCCTCGCGCGAGGCCATCACGAGCGTGTAGTTCAGCGACGCAAACAGTCCGCCGCGCGACCACGCGTAGAAATAGCCCTGCACCGTCGAGTAGGGCGGGAAATCCTTGGGCAACTGCCGCCATTGGCAGCCGGTCGACGCAATATACAGGATCGCATCCATCACCGTTCGCATATCTGTCGCACGCGGGCGACCGAGCGCCGAAGCAGGCGGCAGAAGCGGCTCCATCACAAACCACTCGGCATCCGTCGTATCGCTTTCATATCGCAAGCTCGCCCGCCTATAGTGTCGGCGGGTGATTTCAGTCCAGACCATCGTGCTCTCCCTCGAATCTTCGCAAATCCGAAGGAATCACAACTGGCTGAAATCACTCAGCTTCTTTTTCAGTCAGCCTCTGAGAGGCCTGTTCACACTTATGCTCCCTGCGGATTTTGACGCGCGACACTGTTGAGAGTGACACGAGTACTGTCTCAATTGGGTCAATCGAGCCAGTCTCATATTGCTTGCCGACGTCCGATCAGCGGAAACTCCGGACACGCGGATATTTGTAACTTCGCAGTCGCACAATTCGGTATTTGAAGGATACGATGTCCTGCTCGAAGACAACGTCGCCGCTGGCCGGCTCGCCCGGTACGGCATGCGCTAGGACCGCCGTCGTATATTTTGGGTACTGCAGAATTCGCGCCGCCATGTGAAAGCCTAGACCCGGGCCGAGTCGACACATGCCTTTCAAATCCGCCACCCTCTACGAGGGCCACCCTCTACGAGGGCCACCCTCTACGAGGACTTCAAAGCTCAATCGGCAACCCGGCTGGCGACATTGCGCTTCGCAAAGCCAGCCGCCAGATGGTCGATCAGCGCCCGGACGGCTGGAATCTGGTGGCTCGGTCACGACTCCACCGGAACTGTTCAAAGCGCTCGCTCTGCGCCCAAGGAGTGGACCACGTTGGACAGTCTGCGTGCGATTGCCCATCACGGCGATCGGGAACCTCGGTCTGCTGCAATATTCCCCCGTCGGGAAGCAGTTCCTCCGCCGACACAGCAAGCGTCAGACCTGTCGACCGCAAAGACAGTCGCATCCTCCGCCTCCGCCGCGGGGATGAACGACCGCGCAGAACTGGTCAGCAGCAACAAAAAGATCGCAAAAGCCAAATTCCGCAAGGCGGCACACCACCACAATCACTTCGCGCAACGAAGGCCTCCAGCGAACATGCGCGTCGCGGCTGACAACCATCCAGCGCCGGTGTTTTTCGGCTTCCCCATCCTGCAATAATCGCTCATGCCCGCTGGGTTTATTCCTTTAAGGAATAGGTCACGAAGGTAGGCACGATTGTTTTGAAAGGCGGCGCGCGGAGTACGTTCGGGTCCGTTGGCACCAGAACGTGCAGCTTCGAATTCTCGCCTTTATGATTTACAAGACATACAAGACGGCCAGTCGCTTTCATCAGTAGCTTGGCTCCTTCACTGACCCCTGCGATGTCATGAACCGAAGCCCTCCGAGAGCAAGATCGCATGAGAAGGCGCGCCCAATGGCGACCACGCTGATGCGCCGCAAGCGATGAGTATCGAGCAGAACATCCGTGCGATGAGGAACAAAGCGGCCGAACGGCAGCTGAACCGTCCGCCAATACGCGTCGGCTGTGAAGATTTGGCGATAAGATTGCCACGGCCTGGTCAGGGCGTCCGTCCGTAGATGAACGCCGTACTCCTCACCATTGCCGGATACGTCGAGTTCGATCCCGCTCCAGCCGCTGGCATCGACGACGCCACCGTCAGGCGAAAGATCGAGGGCAATCTGAACAAAGCCACCATTGTTCTCGAGGCTGACGTCGCCGCGCATGCGGATGGCGGCCCGGTCGGCGATTGCACCGCGGTCCATGGTCCCTTTAGACACACCGCCCATGACCTCGTCGGTAAGGAGCTGCCAGTTGCTCCCTATCGCGGCAATGGGTGGCTCACGGCTTAGGTCGTCTATAATAGCAGTCGTTACCGACATTCCTCCGCCCCTTAAAGTGTTCATAGGTTGCGGCTGAACTATAGGTTCGCTGAAGCGGGCCGTGGCTTGTCGGGCACCAACCAACCATGTTCGCTGAAGGCAGTGAGATCGACACCCGGTGGGGCATACCACTGCCCTGCTCGATAGCGGGCCCCAAGTTTCATGGCGACATCCTTGTTGCCGTAGGGAATCCGAAGTGGGGTATCATTTCCCGAACTCTCCAGAGTGGTCGTTGGTGGCTTAGTTTTTCCGGTGATATTTGCCGCGAGCTTCCGAGATCTATTTCTTGGAGCCTTAGTTTTGGGAGCAATTGCTTTGGTCTGCGCGTTGACAGCCTTACGACGGCGCTCACCACGCTGCTTGACTCGGTTGAAGTCGATCCACGTCCCCATGGGGTCTGAACTGGCCTTTGCCTCGTCGGGAACAACCATGTCTTTATCCTGTGCGAGCTTCTCGGCGAATAATATCTGCGCCGGACTCGCGGGCTTGGAGCCAGACACACCAGGTATTTCACAGCTAGCTTTCTTGGCGGCGTGCTGGTCGAGGAACGCGCGGCAGATTGGTCCGGATGTCGCATAGCCCCGTGGAGGTTTGACGCCTTTCGCCCGGGCGATGCTGTCCGCAAAGCGTTTCATCGCTGGTGTTGGCGGTCGTGATCCCGTGCCGCCGACCGCGGCGGCGCCAAGCAAGGGCGGTCCTCCGGCGACGCCGCCTTCCTGGAGTTTACCGATAATGCGTTGGGCGACGTCGCATACCGCATCAATCGCGCCGATCATCTCCTGCTTGCCGATCACGACCTCGTCGAGGAGGCATTCGAGTTGCGCGGTTAACCCAGGGTCGACCAGCGACGGATCAGCCTGCTTGAGAACCCCGAATAGCGATAGCCCAGTCTCGGTGGGCACGATGTTCTTTCCCTGGGCAATGAGGAAAGCCTGTCTCTTGAGTCCGCCAATGACCTCGGCGCGGGTGGCCGGAGTGCCGATGCCTTTGGCCTCTTTCAGTCGCTCCCGCAGCACCTCATCGTCGACGAAACGCCATGCGTTTTGCATCGCCTCGATCAGGGTGCCTTCGTTGTATCGCGGCGGAGGCCGCGTCTCCTTGTCGTCGATCGTAGGCTTTTCCAGCTTCGCTGTCTCGCCGTTGCGCAATGCTGGCAGCAATTGCGCTTCATCGCCTTTTTCGTCGGCAGGCTGCCACTCCGGGAACGCTGCGCGCCAGCCAAGATCAATGGGCTGGCGACCGGCGGCGCGGAAGGGGAAGCCCCGCACGTCGAGCGTTACAGTCGTCTGGCGGTAACGGAAATCTGCCATGACGGCGGCGAGATAAGCTCGCGCGATCACGTCGAACAGTTTCCTCTCGTCGATCGAAAGACGCGGCCAGACCTCCCTTAGGTTGTCGACCGTGTTGACGTTCGGAATGACGGCGTGATGGCTGGCGCCCTCAAGTCCCTTGTCATGGAAACTGCCGCTTGCGCCCTTTCTGATGATCGGGGGATCGGGCACAGGGATCGCGCTGAACGACTTCCCTGCCTGCAAGCCCGCCACGATCTTCGGAACGTCCGATATCAAGCTCTCCGGGAGATACCGTACCTCGGCGCGAGGATAGGTGATGATCTTTTTGCCCTTGCCGTCATACAGTTCCTGCGCCACTTCCAATGTCTTGCTGGCCGGCCAGCCGAAGCGCGAGCTGCACAGTTTTTGCAGCGAGGGCAGATCATGGAGCTTCGGCGGCCCTTGCCGCTTGTCTTCAACGCGCACTCCTAGCGCGCCCTCGAAACCCTGAGCCGCTTCGACCACCTTCTCGGCGACCTCGCGCCGGACAATTCGCTCCTGCGGGGCGTGCCGCATCTGGAATTGACCACCAGCTACGTTCGCGGTGGCGAAAACCTCAAAATACGCCTGCGGCACAAATTTCCGGATTTCGAGCTCGCGCTTACAGACGATCGCCAAGGTTGGCGTCTTGACCCGGCCAACTCCTATGACGCCCCGCGCACCTTTACCAAGAATGATGGTCGCGGTTCGGGTCAGCGACAGGTTAAAGATCTGGTCGGCTTGTCGCCGCGCGACGGCGGCGGCATAAAGAGAAGCGTATTCGGCGTTTGGCTTCGCCCGGCCGAATGCGTCGCGGATCGTCTGAGGATCCTGCGCTGTAAACAGCACCCGCATGACCTCGCCGCGGTAATTGTAATGCTCGAGAATCTCCTGACCGATGAGCTGTCCCTCACGATCGCAATCGGTGGCGAGCCATACCCGCTTTGCGGTGCGCAGCGCTTCACGGATGGCTTTAAGTTTCGCGGCCTTGTTGCCGCCCTCAGCAGGGCGGGTGCCATAAAGGCCTTCTGGACGAAGTAGGATCGCAGACCAGCGCTTCCAGGCCGGCACGACATCCTCGGGTTCGAGAAGATCGAGCAGATGTCCCTCAGCCGGAAGGATCTCCCCGTAGCGTGCCCCCACAGCGGCGCGAACGTCTTTCGCTTGGCTGGTCTTCTCGGTGATGACGATCTGATCCGCCATATAGCTCTCGTTCAGGGACCATAGCGGGACTGCGGATTACAAGGAACATATAGCGAACATCGACGAATCGCAAGCGACCGTTGGAGTGGGTATCGGTAACGAAAGCCGCAGAGACCTCGGGTAAGCACGGCGATGCCGATCTCGCGCAGCGTTTAATCCGGCGCGACCGCGCAGAGATCGATCTGGCTGAAGCCGGGCGGTCATGGTTGCTAAACGCTGGGCTCGACAGGATGCCAGCGCGACAGCGCGGCCTGGATGGCATTCTGAAACGATTCCCGGCCTGGCGCGCATCGCCGCTCCCTCAACTTGCAGAGTTCTTGCAAGGCCCATTCGACCGATCCGATCTGGCGCGAAGCCGCGAGAAGATGCCTCACAGCGTCGTCGACTTCCGACACGCTCGGATCATAACCGCCACCATCGAGCAGGCTCGAGAGAGCAAGCAGCGCGACGGTGGCGGTGAATTTCGGCTCCTTGCCGCAGAAATCCCGGGCCGCCCGCACCAGCGTGGACGGGTCTGCGCCGTGCGCAGCGGCACACTCGACAGCGATATCGAGAAACCCGGAATCTTTCGCGGCCGCAAACCATTTGCCCTTTTCGCCGCGGCTTGCGATTAGATCCAGCAGCATCCGGCGGTGGTCCCGATCCGGATATTTGCGAACCAGAGAGCGGTAGACCGACAGGTTCGTCGTGCCGCTGGCCGCACGCAGTCCATAACGTCGATAGGCCTCATCCGGACTGCCATGGTCGATCGATAGCTTCTCACAAAACTGGTCGATGGACGTTTCGGAGAAGCCGGGGTTCGTGACGCTGCGGGCGGCTTCGGCATAAGCAATCGCGGCTTCCCACAGCCCCTGGCGAACCAGAGCCTCGGCGCCGAACCTGTGCCAGGGCCAAAACTTCATCCGCCGCGTGGCCAGCAGTTCTTGAAGTTCGTCGTAACGGCCGCCCTCCAGTAGGCACGACAAGCAGATGGATGTTCCAATGACATGCTGGAAGGTTTGGTGGTCGGCCCAGGCGCGCCGCACCATTTCGATCATTCGGTTGGCATATTCCTCGATCAGGTCGGGGTACTGGGCGATCTCGCCCCAACGATCTTCCAGCGGCGCCAGATATTCGACGCCGTCGTTTTGCACCGCCTCGAACAATCTCTCGAGCCACTTGCTTCTGGTCGCATGGTCCGCCGGCGCGGCGGTCAGGATCGGGATCAGCTCGGTGATAGTGCGAAAAACCGCGCCGCCAAGAGCGCCCGATGAGGTATCAATGCCCTGGAACGCCGGCCAGATGCGCTCCATCAACGATACGACGCCGTCTCCCGCCGCGACAGGATCGGATTTCGCCGCGGACCTGATCTCGGCGGCAGCTTCCTTCAGTCGGCTGATCGCGAGATTCGATGCGCGCCATCCATAGGCGTTGGTGCGAAACTTCGTCTTGAACTGCCACTTACGATCTGACGCCATCGGGCTCGCACGCTTGTTGACGTTATTGACGTTGAAGGTCGCGATCTTCACGCGGACTCCTTCGCTCGGCTCGCCTTGAGGCCGGCGAACCACGTCGCGTACGGCGTATTCTTTGCCATGTGCCTGTTAAGGTCCGGATCGCCGCCACTCCACCAGACGGGAAGGCCCCCGCCCAAGGCGCGCTTGGCATCGTCGACGTTGCGATGCGAGGCGCCTCCGCCTCTGCGTCATCGGCCCGCTTCGCGGTCCTCACCCCGCGCCGCGCCCGCATGAGTTCGGACACAAGCGCGGATTTTGCCGCTTCCGGCAGCGAGGGGGCGGCCAGACGCCAGAGGCGGCCCTTCACGATATAGCGGCGGTCCGGCGTGACTGGATGTTGAAGCGCCATCTTCCACTCGGCGCCGACACCCTAGTGCGCGGCCTTGGTCGCCGTGGCGCCGGACGGAGGCGGCGGGGCCGCGGCATCTTGCGTTGGCAGCGTGGCGGCATGGACGACGAACGCGAGAAATACCAGTGCGATCGCTCCAGTGACGATCGCCCCGTAAGCGCTATCCTCGGTGCGGACGTTGGCCTCATTTACCGTGTGGTCGATTGCGGGATCCATGGCAACTCCTCTGGGTTTGACTGAAACTTCGTGACGCCACGCGATTAGCTCGATGTCGAGCTCGAGGCGGACGCCCGCCGCGGCGACCATGGAGGAGTTCCTGGTGCGTCACGCCGGCCGCGAGCGTCAGCTCAATCTGAGACTCGCATGACCGACACCCGGGCCGTCCGAAATCGTCGCTTGGCATGTTTGATTCCGGCTGACCTTGAATTGGCCGACGTACTAGCGTTGCTACGGACGACTAAATCAAAGTAAGCGCGTGTAAACCACCTTCCGGCTTTTGCGTTATTACTGCAATCGTTCACCCTTATCGAGGTCCATAAAGTTCTCGTCGCCCTCCATCATGATCGCATTCACATCGCTTATCGGAATCCATGTACCCGCTTGCGGCGAGCCGGGCCGTCCGCGCCTTGCAATTTTTTTGCCGTCCGCCAGTAGGTACAACTCATTACCCCTGCGTAGAGTCGTGAGTTCGCCTTCTCCATCCTCAATCTTCGGTGCGGCGGTTTGGCCGGTCTTCTTGGCAGCTTCCTTCTTGAATTTTGCGTCACGCGATTTCTTCGACACCGACATAATAAAACGATCCCCAATAGTTGCCAGAATCCAGTACCTCGACGCCCAACAATGCCAGACGGAACTCGCCGACGATAGTGCCTCAACTTGGGCCCGGTCGCGTCAAGCAATTCTTGGGTTCGAACACGTGAATTAGGCATTTATGCCTTCGCAAAAATGAGCCTTGGCGCAGCGCAGCTTATCCACCACAGCGCGCCGTCGCGCTCCCTGCGCATCGCGGACATTATGGTTGATCGATCACGATCCGGATCTGGTTGCGCGCGATCAGCGGGACAGACCTATTAGCGAGATCCACACGCTCATTGCACAGTTGCACGATACGATCCGAAAAAAGGACGAGGCCAAACCCGATGCCTGGATCGCGAACGCGAAAGCAGCCGAGTCTCATCTTTCGCTTCGGGCGTCCTCAAGGACATCTCTGCGGAGCGATGCAGTCACGCAGCCTTGGTCAAACGGTCAGGTCGAGGGGTCGATTACGAAACTCAAATTCGTTAAACGGCAAAATTCCAGGCGCGCGAAGCTTTACCTTCTCGAAGCACGATTGCTCAGTCCGCGTGATCCCGCGACGCTGTTATCAAATATGCGTCGTGCACGGATGCTAAACGGTTTACGGAACATCCCCAGGATAACCAGGGTGGGAGAAAGCTGAGAGGGGAAAAGAAATATTAGGGAACAGCAGCGATATATTTCAAAGTTCAAAAGTTTTGCTACAACCGTCGGCGATGTACCCCGCCTTCTGCTCGTAAGTGCCACAAACAGCGTTCTTCGTGTGCCGCCTAGCATTGAAAAGGGCGATGTCGGTTTTTCGAGCCGTCTCCGAATTATCCAGAATTCGGCACCCGGTGCTCACTGTGGCGATCCAGTTGTACAATCCAAAATAGGAAGCCAGACTTGAGCCGACCAGAAACACTGCTATCCAACTTGAACCAACTTCCTGACGAGTTTATTCTTATTCAAGATCTGTTCATAGAGGTGCATCGCCAGCTTGAGCCAGACTCCGAGTACAAGCCTCAGGCTGAATTTGACCGGGTTGAATTTGTTCTGCGGTCCGCTCTACTGACTGGACGCCTTGAAACGTTTCTTCTGGACCAAGACTTCGATCGCACACCTATCCCAGCACTGCGTTGGCAGTCGCAAGAGTTTTGGACAATAGCTCATAGTGCACCCTTTAGGTGGCGCGATAGCCTACCAAGCGTTGTGATCGTTGATAGAGCGGCTGGCTTTAAAGCGATTGAAAGCAGCGAACTACCCGCTCCACGGGCAAATTGGCTTGATTCAGCCCCCCCAGAGTTCCGGGTCATGCCAGTTTTTGACTATCTCAGAATTATTGAGTTGTGGCTGGCCAAAAATGGAGGGGCAAAGATCGACTCGATTAAGGCGATACCCTCTTTTATTGAGAAGCATTGGCCGAGTGAACTAGGAGAATATACCGAGAGAGAGGCGGAGAGAATTGCGAGTCTGATTGCTCGCAAACGGCCGCGCATAGCCCCGAAGCGGAAAACGACCTCGTCCGGCAAGCCCACTTCACTGAAGTAGACCTCTTTGTCTAACTGACAGATGTCTCTTTGAACTGACAGTTGTTACCGCTGTCGAACTTTTCGCTGCAGGCTTAATCGTGTTTCCGAACATACCGGTGCACGAACTTCATGCCGCAAAAGCTCAGTCAGTCTGCTCTAGAACGTGTCGCTCGCGTCACAAGCGCTGCCACCCGCACGCCTGACGCAATCACGCCGGAGCACCACTTCTTCGCCATTCATGCATCGCAGATGGCCGCAAACGGCTATTTTTGCCTTCCGTTGCCCCCGTTTCAGAAGCGCACCCACTGGAAGGGCTGGTCTAAATTCTGCGCCGAAGTCCCGACCGAGCAGCAAATTGCCGCCTGGCAGTCGAAGTACGGCGACCATGGCATTGCTCTGGCCGCCGGCTTCTCGGTCGTGGCGGTCGACATCGATTGCCTTCTTGCAGAACAGGCCGACGACATCGAACGCTTGACGCGAAAGTCGCTCGGTGACACGCCGCTTATGCGCATCGGCCAGTTTCCGAAACGCGCGTTGATTTACCGCGTCGCGCCTGGTGCGGTGATCGAGTCCGAAAGCGTCGGCAAGCTCGATCTAATTGGTGACAGACGCTATCTCGTCGGCTTTGGCATTCATCCGGACACCCGCCAGCCTTACACCTGGGAAAATGCGACGCCTGCCACTGTCCCCGTTTCAGCCTTGCCGGCTGTAACGCCGGCTAAGATCGCTCGCTTTCTCAACGCTGTCCGAGCCTATTTCTTTGCTGAAGCCGTACCGGGAGTTCGGCCCGATTCGACGCCGGACCCCATTTTTCCTGATCATAAGGCGAAACCGCTACGCACGAACGCAGACCGAGTCTTAGACGGCCGCGACACGCTGTTGACCCGTCTCGTTTTTCAGGCCTACGCCACGCACAGCACAGCTGAGGCAATCGCCGATGCCGCCTGGCGGAGCTTTACACAACAAGCCGATCTTTCCAGACCTAAGCGTAATGGACGCCGGCCCTGGTCCCACCACGATGCCCTGACCAAGGCCCACTATCTTCTTCGAAGTGGTAAGCCGCGGCCTGGCGTGCCGTCCATGAATTCGACCGGCGGCGGGACGTCCGGCGATCCAACGCAGCGCGAACGATTTGGACATTTTGTCGACCGCGCTTGCGCCGCCGGCCTTCTTACGCGAACTGACGCCGCCGTCAGCCACGCGATGCTGACTTTTGTCCTTTCTGACCAGCCCGAGGGCTGCTGCTTTGCATCCCGCGAGACAGTCGCCGCGATGGTCGGCTGTAAGCCGAACACTGTGAAAAAATCGCGTCGCCGCCTTCGCGAGCTTTACCTGTGGAAGGCGACACTCGTTAGCGGCGGCCGTGGCCAGCTTGCTCGATATCAGCCGCAGTTCAATTCAATGAACCAGGCGTCAGTCGCTGTTAGCCAGCGAGCCTATTTGAATAACGCCAGCCCCGCGGGAGTTTCGTCTTGATCCAGATTTCGACGCCGCTCCAGCTAGAGCCTCACCGGGACATGCGGCAGCTTTCCGTGCTTGCTAAGCTACCACTGGTCGCCACGGCACCCGGAACGCAGTCCATCAAGTCTGTTCTTAAAGAACATGGTGTCGATTATCATTTCGCCACGTCCGCCGATGGGCATGACTCGATGGCCACGTTGGCGGACGCTGATGTCTTGATCTACGCGGCGTCCGTCATTGCCGCTGCCAAGAACGCCGGAGCAGACCTGTCGCCGGTCATACCTTTCAGGCCGACACCTATTCTCCGCTTTCTCGGAAGACCGCTCGGTGGCCGCCAGAACGTCCTTCTTCAAGCTGCTGTCTATCGGCTGCACAACACCACGATCTCAAGCAATTACAACGCCGGCGGTTGCGTCGTGCCGACCTTCGACACACTTATTTCACGCATCGATTATGCAGAAGGCACGCGACGTATCCGCTCAATCACGGTGGGGGACTGGTTTGTCGACCAGATTCGACTTAATCTGATTCTGAAGCTTGATCCTGCGTCGCTGAAACTTCGCGGTCTTGAGCGACGCGTCTATGGCTGGGCAAGCGCGCATGTCAACCGTATTGCGGCCGAACCTTGGGCAATCCCGCTGAACTACGCCTGGTTCAAATCGGGCGGTCAACATCAGCCTGAGTCGCCGGGCGGATTTCGCAAGTTTCGGCATGCCATCCGGCTACTCGTCGCGCGTAATGCCCTTCCCGGCTTCCAACTCGAGCTAATAGGGCAACCTCGGAGTCAGGCTTTGCGGATTTCTCGAAAGTCCTTCGTCGACTCCCCGAACAATCCTCTGCACTCGATCGTCATCGAACGGCAACCCGAGCCGCTGTTCGCCCCTGAGATTCCGTCAATCGTCATCCCCGCCCTCTAACGTGAGATACCCCATGGCGAAAGCACAACCCGACCCCTTATCCGAAGCTATTCAGGCGAGTTCCCAAACTTCAACTCGCCGGAAATCCGAACTTCATGCTCTCCAGATCTCGGTGCGCGCCTGGCAGCAGCCGGGTGCGAGCCACACATCTAGCAAGGACGTGCACCACTTCTGGAAGCGTTCGACGGCATTAATCGTTGCTGATGCCACGGACGAAACGGAAGCCCGGGTCGAACAGATTCTCGGAAGACTTCGCGCCGACTTTGCGAGCGGCCGCGAGCCGCAGATCTGCCTCAAGAACTTTCACTGGAAGGTCCTTGAATTAGGGCCCGCTTCATTAGCGTTCTCTTTTCAGGACGCCTGGAAGCGTTCTGCACCTTTTTTTGTTTTTCCGGAATCGGCGACCGCCCAGGGTCGCTGCGTTCTAGCGCTGCGCGGCTTGATCAGCGCGACGATGCTGGGATCGGAAGACCTGGCAAACAGCGTCATGATCCGCTACCTGGATATGCTCCGCTGCGAACCGTTCTCCAAGGATCGCGGCGTAGTTGGCCAGCTATGAACACAGCTCAGAGCGACCTACCCACCGACGAGCGACTAGCTGCGCTGCGCGCCGATCCCGGATCTTACTATGACACCGAAGCAGAGCGTGCTCTATGCAGTGCTTCGGTTGTCTTGGCCGTACGGCAGGTGCCTCCCGGCCTTTTCAAGTCCCAGAACACCGCGGCTGCCCTAATGGTCGTATCTGAACCCACAATGACGATCCAAGCCGCGAATTCCAGAGTTACTAGGGTGCGGTACGCTATGCATACGCGCGGCGCACTCCACATAGACGGATCTGCGACGGCGCTTTCTCAGGTCGACGGCAGCCATCTAGAAGCGAGCGTCCGTTCTAGATGGGGTTCGGCGGTCATCCAACAGCCCCGAGGCCAAGCAAGTCATGCTACTGTCAATCTGAGTAGCCAGCAGACCGATGCCATTATACGTATCCGAGCGTGGTACGCTAGCAAACTCAAGGGCGTCTTCCGACTTTTTGGCTATGCTGGGACCGGCAAGACGACGATCGCTCGCGAGCTGCCGGATGCCTTGGGCTGCAACATTGCATTCGTGACCTACACAGGCAAAGCAGCATCTGTACTGATCGCGAAGGGATGCACCGATGCTTCCACGATCCACCGCGCGTTGTATCAGTGGATACCTCGCGATGACGGCGGGCCGAGCGATCGCATTATCAATCACGCCGGCGCTATAGCGAAGTGTGACCTTGTTGTTCTTGACGAGTGCTCAATGGTCGACAGTCATCTTGCGAAGGACATCTTGTCCCTCAACAAACCGGTCATCGCGATGGGGGACCTTATGCAATTGCCTCCGATCAATGGCGCCGGCTATTTCACGAACGCCAAAGCCGACTACCTTCTCACCGAACTTCATCGGCAGGCGCTCGACAATCCCATCACGCGAATGTCGTTAGACTTACGGGAAGGCCGAAGACTCAAGCGAGGCAGCTATGGCGACAGCCTGATTCTCAAACTAAACGCCTTGCCTCTCGATCGTTTGATGAAGGCTGACCAGGTTTTGGCTGGACGCAAAGCGACTTGCGGCGCTGTCGGACATGCTCTGCGCAACCTGTTCGGTCGAACCGCGCCGCTTCCGATGCCCGGCGACAAGCTGATGTGCTTACGCAATAATAGAAACAAAGGATTGCTAAACGGCCAGGTTTGGACTGCGCTATCTTGCACGCAAATCAATGGCGCAACCGTTAGCCTTCAGATTCAATCAGAGACCGGCGACCGTAAATTGAAAGTGCAGTGCCTTACAGGACCGCTCACAGGCACGATTTTTCCTGTCTCTGAATTGGACCAAGCTCGGTCCGAGCGCTTCGGATATGCGGACGTCATCACGGTTCATAAAAGCCAGGGAAGCGAGTGGGATAATGTCGTGCTCTTTGACGAGTCGCAGATCTATAAGGACGACGCGCGCAGATGGCTTTATACCGGCATTACGCGCACCTCAAAAGCGATCACTGTAATCGAAACGTAGGGTGAGACACGAGAGGCGCGGTGGCGGTTACCGCTCTCGATTTCGGCTTCTCGTGATCGTTTCGGCGCAATTCGGGCTGCGCTCTAATCGCCCGCTTACTCTAACTTGATCATCCCCGTTGAAAGTCTCGATTGTTCGGGGCCAACCAGTAAACAAAAACCGCGCGCAAGAACCCTAGACCTGTGGCTTCATTTTAGCGAAAAGACAGCTGGTTGATAGCTGGACGACTAGGTATATTCGAGATGCCCCCGAAAGAAAGCGAGAGAACCCTACCTACCCCTACCAGCCTGGCCTACCAGCCTGGCCTGCCTGCTTAGCCTTATCTGCCCCTACCTAACCTACCCCTACCACCCTACACTCCTCTCTGACTGACTTGACCCATAGCCCGACCTGCTCGCACGAGCTGGCTTACTCACTCTCGATAAGCTACCCCTCGCCGGCTTCGTCGACGTACCAAGAGCGATGATGACTTTCGAACTGCAGCTATTCAGCAATCTTCCGATTCCTATCAAGATCGTGAGCGCATCTCTGAATCTTCCCCTGCACATGCCGTGCAACCGGAGATTCGTATGTCGCTCTATTCCGCGCCGCCACTGCCGCGCATCCCGCTAATTCCGCAATCGATCCTCAAAGATCACAACGTCGCCTGCATCATCGACACACGCTTTCGTAGTGCCGCTCGATTACTTCAGCACCTTTGGCTTCGTGATAGCGCCATTGTCACCGGCGTTCATGTCCGAAAATCCGACGACGGCGACATCGTCATGGACCTCGGTTCAATGCTCGAAGCAGATGCCGCGCGCTCCGGCCGCAACTTTCTCACCCCCGAAATCCATGCCTTCGTCCGCCACGCCACAATAATGCGGGAGGAAGGTGCCGCGATTGATGAGCACCGGCTATTCTACAACGCCTTGAGCTCGACGCCGATGAGTTTCAACGTCTTCGCGCCGCTTGCACTCGATCTCCAGCTCGCCACCGCCGTGTTCCGCTCGCTGCTTCCTGCCTTCGTTGCAAGCGTCGAGAACATCCGTTTTGAAACCTCGCCCGGCCGCCGCGAAGCGCGTTTCCTTGATGACGGAACTGCGTTCGACCTGGCAATCGAAGTCCTGACGCCGGATGGCGAAAGCGCCACCGTCTTCATCGAGACCAAATACTCGGAATCAATGGAGGGCCCTGCCGCACGCCTGCGGGATCGCTACGACGAGGCCGCCCGTCAGGTTCGCCTCTACTCTGAACCGGATGCAGTCATCTTGAGATCCCTTGCCCTCGAGCAGCTCTGGCGTGAACATATGCTCGCGCAGCTCGCTGTCGATCAGGGCGTCACTGACCGGGCTATGTTCGTCGTCATCGGTCCTCGGCTCAATCGCCGCGTCCAGACCGCCTGCCGCGTGTACAAGAATGAACTGATCCCTGACGATGACCTCGACGCCGATCGCGTCCAGTTTCAGTCGATCACCCTCGAGAAGGTCATAGACACGATCAATGAGGCCGGCGCCACTGATCTGGCTCGAGCTCTCTGGGCGCGCTATTGCGATTTCGAGCGGGTCTTCCATCTGGCGATGACAGAATACACCCTCCCTGCTTCATCGAGCCCCACCACCACCGCCGCCGCTGAAAAAGAAGCGGCCCAGGTCAACAAGCCGCGCCGCCAGCGCAAAGCAGGTTCAATCTCTGCAGTCGGGGTTGCGTCCTCGACCACGCGGCTTCGTCGGGCGGTGACCTATGGTCAATAATTCACCCCTGACGGTCACCGACAGCGTCACCCTCCTTGTGAACGCGCTCGATAATGAGCGCGATCACTTTCCCGCCGTCAAGCTCTTCACGCCGGACGGCTCGGCGACGTGGTTGCTCACGGAGGTCGACCCTGACGATCCCGACCGTCTCTTTGGGCTTTGCGACCTAGGTTTGGGCTTTCCTGAGCTCGGGTACGTCAGCCTCCAAGAGCTCATCGAGCTTCGTGGACGGCTGGGTCTGCCCGTCGAACGCGATAATTACTTCGTCGCTGATAAGCCGCTCTCGGCATATGTTGAGGACGCTCGGGTCAAGGGTCGGATCGTCGCCTAGACCCCCAACGGGGCTGCCACCCGCAGCCCCGTTCATCTTTAGAGGAATCTGCATGGATTGGTTCGAACGCCTGACCGGCTTCCATGAGAAGGGATATGCCGAAACCCGCGCGAAGCTGCGCGTCGAAGGACAGGAGCTGATCTCGCTCGTCAACGGCAAGCGCTACAACATCGGCACCTTCGAGCTCGTCTCACTCCAAGAGCTTCGTGACCGTGTCGCCGCTGCAACCATCCCCCAAGGACATCTACGATCCAGCATTGTCAAAGGCGACATTCGAGACCTTCATCGAATACCTGCCTACGCCGGGGCGCTGATCCAGGTCGCAATGTAGCGCGACAATCAGGATGAGAATCCCGCGACAATCAGGATGAGAATGCGCCGCTGCTGGGTTGACGAAGGGAGGGCGTAGCCCGACCGGAGGCAGCCCAGCAGCGGCGTGTCGCCCGAACGGGCCTCATTTGGCGGTAACGGCGGCTGGTCAAAGATCGGGTTTCTCCTTTGAGAGGACCAATTCTTTGGCCGGCCGGCATGTCACCGATCAACAAATGAGGCTTTTCATGAGCTTGCGTCGCAACCATTCGCCAGCCGTCGCCGCTGCAAAGGCTGGTTTCAGCACCTCCGCCGCCTACCGGTTCGAAAAGGATCCCCGACTTCCCACCCAGAAGAAGTCGCCCCGCGAACGCCGCCGCGCTGATCCATTTGCCGATCTTTGGGAGAACGACATCCTCCCGATGCTGAACGCCGCCCCAGGCTTACGGCCGATCGCCGTGTTCGAGGAACTATGCCGCCGACATCCGGAGCTGGGTTCTGGAACGCGGCGGACGCTCGAGCGGCGCATTCGGGCATGGCGGGCGGTGAACGGGCCGGATCGGGAGGTGATCTTCCGTCAGGAACATCCGCCGGGTCGCATGGGGTTGTCGGACTTCACCGAGGTCGCCGATCTGTGAAAGCCGGAGCAATACTGCCTCACTGAAGCGGCCGATTTGTTTGGCTGCGCCGGAGTAAAACTGCGGCAGTTAGAGTCCTTTGTCTGGAACGGCAGGGGGCGGGGGATGAAGACAGTGGAGCTTTACGCGCGGGTCCGGCACGCCGTTCTGATCGAGGGGATCAGCGAGCGCGCTGCGGCAGACCGGTTCGGCATCAACGCCAGGACGGTCTCGAAGATGCTGAAGTTCTCGGTGCCGCCCGGATACGTGCGCAGGAAGCCACCGTTGCGGCCGAAGCTCGACGAGTTCAGCGGTATTATTGATGCGATTTTGGCGACCGACAAGGACCGGCCGAAGAAGCAGCGGCATACGTCCAAGCGGATTTTCGAGCGGCTCTGCGACGAGCACGGATTTACGGGCAAAATCACGATCGTGAAGGACTACGTTGCCGGCTGGCGCCAGCGGACGCAGGAAATGTTCGTGCCGCTTGCGCATCCGCCGGGGCATGCCCAGGCCGACTTCGGCGAAGCGATCGGCATCATCGGCGGCGTCGAGTGCAAGATCCACTTCTTCGCGATGGACTTGCCGCACTCCGACGCGATCTTCGTGGTGGGCTATCCGGCGGAGACGACGGAAGCGTTCTGCGACGGGCACGTGCGAGCATTCGCGTTCTTCGACGGCGTGCCGCAGTCGATCCTGTATGACAACACCAGGATCGCGGTTGCCCGCATTCTCGGCGATGGCAAGCGTCAGCGCACGCGCGTGTTCAGCGAGCTGCAATCGCATTACCTGTTCACGGATCGGTTTGGCCGCCCTGGCAAGGGTAACGACAAGGGCAAGGTCGAGGGGCTTGTGGGGTATGCGCGGCGGAACTTCCTGGTGCCGATCCCCGTGTTCGCTGACTTCGAGGCCTTGAACGGGCATCTTCTGGAGGGGTGCCGGAAGCGCCTTGCGGACCGGCTGCGCGGCCATGACGGCACGATCGGCGAGCGGCTGCAGCACGATCTCGCCGCGTTCCAGAAGCCGCTGCCGGCGCCCTACGACGCTTGCGACAAGAAGCCGGGCAGCGTCAACTCGCTCTCGCTGGTGCGCTATCGGCTGAATGACTACTCGGTGCCGACGGCCTATGGGCACCAGAAGGTTCTGGTCCGTGGCTACGTGCACGAGGTCATCATCGCCTGCGGAGCCGAGGTGATTGCGCGCCATCCCCGCTCCTACGCGCGCGAGGACTTCGTGTTCAATCCGCTGCACTACCTGGCGCTCATCGAGCAGAAAACCAATGCGCTCGACCAGGCAGCCCCGCTCGCCGATTGGAAGTTGCCCGAGGAGTTCGCGACGCTGCGGCGCCTGCTTGAGGCCCGTATGGGCAGGTCCGGCAAGCGCGAGTTTGTGCAGGTGCTGCGGCTGATCGAGGTGTTCAAGGTCGACGACGTGGCCGCCGCTGTGCGCGACGCAATCGCGCGCGGTGCGGTCGGCTTCGATGCCGTGAAGCATCTGGTGCTGTGCCGTATCGAGCGGCGTCCGCCACGCCTCGACATGACGATCTATCCGTATCTGCCCAAAGCGACGGTCGCGACAACATCGGCGCGGTCGTACATGGATCTGTTGGCCGGAGTGGCGACATGACCGACGCGCCGCAGATCCTGCTCGCCCACCATCTGAAGGCGTTGAAGCTGCCGACGTTCCTGCGAGAGTACGACAAGGTCGCCCGGCTGTGTGCGGCTGAAGGCGTCGACCATCCGCGTTACCTGATGCGGCTGGCCGAGATGGAGATGATTGATCGCGAGCGACGTATGGTGGAGCGCCGGATCAAGGCGGCGCGGTTCCCGACCGTTAAAAGCCTCGACAGCTTCGACTTCCTGGCGTTGCCATCGCTGAACAAGATGTTGGTGCTGGAACTGGCGCGCTCGGACTACGTCGAGCGGCGCGAAAACATCATTGCTGTCGGCAACAGCGGCACAGGCAAGAGCCACATCGCGCTCGGGCTTGGCTTGGCGGCCTGCCAGAAGGGTCTATCGGTTGGCTTCATCACGGCGTCGGCTCTGGTCCACGAACTGCTCGAAGCGCGCGACGAAAAACGGCTACTGCGTCTTCAGCGTCAGCTCGCCGGCTACAAGCTGCTGATCATCGACGAACTCGGCTATGTACCACTCTCTGTGACCGGGGCCGAGCTGCTGTTCGAGGTCTTCAGCCAGCGCTACGAGCGAGGCAGCACGTTGGTCACGAGCAATCTGCCGTTCGACGAGTGGACGTCCGTGTTCGGCTCCGAGCGGCTCACCGGCGCGCTCCTCGACCGCCTCACACATCACGTCCATATTCTCGAGATGAACGGCGACAGCTTTAGGCTCGCCGACTCCAGGCGCCGGTCACGCCGAGCGCGGTCAGAACCGCCGGCGGACGCGGCCCCTCAGGAATAAAACGCGAAAAGCAAGAAGGCCCCCGATCGGGGGCCTTCTTGCTTGCGTCCGTGCTGCACTTTTACTCCGGCCACCCGCTGTAAAATCTCTCCGGCGTTGACATGAGGCTGATCAGATCGGCCTTGTGCTGCAACAGCAGGTGCTCGATATCCCAGGCCTTTTTTTCGAGCCATTCAGGCCATTCGAAAGCGTGTCGCGATGAGGGGCCCTCGATCAAGTTGGCTGAGAATGTTTCGAATGCCATCGGGTCTCGCTCGATGGCAAAACTTCCCGTCAGTCCAGCCTGTAAAAGCCCGAGCGAGAATCCCCCGCAACCCGCGAACAAATCAGCAAAATTAATGCCTTTCATGTCTGACTGAACACCCTTCAGCTGCGGGCTGCCCAACGCAGACGCGCCGAATCACAGGAGGCAATTTGGTTCCGGCAATCTCATATCCTAAGTCGCCTCGTTAGCAACATACCATCAGCGAGCCCTCACCGGAAAACATTTGAATATTGTGGTCAATCGATCTTCCGGCTTGCGAGAGCGACATGATCGAGAACTTGAGCCTCACGCGGATTTGCACCGGCATTACTCAGAGTTTTAGGGCCGGAATCTTGCAGAGCTCTCGATACAAAGCCTCCGCCGGAAACTCCCCATATGAGTCCCCTACCGACCGACTGCCATGCCCCGTGATTGCATCTAGAATGTCCTTCGCTAGTGCATGCCTTCGGCCCAGCGTCTTGATCCGGTGTCGCCATGAGTGGCTTGGGGATAACCGCAGATCAAGCAGTCCTAGCTGGCGAACGAAACGGCCAATTATTTTCGTGCCGTTGCCTCCGCGCTTTCCAAACTTGTCCGGCGCCAGCTCGGCAAAAAGCGGCCCGGACTTGGCCCGACTTGCAAACTTCACGAAGCCGGCCTCAATCAAAGCCGGGTGCACAGGAATGATGCGCTCCGAGCCACTCGTCTTCAGTGAGCCCGCCTCAGGATCGAGCTTCATGCACCAGATGTCGTCTATCTGCAGGACGTCCTCGGATCGCAATTGGCAGATCTCGGAGACGCGCGCTCCCGAATATGCACCGATCCACGGCACCCAACGCCTGACCGGGTCCTTGCTCGCCGAAGCTGCTCGAAGGATCGTCTTGGCCTCTTCGTCCGTGAAGCTTCGTTTCTTCTCACCCTGTTTGCTCTTGACCTCGAGTGAGACACCTTCGGCCGGATTCGCCGAGATCAGCTTATTTTTGAATCCCCATTCGAAAATGGCACGCATCGGTGCAAGCTTCGCGTCCTGGATCGTCTTCGGGCGGAGGCCCTCCTCAACCATCGCCGCTTTCCAGGCGACGAAGTTGGTGCCCGTGACCCGACGCGCATCATCATGGCCGAGAAATTTCTCAAGCTGGTGCATTACCCGCGTCCACTCGTAGACCGTCTTTTCGACTGGTCGACGTTCGGCCGCCCATCCCTTGATCAGGATTTGGAATGGCACAGGCTTTTCAGACACCGGGGCGCTAGCGGGCGCGACACTGCTGGGGGAGAAGAAGGAGTTCTCTATCGCCTCGCCATTGGCCAAGCGTTTCAGCGTCAGGCTAGCTCGCTGCACTGCAGCTGCGATCGCTTTGGCGAGTAACCAGCGGCTATTTTCGTCAACCTTTAGCCCCTGAGAGGCCAAACATTCGTCGGCGCCCCTAAGGCACCGCCCCTCCATTTCATCCACTCGGGAGGCGTCATTATCCACCTGGAGGAGGAAACTGGCGTCGTAGATTTGTGCAGGAGACGTAGATTTCGGCGGAAGGAATAGCCGGACACCAAGCTCCGTATCCCATGTGGTTTGGCTACTGGGGTTTTCGCGATACTGGCCCAGCCAGTGATCGTGCACTGCCACTGCCATCTGGTGCGCTTCACGTTCGCTCAGGGATTTGGGACCGGCCCGCAAGTTCGCCCAACGAGCCTCCAGTTCCGCCAAGGCCTCAGCGTGAAGTCGCTTGGCTTCAACAGGGTCTCGCGTAAGCAGGCTGCGTTTCTCTTCGCGCTTGCCAACGAGCGCACGCAGGTCTTCCGGAACACCTTTCCGGAGCCAATAGAAACCGCTGTTGGGATGCTTCCAGGGACGTGACATTGCAAGGGGCATTGTACCAGCCTTTTGTACCAGGCGGGTAGTGCTAAGCCTCTGATCTTGCTAAATCTCTTTCAAACCAATGGTTTAAAAGGGGGATGGTGCCCAGGAAAGGACTCGAACCTTCACAGCCGTTAAGCTACTGGCACCTGAAGCCAGCGCGTCTACCAATTCCGCCACCTGGGCATGCCCGAGAGCATGGAGCCGGTTAGTAGGGACCCTGAACGCGCTTGTCAAATCGCTTGTCGGGCGGCAAATCCGCTGTACAGGCAGGCGGGGTTGGCGTATCGCGAAACAGCCTGCTGGCGCCGGGTTTCGGCCGCCTTCCGGGCGGCGATTCGGTTGTTGAAAACGGATTAAGGATACGATCATGGCAGCGCCCATCGACACCCTCGTTACGGTTTTCGGCGGCTCCGGCTTCCTCGGCCGCCACGTCGTGCGCGCGCTGGTGAAGCGCGATTACCGGATCCGGGTCGCGGTACGCCGGCCGGAGATGGCCGGCCACCTGCAGCCGATCGGCCGGGTCGGCCAGATCCACGCCGTGCAGGCCAATCTGCGCTTTCCGGCCTCGATCAAGGCCGCGATGCGCGACGCCTCGGTCGTCGTCAACCTGGTCGGCGTGCTTACCGAGGGCGGCAAGCAGACCTTCGATGCCGTGCAGGCCAAGGGCGCCGAAGCGATCGCCCAGGCCGCCGCCGAGATCGGCGCGCGCATGGTGCATGTCTCGGCGATCGGCGCCGACGCCGATTCCGAGGCCGGCTATGCCCGCGCCAAGGCTAAGGGCGAAGCGGCCGTGCTGGCCGCGGTGCCCTCGGCCGTGATTTTGCGCCCGTCGGTCGTGTTCGGCCCCGAGGACCAGTTCACCAACCGATTCGCCGGCCTTGCCCGGATGATGCCAATCGTGCCGGTGTTCGGCGCCGATACCCGGATGCAGCCGGTCTATGTCGGCGATGTCGCCACCGCGGTGGCAGATGCCGTCGACGGCAAGGCGCAGGCCGGCGCCACCTATGAGCTCGGCGGGCCGGAAGTGCTGACGATGCGGCAGATCATCGAGATAATTCTGGCGACCATCGAGCGCAAGCGCGTGCTCGTGCCGGTGCCGTTCGGCCTTGCCAAGCTGCAGGCGATGGCGCTGCAATTCGCGCCGGGCGCGCTGAAGCTGACGCCGGACCAGGTCACTATGCTACGGTCGGACAATGTGGTGTCGGAAGCCGCCAAAGCGGCCGGGCTGACGCTGGAAGGCTTGGGCATCACGCCCGATTCGCTGGAAGCGATCGCCCCGCAATATCTGTGGCGCTACCGCGCGACCGGCCAGTTCGCCCATAACGGCACGAATTAACACCGGCCTCTCCGAATGTCGTCCCCGCGAACGCGGGGACCCATATACGCTGTCGTGCTGGTTAAACGCTGCGGCTGACGTCCGAGTCTATTCTTTCGCTACCGTGGTTATGGGTCCCCGCTTTCGCGGGGGACGACACGGAGTTTGTGGCGGGATCAATACCCCAGCGCCAGCGCGATCAGGCCGAGCGTGCCGACGATGACGCGCCACCAGGCGAACAGCGTGAAGCCGTGGCGGGTGACGTAGCCGAGGAAGCTCTTCACCACGATGATCGCGGTGACGAACGACACCACGAAGCCGATCGCGATGATGACGCCGTGATCCATCGAGAGATCGCCGCGGCTCTTGTAGAGATCATAGACGAAGGCGCCGGCCATGGTCGGGATCGCCAGGAAAAACGAGAACTCCGCCGCCGCGCGCTTCTCGGCGCCGAGCAGCATCGCGCCGACGATGGTGGCGCCGGAGCGCGACACGCCGGGGATCATCGCGACGCACTGCGCAAAGCCGATCTTCAGATACATCGGCAGCGGAAAGGTGGTGGCGTCGTCGTGGACCGGCGCAAGATCGAGCTGGTCGATCCACAGCAGGATCGCGCCGCCGACGATCAGCGAGAAACACACCACCCACGGATTGAACAGATAGCTCTTGATGTAGCCGCCCATCAAAGCGCCGATGATGGCGGCCGGCAGAAACGCCACCAGCACGCCGATCACGAAGCGGCGGGCCTCCATATTGCCGCGGAACAGGCCCTGCGCGATATGCCACAACTTGCCGAAATACAGCGCCAGAATGGCCAGGATCGCACCGAGCTGGATCAGCACGGCGAAACTCTTCCAGAAACTGTCCTCGCCGAGATCGAAGAACCGCTCGGCCAGCAGCAGATGGCCGGTGGAAGACACCGGAAGGAACTCGGTGACACCCTCGACAATGCCGAGAATCACCGCCCTGATCGCATCAGACATCATGCTGTTGGTCCGTTCTGCTGGTCCCCGGCCTCAAAAAGCCGGGTTCTTCTCGCCTATATCCCGCACCGCCGCAATCGCAAAAAGCCGGCCATCGCGGGTTGCCTCGCTAGCGCGCTTCGCTAGGTTGGCGCGCGCCGGCGGGCTGCCATGCATTGCTCAAAACGAGACGTTTTGTTAACGACCGCATAACTATCAAGGCCCTCATGTACACCCTTTACCACCACTCGTTCTGTCCGCAGTCGCGCTTCATCCGCCTTGTCCTCGGCGAGTACGGCCTTGACGTGAAGCTGGTGGAAGAACGCGCCTGGGACCGGCGCGAGGCGTTTCTGGCGCTCAATCCGGCTGGAACCCCGCCGGTCCTGCTGACCGACGGCTTTCCGCCGATTCCGAACGCCGGCATCATCGCCGAATATCTCGACGAGACCCATGGGCCTGCGATGGCCGATCGCCGGCTGCTGCCGGTGGCGATGGAGGAGCGCATCGAGGTGCGCCGGCTGATGGCCTGGTTCAACGAAAAATTCTTCGAGGAGGCCTCCGGCCCGCTGGTCAACGAACGCATCTACAAGCGCTTCATGCCCGAGGAACTCGGCGGCGGCGCGCCGTCGATGGATGTGATTCGCGCAGCCACCGCCAATGTGCGCTATCATCTGGCCTATATTGGCTGGCTGGCGCGGACGCGCAATTTTCTCGCCGGCGACCGGTTGAGCTATGCGGATCTGGTCGCAGCGGCGCATCTGTCGGCGATCGACTATCTGGGCGATGTGCCATGGAGCGAGGACGACGCCGCAAAGGCCTGGTACGCGCGGGTGAAATCCCGCCCGTCGTTCCGTCCGCTGCTCAGCGAGTGGCTGGCCGGCGTGCCGGCGTCGCGGACCTATGTGGATCTGGATTTCTGATTCCGCTCGACGCATTGCCAGGTTGTTCGCGCCGTCGATCTCCTAACTCTCAGCCCGTCGTCCCCGCGAAAGCGGGGACCCATACACGCTGGCGTGCATGGATGACGCTGTGGCAGCGACCCTGCGTCACGACGATCCCGGAGGTTATGGGTCCCCGCTTTCGCGGGGACGACAAGCGGATGGGCTTGGCGTTCGGCAGCGATATAATTGCGCCTGCGGCGACGCGCGCGCCATGACGCCCGACCTGCGAGACGCCCTCACCCGCGAAGCCCTGTCACTCGGCTTCGACTCGATCGGCATCGCCGATCCCGATGCGATCGCCGGCGTGCGCGAAAGGCTCGAGGCGTTTCTCGCCGCCGGCGCGCATGGCCAGATGGCATGGCTAGCCGACAATCCCGGCCGCCGCGCCGATCCCAAGGTGATGTGGGCGGATGTGCGCTCGGTCATCATGTTCGGCGTCAATTACGGACCCGACGAAAACCCGCTGGCAATTCTGGCGCAGCGATCGAAGGCTGCGATCTCGGTCTACGCGCAGGGTGACGACTATCACGAAATCATCAAGAAGCGGCTGAAGCTCTTGGCCGGCTGGCTGATCGGCCAGGCCGGCGGCGACGTCAAAGTATTCGTCGATACCGCAGCGGTGATGGAGAAGCCGCTGGCACAGGCCGGCGGGCTTGGCTGGCAGGGCAAGCACACCAATCTCGTCTCGCGCGAATTCGGCTCCTGGCTGTTCCTCGGCGCGATCTTCACCACGCTGGAGCTGCCGCGCGACGACGCAGTGGTCGATCACTGCGGCTCGTGCCGCGCCTGCCTCGACGCTTGTCCTACGGCGGCGTTTCCCGCGCCGTACCAGTTAGACGCGCGGCGCTGCATCTCCTATCTCACCATCGAGCACAAAGGACCGATCCCGCGCGAATTCCGCCAGCCGATGGGCAATCGCATCTATGGCTGCGACGATTGCCTCGCCGCGTGCCCGTGGAACAAGTTTGCGCAACAAGGCCGCGAGATCAAACTCGCCGCGCGCGACGAACTCCGTGCGCCATCGCTGCATGCGTTGTCGAAGCTGGACGACGCGCAGTTTCGCGCGCTGTTCACCAAGTCGCCGGTGAAGCGAATCGGGCGCGACCGCTTCATCCGAAATGTGCTGATCGCGATCGGCAATTCGGGCGATGTCGCTTTGATGGATGATGCGAAGCGACTGCTCGGCGATGAGAGCCCCACCGTGCGCGGCGCGGCGGTGTGGGCGCTGTCGCAATTGATGGCGCCGGAGGCGTTTGGCGCGCTCGCGCAGCAGCATCTCGCAGCGGAGAGCGATGAAAATGTTCGTTCGGAATGGCCGGTGGACGTCAGCCCCGCCTGACGGAAACCCGGCAGGGCGAATAGGCAAACAGGCATCACATTCTATTACTAACATGATGGAATCATGGATTTTTAATTCTATAATCCGCGACCGCACCAACAAATATACCAACTGTTGCCAACCGTGGTGCAGTCTAGCCCATGACGCGGCTCGCCGGGCTCGACATCAGCGCGCTGGAAACCTTCCTGGCCAGCGCCAGGACGGCTGACTGCTCCTAACCGGGCAAAGGCATGACGATGTCCGGTGTTGGGGGTGTAGCAGACCTCACGGTTCCGGTCGCCGACTTCCGAGTTTGACCCCTAACGGACGTCGTGCCCAAATTCAGCATTGGGCCGGCATGCGCTTATGCCAGTTGAGAGATCACGTAACATCGCCCAGACACGCCGGCGGTCGATGTCGCCAGCGTTAAGCCGTAGCGGGAGGCGCTTCGGTTAGTGGACGAACTCGTTCTTCGCCATCATCAGGTGGTGCAACTGATGATGCGATCCCTGCACCATGATGCCCATGAAGCCAAGTGCCTTGAGCTTCGTGACCTGCTTGGCATCTTGGCTGATAACGGTGAGCTTCACCCCATTGGGTATGTTTTCTGTTTTTGCATTCCAGCCTAGCTGACTAAGTTCGTGCACATGCGCGGGGACCATTCGCTTGATAGCGTCAATGGTGCGGCCCTCTCCGGTCACGGCGATTTCAATTCCGTTGTCGAGGGCATGATCCACAGCCGTGGCGCGCATCGTGACCTCATCCATATCGATGAGGTGCTCGCGCAACGCTGAGATGTTAACTTTCGACCAGTCGGTCGCTGGATCCTCATCCAGGATGCGCACGACTTGTTGGATCGTGCCGAATGCCTCTTGGCCAGGAAGTGTTGGCTGACCGGCCGATTTGGTTCCCATCATACCATGCTGACCCATCCCGCCTTGCATGCCATGCATCGTGGGGCCACCCTGCTGCATCATCTGTTGATGCTGATCGGGACTACCCGAATTCATCTGCTCATGCATACGGGCATGGTTAGGCATTTGCGCTGCCGCATAAGCGGTCGCGGCAACGATCGCAATGCCGACTAAGCCGGCCTTAGATAACCAAGATGACATCGTCGACCTCATACTAAAAGCTTGCCCTAGTTGCTCGAATACGCCATTTGCGTTGGAATTGCATATGACCTTGATCATACGACGGTCATGCTGGCGGTCACATCAGCTTGATCTTTCCTTTGGATCTTTCGATCTCTCCGGCGGCCGCCAGGTCCGCGAGCGTTCGATAGAGCGTTTCATGTGTAAGGCCGAGTTCAGTGGCCAGGTCCTTGAGTGTGCCGGTCACCCTAATAGTACGTCCATCGGTGCCAGTATTGAGGGCCAAATAGTGCCGAACACGATCGTGGGCGGAGTTAATATTGCGCTGTTCAACGCGCGTGCGTAGGTTCATTACTTGGTGTGCCAGCATCGCCATAAAAGCTTGTGCGGCTTTTGGATCGCGCTCGAATTCGGCGAGCACGATTGTCTTGGGATACAAGCGAACGACGGCATCGGTCGTCGCAATCCCATCACAGTGATACGCCGACGCGAACAGCGAGGCCTCACCGAGTGTCTCGCCAGCAGCAGCGATCTGCAGCACAGCCTCGCGCCCCGCGCGATCCACACGCACGAGACAAACATTCCCGGTGATCACCTCATAGAAGCCTGCAGTTCGTTGACCCGTGCGAAACAGAACTTGTTTAGCCCGGAACGCGCGTTCGACCCCAGCAACCCGAATAGTTCGCGTGAGCCAGTCTGCCATATTCGCCAAAGGACCTTCTCAACCAGATAGATTACTGCAAAGAATACCGACGAACCTTATACCAAGATGCAGCGGATTTCTGGATTTGGCACATAACGGACGTTGCGCGATGTCAGACTTGAGTCCGCTATTCGCACGAAAGCGGACATCCCAGCGCTACTCCAAATTTGTAGGCTAACGCCCTGAGCCGACGATTTCTCAGATTGCCCGCAGGGGGACGATCGTGCCGCCCGCCTCCATCTCCCTGCATCTTTCTGCCCACCAGTCCATGATGCGGACCCGTTCATCCCAATAGTCGGCGCGAGCATAAGCGCGCCGCACACTATCGTTATCGACGTGAGCCAGCTGACGCTCGATGGCGTCTGCGTTCCACAAGCCGCATTTGTGAAGCCGAGTCTGCGCAAGGCGGCATTGATGGTGTTTTCGCTCATACAATGCTCGCGCGAGCGATTGGACGGGAAAACGAAGCGTCCATTCCCGGTGATGCCGTGAAGCTCACGCAGCAAGGTAACTGCTCGGGGGTGCCAGCGGAATGCGATGCGGCCGTCGCATCTTCATTTTTGCGGCCGGGATGGACCAGGTTGCGCCATCGAGATCGATTTCGCTCCATTCCGCTGCACGGACCTCACCGGGACGTGCAAAAGTCAGGGCCGACAGTTCTAGAGCGGCCTTCGTTTCTGGCGACCCCTCGTAGATAGCAATGGCCCTGAGCAAGCCACCGAAGGCTTTGGGTTCGATGATGGCCGCACGGTGCTGGACTACTGGCGACGCGATAGCTCCCCGAAGGGAGGCCGTCGGGTCCGTATCTCCTCGCCCGGTCGCGACGGCAAAGCGAAAGACCTGCCCGATGGTTGCCCGCAGCCGTTTGGCGGTTTCGAGTCGACCCCGAGCCTCTACCGTTTTCAGGACCCGTAGCACTTCAGGGGCGACGATCTCCGCAATAGGGCGCTCCCCAAGATCAGGGCGAGCAAGGTTCAGGAGCCATTCAACCTTGTCGAAGGTGCGCTCCGCCTTTCCTTCCGCGCGCTTCTTTTCGAGGAGTTCGTCGGCCAGCGAGTTGAAGGTATTGGCCGACGCCGTCGCTTTTGCGGCCCTGGCCAGCTTTCGGACCAGCGAGGGGTCTTGTCCCGAGCCAAGCAGGCGTCTGGCGTCATCGCGCGCGTCGCGCGCCTCTCGAAGGCTGGTCGTCGGGTATACGCCGATGGCGAGGGTCTTCTGCTTGCCGTTGTAACGGTAGGCGAGCCGCCATCGCACCGTCCGGCATTACCCAGAGCTGCAATCCGGCGCCGTCCGACAACTTTGCCCGTGTAGTACCCGGTTCAATTTTTCGGATTTCACGATCGGTCAGTGCCATGTTGGTACATCCCCCGCTGCATCGGATCGTTACCAACAGATACACCAACAAAAATCTTCAGATACCAACGCACCGCCTTGGACGGCGCTGGACACAAATATCACGTAACCTACTGATTTACAGTAGATTTTGGACTATATCGGCCTGATTTGGATGGCAAAATGGTGCCGCAAACAGGACTCGAACCTGTGACCCCGTCATTACGAATGACGTGCTCTACCAACTGAGCTATTGCGGCGAACCAAGCGGCGATTCGGCCTGTAGGCCGGAAACGCTGCCGCATCTGATATCGTTCGGGGCGGCGCTTTGCAAGAAGCGGCGCGCCGATCGGCGCGCAAAAGCGTCCGATCCCGTGTCGTGATCGGACGGCTCAGCCGCCGATGCGGCCAATAAAGCCGCGCCAGCCGCCGGCCTGCTGGCCGGCGTTGAGTTCGGCGAATTCGTCGCGCGGATTTTCCTCGTCCACCCCGGGATCATCGGGCGCGCGCACGATCGGGATCACCGCAGGGATTGGCGGACGGATCGGCGGCATGGCGGCGGGCGGCATGGTGGCGCCCGGCGGCTTGCCGGCGGCGTCGGGACGGGGACGAAAAAATAGCGGCGGGGCCGCGGGCGGCGGAGCGGGCGGGGCGGGCTCGACCGCAGGTTCCGGATCCGCTTCCGCCAGTTCCGGTTCCGGCTGAATCTCGATTTTGGGCTCCCGCTTTAGCTCCTGCCTGGGCTCCGGCGCCGTTTCGGTCGCGGGACGGGTCTGCGGGGAGGGCAACTCGGTTGCCACAGCAGCTTTCGGGGCCTCCGACGACGCCTGTTCGGGCCCGTCAGCCTCGGTGGCGGTAGCGGCAGCGGGGGGCGGCACCGCGCGCGGCGGCGGCGCCAGCACGGTTTCGCGCAAGATATCCGCTTCGATGGTCGACATCCGGTCCGACGGCAGCGCCGCCAGCGGCGTCTGCCACTGGAAGGCATCGATTCGGCCGGTCAGCGGCGACACCGGACGCCAGATGTCCGAGACATAGCCATCCGCGGTCCACACCGGATCGTGCCGGGCGCGCACCGCGCGGATCGTCCAGGCGCGGGACCGGCCGCTGTCGCCGTTTTCGGTGCGCTCGATTTCGGCCATCAGGATCGCGACGCGCTGCGTCGGGTCCTGCGTGAACGGCGCCAGCGTCTCGCGCGCTCGGCCGAATTCGGCGGCGTCGATCGCGGCGCGCGCAAGCGCCAGCGCGCTTTCGACATGGCCGGGGGCCTTGGCCGCCAGTGTCTCGATCCGCGCCAGCCGCTGGCGGGCGGCATCGCCCGGCTTGGCATGGGCATAGGCGTCCGCGAGATCCGGATGCGGCTGCGCGATCCAGGCAGCCTCGAGGATCTTGAGGGCGCGGCGGATCTGCTGCGCCTCGCTCTGAAACCGGGCGGCCAGTACCGCGGCCGGCACCAGGGTCGGCGCCAGCTTGACGGCCTCACTGATGCTCTCGCGGGCGAGGTCGCGGTCGACGGTTTCCAGCTCCTGCGCCCGCGCGGTCAGCAGCACGCCGCGCTGGCGACGGAACGCGGCGCGGTCGATCAGTCCGGAGGACAGGTTGTTGTCGAGGATCGCCAGCGCGCCGTTCCAGTCGCCCTGCGAACAGCGGAAGCCGAGCAGCGCCTGCGAGGCCCAGGTCGAGCCCGGCGCCAGCTTCAAGGCCTCCTCGGCGATCGCCACCGCGGCATGCGGATCGTCGCTGCGCTGCGCCTCGATGAACAGGCCGCGCAGGCCAAGCAGGCGAGTATCCTCGCGCTCGGCCATCGTCCGGAACGCACGGTTGGCGCCATGGTGGTCACCCTCGAGCTGCGCCGACTGCGCCTGCAGCAGCAGCGCCAGCGGATCGTTGGCGACGAGGCGCGCCGCCGCGTCGGCATGTTTGCGGGCCGCAGCACCGTCGCCATGGCCGATCGCCAGCAGGCCCCTTGTGATGGCCTGGCGGCCCCGCGCTTGGCGCTTGTCGCGGCGATTGCGGCGCAACCGCGCCGGCATCCGCCACATGCCGCGCAGCAGCGACCAGGCCAGCAATGCGGCGACGATGACGAGGCCAACGGCCAGCGCGAACACCGGCAGCGAGGTCACGGCGCGCCAGTGGCCCCACGACAGCACGACGTCGCCGCTCTGTTCGGCCACCCAGGCGGCACCGGCGCCGGCCAGCGCGATCAATACGAGAAACGAGATGAGACGCAGCATGGGTTTCCTATCGCGCCGGCTTGGACAGCGCCGCCATCGCGTCGGCGGCGAACTGACGGGAGGTGGCAAGGGCTAGGTCGCGGGCATCGACGCGGTCGATCCACGGCTGCACGGTGGCGCGATCTGCCGGCGGCAAGGTCATGAGTTCGCGCCTGGCCTCGGCGAGGTCGGTGCGACGCGCGGCGGCGGCGGCGCGCGACGCAATCGCCGCGCTGTCGGGGCCGGCGACGGCGTCGGTCCGCTCGATGCGGACCAGCCGGGCGGCGCCGGCCTGCAGGCGATCGACGATGCTGCCGGTCGACACCGGCTCGGCCGCGGGGACCAGCTTCGGCAGCAACGCCAGCAGCTCACGGCCAAGTGCGGCGGCATTCGGCACGCCGGTGGCGGCAAAGCCGTCGAGCGGTTTCAGCGCCGCGGCATCATCGGCCAGCGGTTTTGCTGCAGCAAGGGCCGCAGCATAAGGCTCGCTTTGCCGCACGGTGCTGTCGAGCAGCGAGGCGGCGACGACGCGACGCAGCGGCCGGTCGTCGGCCGGCTTGGCGCTTTGCTCGACGATTTCGGTTTTCAGGGCGCCGGCGGCGCGCTCGACCGCGCCGAGCCGGGCAGTGATCGGCGAAAGGTCGACTGCCGGCCCGGCCGCTGCGGATTTCAGCTCGGAAACCGCGGCGACGGCGACGGCGGTCTGGGATTTCGCCGCGGCGAGGTCACTGCGCAGCGCGGCCAGCGATTTTTCCAGAGTGTCGAGCCGGGCGGCCTGCGCCGAGTCCGGCGCGGTACCCGCATTGGCCGGTGCGGCCGGACGAGCCTCGATCCGGGCAACGCGCGCGGCCAGGGCATCGAGCGCGGAATTGTCCTGCGGTTCCGGCGCCGGCGCACCGGGCCAGCCGGCCAGCCAGGCACCGCCAAGCAGCAAAGCCGCCGTCAGCGCGCCGGTCGCAGCGGGCAGCACCACCGAGGGGCGCTTCGCAGACGGCAGCGCTGTCTCCTCCGGGGAGACCGGATCGGCGATCGATTCGGCGGCGGTTTCCTCCGGCAGCTCGGGAGCCATCTTCGGCTCGTCGGCCGATTCGGAAACCGTCGGCCCGGAGGTCGCGCTGGTCACCTCGGAGGCCGGCAACTCGATGGTCGATGGCGCGCGGCGCGGCCGGTTCGGGTCCAGCGGTCCAGTCGGTTCGGGCCTGTCATCGACCATGGCGCGGGTTCCTCTTGGCAGGGGCGAACCCGGTCAGGTTCGCCATCTTCTCTTAGCGCGATAAAGGCGCGATGGCACGGTCCAGCGCCGCGAACAGGGCATTTTCATCCGGCGTGGCCGCCAGCAGCACCTGGGTGGCGCCGGCATCGCGCACGATCGATGCCACGGAATCGGACAGGCAGATATGAGGTACCGCAAGTGCCGAAATTTCGACGCCGGCGGCGCGCGACGCGGCGAAGAACGCGCGCGCACTGCGCCTTGAATAGTGCAGCACGGCCTGGATGGTTCCCGCGGCAAAGCCGTCGGATACCGCGGCGGGCAGCTCGGTCACCGGCGCCATCCGGTAGGCGGTGTGGGTAACGACGCTGAAGCCGCGTTGCCCGAGTTCACTGGCGAGATCGCGGGCCAGATCGGCGCCGGCGAGATACAAAAGCGTGGCAGAATTCTTCAGTAGCTTCGCCTTGACCTGCGCAACCACGAGGTCGCGCAGCGCATGGGCGTCGCCATCGGCGGAGATCACGTTCGTGAAGCCGATGTCCCGCGCCGCCTCGGCGGTTCGCTCGCCGACCGCAAACAGCGGCAGCTCAAGCAGGGCAGCCTTGATCGGCTGGTCCTCTATCGCGCGCAGCGCATTGGCGGAGGTGACGATCACCGCGCCGTAATGCGGCTGCGCGTCGTCGGCATGGTCGTCCTGCACGATCACCTTCTCGAAGCGCAGCATCGGCGCCGGCAAGACGTCGAGCCCGCGGGCCCGCAACGCGCTTGCGGTGCGGTCATTGTCGGGCTGCGGGCGGGTGACGAGAATGGCCATGCGGCGACGCTTTCCGATCGATCGGCGGAAGAGGTGAAGGAGCTTCGGAGATTGCACCGTGCAACCCCGCAATGCTACGCCGGGGCAGCAAAAGCCCGCTCGGGCGGATTGTGCAAGGATTGAATTTTGACGGGTAGGCCGATGCGCGTGCTGGGAATCGAGACGACCTGCGACGAGACCGCCGCGGCCGTGATCGAACGCCGCCCGGACGGTTCCGGCCGCATCCTGTCCAACATCGTGCATTCGCAGATCGCCGACCACGCGCCCTATGGCGGCGTGGTGCCGGAGATCGCGGCGCGCGCCCATATCGACCTGCTCGACGGTATCGTGCGCCGCGCGATGACCGAGGCCGATACCGGCTTCATCGATCTTTCCGCGGTCGCCGCCGCCGCCGGTCCCGGCCTGATCGGCGGCGTGATCGTCGGCCTCACCACGGCGAAGGCGATCGCGATGGTGCATGACACGCCGCTGATCGCGGTGAACCATCTGGAGGCGCATGCGCTGACGCCGCGGCTGACCGACGCGCTGTCGTTTCCCTATTGCCTGTTCCTGGCCTCCGGCGGCCACACCCAGATCGTCGCGGTGCTCGGCGTCGGCGATTATGTACGGCTCGGCACCACTGTCGATGACGCGATGGGCGAGGCCTTCGACAAGGTGGCAAAAATGCTCAGCCTGCCCTATCCCGGCGGGCCGCAGGTCGAGCACGCCGCCGCTTCCGGCGATGCCAAACGCTTTGCGTTTCCGCGGCCGATGCTGGGTCGCCCCGACGCCAATTTTTCGCTGTCCGGCCTCAAGACCGCGGTGCGCAACGAGGCCGGCCGCATCGCGCCGCTTGAGCCGCAGGACATCAACGATCTCTGCGCCAGCTTCCAGGCCGCCGTGCTGGATGCTACCGCCGACCGGCTCAGCGTCGGGCTGCGCCTGTTCAAGGAACGTTTCGGCGAGCCGACGGCGCTGGTGGCGGCCGGCGGCGTCGCCTCCAACAAGGCGATCCGCGGCGCGCTGCTGGAAGTGGCGGCCAAGGCCGGCACCATCCTGATCATGCCGCCGCCGGAATTGTGCACCGACAACGGCGCGATGATCGCCTGGGCCGGCGCCGAACGCCTGGCGCTGGGCCTCACCGACACGATGGAAGCTGCGCCGCGCGCCCGCTGGCTGCTCGATGCCGATGCGGTCGCGCCGGCCGGTTACGGCAAAACCCGCGCAGCGTATTGAGGATAGCGCGATGGTGAACTTCAGTTCAGTCGCGGTGATCGGCGCCGGGGCCTATGGCACGGCGCTAGCCGACGTTGCCGCGCGCGCCGGGCGTGAGGTCGTGCTCTATGCGCGCTCGACCGCCGCCGCCGAGCAAATGCAGATCACGCGCGAAAGCCCGCGGCTGCCGGGCGTGGCGATCGATGCCTCGGTTTTTGTGACGGCCGATCTCGCGCTGACCGCGCGTGCGGATGTCATTCTGCTCGCCGTACCGTCGCAGCAATTGCGCGACGCGCTGACGGCCCTGACGCCGCTGCTCTCCGACGGCAAGCCCGTGGTCGCCTGCGCCAAGGGCATCGAGCGCGGCACGCGGCTGTTCATGACCGAGGTGATCGCAGCGGTGGCGCCGAACGCCGTCCCGGCGATCCTGTCGGGACCGAATTTCGCCGACGACGTCGCGCGGGGATTGCCGACGGCCGTGACGCTGGCCTGCGCCGATGAGACCATGGCGATCGATCTCGTGAAGGCGCTGGGCTCGGCGACCTTCCGGCCCTACCACTCCACCGACGTGCGCGGCGTCGAGATCGGCGGTGCTGCAAAAAACGTGCTGGCGATCGCCGCCGGTATCGTCGCCGGCCGCAAGCTCGGCGCCTCCGCACTCGCGGCGCTGACGACGCGCGGCTTCAGCGAATTGCTGCGGCTCGGCCGCGCCTGCGGCGCGCGAAGCGAGACGCTGTCGGGCCTGTCCGGGCTTGGAGATCTGATCCTGAGCTGCTCCAGCGCGCAGTCGCGCAATTTTTCTCTCGGCGCCGCACTCGGCCGTGGCGAGCAACCCGCGCGCGACAGGCTCGCCGAGGGCGAATTCACCGCGCCGGTTCTGGTTGAACTGGCAGCTTCCAGACACATCGATATGCCGGTCGCCAATGCCGTTGCCGCGATTCTCAGCGGCGCGGCCACCATCGACCAGGCGATCGAGGGCCTGCTGACGCGGCCGTTCAAGGCAGAGGGATACTAATGGCGCACTGGCTGGTTAAATCGGAGCCCTCGACATGGTCGTGGGACCAACAGGTCGCCAAAGGCGCGAAGGGCGAAGCCTGGACGGGCGTGCGCAACCACACCGCCAAGCAATACATGATGAAGATGAAGAAGGGCGACCGCGCCTTCTTCTATCATTCCAACGAGGGCAAGGAGATCGTCGGCATCGCCGAGATCATCAAGGAGCATTACCCGGACCCGACCGATGAATCCTCGAAATTCGTCTGCGTCGATATCAAGGCCGACAAGCCGCTGAAGACGCCGGTGACATTGGCTGCGATCAAGGCCGATGAGCGTTTCGCAGAAATGGCGCTGCTAAAATATTCGCGGCTGTCGGTGCAGCCGGTAACGGATGCCGAATGGAAGATGATCTGCAAGCTGGGCGGACTGTGAGCGCGCGCGCGCAGACGCTTCTTTCGACGTGAGCGCCGACAACATGCTCGTGCCTGCGGCGGTCGGCGATCCGGCCGTCTTCATCATCGCCAATACGCTGTTGCTCCCGGTGCCGCTGGTGCCGGAAATCGGGCTGCACATCGCCGACGAGGCGGTGCCGCTATGGACCAAGACCGAAGACGAGATCAACGAGATCGGCCTGCCACCGCCCTTCTGGGCCTTTGCCTGGGCCGGCGGCCAGGCGCTGGCGCGCTATATCCTGGATCATCCCGAGACAGTTGCCGGCAAAACCGTGATCGATCTCGCCTCCGGCTCCGGCATCGTCGCCATCGCCGCCGCGAAAGCCGGCGCCGCCCGCGTCATCGCCTATGACATCGACGGCTTTGCCCGCATGGCGATCGCACTGAACGCGCGCGTCAACAAGGTCGTGATCGAGGTCAGCGGCGACGATCTGCTGGCGGGCGCGACCGCGCCTGTGGCCGAAACCATTTTAGCCGGCGATATCTTTTATGAAAGCGACACGGCGAAACGCGCCTTCGACTTCCTCGACGATAAAGCCGTAGCCGGCGCGACCGTCCTGATCGGCGACCCCGGTCGCAGCTTCCTGCCGAAGGCCCGGCTGCACAGGATTGCGGAGTACAGGGTGCCGGTGTCGCGCGAACTGGAAGATGCCGACATCAAGCTCACCGCCGTATGGGGCTTGGCGTAGCCTTGCCGGCTCCGCCGTGGCCCGGAAGATAACGGCACGGATAACCGTTGGAATTCCGTGGCACGCGCTTCACGCCGCCGGGCTTGCGCCACGAGGCTACAAATTCGACTGTTCCATCATGACGTTATCCGCCTCTGCCGGGTTCGGGGCCGGTAAGGCCGGAATTGCCGTGTGGGCGGCAGGACGACTTGCCGACCTACAAAAGGCCTAGGACGAGTGCCTTGTCGCGGTACCCCGCGCGGGCGCATAATCGCGGGAACAACGACAGCCGTTGCGGCCACCCGCGGCCGTGATCGCAGTGCAAGGAGGGGAACATGTCCGAGAAAATCTACGACGTGCCAGCCGAATGGACTACGCGCGCCTACGTCGACGATGCCAAATATCTCGCGATGTACGATCGCTCGGTGCACGATTCGGACGCCTTCTGGGCCGAGCAGGCCGAAAACCTCGACTGGATCGAGAAGTTCACCACCGTCGAGAACACCTCGTTCGCGCCCGGCAAGATCTCGATCAAGTGGTTCGAGGACGGCGTGCTCAACGTCGCCTACAATTGCATCGACCGCCACCTGCCGGCGCGCGCCAAGCAGACCGCGATCATCTGGGAGGGCGACGATCCCTCACAGTCGCGCCACATCTCCTATCAGGAACTGCACGACGAGGTATGCCGCTTCGCCAACATCCTGCGCACCCGCAACGTCCAGAAGGGCGACCGCGTCACCATCTATCTGCCGATGATCCCCGAGGCGGCCTATGCGATGCTGGCCTGCGCGCGAATCGGCGCGATCCATTCGGTGGTGTTTGCCGGCTTCTCGCCGGACTCGCTCGCCCAGCGCATCACCGATTGCCAGTCCAGGATCATCATCACCGCGGATGAAGGCCTGCGCGGCGGCAAGAAGGTGCCGCTGAAGGCCAATGTCGATGCCGCCGTAGCCAAGGCCGGCGACGTCGATTGGGTGGTCGTGGTCAAGCATACCGGCGGTGCGGTCACCATGGATCCGGCGCGCGACTTCTGGTACCGCGAAGCCGCCGAGATGGTCACCGCCGAATGCCCGTGCGAGGCGATGAATGCGGAAGATCCGCTGTTCATCCTCTACACGTCGGGCTCGACCGGCCAGCCCAAGGGCGTGCTGCACACCTCCGGCGGCTATTTGCTGTTCGCCTCGATGACGCACAAATACGTGTTCGACTATCACGAGGGCGATATCTACTGGTGCACCGCCGACGTCGGCTGGGTCACCGGCCACAGCTACATCCTGTACGGGCCACTGGCCAACGGCGCGACCACGCTGATGTTCGAGGGCGTGCCGAGCTATCCGACGATGTCGCGGTTCTGGGAAGTCATCGACAAGCACAAGGTCAACATCTTCTACACCGCGCCGACCGCGATCCGCGCGCTGATGCAGGCCGGCGACGATCCGGTGCACCTCACCTCCCGCAAGAGCCTGCGGCTGCTAGGCAGCGTCGGCGAGCCGATCAATCCGGAGGCCTGGGAGTGGTACTACAACGTGGTCGGCGAGAAGCGCTGCCCTATCGTCGATACCTGGTGGCAGACCGAAACCGGCGGCATCCTGATCACGCCGCTTCCGGGCGCGACCCGACTCAAGCCGGGCTCGGCGACGCGGCCGTTCTTCGGCGTGGTGCCGGAGATCGTCGATGCCGACGGCCATGTGCAGGCCGGCGAGACTCAGGGCAATCTGTGCATCGCGCGGTCCTGGCCCGGCCAGATGCGGACGGTCTACGGCGACCATGCGCGCTTCGAGCAGACCTATTTCTCGACCTATCCCGGCAAGTACTTCACCGGCGACGGCTGCCGCCGCGACGCCGACGGTTACTACTGGATCACCGGGCGGGTTGACGACGTCATCAACGTCTCCGGCCACCGCATGGGCACCGCCGAGGTCGAGAGCTCGCTGGTCTCGCACGCAAAAGTCTCGGAGGCCGCGGTGGTCGGCTATCCGCACGACATCAAGGGTCAGGGCATCTACGCCTATGTCACGCTGATGACGGGCGTGGAGCCGACCGAGGAGCTGCGCAAGGAACTGGTCGGCTGGGTCCGCAAGGACATCGGCCCGATCGCCTCGCCGGACCTCATCCAGTTCGCGCCGGGCCTGCCGAAGACCCGCTCCGGCAAGATCATGCGGCGCATCCTGCGAAAAATCGCCGAGGACGAATCCGGCACGCTGGGCGACACCTCGACGCTGGCCGATCCGGCGGTGGTGGATGATCTCGTCGAGCACCGTCAGAACAAGCGGCCGGGGGTGTAATTGACGCCGAATACGGTCGCCAGTCTTCTCTGGCGACTACCTTGAGATTAAGCTTTGGCCTATCAGCCGTCGTTGCGAGGAGCCCTTGCGACGAAGCAATCCGGTTCTTACTGCGCTTTCCGCTTTCTGGATTGCTTCGCTGCGCTCGCAACGACGGTGGCACTGCTGGTGCCCCCCTTTCTGCTGTGACCCGCAGCGCACCGTTCCCTGCCTGATCATCGACTTCACCTTTCGCCGCGCGGTTTGCCCGCCGCTGTGATTTCCAGATCATTTACTTTGTCGGCAGGATTTCTCCTTGATCGCGCCGTTCGATCGCCGCCGGCGCCGGATGATACCGGATGCTTAAGGCGATCGCTCGATGATCCCGGCACCATTTCGTTCATTCATGGGAGGGATTGATGCCGACGAAGTACGCCGTTGCGCTGGCCGCTACTCTTGCCGCGGGGGCGCTGGCTTCGCATCCGGTGCAGGCCAGCCCGGCGCGGGTCGTGTTCCAGGGCGGCTATGCACCCGGCACGATCGTGGTGAAGACCAGCGAGCGCCGGCTGTATCTCGTGCTCGATGACGGCACCGCGGTGCGCTATCCGGTCGGCGTCGGCCGGCCCGGCAAGCAGTGGGAAGGCGTCACCAAGATCGACGGCAAGTATCGAGAACCGGCCTGGTCACCCCCGGCGGAAGTCAAGCGCGACAATCCGCGACTTCCCGACGTGATCGCCGGCGGATCGCCGTCCAACCCGATGGGCGTCGCCGCGCTGACGCTGGCCGGCGGCGAATACGCCATTCACGGCACCAACCGTCCGGGCTCGATCGGCGGCTTCGTCTCCTATGGCTGCGTGCGAATGTACAATGAGGACATCAGCGACCTGTTCGGCCGCGTCCCGGTCGGTACGCCCGTGGTCGTGACGCAGCGCTGAGCTTTGCGGCCGGGCTCCGTTCACCTATCCCCGGAGGGAGAGGTCGGATGCGCGAGCAAAGCAAGCGCGGCCGGGTGAGGGGTCAGGGACCTCTCGATGGAGCTGTGCCCCCTCACCCGCCCCGGCTTCGCTACGCTTCGCCGGGCCGACCTCGCCCCAATGGGGAGAGGTGAACGGAACGCCGTCGCTCCGTCCAGTCGAAACTCAGTGCTTGAAGTGCCGCACCCCGGTGAAGACCATGGCAATGCCGGCGTCATCGGCGGCCTTGATCACCTCGTCGTCGCGCACCGAGCCGCCGGGCTGGATCACCGCGGTGGCGCCGGCCTCGATCGCCACCAGGAGACCGTCGGCGAACGGGAAGAACGCGTCCGACGCCACCACAGAACCCCTGGTCATCGGCTCCGCCAGCTTCATTTCCACCGCCGCATCCTGCGCCTTGCGCGCGGCGATGCGGGCAGAATCGATCCGGCTCATCTGGCCGGCGCCGATGCCGACGGTGGCGAGATCCTTGGCATAGACGATGGTGTTGGACTTGATGTGCTTGGCGACGCGGAACGCGAATTTCAGATCGCGCAGTTCGGCCTCGGTCGGCTGCCGCTTCGTCACCGCGCGCAGCGTCATGTCGTCGACCACGGCGTTGTCACGGCTTTGCACCAGCAGGCCGCCGGCGACGGTCTTGTAGGTCAGGCCTGGCGCGCGCGGATCGGGCAGGCTGCCGGCCAGCAGCAGCCGCAAATTCTTCTTCGAAGCGACGATGGCGATCGCCTCGTCGGTGGCATCGGGCGCGATGATGACCTCGGTGAAAATCTCGGTGATCGCGCGCGCGGCCTCCGCATCCAGCGTGCGGTTCAATGCGACGATGCCGCCGAACGCCGAGGTGGAGTCGCAGGCCAGCGCCTTGCGATAGGCCTCGACCAGGTCGCTGCCTTCGGCGACGCCGCAGGGATTGGCATGCTTGACGATGACGCAGGCCGGGGTGCGCTTCGCGTTGAACTCGGCGATGCACTCATAGGCCGCGTCGGTGTCGTTGAGATTGTTGTAGGACAATTGCTTGCCCTGCACCTGGCGCGCCGAGGCGACGCCGGGGCGCTGCTCGGGGGTGCGGTAGAACGCGGCCGACTGGTGCGGGTTCTCGCCGTAGCGCAACGCCTCGACGAGCCTGCCGCCGATGCTGCGGAAGTCAGGCGCTTCGATCTTCAACTGCGCGGCGAACCAGTTCGAGATCGCGGCGTCATAGGCCGCGGTGCGCGCATAGGCTTTTGCGGCAAGGCGGCGGCGCAGCGTGATCGTGGTCGCGCCGTTGTTCGTGGCAAGCTCGTCGAGCACCGACTGATAGTCGGACGCCTCGACCACCACCGTGACGTCGTCATGGTTCTTGGCGGCAGCGCGGATCATCGCGGGACCACCGATGTCGATATTCTCAATGCAGTCCTCGTAGGACGCGCCTTTCTCGACGGTCGCCTCGAACGGATAAAGATTCACCACCAGGAGATCGATCGGCTTGATGCCGTGCTCGGTCATCGACTGCACGTGCTCGGCATTGCCGCGGATCGCCAGCAACCCGCCATGCACCTTCGGATGCAGCGTCTTGACGCGGCCGTCCATCATCTCGGGAAAGCCGGTGAGGTCGGAGACGTCGGACACCTTGAGGCCTGCAGCAGCAATTGCCTTGGCGGTGCCGCCGGTGGACACGAGCTCAACCCCGTGGGCGGCCAGCGCGCGGGCGAATTCGATCAGTCCGGACTTGTCGGAAACGGACAGCAATGCGCGGGTGATCTTGCGCGGGTGATCGGTCATGGGCAAAATCCTCTGGTTGAAGGAATGTGATGCCCAGGCGCGCGGCAGATGTGGCTCGCGCTTCCCGATGGTGCTCCATCCAAGGTCGCCAGTCGCGCGAGCGAGGGTCGATTAGCAGTTTTCGCCGTCCTGCACAACGTGGACCGAATAGCGCCTGGGATAGAACCCCTACAGCGGCAATTCCGGCTCGCGGCGCGCGTTGCGACGGGCGTTGGTGGCGGCAGGGGAGGAGGCCGAGCGGGCAAAGCTCCAGCGCACGCTGGACGTGTTCTTGGAATCCTGCCGGATCACGATCTGCGCGGTACGGCGCGGTCCGTCATTGCCCGCCAGGAACACGCTGTCCTCCAGCTCGACCTTGTCGTCGAGCGCCTCGAAGGTCCAGACCTCGCGGTTCGGCAGCACCAGCATGACGCCGCGGGCGTCCGACAGCCGGCTCGCCTTGACCGACGGATGCAGGTGGAAGCGGATCGCATAGTCGGTATTGCTGGCCTTGAGCCGCGCCCCCGGCGCCATCGACATCGTGTCCTCGCCATCGAGCCGCGAACCGTCCTCGGCCATCATCAGCACCCGGCGGTGCACCACGCCGAAGCGACCCTGGTAGCCGTCATGCGACGTCGTCAGCATGGTGCCGTTTTCGTTGATCTCGCGGTAGCTCTCGACCACGCGCGGCCCATCGACGATCGGCGCGCCCTGTAGGAACTTCTTCATCGACGAGCGTTCGACAAAGCGGCACGACGAGGTCTCGTGATAGGTCACGGTGGAATGCGCCGGCGTGCTGCGGGCAAAGGCGCGCCAGTTGTCGCGCCCGGTGGCGGGCATGCCGCAATTGATCACGATCCGGCTGGGACCGGCGGACAATTCGAACGACAGCGTGCCGGCATGCGCCTCCTGGCTGAGCTTCGCCGGCGGCGGCGGGCCGGTGTCGATGATCACAGTCGTCGCGCCGGCGTCGAGGCGCTGGAAGCCGGTATGCGGCATGTTCACCATCGGCGTGCCGTGGGTGTCGTCATAGGCCAGCAGCGTCGCCAACAGATGCGACGGCGCATTGCTCATGCCGTTGAACAGGGCAAAGCTGCCGTCGCCATGGCGGAAGAAGCGCAGCATCGGCATCATGCGGTCGATCGCATTGAGCAGCGCCGGCGGCGGCGCGATGTTGCGCGCTGCAAAGGTCTGGCGCAGCGGCAAGAGGTCGATCAGCAGCTCGATCAGCGCGCCGGGATTGCGCGAGATGTGGCCGCCATCCGGCAGGATCTGGCGCTGCAACTCGTCGGACAGTTTCTTGGTGGCGGTACGGACGTGGCGGGCCTGGTTGGCCAGGCACAACGAGGCATAGCACAGCGCGATCAGCACCTGCAGCCGCGGCACGCCGTCCGGCACGTCGGACAATGTATAGCGCAGGGTGCGGATCTCGCGGGTCAAGGCGCGCAGATATCGACGGTAAAACTTGCCGTCGGTGTCGCCGAGCACCAGCGGCGCCTGCGACAAGAGCGAGATCACGCGGCGCGCGGTGACATCGGCGCGGCGGCCGACCGGCCGCTTTCGCGACGGGTTGGTGATCCAGTCGTCGACCAGCGACCGGGCATTCGCGCGGGTGATGGCGGTGTCGGCGGCGCGCAGATGGCGCAGCCAGCCGAAGCCGAGCAGGGCCACTTCCCAGTCTTCCGACGGCGGCTCGAGGTCGAAGATCGAGCGGCCGTGGCAGGTAACGATCTTGCCGGCAAAGACGAAGCGGCCGGCGTAGATCTCAGCCGCGCGGGTGGCGTCGGCGGTGCGCAGGTCGTGCGGCGCGATGATCAGCCGGTCAGCGCGCCCCGGCCACAGACGGGACAGCGCCACCGAGCCACCCGAAGCGCGCGACAGCGCCGTCCGCGCAAAGCGGCGCAGGATCAGCTTCGAGATACGTTGGCGATGAGCGACCACGCGCGCCTTTGGACGAGGGATATCGGGATAAGAACAATTTGTTGCGAATCCCTTTTATCCGGAAACGCGCCGAGCGCACACTATAAGACCATCACCGGTGGAACTTGGCAAAATCAGCCGATAGACCTGCGGAATCAGGATTTAACCAGCCGCGCCGCATAGAAACCGTCGAGCCCGGCCAGCCGCGGATCGGCGTGCGGCAGGTGGCTGGGCAGCGTGCGCAGGTCGCCGTCCGCCGTGACGATGTCGGTCAGACCCGCGACCTCGCTGGCATCGACCGGCGCGCGTTTCAGGCTGGGATCGGCATCGAGCAAAGCGGCGACCGCGTGTTCGCCTTCTTCAGGTTCCAGCGAACAGGTGCAATAGACCAGAGTTCCGCCGGGTTTCAGCATGGTCACGGCCTTCTGCAGCAAGCGGCGCTGCAGCGCGGTAAGCAAAACAATATCGGATTCCTGCTTCAGCCAGGCGACATCGGGATGCCGGCGGATGGTGCCGGTGGACGAGCAGGGCGCATCGACCAGCACGCCGTCAAAGCCCTCTCCGGGATATTCGGTGCCGTCGGAAATCACGGTCTCGGCCTGCAGCGACAGCCGGCTGAGGTTTTCCCGCAGCCGCGCGATCCGGTTGTGCGAGCGATCGACCGCGGTGACCTCGGCGCCGGCGTGGATCAATTGCGCGGTCTTGCCGCCCGGGGCAGCACAGAGGTCGAGCAGGCGCTTGCCCTTGATGTCGCCGAACAGCCGCGCCGGAAGTGCTGCGGCGGCGTCCTGCACCCACCACTGGCCGTCGGAGAAGCCCGGCAGCATGGTCACCGAGCCCTGCAGCAGCGTACGCACCGAGCCAGTCGGCAGCACCTCGCCGTGCAGCCGCGTTGCCCAGGCCTCGACCTCGGATTTCACCGTGAGGTCGAGCGACGGCTCATGGCCGAGCGCTTGCGCGATGTCGCGCGCGACGGCCTCGCCATAATTCGCGTTCCAGCGCGCCATCAGCCACGCCGGCACGTCGAGCGTCTGCGCGGCGATCTCGTCAATCAGCGGCTGGCCCTCGCGGGCACAGCGGCGCAGCACGGCATTGACGAGGCCGGCATATTTCGCCGCCCGGCGGTCGGACTGCACCATCCGCACCGACAGATCGACGGCGGCGTGATCGGGAACATCCATCCAGAGAATCTGCGCAGCGCCGATCATCAGCGCGCTTTGCGCGCGCGGCGCGTCCGTCGGGATGCCGCGATCGAGCATCCGCGACAAGACGTGGGTGAGCGTGCCCATGCGGCGCAAGATCGTCGCCACCAGCCGGCGCATCAAGGCGCGGTCGCGGTCCGACAGCGCCTTGAGGCCGGGATGCGCCGCAGCCCCCTCGAGCTGGTCATCGAGGGTGCGGCGCTTGTGCAGCACGCCATCGAGAATATCGGCCGCAATGCGACGCGCGGCGAGGCCGGGCACCTCGGTGGGCGGGGCGTATCTGACTTGCGACATGCAAAACTTCACGAAAGAGGATCAATATCATCAGCGCGGGCCGGCCTGCGCGCGCCAGCGAGCAAAAATTTACTCGCATGCGAATATGCCAAATGTAAGAATCGCCTTTATATACATATCGTACACGGTGGGCTTCACTATTTCTGAGCGATAAGGCATCGCCTGATACTCCGCACACGGCAGGAACCGAGATGACCGACACTTCCCACGACTCATCCAGCAACCCGGCGCAGGCGGCCGAACCGGAACCCGCGCCGAAGAAAATACTGTCGCCCGCCGCGCAGCGCGCGCTGACCGAAGCCGAAGCGCGCCACGTCGCCAAAGGAGATCCCGAGAGGCTGGCGAAGGAGCTGCAAGGCCCCGCCGGGCCGGAGCCGACACGTTACGGCGACTGGGAACGCAAGGGCATCGCGTCGGATTTTTAGACGCACAACCATCCTCCCCGGATATTAACGACGGAGTTCCGACTGCCCTTCCAACGAGACCCGATAGATGGCTCGGTCGTCCCACATCCATTCGTCGTCGCCCTGGCGCCGACGCTTTTCCGCGGCGCTGCCGTGGGTGTTCGTGCTCGGCATGGCGGCGGGCGCGATGCTGCCGGTCAAGCGCTGGGTGAGCGGGCCGGCCCCCTCGACGCAGGAGTGGAACACGCCGGCGGCGCGCGACGCCGACGCCATCGTGAGACGCGCCGGCAATACCGCCGCGCCGCAAGCGGTCGATGTGCTGCATGGCATCGACGGTGATACCTTCGCCGCGCGCGTTCATCTGGAAGCCGGCATCGATCTGACGACCCGAATCCGGCTGCGCGGCATCGACGCACCGGAGCTGAAGGGACAATGCGCGCAGGAGGTCCGGCTGGCGGAAGCCGCCGGCGACGCGCTCAACAAGGTGCTGCGCGAAGGCGGCGTGACGATCTTCAATATCGGCCCCGACAAATATCCCGGCCGCGTCGTCGCCGACGTCGCCACAAGGCGCACACCGAATGTCTCGGCGGTCTTGCTCGGCAGCGGCCATGTCCGCAGCTATGGCGGCGGCCATCGCAGCGGGTGGTGTGGTTCGCGCTAGATCACGACCGGCTTGACCCGTACCCGCGACAGCAGGACGAGGCCGGCAACAAAGAACAGCACCAGCACCGCCATGCCGGCTTTCTGGCTCGCGGTGACGGCGGTGACGATGCCGATCAAGAGCGGGCCCATGAACGACGTCACCTTGCCGGTCAGCGCAAACAGCCCGAAGAATTGCGCGATGCGATCGCGCGGCGCCATCCGGATCAGCAACGTGCGCGAGGCCGCCTGCAGCGGGCCACCGGCCATGCCGATAAGGCAGCCGAGTACGAGATAGGCCTGTTCCGCAGGTGCCGCGAACAGCCCGCCACCCGGCGCCGGCGGCGTCACGCTCCAGAACAGGATACGGTCCTTGTCGATGCACAACATGCCGACGATAGAAAGTAGCAGCACCGACATGCTGCCGGCGATCACGCGCTTGGGGCCCAGCCGGACGTCGAGCCGGCCGCCGAGAAAGGCGCCCACCGTGCCGGCCAGCGCCAGTGTGATACCGAAAGTGCCAATCTGGATCGTATTCCAGCCGAAGGTGCCGGCCGCATAAATGCCGCCGAAGGCAAACAATGATACCAGCCCGTCGGTGTAGATCATGTTGGCGATCAGGAACGCCATCATCGAGCGATGCTGCGGCAATTCAAGCAACGTCTGGCGCAAATCGCTCAGGCCTTCCTGCAACGCCTTGCGCGCCGACAGCTTCGCCGGAAAATCCGGCGTGAACAAAAACATCGGCAGCACGAAGACGACGAACCACAATCCGCTGAGCGGCCCGGAGATGCGATCGCCTTCGAAGCTCATAGGATCGAGCCCGAACAGCGGCACCAGACCGAACAGGGTGCGCCCGGTCGTCGGGCTGGCGGCCATGAAGCCGAGCACCACGATCAGGCTGAGAATGCCGCCGACATAGCCCAGCGCCCAGCCGGAACCGGACAGCCGGCCGATCTGGTCGGGCGGCACCAGCTGCGGCATCATCGCATTATTGAACACGGTGGCGAATTCGATGCCGATGGTGGCAAAGCCATAGGCGATCAGCAGCGGCAGGATGATGTCGGGATTGCCGGGCTTGCCGATCCACATGATGCAGGCGCCGATCACGAACACGCCACCGAACACCGCGATCCACGGCTTGCGGCGGCCGCTGGCATCGGCGATCGCGCCGAGCACCGGCGACGCCAGCGCAATCACCAGACCCGCCGCGGCGGTGGCGAAGCCCCACATCGATTGGCCGGCGGCGGCGTCCGACGCCACGCGGGTAGCGAAATACGGCGCGAACACGAAGGTCGTGATCAGGCTGAAATAGGGTTGCGCGGCCCAGTCGAACAGCATCCAGCCGACCACGGCGGAGCGTGGCGGGTAGACCCGGGGGGTCTCATCGACAGCGTGTGCAACGGCGGCCGGGGCCATCCAGAAAGGTCTCCGCGAATCGCACGATTGTGCCATCTCGATCGCAATCCATATAGGATTCAGCAAGGTGGTGCGATCACGGCCGCCGTCAGGAGCGCCGATGCTGCTATTGAATTCGTTTCGCCGTCTGCTGGTGATCGCCGCCGTGCTGGGCAGCATGGCAAATGGCGCGCCGCTTCTCGCGCAGGAGCGCGGCGTCTACACGCCGGCGCCGCCCGGCACCATCCGTCCGGTCGCGGCAAAGCACGGCATGGTTGTCGCGCAGGAAAAAATCGCGGCACGAGTCGGCGCCGATGTGATGGCACGCGGCGGCAACGCCATCGACGCCGCGGTGGCCACCGGCTTTGCCATGGCGGTGACCTATCCGCGCGCCGGCAATATCGGCGGCGGCGGATTCATGGTGATCCATTCCGCCGTAACCGGCGAGGACATCACGATCGATTATCGCGAGACCGCGCCGGCGGCGGCGACTCGCGACATGTTCCTGGGTGCCGACGGGCAGCCCGACATCGCGAAGTCGCGCGACTCGGCACTCGGCATCGGCGTGCCCGGCACCGTTGCAGGGCTGGCGCTGGCACTGGAAAAATATGGCTCCGGCAAGTTCACGCTGTCCGACATGCTGCAGCCCGCGATCGCGCTGGCGCGCGACGGCTTCGTGCTCGATGATGACCTCGCCGACACGCTGCCTGACTGGCGCCGTCGGCTATCGCGCTGGCCGGCATCATTGCGCATGATCGCCCGCGCCGACGGCGCCGCGCTGCGCCCCGGCGATACGCTGGTGCAAACCGATCTGGCGGCAACGCTGACCGCGATCGCGGCGCAGGGGCCGCACGGCTTCTATGAGGGACCTGTCGCCACAAAACTCGTCGATGGCATTCGCGCCGCCGGCGGCATTTTCACGCTCGTCGACCTCAACAACTACCGGCCGGTGATCCGCCCGCCGGTGCGCGGCAGCTATCGCGGGTACGACATCGTCTCGATGCCGCTGCCCTCTTCCGGCGGCATTGTGCTGATGGAAACGCTGAACATTCTCGAAAGCTTTCCGATGCAGGACAAGGCGCAGGGCAGCGCGCCCTCGCTGCATCTGTTGATCGAGACGATGAAGCGCGCTTATGCCGACCGCGCACGCTATCTCGGCGATCCCGCTTTTGTAACCGCACCGATTGCCACGCTGCTATCAAAAAACTATGCCGCCCGGCAGCGCGTCTCGATCGACGTTGCGCGCGCGACGCCCTGGACCGACGCGCTCTCCGCGGTGCCACCGCGCGAGGGCGAGAACACCACGCATTATTCGGTGGTCGATGCCGCCGGCAATGCGGTGAGCAACACCTACACGTTGAATTTTCCCTACGGCTTGGGCCTTGTTGCGGAAGGCACCGGCGTGCTGCTCAACAACGAGCTGGATGATTTCACCGCCGCGCCCGGCGCGTCTAATGCCTTCGGCCTGGTCGGCTTCGAGGCCAATTTGCCCGGACCTAGCAAGCGGCCTTTGTCGTCGATGTCGCCGACCATCGTGCTGAAGGACGGCAAGGTAGTGCTGGTCACCGGGTCGCCGGGCGGCAGCCGGATCATCTCCACGGTGCTACAGGTGGTCGTCAACGTGCTCGACTATCAGATGGACGTGGCCTCCGCGGTGGCCGCGCCGCGGCTCCACCACCAGTGGCTGCCCGACGAGGTCCGCATCGAGCGCGGTTTCTCCGATGCGACGCTGGCGGCGCTGACGGCGATGGGCCACCGGGTACTGGAGCCGATGGGACAGACCTCGGCCAACTCCATCGCCGTGACGCCGGGCGGCTTGCTCGGTGCGCCCGATCCGCGTACGCGTGGGGCTGCAGCATCCGGATACTGACATGTCGGATGCCCTGAGCCGGCCTGGACGCCGGCCGTGAATGACTAGTCTGGGGAGCATCTACATGAATAAGGGTCGGCCCGAAGTTACGGGCAGCATCGACGTGGCGGCCATCGAAGACACCAGTCTTCTCGCGTTCTATCGTGACATGAACGTGCCCGAGCGGCGCACCTTCTGGGCCTGTGCCACCGGCTGGGCGCTCGATGGCATGGACTTCATGATCTACCCGTTGGTGATCGGCACCATCATCGTGATGTGGAACGTCGATCCCGGCACGGCCGGTCTCGCCGGCACCGTGACGCTGCTGGCGTCCGCCATTGGCGGCTGGCTCGGTGGCTATCTCGCCGACCGTATCGGCCGCGTCCGCACCTTGCAGATCACCATCCTGTGGTTCTCTTTCTTCTCGCTGGTTTGTGCCTTCGTGCAGAATTTCGATCAGCTCCTGGTGGCCCGCGCGCTGCTCGGACTGGGCTTCGGCGGCGAATGGGCCGCCGGTGCGGTGCTGATGGGCGAAGCGATCCGCCCGCAATATCGCGGCCGCGCGGTGGGCTCGGTACAGTCCGGCTGGGCCATCGGCTGGGGCCTTGCGGTGCTGTCGCAGGCGATCCTGTTCTCCTATCTGCCGCCGGAGATCGCATGGCGCTGGATGTTTGCGATCGGCGCGCTGCCGGCGCTGCTGGTGCTCTATCTTCGCCGCTATGTCGAGGAGCCGAAGATTGCCGCGGAGACGCGCGCGCGCCAGAATGCGACCGGCGATCGGCCGAAACTGCGCGAGATCTTTGCAGGTCCGATGCTCAAGACCACGATCCTCGCCTCGCTGGCGGCGACCGGCTGTCAGGGCGGCTACTACGCTATCACCTTCTGGGTGCCGCGCTTTCTTACCACAGAACGCAAGCTGTCGATCGTCTCCTCGACCGGTTATCTCTCGGCGCTGATCATCGGCTCCTTTATCGGATATCTGGTCGGGGCCTGGCTCGCGGATCGGATCGGCCGCCGCAACCTATTCCTGACCTTCTCGCTCGGCGCCATCGCGGTGATCCTTATTTACACCCAGGTGCCGCTAACCAATGAAGTGCTGTGGGTTCTCGGTTTCCCCCTCGGCTTCTTTGCTTCCGGCTACTTCTCCGGCATGGGCGCGTTCCTGACCGAACTGTATCCGACGCGGTTGCGCGGCTCCGGCCAGGGGTTTTGCTACAATTTCGGACGCGGCTTCGGCGCGCTATTTCCATTCCTGGTCGGCGCATTGTCGACGACCACGACGCTCGGCAATGCGATCGCCATCTTCGCCGTGCTTGCCTATGGACTGTTCTTCATCGCAGCCTTCGCGCTGCCTGAAACCCGCGGACGGATTCTCTATGCCGACGCTTGATTCAAACAGCGAGCCACGCGCCTGCCCCGGCCCGCAGCCGGTGCAGCGCACCACGACGCGCTTCATTGTGCCGCCCGGCGCGGTGGACACCCACGCCCACGTCATCGGCCTGCCGCCCGAATATCCCTTTGTCGCAAGCCGCAGCTACACGCCACCGGCGGCTTCGGCCGCCGACTACCTGGCCATGCTCGATGCTACCGCGATGACCTATGGGGTGCTGACGCAGGTCAGCGTGCACGGCACCGATAACCGCCTCCTCGTCGAGACGCTGCAGGCAAACCGCCAACGGCTGCGGGGCATCGCAGTGATCCCGCTGGACTGCCCGGACAACGAGAAGGCCGCGCTGAAGGAGGCCGGTGTCGTCGGTCTGCGTATCAACGTGCTGTATGGCGGCGGTGTCGGCTTTTCCCAGCTCGAGGACTATGCCGCGGTGTGCCGCGAGATGGGCTGGCACCTGCAATTCCTGATCGATGCCGGGGATCTTCCGGCGTTGGCGTCGCGATTTGCAAAGCTGCCAGTGCCGTTCCTGATCGACCATATGGGGCACTTCCCGACCACCCGTGGCACGGCCGACACCGGCTTTCAGGTTTTGCTGTCGCTGGTCCGCGATGGCGGCTGGGTGCGGCTGTCCGGCGCCTACCGCACCAGTACCGAAGGCGGCCCGCCCTATGGCGACACGATCCCGTTCGCCAGGCTTCTCGCCGAAGCAGCGCCGGAACGGTGCGTCTGGGGCTCCGACTGGCCGCATGTAGCGAACTGGGACGCGATGATGGGCGTCAACGACCTGCTGGACCTGCTGGCGGACTGGGTGCCGGACGACGCACTGCGGCAGCGCGTACTCGTCGACAATCCGCAGCGGCTGTTCGGCTTTCCAGCCGTCTAGCCCCCCATCGAATAGGGCCCGCCCTTCTGCAGCGCGCGCTGATAGGCCGGGCGGGCGTGGATTCGTTCCAGGAAGGCCATCACCTTGGGGTGGCCCTGCTTCAGACCGGCGCGGCCGCTTGCGGCTTCCAGCGGAAAGCTCATCTGGATGTCGGCGGCGGTGAATTCGGGGCCGGCGAACCATTCGCTCTTGCCCAGCTCGCCTTCCCAGAACGCCATGTGATTCTTGAGCTGCGGATCGATCATCGTGTCCTGCACCTTGGCCGAGATCGCGTTGACCAGCGGCCGCATCAACAGCGGCGCGCGCTTCGGCAGCAGGCCGAAAATCAGCTTCATCAATAGCGGCGGCATCGCCGAACCTTCGGCATAATGCAGCCAGTAGGTGAAGCGCAGCCGCGCCGGCGTGCCCGCCTGTGGGATCAGCCGGCCGTTGCCATAGGTCTCGACCAGATATTCGATGATCGCGCCGGATTCGGCGATCGTGTTGCCATTGTCGGTGATGACCGGCGACTTACCGAGCGGATGGATGGCGCGCAATTCCGGCGGCGCCAGCATGTTGGACTGACGCTGGTAGCGCACGATCTCGTAGGGCACGCCGAGTTCTTCGAGCAGCCACAGCACCCGCTGCGAGCGGGAATTATTCAGGTGGTGAAGCGTGATCATGAAGGGTCCTTTGAGGGCGAGAACGGCGCTTTGTTTTACCCGGGTGTTATTGACGGGGATATTATCCGGGTTTAAATAAAGACCTCAGTTCGCTCCAGTAGACCGCAGGTTATCACCATGAATGCAACGACTTCGAGCCAATTCAGCGCGTTTGCAGGCGACCGGCTGCTGGCCTCCGGATCCCTCGCGGAAGTGGCGATCGCCGTGAAGATGGCGTCCGGCACCGCGTCCACGGCGCCGGTCCTGATCTTCGACGATGCCAGCGGCCGCGCCATCGACCTCGACCTGCGCGGTAGCCACCGCGACATCGTCGCCCGGCTGCCACCGCCGGTGCAGCCGGCGGCGCCGACGGCGCCGGAGGCGCGCGGGCGCGGCCGGCCGAAGCTCGGCGTGGTGGCGCGCGAGGTGACGCTGCTGCCGCGGCACTGGGACTGGCTCAACGCCCGCCCGGGCGGCGCCTCGGTCGCGCTGCGAAAACTGGTCGACGATGCCCGCCGCGCCACTGCCGACGCCGACCGGATGCGGGCCGCCCGCGACGCCGCCTATCATTTCATGTCGGCGATGGCCGGCGACCGGCCGGGCTTCGAGGAGGCCTCACGCGCGCTGTTCGCCGGCAATGTCGCGCGCCTCCAGGATCTGACGGCGGCGTGGCCTACTGACATCCGTAGCCATCTCCTGCGCCTGCTTTCGGCAGTTGATCCCGGCGAATCGAACAGCTAGGCTCGCTTGGATGACAGTCATCATATAAGGCGGCAGACAAGCCGCCAGTCAGGGAGCCACCCATGCCCTCTCCGCAATTCCTGTTCGACTTTGGCAGTCCCAACGCCTTTCTGGCCCACGGGGCGATCCCGGCGATCGAAGCGCGCACCGGCGCGAAGTTCGAGTACGTGCCGGTGCTGCTTGGCGGCATCTTCAAGGCGACCAACAACAAGTCGCCGGCTGAGACGCTCGCCGGAATCAAGAACAAGCGGGAATTCCACGCCATCGAGACCGCGCGCTTTCTCAAGCGCTTCAACGTCGCGCCCTATGTGTGGAATCCGTCCTTTCCTGTGAACACGCTCAACCTGATGCGCGCGGCGATCGCCGCGCAGCTCGAAGGCGTGTTCGAGAAATATGTGGAGGCGACGTTCCACCACATGTGGCGCGAGCCGAAGAAGATGGACGATCCGGAGATCGCCGCCGCCGCGCTGCACGCGTCAGGACTCGACGCCGCAAAACTGTTTGCCCGCGCGCAGGAGCCGGAGGTGAAGGCAAAGCTGGTCGCCAACACGCAGGACGCGGTCGAACGCGGCGCGTTCGGCTCGCCGACTTTCTTCGTCGGCAACGAGATGTATTACGGCAAGGAGCAGTTGCGCGACATCGAGGATCTGTTCGCGGGCGCCGGCAAATGACCGCGCCGAAGCGTAACGCCACCGTCGCCGTGATCGGCGCCGGCGATTTCATCGGCGCGGCGATCGCCAAGAAATTCGCCACCGAGGGCTTCACGGTGTTCGCCGGCCGCCGCAATGGCGACAAGCTCGCACCGCTGGTCGCAGAGATTGAGGCGGCGGGCGGCCGGATCGTCGCGCGGTCGCTCGATGCGCGCAAGGAAGACGAGGTCGCGGCGTTTCTGGACGACGCCGACGCGCATGCGCCGCTGGAGGTCTGCATCTTCAATGTCGGCGCCAACGTCAACTTCCCGATCCTGGAAACCACCGAGCGGGTGTTCCGGAAGGTTTGGGAGATGGCGTGCTATTCCGGCTTTCTCGCGGGGCGCGAGGCCGCGAGGCTGATGTTGGCGCGCGGACAAGGCCACATCTTCTTCACCGGTGCCACCGCCAGCCTGCGCGGCGGCGCGGGCTTCGCCGCCTTTGCTTCCGCCAAGTTCGGGTTACGCGCGCTGGCCCAATCGATGGCCCGCGAACTCGGCCCACAGAACATCCATGTCGCGCATCTGGTGATCGATTCCGGCGTCGATACCGCTTGGGTGCGCGAGCGCCGCGAACAGCTCTGGGGCAAGGAAGCGCTCGACAATCCCGACCTCTTGATGCCGCCTTCATCGGTCGCCGAATCCTATTGGCAGCTTTATCAGCAGCCGCGCAGCGCCTGGACGTTCGAGATGGAGATCCGGCCGTTCGGGGAAAAGTGGTGATTCGCTAAACGCTCTCCGCCGTCATTGCGAGGTCAGGGAAAGCCAAGTGGCTTTCCCCTTAGCGAAGCGACGAAGCAATCCAGCTCTTGCAGAGCGTGCGACTTTCTGGATTGCTTCGCTACGCTCGCAATGACAGCTTCACGGTCAAAGCAAACAACTGACAATCAAGGACATTCCCATGCGTATCCTCGTGGTCGGCGCCGGCGCCATCGGCGGCTATTTCGGCGGCAGGCTTCTGGCGGGCGGCAATGACATCACGTTTCTGGTGCGGCCGAAGCGCGCCGCCGAACTGGCGAGCGCCGGCCTCGTCATCAAGAGCCCGCATGGCGACGTGACGCTGGCCAATCCGCCGACCGTTCTGGCCGACCGGCTTAGCGACACCTTCGACGTCGTGCTGCTGAGCTGCAAGGCCTTCGATCTCGATGACGCCATCGCCTCGTTCGCGCCGGCGGTCGGGCCGGACACCGCGATCATTCCGATGCTGAATGGCATGCGGCATCTCGATGTGCTGGAGCAGCGCTTCGGCGCAGCCAACGTGATGGGCGGCCAGTGCCAGATCGCGGCGACGCTGAACGCGCAGCGCGAAGTGGTGCAACTCGCGCCGATGCAGTCGCTCAGCTTTGGTGAGCGCGACGGCGCGATGTCCGACCGGGTGAACAAGCTCGCCGCGATCATGGCCACCGGCAATTTCGACGGCAGACCGAGCGCGACGATCCTGCACGACATGTGGGAAAAATGGGTTTTTCTCGCAACGATCGCCGGCGCTACCAGTTTGATGCGCGCTTCGGTCGGCGATATCGTCGGCGCGCCCGGCGGGCGCGACTTCATCCTCGGTGTCCGCGACGAATGCGCCTCGGTGGCCTCGGCCAATGGCTACGCGCCGCGCGCGGCATTCCTGGAGCGCACCGAAGGCACGCTGACGGCGGAAGGCTCCAAGCTAACAGCGTCGATGTTCCGCGACATTCTCAATGGCGCGCCGATCGAGGCCGACCAGATCATCGGTGATCTGATCGCCCGCGCCGACGCCGCCAAAATGCCGGTGCCGAAGCTGCGGGTGACCTATACGCATCTCAGGGCCTATGAGGCGTCGAGGGGATAACTTCTTCGCCCTCCCCTTCTGAGGGAGAGGGTAAGAATGCCCCTCACAGCTGCGCGAGATAATGCGCCAGCGCTTCGATCTCTTCATCGCTGAGCGGATAGGCGGCATCGGCCATCGCCGCCCGGCCGCCGCCGGAGCGGACACCCGACTTGAAGTCGTGCAGCGCCTTGGCGAGATATTCCTCGCGCTGTCCGGCAAGCCGGGCCACGCCTTTAATGCCAGCATAGTCGTCGCCGTGGCACAGGCCGCAGCGGCGGCCGGCGGCGGCCTGCGCGCCCTTGGCGGACAGGTCGGGATTGTCGTCGGGCTTTTTCGCCGCGGGTGGCAGGGAGGCGAACCAGGCGGCGAGGTTGCGGATGTCCTCATTGCCCAATTGCTCGACGATCGGCTGCATCTGTTCGTTCTTGCGCGTGCCGCTGCGGAAATACACCAGCTGCCACTGGATGAAGGCGTCGAGCTGGCTAGCGAGCGAGGGAATGTTCGGGATTTGAGACTGCCCGTTGTCACCGTGGCACGCCGTGCAAAGTTGAGCCTTCTCCTGGCCCGCGACGAGATCGGCAGCGATCAGGGGTTGGCCGAAAAACGCACCGACGAGAAGGGTCAGTCCGAAACGAGGCGCGCGGTGCATTGACGGCATTCCCATTTTGTTGCTGTCGTTCCGGGCAGGCGCAGCGCCAGCTGCGACTGAACCCGGAACACCGACATGCTTTCGGGGTCCTCAGCCGCTCCAAAAGGAGCGGCTGAGGTTTGCTTGCGGCTCACGCCCCGAAACGACGGCCGGCCGTCACTTCGCGTAGCTGATCCGGTAGATCGCACCGGCCCAGTCATCCGCCACCAGCAATGATCCGTCCTTGGCGATCACGATGTCGGCGGGACGGCCGAGATAGCCCTGGTCGCCTTCGAGCCAGCCTGACGCAAAAATCTCCTGCTTGGCGTTCTTGCCATCGGGGTCGGCGATCACCCGCTTGATGCGCGCGCCCTGATATTTGCGACGATTCCAAGAGCCATGTTCGGCGATGAAGATGTTGTTCTTGTACTCGGCAGGAAACTGGCTGCCGGTGTAGAACTTCATCCCCAGCGGGGCCACATGCGCGCCGAGGTTCAGCACCGGCGGCGTGAACTCCGAGCACTTGTGACCCATGGCGAATTTCGGATCTTCCATATCGCCCTGATGGCAATGCGGATATCCAAAATGCTCGCCAAGCCTAGAGATCATGTTGAGCTTGTCGCTCGGCATGTCGTCGCTGATCCAGTCGCGGGCGTTTTCAGTGAACCAGTATTTGCCGGTGCGCGGATCGACGTCGCCGCCGACGCTGTTGCGGACGCCGAGGGCCACGATCTCGGCATTGCCGGTCTTGGGATCGACGCGGCGGATCTGCGACAGCGAAGTCGGCGGGATGCCGATGTTGAAGGGCGGGCCGAACGGCACGTAGAACCAGCCATCTTTGTCCGGCGCGAGATACTTCCACCCATGCGCTACATAAGACGGCATGTCGTCATAGACCACCTTGCCGTCGCCGAGCTTATCGAGATTGGCCTCGGCATTGTCATATTTGATCAGCCGGTTGATATCGATGACGTAGAGCGCGCCGTCCTGGAACGCGACGCCGGTCGGCATCTTCAGGCCCTTGACCACGGTCTTGACCTGCCGCTTGCCCCCGCTCTCGGTGATCGCATAGATGTTGCCGAGGTCGAACGAACCGACGAACAGCGTACCCTTGTCGCCCCAGGCCATTTGCCGAGCGGCCAGCACGCCGGAGGCATAGACCTCGATCTTGAAGCCATCCGGCAGCTTGATCTTCTTCATCGTCGCCGCCAGTTCGGCATCGGAGATGCCGGTCGGCGGGCCGGACGGCGGCGCCAGACCTTTCTGGGCCTCGGTCTCGTCGCCGAGAAACCAGTCCGGCGGCGGGTTGGTCCAGAACTCCTTGGTATCGGACTTGTAGCTCTTGAGTTTTTCCTGAGCGCTGGCCTGACCGATCCCGGCGAATGCAAGGACGGCGGCACATGCGAGCACGGATCGACGGAACATCGATGTCATCGTGTCACTCCCTGGGCAGCACGTTTTGGCTGCAATGTCTCGTTGGACGCTGAAACGCGCCTGCCGTTTTTCTCGGTCAGGCGGCGCAATGCTACCACAAGAAAAGAGAGCGCCAAGCATGACGAGCGGTATGCACTGCAAAGTGATGCATTGCGTCGTGTTGCAATGCGGCGCTCCGGATTGCCGCTCAGTCTTTTTTCTTTAGCGTCACAAAGATTTTGGCACTGCCGTGATTGTTGCGATAGAGGCGATCATACAGCAGCGGTAGGCCAATGACCGCGTCGTTGACGAAGACGAACAACTCGCCGTCCCGCGTTGGCCGCATCGGAAACTCGATCTTCGACGCCGTCGGGTCATAAATATAGAACGCTTCCTCACCGCCGGTCCGGCCGTAGCGCACCACGACCTCGAACCAGTCCTGAAACAATTCGCGGCGCAGCGGAACGGCGGCAATGAAGAGCAATTTCTGCATCCAGTTGGCGGCCTCCCATGGAGAATCGCCCGGCTCCACCGGGATGCCGCCATCGTCCCACGCGGTGGGTGCCATCTCGATGACATAGCGCTCCCGAGCGGTCAGCATGACCCCCGTCGCATGGCAGAGCTCTTTGGTGTGGAATGCGTTCGGCAGTTCGACTTTGACGCCGGGCTTCAGCGCCACAAGGCTGGCTTGCGGCGTCTCCTTGCAGGTGGCGCCCCAGACATCCTGAATGTTGAACAGCAGGTGGCTGGCAACGGCCAATCCGATGTAGACAAAGAAGATGGCGAACACCGCCGGGGCAATTCGCGACTTGAGGGTCACGAGCGTCGTTTCGTAGGCCGGGCTGCTGCGCAGCCTGTACAGCAGATTGTTCGGCAGTCCTTGCGGCGCACCGGGTAGCTTGCGCCAGATTGCGCTCATCTTGCCATTCGTGGTCGCTGCAATGCGTCCGCCGAGCAACAGCAGCCCCGCCACCAGCAATGCCGAAACCAGGAACAGACCGGGCTCGCGGGAGTAGCCGTCGAACCAGAAGCGCAGATGCGAAGGCAGGAAGCCCTGGATCACGCGCAGGATGTCGGACACCCAACGAAACCGGCTCGTCAATTCATCGACCGGCTGGGCATTGCGCACCAGCGGAAACAGCAACAGCCACAGCGTCGCGGCGAGGGTCAGGAAATACACCGCCCGCCGTTTCCAGATTTCGTTCCAGATATGCTCCTGCGCTTCCGCGCGATCTGCGGCGGCAGCATTGTCCTCGAAGGCACGTGTCGCCGCTGGAATCCTGAACTGATCCGGCGTGACGATCTCGCCATTGTCCCTGACGACGTCGTACAGCGGCGGCAGGCCTACGGGGGCATAGGCATGGGCGTTGTTTTCGATGCGTTTGAAAACGCTCTCGTGAATCTTGGCGCGACCGACCTCGACCTCGTCGCCTTCGCCCTTGCTGGAGTCCGGATAGAATCCCGGAACGAGTTTTCGCGGACCTTAGCGATGGTAGCCGCCAAGTCCCTTACGCGGATCGTAGAGCCGGCCGTCCTTGTCGCGCTTCGCGATGGCATTCTTGAACGTATCGGGGTCGGCCCGCATGACATCGGCGTCGGGCGGTGCGTCGATGTGATCGGACTTGAACTTCAAGCCGCTACGCCTGGCCTCGCCGAGCATCCAGAAGAACGAAAGATAGGCCAGGGAATCATCGGGATAACCGCCCCCGACATTCGAGTGCACGCCGGGAAACCAGACCTGCGTAATGCGCTCGTCCTCGATCGAACGACGCTCGGTCAGCCTGCGGGTCTTCGGATTTTCGTCGGTCTCATCCCATAGCTGCGGATGAAACGTGGTCCGTTCTTCGTCGAGCGCCAGCGCCTGACAAGCCCTCGCCACGCTTTGGCTGAGCTTGTCGCCGGGCAATTCGATGGGCCACAGATACTCATGAACGCCATCGTTCATTTCCTTGATCGGCAGGCCATAGGCGGAGACCGTGTCCCACACGCCGATGAACTCGATCTTGATGTTGCTGCGGATGTTCGCCGGCGGATAGTGCGGCCCGAACAGGTTACGCAGAAATTGATACGGACGTTCGAGGCGCAGGTTTTCGTAGCGCTGCTTCCGATAGGCCCGATAGGCTGCGCTTGCGAGACTATGCAGTTCGGCTTCTGTATCAGCCCGCACCAAGCCCTGATTGGTGATCAATCCCATCACAATGCGGATGGTGAAGGCGCCGCGGCTGAACCCGAAGCCGTATAATTTATCGCTTTCATCGCGATAATTACGACAGGCAAATTTATAAAGCTCGATCACATTGCGGCGCAGCCCGAAACCGAAGGCGCCGCCGAGAATGGCCAACGGCTTGAATGAAGACGTGCCGACGCCGTCATCGTAATAGGCGACCTGATCCGACCCCGACAGGTCGAGCGCCTCAAAAGTGCGCCAGACGTTGGTGCGCCACACCTTGCCTGCGGAATTGCCGGTGCCATCCGATAGCAGGACGATGCTTCTGCCCATCGATGCGCTCCCCCGAACGACAAAAAAGGCTGCCGGCCGCAGAGAATTGCGCCACAAAATCAGAAATTCAACCTAAAAGTGTTTTTAGACCCGAAATCGCGTACATGGAAGCGCTCCCGGCAATCGATCAGGGCGCGCGTCGCTGCGATGTCATGCATTGAACGACGCACCACCGCCGTCGCCGCTACAGCATCCCCTGGCTGAGATATTTCCAGGCCACGGCGAGAACGATCAGGCCGATGAAGATCAGCGCCACCGGCAGTTTCTTTTTCTCGGGCTTGGGCGGCGGCTGCTTGATCTTGCGGAACGGGGTGACGTTGTCGCCACCGAGATCGTCGGGCATGGGTCTGGCTTTCGGCGCGGTGGGGGGAATGGGGGCCGTGCCGGTGCCGCCCATGCGGGAGTAATAGCTCCGGTACACGAGCTGAATGGTGGTTTCGGCGGCAGCGGCCTCGGCCACCTTGCCGCGCGCCAGCAGCGCCAGATAGCCCGCAAAGAAATCCTGCGATTGCTGCGGCAGCGCATCGATGCTGTTGAGCTTGGCCATCATCAACCAGGTCGCAAAGTCGGCGCGCGCCTCGTCATGGGCTCGCCGGGCAATCTCGAGGTTGGAATCCGTTTTAGCCGGCATTGTCAGGTCCCGCACCCAGTGAGGACGGCGATTGTCTGCCCAACGCCCGGCGATTTCAAGCGAGCGTGAGCCCCCACCTACGACAAGGCCGCCTTGCGGCGGCCTGTCATCGTACGAAATATCGAGCCAAGAAATTCTGGAGCGGGCGAAGGGATTCGAACCCTCGACCCCGACCTTGGCAAGGTCGTGCTCTACCACTGAGCTACACCCGCATCCGAGAAGCTGGACAACGCTTGCGCGCCGTCAACGCGCAGACCTATGCCAAATGCTGGCGGCGAATGCAACAGCCAGACTTCAAGCCGGGAAAACCGGGGTAAATCGCTGCAGCAACGGGATTCTGCGCCGAATTTGCATCGAATCACCCCGCAAACAGCAGATTCGCGCCGGTTGGAGCGATTTGGCGGGTGCGCGGTGATGGCGCCCGATTGCAAAATGCTGCCGCGAACGCCATTTAATTCGTCAGGCCGTCGAGGCGGTCCCTATTTTCCGACATCGGGTGAGGTTCACGTGACCATATTGGAACAAAGCGGCGCAGCGCCGCAGGCAGCGGCCGGTCTCATCAAGGAGACGACCACGCAGAGCTTCGTGAAGGACGTGATCGAGGAATCCAAGATCCAGCCGGTGCTGATCGACTTCTGGGCGCCGTGGTGCGGTCCGTGCCGGACACTGACGCCGATCATCGAGAAGGCCGTCACCGCCGCAAAGGGCAAGGTGAAGCTGGTCAAGATGAACATCGACGAATATCCCGAAATTCCCGGCCAGATGGGAATTCAGTCGATTCCGGCCGTGATTGCCTTCGTCAACGGCCAGCCGGCGGATGGCTTCATGGGCGCGGTGCCGGAGAGCCAGGTCACCGCCTTCATCGACAAGCTGACGGCGGGCATGCCCGGCGCGGAACCCACCGCCGCCGAACTGCTGCAGGAAGCAGAAGCCATTCTGGCGGAGGGCGATCCGGCCACCGCCGCCTCGATTTATGGCGAGATCATCGCGGCCGACGCGGCCTCGGTGCAAGCGTTGGCAGGCCTGGCGCGTTGCTATGTCGAGACCGGCGCGCTCGAGCAGGCACGGCAGACGCTGGAGCTGGTGCCCGCCGCGCAGCGCGAGGATGCTGCCGTCAAGGCCGTGCAGGCCAAGATCGACCTGATCGATCAGGCCTCGGCCCTCGGCCCGGTCACCGAACTGGAGCAAAAAGTCGCCGCCGATCCGCTCGACCACCAGGCGCGTTTCGATCTTGCCATCGCGCTCAACGCGGCCAACAAACGCGACGAGGCGATCAGCCATCTGCTGGAAATCTTCAAGCGTGACCGCAAGTGGGACGACGACGGCGCCCGCAAGCAGCTGATCCAGTTCTTCGAAGCGTGGGGGCCGACTGACGAAGCTACCCTCGACGGACGCAAGCGGCTCTCCACCATCCTGTTCTCGTAAAGCACCCCCTTTGGCCAGATCGGAACCGGACATGCCCATCAATGCCGACTATCAGGGACCCTCAGACCTTCCCGAGGTGATCCCGGTGTTTCCGCTGCCGGGCGCGCTGTTGCTGCCGCGCGGCCAGATGCCGCTCAACGTGTTCGAAGAGCGCTATCTGGCGATGATCGATGATTCGTTTCGCGACGGGCATCGGCTGATCGGCATGATCCAGCCCGATATGTCGCACTCGCCGGACGAGGAGCACCCGAAGCTGTTCAAGGTCGGCTGCGTCGGCCGCATCACCCAGCTCGCCGAATCCGGTGATGGCCGCTACATCCTCGAACTCACCGGCGTCGCGCGCTTCAAGGTGAAGGACGAGCTGACCGTGCTGACCGCCTATCGGCAGTGCAAGGTCGACTACTTCCCGTTCATCGACGACTTTACTGCGCGCAAGGGCGAGGACGACGTCGATCGCACAGCGCTGCTGGCGGTTCTGACGGACTTCCTCAAGGCCAACGATCTCAAGGTGGACTGGGACGGCATCGAGAACGCGCCGAACGAGGCGCTGGTCAACGCGCTGGCCATGATGTCGCCCTACGGCACGCCGGAAAAACAGGCAATGCTGGAAGCCCCCGACCTCAAGACGCGGGCCGAGATCCTGATCGCCGTCACCGAGATGGATCTGGCCAAGAAGCGCACGTCGGGCGATCCCGGCCTGCAATAAAACGGCGATGGTCCGCGCCACACTGTCTTGCTACCATGACCACCTGATCGACCGCCTGCCGGAGCCACCATGACCACATCCGCCGAACGCCCCAATGCCAGCGTCGATCGCAAGCTGCTGGAGATCCTGGTCTGCCCGCTCACCAAGGGCGCGCTGGAATACGACGCCGACCGCCAGGAGCTGATCTCCCGCAAGGCCAAGCTCGCCTACCCGATCCGCGACGGCATCCCGATCATGCTGCCGGAAGAAGCGCGGAAGATTGACTGAGCTTTCGTAGCCCGGATGCAGCGAGGCGCAATCCGGGACCGGCCGATCAACACAAAGGCCGCCCGGGATTGCGTCGCCGCGCGCGATGCGCGCGCCGACTTCATCCGGGCTACAAAGCTGCTACAGCGCCTCGCCCTTCAGCAGCCGCGGGATTTCGCCCGACAGTCCCGCCGCTTGGCGGATGAACACGCTTTTCAGCGGCGGCAGGCGGTCGACCAGGCCGAGGCCGATGTCGCGGATGCCGCGCAGCACGGTCGATTTGTTGGAGAACAACAGGTTCAGCGCATTGGTGGCGACGCCCATCGCCATGGTGTCGAAGCGGCGCCAGCTCTGATAGCGCTCCAGCACGGAGGCACTGCCGAAATCTATCCCGAGCCGCGCGGCATCGACGATGCATTCCGCCAGCGCGGCGACATCCTTGAGCCCCATGTTGAGCCCCTGCCCCGCGATCGGATGGATGACGTGCGCGGCGTCGCCGACCAGCGCGAGGCGCTCGGCGATGAAGGAGCGCGCCACGAAATAGCCGAGCGGAAACGCCTTCGGCTTGTCGAGCACGCGGAGCTCGCCGAGATGCAGGCCGAAGCGGCGCTCCAGTTCGGCGTGGAATTCCTCGTCCGGCAACGCGACCATGCGCGCAGCCTCGTCGCGTTGCTCGCTCCATACCAGCGACGAGCGATTGCCGGTCAGCGGCAGGATCGCGAACGGGCCCGACGGCAGGAAATGTTCCTCGGCGCGGCCCTGATGGTCGCGCTCGTGGCCGACGGTGACGACGATGCCGGACTGGTCGTAATCCCAGCCATGGGTCGCGATGCCGGCGCGGGCGCGCAGCTTGGAGCGGGCCCCGTCGGCGGCGACCAGCAAGCTCGCCTCGATCACCTGGTCATCGCCGAGCGTGACGCTGATGCCATCGGGACGAGACGTATAGGAGGTTACCGCGGTGGGGCGCAGATCGATGCCGGCGGCGGTGGCACGCGTGACCAGCTCATCGATCAGGAGTTGGTTCTCCACCATATGCGCGAACGGCGTGCCCGGCTCGACGGCGCCGGCGAAGGTCAGGAATACCGGGCGGGTGACATCCTCGAGCTGGGAATCGGTCACCACCATGTCGAGGATCGGCTGGGCATGGGCCGCCACGGCCTGCCATACGCCGAGCGACTCGAACAGCCGCCGGCAGCCGGCTACGATCGCTGTGGCGCGCTTGTCGCGGCTCACCTGCAGGGAGAAGCTGGGGTCGGCCACGATGATCGGGATGCTGTCGCCAAGCCCCTGGCGCAGCGCCAGCGCCAGCGCCAGTCCGGCGAATGCGCCGCCGCCGATGACAATGCCTCGTTGTGCCGCCATGATTTCAGGTCCCGCTGTTGCCTCGCGCTTATAGCTGGGCGAAACAGGAACGGAAACAAGGGCGAGAGGGTGGCGCATGCCGTTTCGCCCTGGCGCCGCCGCTGACGGAAAGACGTCCATGTCCAAGAGCCTGATCGACCTGCTGGATATTCTCGACCTCGAGACCCTCGAATTGAACCTGTTCCGCGGCACCAGCCCGAAGACGAGATGGCAGCGGGTGTTCGGCGGCCAGGTGATCGGCCAGGCGATGGTGGCGTCGTGCCGCACCGTCATGGGGCGCTTCCCGCACTCGCTGCACTGCTATTTCATCCTGCCCGGCGACCCCGCCATCCCGATCATCTACGAGGTCGAGCGGCTGCGCGACGGCAAGAGCTATTCGACCCGCCGCGTCACCGCGATCCAGCACGGCCAGGCGATCTTCTCGATGATGGTGTCGTTTCACGTCGAGGAGGCCGGCTCGTTCAATCATCAGGACCAGATGCCGGATGTGCCGCCGCCGGAAAAACTCACCGCCGAGGAACTGGCCAAGCATCCGACCATCGAGATGCCGGACTTCATCCGGCGCTATTACGAATCGGACCGGCCTATCGAGCTGCGGCCGGTCGAGTTCCAGCGCTATTTCGGCACCGAAATACCCGACGGCCGGATCAACATCTGGATCCGCACCGCGGCCAAGCTGCCGGACGATCCGGCGTTGCACATGTGCGCGCTGGCCTATGCCTCCGACTTCTCGCTGCTCGATTCGGTGATGGCGCGCTACGGCCGCACCTTGTTTGACGGCCGCGTGATGGCCGCCAGCCTCGACCATGCGATGTGGTTTCATCGCCCGTTCCGTGCCGACGAATGGCTGCTCTACAGCCAGGATTCCCCGAGCGCGCAAGGCGGCCGCGGCCTCGCCCGCGGCCTGATCTTCAAACCCGATGGCACGCTGGTGGCGTCCGTGGCGCAAGAAGGCTCGATGCGCGAGCGGCGCGAGTAGTCCGCGTCCTTGGCCAAATCGGGCGTCCCGATGGAGAAGCCGGGGCAAGTCGTTGGCCACGTGGCGATTTAGCTTATTTTTCGCGCGCTATGCCGATAGGATGTTCAGCAGTTTACGACACCGACCGGCCCGCGGTGCCGTGCAAAGTCGTTCAACAGGAAGTCGTTTCATGAAGCTCGTCGTTGCGATGATCAAACCCTTCAAGCTGGACGAAGTGCGCGAGGCGCTGACCGCGATCGGCGTGCATGGCATGACGGTCACCGAGGTGAAGGGCTATGGCCGCCAGAAGGGCCATACCGAAATGTACCGCGGCGCCGAATATGTGGTGAACTTCCTGCCCAAGCTGCGGCTCGAGATCGCCGTCAGCACCGACCTTGCCGCCCAGGCCGTTGAGGCCATTACCCGGGGCGCCCGCACCGGCCAGATCGGCGACGGCAAGATCTTCGTGGTCCCGATCGACAGCGCCGTCCGGATCCGCACCGGCGAAACCGACAGCGACGCGCTTTAGCCGCTGAGTTGCGTCCCACCGCCTTTCCCGCCTGAGTTGGAAGGCCTTTGGATTACGCAGAATCGCCAGTTTTGCAGAAGTTTGAGCTACCTGAATACCTCTATGATGCCTGCCTCATAAGCAGGATTATGTCGAGAGCCTGTCATGCGCTGCTTTTGAGCGGCAATGACTATTTTTTGGGCGCGACCGAATGGCGCAGGGCGGCCGTCGATGCCAAAAGCCCGAAAAGCTTCGATTTCATAAACTGTTACGGAATTTCATCGATCTGGCACGGCATTTGATTCTATCTGGGCTGGCTGTGCCCGCGTAGTGAACTTCTCCGCGTGGTGAACCTCAGTCGAGATCGCCCGACCGTGTTTTGGCCGGGCCCAAGCGGGGATAGGACCCATGAAAATTGTTATGGCGATCATCAAGCCATTCAAGCTTGAGGAAGTCCGTGATGCCCTGACCGCCATAGGCGTTCATGGTCTGACGGTGACGGAAGTCAAAGGATATGGCCGGCAGAAGGGCCACACGGAAATATATCGCGGCGCAGAATATGCGGTGAGCTTCCTGCCCAAGATCAAGATCGAGGTGGCGGTCGCCTCCGACCAGGTCGAGAAAACCATCGAAGCCATCACCTCCGCGGCCAAGACCGGCCAGATCGGCGACGGCAAGATCTTCGTCATCGCCCTCGACCACGCGGTCCGCATCCGCACCGGCGAGGCCGATGCCGCGGCCCTTTAAATCGAGCCCCCTGGATTTCGCGCTCACCTTTTTTACCAATCAGGAGTCAAACAAATGACGTTCAAGCGTCCCTCTGGCGCGGGATTGGCGGCACTCGCCGTCGGCCTGTTTGCCGCAACGTCGGCCTATGCCGACCCGACGATCAACAAGGGCGACAACGCCTGGATGATGACATCGACGGTGCTCGTGCTGCTGATGACCATTCCCGGCCTCGCGCTGTTCTATGGCGGTCTGGTTCGCTCCAAGAACATGCTCTCGGTGCTGATCCAGGTGTTCTATACGGCCTGCATCGTGATGGTCCTCTGGGCGCTGTACGGTTACAGCATCACCTTCACCGGCGGCTCGGCCTATATCGGCGGCTTCTCCAAGGCCTTCCTGTCCGGCATCACCACCGATTCGATGGCAGCCACCTTCTCCGCTGACGTCAACATCTCGGAACTGATCTACCTCTGCTTTCAGATGACCTTTGCCGCCATCACCCCCGGCCTGATCATCGGCGCCTTCGCCGAACGCACCAAGTTCGCGGCGATCGCTCTGTTCGTCCCGCTCTGGGTGACGCTGATCTACTTCCCGATCGCTCACATGGTTTGGTACTGGGCTGGACCGGACGCCATCGTGGCCGCCGCCAAGGCCGTCGCCGCCGCGACAGACGCCGCCGCCAAGACCGCGGCGCAGGCAAAGCTCGATGAAGTGATGGCCGATGCCGGCCAGATCTTCCTGTGGGGCGCACTCGACTTCGCCGGCGGCACCGTGGTGCACATCAATGCCGGTATCGCAGGCCTGGTCGGCTGCCTGATCATCGGCAAGCGCACCGGCTACGGCAAGGAGCTGATGGCTCCGCACTCCCTGACCATGACCATGATCGGCGCCTGCCTGCTGTGGGTCGGCTGGTTCGGCTTCAACGTCGGCTCCAATCTGGAAGCCAACGGCGCGGCCGGCCTGGTGATGGTCAACACCTTCCTCGCCACCGCTGCTGCGGCCATGGCCTGGATGTTCGCGGAGTGGATGACCAAGGGTCACCCGTCGCTGCTCGGCGCCGTGTCGGGTGCGGTCGCCGGCCTCGTCGCCGTCACCCCGGCCTGCGGCTTCGCAAGCCCGATGGGTGCGCTGGTGCTCGGTCTGCTGGCCGGCTTTATCTGCCTGTTCGCCTGCACCGTGATCAAGAACGCGCTCGGCTATGACGACAGCGCCGACGTGTTCGGCGTCCACTGCGTGGGCGGCATCCTCGGCGCGCTGGCTACCGGCATCCTGGTCAACCCGGCCCTCGGCGGCACGGGCGTCATGGACTACGTCGCCGGCAAGATCGGCGATTACGACCTGGTCACCCAGATGGTCGCACAGAGCAAAGCTGTGCTGACCACACTGGTGTGGTCCGGCGTCGGCTCGGCGATCCTGTTCAAGGTCGTCGATGTCATCGTCGGCCTGCGCGTCAATGTCGAAGTCGAGCGCGAAGGCCTCGACGTCACCGAGCACACCGAACGCGCCTACAACATGTAAGCGCCACGAGGCTGCGGAGGATCACCCGGTCCTTCGCAGCTCCCGAGATCGGTTGCGGCAATACCCGGCAATGCCACAACCGCCGAAGGGCTCCAGCGCAAGCTGGGGCCCTTCACCTTTTTTTGGGGCGTGAAGCCTACGAAAAACAGGCATGCCGGCCCCATCCGTCGATGGTTAATCGCGCCTTAACCTCGGCGTATCATGGTGGCTCAATCATGTTGGGTTGACCGTTCAAGCGGTCGGCCGCTCCCGTTAACTGGCTTCCAGGATGGCTATGACCGCTTCTTCCCGCGCGGCCCACGGTGCGAGCGCTTCCGCTGGCCGCGACAGCGAACGCTCGCCGTTCGCGCGGCTGACCGAACTGCTGGCGCCGTATCAGCCCGGCAAGCCACTGATCACGCTGTCGCTCGGCGAGCCGCAGCATGCGGTTCCGGATTTCGTCGGCCCGGTGCTGGCGAAACACATTGCCGATTTCGGCCGCTACCCGATCGCCAAGGGTATCGAGCCGTTTCGTCGCGCCGCCGCGGCGTGGATGGGAACGCGCTTCAGCCTGCCGCGTCCGCTCGATCCCGAATCGGAACTGCTGGTGCTGAACGGCAGCCGCGAGGGGCTGTTCTTTGCCGCCATCACGGCTGCGCGTTTCGTCGGCCCGCGTAACGGCACGCCGGCGATCCTGCTGCCCAATCCGTTCTATCCGGCCTATGGTGCCGGCGCCCGTGCCGCCGGCTGCGAAGCCGTGTTCATGCCGACCACGCGCGACACCGGCTTCCTGCCAGACCTCGACGCGCTCGACGACGCCACGCTGTCGCGCACGGTGGCGATGTACATCGCCTCGCCGGCCAACCCGCAGGGCGCAGTTGCGACGCCAGACTACTTCCGCCGGCTGCATCAGCTCGCGCTGCGCCATGGCTTCATCGTGTTGTCCGACGAGTGCTATTCGGAGATCTATACCGGCGCGGCGCCCGGCAGCATGTTGGAACTCGCCGGACCTGACTTCACGAATGTCGTCGCGTTCCAGTCGTTGTCGAAACGCTCCAACCTGCCGGGCATGCGAGTCGGCTTCGTCGCCGGTGACAAGAAATTTCTCGCCGCGTTCCACGAGCTGCGCAATGTTGCCGCGCCCCAGGTGCCGGTGCCGTTGCAGCAGGTCGCGGTCGCCGCCTACAGCGACGAGGCGCATGTCGCGGAAAACCGCCGGCTGTACGGATTGAAGTTCGATCTCGCCGACCAGATCCTCGGCGACCGCTACGGATACAAGCGCCCGGCCGGCGGCTTCTGCCTCTGGCTCGACGTTTCCGCGCATGGCGGCGACGAGGACGCGACGATCCGGCTGTATCGCGACGGCGGCGTGCGCGTGGTGCCGGGTTCCTATCTGGCACGGCTGCAGCCGGGCGGCAGCAATCCCGGCGACGGCTATTTGCGGCTGGCGCTGGTGCAGGACACTGAAACCACAGCCGAGGCGTTGCGCCGGCTGGTTGAAATTCTGAAGTGATCGCAAGGGCCTTGAGCACCACGATATGAGCACCACGATCGAACGCGTGATTCCCCTGGTCGGCCATCTGCCCGCGTCGATTCGCGAGATGCTGGCGCGACGGCTGCGCGAGCTCGCGGGCTTTGCGCTGATCGGCGTCGCCGGCGTCGCCGCCGCCGCGCTGATGACGTGGTCGGTGCAGGATCCGAGCCTCAGCCACGCCACCTCGCGGGCGATCCGCAACATCGCCGGCTATCCCGGGGCGATCGGCGCAGACCTCCTGATGCAAATTATTGGGCTCGGCTCGATCATGCTGATCCTGCCGGTCGCAGTGTGGGGCTGGCGGATGATGACGCACCGGCATTTCGACCGCGAGGCGCTGCGCATCGCCTGCTGGATCCTGTGCACGGTGATCGCGGCGGGCTTCGCCAGCTGCTGGCAGCATGGCGGCTCCTGGCCGTTGCCGACCGGCGTCGGCGGTGTGGTCGGCGATGCGCTGTTTCGCGCGCCGACGGTGGTTTTCGGCCCGGTCGGCTTCATCTATCGCTTCGTGCTCGGTTTGATCCTCGGCAGTGCCATGGTCGCTGCCTTCCTGATCGCCTGCGGCCTCGGCTCGAAGCCAAAGCAAGCGTTCGATCCGATCGAGGAAGACGACGCACCGTTCGAGGAAGAAGACAACGACCGCGGTTCGGTGTCGCTGGGCTGGCTGGTGCATGGCGCGATGAGCGCCAAGGCGCGGATCGGACGGCTGCTGTCGATCCTGTATTCGAAATTCGTCACCTCCGCGCCGGATGCCCGCGCGAGCTCTTTCGAGCGCCATGAGCCGACGCTCGGCGCCCGCCGCTCCAGCCCGTCGATTGCGCCGCAAAGCCGCGATGACGAGGAAGCGGAAGATCATCACGACGTCGAGGAAGAGTTCGACGACGAGGACGAAGAAGAGGAAGAGGCGGCTCCCGTCGCGAGCAAGCCACGCGGCAAGCCGGCGAAGGAGCCATCGCGAAAAAACAAGTCCGGCACCTTCGAACTGCCATCGGTGTCGGTGCTGACGGCGCCGAAGGCTGCCGATCGCCAGCCGCTCAGCAAGGCCGAGCTGGAAGCCAATTCGCGCGCCCTGGAAGGCGTGCTCAGCGACTTCGGTATCCGCGGCGAAATCGTCAAGGCGCACCCCGGCCCGGTCGTCACATTGTACGAACTGGAACCGGCGCCTGGTATCAAATCGTCGCGCGTGATCGGCCTCGCCGACGACATCGCGCGCTCGATGAGCGCGCTGTCGGCGCGCGTTGCCGTGGTGCCCGGCCGCAACGCGATCGGCATCGAACTGCCGAACGCACATCGCGAGAACGTTTATCTGCGCGAACTGCTGACGGTGAAGGACACCAATGACGGCAGCATCAAGCTGCCGCTGTGCCTCGGCAAGAACATCGGCGGCGATTCGATCATCATCGATCTAGCTCGCACGCCGCACATGCTGATCGCCGGCACCACCGGCTCCGGCAAGTCGGTCGCCATCAACACCATGATCCTGAGCCTGGTGTACCGGCTGCGGCCGGACCAATGCCGGCTGATCATGGTCGATCCGAAGATGCTTGAGCTGTCCGTCTATGACGGTATCCCGCATCTGCTGACACCGGTGGTGACCGATCCGAAGAAGGCCGTGGTTGCCCTGAAGTGGGCGGTGCGCGAGATGGAAGAGCGCTACAAGCGCATGGCCAAGCTCGGCGTCCGCAACATCGACGGCTACAATGCACGCCTGCTCGAAGCCAAGGGCAAGGGTGAGGAACTCACCCGCACCGTGCATACCGGCTTCGACAAGGAGACCGGCAAGGCGATCTACGAGGAAGAGAAGCTCGACCTAGAGCCGCTGCCCTATATCGTCATCATCGTCGACGAAATGGCCGACCTGATGATGGTCGCCGGCAAGGACATCGAAGGCGCCGTGCAGCGTCTCGCGCAGATGGCCCGCGCCGCCGGCCTGCACGTCATCCTGGCGACGCAGCGGCCGTCGGTCGATGTCATCACCGGCACCATCAAGGCGAACTTCCCGACCCGCATCTCCTTCCAGGTGACGTCGAAGATCGACAGCCGAACCATTCTCGGCGAGATGGGCGCCGAGCAGCTGCTCGGCCGCGGCGACATGCTGTACATGGCAGGCGGCGGCCGGATCTCGCGCGTGCACGGCCCGTTCGTGTCCGACGAGGAAGTCGAGAAGGTGGTCCGCCACCTCAAGAGCCAGGGCCAGCCGGAATATCTCGAGGCGGTCACCGCCGAGGAGCCGGCCGAGGGCGAGGACGGCGGCGCGGTATTCGATGGTACCAGCATGGGCGCCGATGGCGGCGGCGCGGGCGACCTGTTCTCGCAAGCCGTGGCGATCGTGAAGCGCGATCGTAAGGCCTCGACCAGCTACATCCAGCGCCGGCTGCAGATCGGCTATAACAAGGCGGCGTCCTTGATGGAGCGGATGGAGAACGAGGGCATCGTCGGCCAGCCGAATCATTCCGGCAAGCGTGAGATCCTGATCGAAGAAGAAGAGAGCGGCTTTTGACGCGCCGCCCTCGCGATCAGATTCGGGCGACGGTGACGCGAAATCGCCACAGCGCCGGGTTAGCGCAGACCGGGACGACGGCGGCATCCGCCATCGATCCGGCCGTAATACTGCTCCCCTTTTTGCAGCAAATCGCGGTAAATTGGGCCCCGGAAGCCGAACAGGACGACGCCTCGATGAGACCCGCGACCCATCACGCCGCCAACCGGCCGAGCATTCGCATCGGCACCGCCGGGCTCGTCGCGGCCTTCGTGACCGGCCTGCTGGTGCCGGCCGCCTTTGGCGAGACGATTCCCCTGCCCCGCCCGGCGCCGAAAGTCCGCGGCAGCTTCCAGGTGTCGGCGGCCGAGCCGCCGGCTGCGCCCCGGCCGTCGATGACGCTCGCCGCCGCCAGTAACTCGGCGCCACCCAATCCGGTGATCCCCGACCCGCGCCGCAACGTGCCGGCCAATTTCTTTTCCAGCTTCGACGCCACCCAGAAAGCCCAGGCTGGCCGGGTCAGCGCCTATCTGTCGTCGCTGAGCACGCTCACCGGTAATTTCGTCCAGGTCGGCCCGGACGGCAGCCGCACCAAGGGCGATTTCTACATCCAGAAGCCCGGCAAGGTGCGGTTCGAATATGACGCGCCGACCACCATCGCGATGGTCGCCGACGGCTCGTCGCTCGCGGTGCGCGACACCAGGCTGGCGACCCAGGACATCTACCCGCTGTCGCAGACCCCGCTGCGTTACCTGCTGTCCGACCGCATCGACCTGCTGCGCGACACCAACGTGGTCGCGATCACCGGCGACGAGCTCTATACCTCGGTGACGATCGAGGAGAAGAATGCGCTGGTCGGCACCTCGCGGCTGATGCTGATGATCGGCACCAAGGACGGCCAGCTCAAGCAATGGACCGTCACCGACCCGCAGGGCTATGACACCACCGTGGCGATCTACAATCTCGACACGTCGAAGAAGCCCGATCCGTCGCTGTTCAAGATCGATTTCACCAAATATCCCGGCGGCAACAACTAGCGCTCTGAAGTTACTGTAGCTCTTCCTTCTCTTCTCCCCTTGTGGGAGAAGGTGGCGTCGACGAAGTCGGCGTGGGATGAGGGGGGTTCATCGGCCTCCGGGCGTGCGGCTACCCCTCACCCGTCTCGACCGCCCGTGCGAAGCAAGCTTCGCAAGAGCGGTCGATCCACCCTCTCCCACAAGGGGAGAGGGGAAGAACCTGCGGTCCCCCATGCAATTCAAGCTGACGACCTGGAACATCAATTCGGTGCGGTTGCGCATCGAGCTCGTGGCGAAATTCCTTGAGGAGATGCAGCCCGACGTGCTGTGCCTGCAGGAGACCAAGACGCCGGACGACGCGTTTCCGCTGAAGCGGCTGAGGCAGCTCGGCTATGAGCACATCGCGATCCACGGCCAGAAGGGCTATCACGGCGTCGCCATCATCTCGAAACTGCCGTTCGAGTCCAGCGACGTCCGGGTATTCTGCAACAACGTCGATTCGCGTCACATCTCGGTGTCGTTCGGCGAGAAGGCCGGCATGACGGTGCCGCTGGTGGTGCATAATTTCTATGTGCCGGCCGGTGGCGACATTGCCGATCCGGTCGCCAATCCGAAATTCGCCCACAAGCTGATGTTCCTCGACGAAATGAAGGCCTGCGAAGGACTGCATCCACGCGGCGAGGCGCGCCACATCCTGGTCGGCGACCTCAACGTCGCGCCGCATGAGAACGACGTCTGGTCGCACAAGCAGCTGGTCAAGGTCGTGTCGCACACGCCGATCGAGTGCGAAAAGTTGCTGGCGGTGCAGGCCGAGGGCAACTGGATCGACGTCGCCCGGGCGCAGATCCCGCTGTCGGAAAAGATCTACACCTGGTGGAGCTATCGCGCCGCCGACTGGACTGCCGCCAATCGCGGCCGCCGTCTCGACCACATCTGGGTGTCGTCGGCGATGCGCGACATGATCCGCGAATTCGCGGTCACGCGCGAGGCGCGTAGCTGGGAACGACCGTCCGACCACGTGCCGGTAACGACGGTGCTGGAGCTGTAGGTAGCTGTCGTTCCGGAGCGCGGACGGCGCCAGCCGACCGCGAACTGGGAAACTCGACATGCGACACACTTCGAGATTCCCGGTTCCCTAGGAGGAAGCTACTTGCGCCCCGGAATGACAGCCTAGGTCGACGCCGCGCCTTTTCGCCCCACCACGCGCAGCAAATCCCGACGCACCGCTTCGATATGGCGTTCCAACAAGCGGCAGGCGTCCGTGACCTTGCCGGCCCGGCACAGTTCGATCAGCTCGGCATGCTCCGTCTCGGCGGTGCCCATCGACGCCGTGGTCGAGAGCTGCACGCGGGTGTAGCGGTCGCTGGTCTGCAGCAGCGAGGCGACGATCGACTGGGTGCGCGGCTGCTCGGCGCGGACGTATAGCGCCATGTGGAAGTCGGCGTTCAACTGGCCCCAGTCGCTGACGTTGCGTACCGCGATCGCGCGTTCGAACCCCGCCTGAATATCGTCGAGCCGGGTGAAATCCTCCGCCTCGAAGCGCGGCGCCGATTGCGCGAGCATGCGCGGCTCCAGCAGGCAGCGCAGGTCGAACACGTCGTTGATCTCGATTTCGCCGAGCGACAGTTCGGCGACGATGGCGCCCTTCTGTGGCACGATGCGGACCAGCCCCTCCGCTTCCAATTGAAACAGCGCCTCGCGCACCGGGATCCGGCTGACGCCATAGGCTTCGCCCAAAGCATCCTGGCGCAGTTGCGCGCCGGCCTTGTGGGTGCCGTCGAGGATCGATTGCCGAAGCTGGTCGACGATCGCGGCCGAGAGGGTCCGATGCTTCAGGGCGCTCATCATGACTTCCGTTCGCGGCTTGGCCGCAGCGACTTGTTGATGCCTCTCGCCGCCAATGCTCACCCAACGCGCAAAATTGGAAAAGGTGCAGATTTGTGCATATTCTGGTTTGACACCCGGATTGTATAAATTATACGATCCGGGAAAGCATCACATTTGTTGCATTTCGGGGCGCTCATGGTCGATCAGACGATTTCACCCGCCCCGAGTTCCCCGCTGTGGCGAGCCATCATCAAGGCGTCGAGTGGGCTGTTGACGATCGAGCGGTACGCTCTGATGGGCCTGATGTGGCTGCTGACCGCGCTGATCCTGATCAACGTCGTCACCCGCTACACTCGCTTCCCGCTGTACTGGATCGACGAATCGGCGGTGTATTCGGTGGTCTGGCTGACCTTCATCGGCGCATCCGTGATGACTCGGCTGCGGCTCGATTTCGCGGTGACGATGCTGACCGAGAACCTGTCGGCGCGGAACCGGAAGATCGCCAAGGTGATCTCGACAGGCTTGGTGGTGGCGTTCGGCACGGGGCTGATCATCACCTGCGTGCTGTGGATGGACCCGATCGGCATCGCCAGCGCGGGCTTCGACGCCCGCAAGTTCGCCGGCGCCACCTTCAACTTCCTCTACACCGAACGCACCCAGACGCTGAACTGGCCGACCTGGGCGGTTTACCTGACGCTCCCGATCTTCGCCGTGTCGATCACCATCCACGGCATCGCCAACCTGCTCGAGGATCTCGAATGGGTGCCGCGAACGCCGCCGAAGGGCTTCGAGCTTTCCGAACTCGACGGGGTGAACTGATGCTCACCTCGGCTGCCTTTATGGTCTTCATGCTGGTCGGCGTGCCGATCGGGCTCTGCCTGTGCCTGTCCGGCTTCGTCTACATCATGGCGTCGGGCAATCCGGTGCTGTTCCAGTCCTACCCGCTGCAACTGTTCGGCGGCGTCGACAGCTACGGCCTGATCGCCATTCCGCTGTTCATCCTGATCGGCGAGATCATGAACGGCGGCGGCATCACGCGGCGTATCGTCGACATGGCGATGGCCTTCGTCGGCTCGCTGAAGGGCGGTCTGGCCTACGTCAATATCCTCGCCAACATGTTCATCTCCTCGATCCTGGGATCTGCGACCGCGCAGGTCGCGATCATGGCGCAGATCATGGTCCCGGAGATGGAGAAGAAGGGCTACGACAAGACCTTCGCCGCCGGCCTCACCGCCTATGGCGGTATGCTCGGCCCGATCATCCCGCCTTCGGTGATGTTCGTGGTCTACAGCGTGCTGGCGCAGGTTTCGGTCAGCGACATGCTGATCGCCGGCATCGTGCCGGGCGTCATCCTCACCGTGATGTTCTGCGTCGTCATCGCGCTGATGGGCTATGTCTACAACTATCCGCGCGCCGACTATCAGACGCCGCGGCAGCGTATCCGAACCATTCTGGTCACCTGTCCGACGCTGCTGATCCCGATCGTCATCGTCGGCTCGATCCTCGGCGGCCTCGCCAATGCCACCGAGTCCGCCGCGGTCGGCGCTGTCGCAGCGGCGTTAATCGGCCGGTACTGGACGAAAGAGTTCCAGTGGTCGCATCTGCCGCAGATGATGCTGCGGTCCGGCATCTATTCGGCGATCGTGCTGTTTCTGGTCGCGGCGGCCGCCGTGTTCTCCTGGGTGCTGATCTTCGGCAAGGTGCCGCAGGAGACCGCGGCCTGGATCCAGACCGTCGCGCACGATCCCATCAGCTTTATGCTGATCTGCAACGTCATCCTGCTAATCATCGGCACCGTGATCGACGGCATTCCCGGCCTGATCATGACCGTGCCGATCCTGTTGCCGGTCGCGACCGAGATCTATCACATCGATCCCCGCCACTTCGGCGTCGTGGTGGTGATCAATCTCGTGCTCGGCCTGCTGTCGCCGCCCGTCGGGCTGTGCTTCTTCGTCGCCGCCGCCGTCACCGGCGCCAAGCCCGGCAAGATGTTCATCGTCACGCTGCCGTTCTTCTTCATCTCCTGCATCCTGCTCGTGCTGCTGTCGCTGTACCCGATCCTGTCGCTCGTCCTCATCAACTGATCCAACACGGAGCCCTGCCATGCGTATGTCCCGTCGCCACTTCCTCGCTGCATCCGCCGCCGTGCCGCTGTTCGCGCCATCGCTGGTGCTTGCACAGGCCAAGGAGTTTCGTCTCGGCCTGATCACGCCGAACGGCCATTCCTGGAACAAGGCGGCCATGAAGCTCGGCGAGGACCTCAAGGCCGCCAGCAACGGCCGGCTCACCATGACGGTGTTTCACTCCGGCCAGCTCGGCAATGAATCCGCGATGATGCAGCAGCTCCAGACCGGCGCGCTCGACATGGGATTCATCCAGGCCGCCGAACTCGGCTCGCGCGTGCCGCATATCGCGGCGATCAACGCGCCCTATATTGTGCGCTCGACGCCGGCCGTCGCCAAATTCGTACGCCATCCCGCGGCGATCAAACTGTTCGACGTGCTGCCGCAGGAGACCGGCACGATCGGGCTCGGCTGGGGCATCACCGGCATGCGCGCGATCTTCTCGTCGAAGGATCTCAACAGCCTCGCCGACATCAAGGGTATGAAGCTGCGCATCAACCCCACGCCGGTGTATCGCGACTTCTATTCGTCTCTGGGTGCTGCGCCGACGCCGATCCCGACGCCCGTCGTATTCGACGCAATGGCCAACGGCCAGGTCGACGGGCTCGAGGCCGATCTGGAGTTCTCCTGGAACCAGCGCTTCGACAAGGTATCGAAAGTGATCCTGCAGATGAACGCCGTCTTCATGCCGATGGCCGCGGTGGTTTCGGGCCGCGTATGGCAGGCGCTGCCCGCCGCCGACAAAGAGCTGATCACCAAGCTCGTGAAGCAGAATCTCGATGCGCAGATCGACGAGCTGGCCGGCAACGAGCCGAAGCTGATCGAGAACTTCAAGAACGCGCCGATCCCGATCCGCCAGGTCGCCACCGCCGATACCGAAGCCGTCATTGCCGAGTTCGACAAGATCTGGCTGCCGAAAGCGCCGGTGCTCGCCGAGCTGCGCAAGGTCGGCGCCACGCTCTGATATCACCGCCTGTCCCGTCTCACCCGGCGGAGCGCAGGCTCCGCCCGCGATTTTCTTTGGAGTCCTCAATGAGCCCGCGCATTTCCTGGGAAGGCGTCTTCCCCGCCGTCACCACGCAATTCCACGACGACCTGTCGCTTGATCTCGACTCCACCGCCAAGGTGATGGAGGGCCTGATCCGCGACGGCGTCTCCGGCCTGATCATCTGCGGCTCGGTCGGTGAAAACACTTCGCTGGAGCGTAAGGAGAAGATCGCCATCATGGAGACGGCGAAAGCGGTTTCGCGCGGCCGCGTGCCGGTCTTGTCGGGCATCGCGGAGTTCACCACCGCCTTCGCCGTCGAGACCGCGAAGGAAGCCGCCAAAGTGGGCATCGACGGCATCATGGTGATGCCGGCGCTGGTGTATTCGTCGAAGCCGTTCGAGACCGCCGCGCATTTTCGCGCGGTGGCGAGCGCCACCGACCTGCCGGTGATGCTCTACAACAATCCGCCGATCTACAAGAACGACGTCACGCCCGACATCCTCGCCACACTGGCCGATGTCGACACCGTGGTGTGCTTCAAGGATTCGTCCGGCGATACCCGGCGCTTCATCGACACCCGCAACATGGTCGGCGATCGCTTCGTCCTGTTCGCCGGCCTCGACGACGTCATCGTCGAGTCGGTGGCGATGGGCGCGGTGGGCTGGGTGTCCGGCATGTCGAATGCGTTTCCGCGCGAGGGCGAGACGCTGTTTCGCTTGGCGCGCGCCGGCCGCTTCAAGGAGCTGATGCCGCTGTACGAATGGTTCATGCCGCTGCTGCATCTCGACGCGCGGCCGGATCTCGTCCAGTGCATCAAGCTGTGCGAGCAGGTCATCGGCCGCGGCACCGCGCTGACCCGCCCGCCCCGCCTGGCGCTATTGCCGCACGAGAAGGCCGAGGTCGAGGCGATGATGGCCAAGGCGCTGGACAACCGCCCGGTGCTGCCGGATGTCGGGCTGAAGGCGGCGTGAGTTACAAACTCAGTTTCGAGCCCACCAGCATCACATCGCTCGCGAGCTGGCTGACGCGGGCGGCCATGTCGTCGCGCAGGCGGCGCGCGGCGGCGGGGTCGCTTTCGAGCACGCGCTGGAACACGCCGCGGGTAACGCGGATGACGCTGGAAAATTCCAGCGCCACCGCGCTCGATGGCCGCGGCATGGCGACCAGCAGAGCCAGTTCGCCGATCAGCGTGCCCGGGCCCGCGATCGTCTCATAATTGGTGCCGTCATCGAGGGTGACGCGAAACGAGCCGCGCTTGACGATATAGCCGCAATCGGAATCGTCCCCGGCGCGGAACAGGACCGCTCCGCGGGCGAATTCGAGTTGCTCGGAGCCGATCGCGAGCACGCGCAACGCCGTGTCGCCCAACAGGCGCATTGTCGGGACGCTCTCGAGCAGAGCAAGGTCATCATCGATCGACATGCAGGACCGTGAGAGCGGGACGCATCAACAAAGCCAACCACAGCGACGAATCGGCTTCTGGAATCGTATCACGGCACCAGCTTGTAGCCACCGGCTTCCGTAACCAGGATTTCCGGGTTGGCGGCATCGTTCTCGATCTTCTGGCGCAACCGGTAGATATGCGTCTCCAGCGTATGGGTGGTGACGCCGGAATTGTATCCCCAGACCTCCTGCAGCAGCGTCTCGCGCGAGACCGGCAATTGCCCGGCGCGGTACAGGAAGCGCAGGATCGCGGTCTCCTTCTCGGTCAGCCGCACCTTCTTGGCGTTGGCACCGGTCAGCATCTTGGAGCCGGGGCGGAAGCTGTAGGGGCCGACGGTGAACACCGCGTCCTCGCTGGCCTCGTGCTGGCGCAACTGGGCGCGGATCCTCGCCAGCAACACCGCAAAGCGGAACGGCTTGGCGATATAGTCATTGGCGCCGGATTCGAGACCTAAAATGGTGTCGGAATCGGTGTCGTGCCCGGTCAGCATGATGATCGGCGCCTTGAAGCCGGCCTTGCGCAAGCTGCGCACCACTTCGCGGCCATCGGTATCGGGCAGGCCGACATCCATCAACACCAGGTCCGGCGAATTGGCCTTGGCGGCCGAAGCGCCCTTGGCGCCGGTATCGACGGCGGAGGCCTCGAACTCTTCATGCAGCGACAATTGCTCGACCAGCGCCTCGCGCAAATCAGTATCGTCATCCACGATCAAGATCTTGCGGGCATTGGGCATTGCGACAATCCTTTGGGCGGCTGAGCGGTGGAAGCGTCCGACAAGCTGACCGTCAGTCAGAAATCATGACGAAGTTTGAAATCGCCGGATATCCTAGCGCATAACCGGCTGCATTCCCGAAGCAATGTCAGGGAACGCGCCGCGCCGGCGCAGATAGAACATTTGCGGTGAATAGAGCAATACGGACTCGGCGATTCGGATGGGAAGCCTTTTCATTTCAGACACTTATCGAACAACCTTACGTGACCGGCCGGTTTCGGCGATCCGCATTCGCGCGGCTGCCGGTAATCCGCGCCGCGGCTGGCTGATCGCGGAACATCTGGTGATACCGGTGGCGTTAGGGCGCGGCGGAATCAAGGCGAACAAACGCGAGGGCGACGGTGCCACCCCGCGCGGCATATTTCATCCGCTGCGGCTGTGGTGGCGCGCCGACCGGCACAGCCGGCCGCGAACGCGCCTGAAGGTCCGCGCCATCACGCCGGCGGACGGCTGGTGCGAAGACCCCGCCGACCGGCATTATAACCGCCCGGTCCGGCTGGCGGATCATTCCGCCGCCGACCGGCTACGCCGCGACGACCATCTTTATGATTTCATCATCGAAATCGACCAGAACACCCGACCGCGCATCGCCGGGCGTGGCAGCGCCGTGTTCCTGCACCTGGCGCGACCAGGATACGGCCCGACGGCCGGTTGTATCTCCATGAAGCGGTCGGCCATATTGCAACTATTGGCACGGATCGGGCCGCGGACTAGAATCTTAATAGGGTGACTTGAGATTGCAGGTAAGGTTTGACTGCCTTACCGTTTCCCGAAAATCGCCGACCCCACCCGCACATGCGTCGCGCCGAACTGGATTGCGATCGCGAAATCGGCGCTCATGCCCATCGACAGCCCTTTGAGGCCGTTGCGGGCGGCAATCCTGGCGGTCAGCGCGAAGTGCGGCGCCGGAGCGTCATCGACCGGCGGAATACACATCAGGCCGGCAATGGTCAGGCCATAACCGTCGCGGCAGCGGGCCAGAAACGCGTCCGCGTCGCTGGGGGCGATGCCGGCCTTCTGCGGCTCCTCGCCGGTGTTCAATTGCACGAACAGTTCCGGCGTCCGCTGCTGCGCCGCGATCTCCTTCGCCAGCGCCTCGCACAGGCTCGCCCGGTCCACCGAGTGGATCGCATCGAACAGAGCGACGGCTTCCTTCGCCTTGTTGGACTGCAAGGGCCCGATCAGATGCAGCGCAATTCCGGGTTGAGCCGCCTGCAGCGCCGGCCACTTGGACTTAGCCTCCTGGACGCGATTTTCGCCGAACACGCGCTGTCCCGCTTCGATCACCGGACGGATGGCATCGGCCTCGAAGGTCTTGGAAACCGCGATAAGTGTCACGGAAGACCTGTCCCGGCGTGCTTCATTGCAGGCGCGGAATACGTCGTACTCCACGGCGGAGAGTCCGTCGGTTGGTAAAGAACGCGTTAAGTCACCCGCGTTTTGCACTGCATTATTTTCAACCAAGGCGAGAACTTTCGGTGAGATCGGTCGAATTTTAGCTAATCCGGGAAAGGCTTTTTGACCCATTGGAGCTAGTTTTACCGTCGGGGCTAGGGGTCGAAGATGTCACGCATCGGGTTCAACCGCAACAAAGCGAAAATCAGGGAACTCTTCGGGATTCGCGCGCGGCTCGTGCTGCTGGCGTTGATCGTCGTGGGTCCGCTGATGGTGGAGCGGATCCGGTCTCTGGACGAGACGAGGTCCCGGCAGATTTCTGCTGCCGAAAAGGAATTTTCGAGCATCGCCCGGCATAGCGCCAATGCGCAGAGCGAGGTGGTTGCCTCCGTCGAGGCGGTGCTGAAGTCATCCGCCTACATCTATACGTCGGCAGCCCAGGTCAATCGTAGCTGCGCCATCATGCGCGCCAGCCTGCGCGGCGACATGCCCTGGATTCGCAGCCTGACAGTGGCAGGCAAGGACGGCACGGCTCGGTGCTCGACCTGGTCCGAAGCGGTCGAGCAAGGCCTGAACTTCAGCGACCGCTCCTATTTCCAGGAAGCGCTCGCCACCGGCGAATTCGTGGTCAGCGATTACCTTTTCAGCCGCATGACCCATCAGCCGACTGTGATGGCCGCCTATCTGGCGCCGGGCATCACCAGCGATGATGACGCCGTGATTTTGGCGGCGGTCAATCTCGACTGGATGTCGAAGATCATCGACAACCTCGGGGGCCGGCCCGGCATCACCGCGGTGCTGGTGGACCGGACCGGCATGGTGCTGGCCGCGCCGGCCGCTCAGGCCAGCCGGATCGGCAAGCCGATGGCGGACCCGTCGCTGCTGCCGCGGATTGCCGCGCAGATGGCGAATTCGCCTCAAAAATCCGGCTCGCTGTCGTTTACGGCCGACGACGGAACGCCGCGCTCGGTGTCCTTTGCGGCCCTCGCCGGTACTGGCGCGCAACTGATCGTCAGCATCGACGAAGCGCAAATCTCGGCAACGGCCGACCATGAAATCCGCACCGCCTATCTGCAGCTCGGACTGGTGTGCCTGTTCGTGCTGCTCGGCGCGCTCGTGGTGGCCGAGCGGCTGATCATGAAACCGATCGAGATGCTGGAAGTGACGGCGCAGTGTTTCGGCCGCGGCGACTGGTCGTCGCGGGTACCGCGCGATCAGCTGCCCGCGGAGTTCGCGCCGCTGGCGCGCGCTTTGTATGGCATGGCGGCCAAATTGCGCGGCCGCGAGCGCGAGCTGCGCGCCAGCAACGAACAGCTGACCGTGCTGGCCTCGATCGACATGCTGTCCGGCCTCGCCAACCGCCGCGGTTTCCAGGACCGGCTGGACCTGGAATGGCTCAAAGGTCAGCAGTCGGGCCACGGCCTGGCCCTCCTGATGATCGACGTCGATCACTTCAAACTGTTCAACGACACCTATGGCCATCCCGAAGGCGACGCCTGCCTGACGCAGCTCGGCGAGGCGCTGGCCGCGCTGGCGAGCGAGGTGACGGGCTTCGCCGGCCGCTATGGGGGCGAGGAGTTCTGCCTGCTACTGCCCGACGGCGATATGGGCCGCGCCATCCAGGTCGGCGAAATGGTTCGTACCGCGATCTGGAACCTCTCGGTCCCGCATGTCACCAGCGCGTTTCAGCAGGTCACCGTCAGCATCGGCGTGGCGTCGGCGACCCCGACCGAGTGCGATAGTCCGGTGGACCTGATCGAGGCCGCCGATGCCGCGCTCTACGCCGCCAAGCGCCGTGGCCGCAATACGGTAGTCCAGCATGGCTTCGTCCGCGCAATCGACACATCGACGGTGTCGCTGGCGGTGTGACGATCTGTAGCCCGGATGAAGCGCAGCGAAATCCGGGAACGGCGCGCCGGGATGGGCCGGCCCCGGATTGGCATCCGGGCTACCGTAGCCCCAAAGCATTGACCCCGCACGGTCTTCTATGGCCTAGTCCCCGGCCTTAAGCCCCGGAACAGACTGCCAAATCGCATGATCAACGAACGTTACAACGCCCGCGAAACCGAGCCGCGCTGGCAACGCCTGTGGGACGAGAAGGCGATCTTCGCCACCAAGAACGACGATCCCCGGCAGAAATACTACGTGCTCGAGATGTTCCCGTATCCGTCGGGCCGCATCCATATGGGCCACGTCCGCAACTACACGATGGGCGACGTGGTGGCGCGGACGATGCGCGCCAAGGGCTTCAACGTACTGCACCCGATGGGCTGGGACGCGTTCGGCATGCCGGCGGAAAACGCCGCGATGGCCAACAAGGTGCATCCCAAGGCGTGGACCTACGAGAACATTGCTTCGATGAAGAAGCAGCTCAAGTCGATGGGCCTGTCGCTCGACTGGGCGCGTGAATTCGCGACCTGCGACCCCGGCTACTACAAGCATCAGCAGCGCATGTTCATCGACTTTCTCGGTGCAGGCCTGGTCGAGCGCAAGCAGTCCAAGGTGAACTGGGACCCGGTCGATATGACCGTGTTGGCCAATGAGCAGGTGATCGACGGCCGCGGTTGGCGCTCCGGCGCCGAGGTCGAACAGCGCGAGCTGACGCAGTGGTTCTTCAAGATCAGCAAATATTCCGACGAGTTGTTGAGCGCGCTGGATGGGCTGGACCGCTGGCCCGACAAGGTCCGCACCATGCAGCGCAACTGGATCGGCAAGTCGGAAGGGCTGCGAGTACGCTTCGCTCTGAGCGAGGGGAAAGATCAGCTTCTCGGACTTATTTCAGCGAACGAGACCGTTAGCGTCGATATCTTTACTACGCGACCTGACACTCTGTTCGGCGCCAAATTCTTAGCGCTGTCGCCGGATCATCCGCTTGCGGAAGCGGCAGCAAAGATCAATCCGGCACTGAAAGATTTCATTGAAGATTGCCCCCACACCGGAACTGCGCAGGCTGCCATCGATACCGCCGAGAAGCAGGGATTTGACACTGGCATAAAAGCGCTGCACCCGTTCGATCCATCGTGGCAGTTACCCGTCTACGTCGCAAATTTCGTACTGATGGAATACGGCACCGGCGCCATCTTTGGATGCCCGGCTCATGACCAACGAGATTTGGACTTCGTTAACAAATACGGCCTCGGCAATACGCCAGTGGTTTGCCCCGAAGGCCTAGATCCGGAAACTTTCGTTGTCACCGACGTGGCGTATGACGGTGACGGTCGCATGATCAATTCGCGCTTCCTTGATGGCATGACGATTGCCGAGGCTAAGGAAGAGGTATCGACGCGGTTAGAGGCAGCTGTATTTGGCGACGCTCCAGTCGGTGAGCGCAAAGTAAATTTCCGCCTGCGCGACTGGGGCATCTCGCGGCAACGTTACTGGGGCTGCCCAATCCCGATCATCCATTGCGAAGTCTGCGGCGTCGTGCCGGTGCCGATCAAGAAACTACCGGTCGAACTGCCCGAGGACATCGAGTTCGATCGGCCCGGCAATCCGCTCGACCGCCACCCGACCTGGAAGCACGTCCCCTGCCCGCAATGCGGAGGCGCCGGGCGGCGCGAGACCGACACCATGGACACCTTCGTGGATTCGTCGTGGTACTTCTCGCGCTTCACCGATCCGTGGAATACCGAGGCGCCGACCACGCCCGACGTGGTCAACCGCATGATGCCGGTCGATCAGTATATCGGCGGCGTCGAACACGCGATCCTGCATCTCTTGTACAGCCGCTTCTTCACGCGCGCGATGAAGGCCACCGGCCACGTCGGCTTCGACGAACCGTTCGCCGGCATGTTCACCCAGGGCATGGTGGTGCACGAGACCTACAAGAAGCAGGACGGCACCTTCGCCTCGCCGGCCGAGATCAATATTGAGATCGGCGGCAATGGCCAACGCGCCACGCTGATTGCGACCGGTGAAAACATTGTCATCGGCCCTATCGAGAAAATGTCGAAGTCGAAGCGCAACACCGTCGATCCCGACGACATCATCGCCACCTACGGCGCCGATACCGCGCGCTGGTTCATGCTGTCGGATTCGCCGCCGGACCGCGACGTGATCTGGAGCGAGGAGCGCGTTCAGGGAGCCTCGCGATTCGTACAGCGGCTGTGGCGTCAGGTGAACGAATCAGCCGAGCACGGCAAATCCGCGCCCGCCGCCCGCCCGGCCGAATTCGGCGCGGACGCGCTGGCGATCCGCAAGGCGGCGCACGGCGCGCTCGACAAGGTCACGACCGAGATCGAGAAGCTGCATTTCAATGTCTGCCTGGCCCATATCCGCGAATTCTCCAATGCGCTGGGCGAGGCTTTGGCCCGCCTGGGCACGCCTGCCCCCGACACCTGCTGGGCGCTGCACGAGGCGGCGGTCATCCTTGTTCAACTGTTTTCCCCGATGATGCCGCATCTGGCCGAGGAATGCTGGGCCGTGCTGGCGCAGCCCGGCATGGTTTCGGAAGCGCGCTGGCCACAAATCGAGCCCGATTTGCTGGTTGAAGACACCGTGACCCTGCCGGTTCAGGTCAATGGCAAAAAGCGTGGCGAAGTCGTGGTGGCCCGCGATGCGTCGAATTCCGAAATTGAGGCTGCCGTTTTGGCCCTCGATACAGTAAAACAGGCTTTGGACGGCAAGCCCGTCCGCAAGCTGATTATCGTGCCGCAAAGGATCGTGAATGTCGTCGGCTAGCTTTGGGATCCGATCCCGCATCGTCGCCCGGTTCGCCATCGCAGCCACCCTGGCGGCGCTGACGGCCGGCTGCTTCCAGCCGATGTACGCCGAACGCAGCGATGGCGCGCCGGCGTTGCGCGACAAGCTGGCCACCGTGGAAGTCCCGCCGCTGACCTATCCCAATAATTCGCCGCAGGCCCGCGCCGGCGTCGCGATCCGCAACGCGCTGCAGTTCAAGCTGTATGGTTCGGCCACCGGCGTGCCTCCGCTGTACCGGCTGGTGCTGCGCTTCAACCCGAGCAAGACCTCGCTGATCGTCGATCCGACCACCCAGCTGCCAACCTCCGAGAATTACGGCATCGACGCCAATTACGCCCTGATCGAGATTGCGACCGGCAAGCAGGTCCTGACCGGCAATACCTTTGCCCGCGTGACCTACGACATTCCCGGCTACCAGCGTTTCGCCCGGGCTCGCGCCTTCCGCGACGCCGAGGACCGCGCCGCGGTGGAAATCGCCGACAACATCAATACCCGGCTGGCGTCGTTCTTCTTCGCCGGGACGTGATCGCCCCAAGTCGTAGGGTGGGCAAGGGCGCAGTTGCGCCGTGCCCACCCTCGTTGCGTGGTGGTGGACACGCCCCGTCGCGCTTCGCGCGATCGTGGCTTTGCCCACCCTACAAGTCCCACGGATCCTGCTGATGGTCGCGCTGCGCGGTAAAGAGATCGATTCCTTTCTCGCCCGGCCCGATCCGGCGCGGCCGATCATCCTTTTGTACGGCGCCGATGCAGGCCTGGTGCGCGAGCGCGCCGATGCGCTGGTGAAATCCGCCGTCGATGATCCCAACGATCCGTTCTCGATGGTACGGATGGACGGCGACGAGCTCGCCGCCGAACCCTCACGACTGGTGGAGGAGGCAATGACGGTGCCGCTGTTCGGCGGCCGTCGCGCGATCCGCGTCCGCGCGGGATCGAAGAGTTTTGCCAGCGCCGTCGATGTGCTCGCCGACTCCCCGCTGAAGGATTGCCGCATCATCATCGAGGCCGGCGAATTGCGCCCGGAATCGCCGCTGCGAAAAGCCTGCGAGAAGGCGAGGACCGCGGTGGCGATCGCCTGCTATCCCGACACCGAACGCGATCTGGCCAAGCTGATCGACGACGAATTGCGCGCCTCGAACCTGCGCATCGCGCAGGACGCCCGCGCCTCATTGATGGCGCTGCTCGGCGGCGACCGCCAGGCCTCGCGCAACGAGCTGCGCAAGCTGACACTGTACGCCCACGGCACCGTCGAGGTGACGCTCGACGACGTGATGGCCGTGGTCGCGGATGCCTCCGAACTGAAGATCGATCCGATCGTCGACGGCGCCTTCGCCGGCAATCCGGCCGCGGTCGAAGTCGAGTTCAACAAGGCGATGATCGCCGGGACCTATCCGGGCGTGATCCTGATGGCCGCACAGCGCCAGGCCGCGCTGCTGCACAAGGCCAGCCTGTCGATGGAGCAAGGCGCCTCAGCCTCGGCGGCGGTGGAGAGCGGATTTCCGCGGCTGCATTTTTCCAGGAAGAACACCGTCGAAGCGGCGCTGCGCAATTTCTCGCAGGCACGGCTCTTGGCGGTGATCGAGCAGCTCGCCGTTGCCTCCCTCGACGTGCGCAAGCAGAACGTGCTCGGCGCGGTCATCGCGCAACGCGCGCTGATGGCGATCGCGGTGAATGCGCGACGGCGGGCATGATTGGTCCGTAGCCCGGATGAGCGAAGCGATATCCGGGACCGGCCGAGTTAACTGAAACGCCATCCCCGGATGTCGCCGCCGCCATCGCTGCGAACGACGGCGTCAGCTCATCCGGGCTGCGCGCTAGTTGTGTAACGAACTACAAATCCAGCTCCAGTTTCTTGATGATCTCATCTAACTGGTCGAGGTCGCGGTACTTGATCTGCACCACGCCGCCGGGATCGCGGTGCTCGACCGACACCTTCAGGCCGAGCGCGTCGCTGACGCGCTTCTCCAGCGCAACCGTATCGGCATCCTTGGCCGCCTTGCCCGGCGTCGTGCGCGGCTTCTGCGGTGCGCGTTCCGGCACGCCCTCTTCATGCGCCAGCGCTTCGGTCTGGCGAACATTGAGGCCTTCCGCGATGATGCGCTTCGCCGCGGCGGAGGGATCCGGCAGGCTGATCAGCGCGCGGGCATGGCCGTTCGACAATTGGCCGGACGAGATCAGGGTCTGCACGTCTTCCGGCAGCTTGGTCAGCCGCATCATGTTGGCGACGTGGCTGCGGCTCTTGCCGACGGTTTTGGCGATCTCTTCCTGGCTGCGTTTAAAAGCGGTGGCGAGCGCGTGATAGCCCTGCGCCTCCTCGATCGCGTTGAGGTCCTCGCGCTGCACGTTCTCGATGATCGCGATTTCCATCGCGTCGGAATCCGAGACCTCGATCGGCACGATCGGCACTTCATGCAGGCCGGCGATCTGCGAGGCCCGCCAGCGGCGCTCGCCGGCGATGATCTCGAAACGGTCCTGCACGCCTTTCACGGCGCGCACCACGATCGGCTGGATCACGCCGTGCTGCTTGATCGAGGCGGCGAGCTCGCCGAGCTCGGCATCGGAAAAGCTGCGCCGCGGATTGTGCGGATTGGCTTTCAGGAATTCGATCGGCACCTTGCGCTGCGCGCGCGGCCGATCGACATGCGAGGCTTCGCCGCCGACATCGCCGATCAGGCTGGCGAGCCCCCGGCCCAAACGCGAACGTGCTTCATCGGCCATGGCCAGCTCCCTTGGACTCACTGCGATACTCCGCGTTGGATACGTGAACTCGGTTACTCGTAGGGTGGGCAAAGGCGCACTTGCGCCGTGTCCACCAATTCGTGTGGTGCGTGAGAGCGGTGGGCACACTTCGCTTTGGCCACCCTACTCCGCGCTCAAATCGCGGTGCGCAGCTCGCGCTCGCGCTGGATCACTTCGGTCGCGAGCTTGAGATAGGCTTCACTGCCCAGACACTTCAGATCGTAGACCAGCACCGGCTTGCCGTGGCTTGGCGCTTCCGAGATCCGCACGTTGCGCGGGATCATGGTATCGTAGACCTTCTTGCCCATGAACTGGCGGACATCCGCGACTACCTGGTTCGACAAATTGTTGCGCGAGTCGAACATCGTCAGCACGATGCCGTGGATGGTCAGGGTCGGGTTCAGCGCCGAGCGCACCTGCTCCACCGTCTGCAGCAATTGCGACAGGCCTTCGAGCGCGAAGAACTCGCATTGCAGCGGCACCAGGATCGCATGCGACGCAGCCATCGCATTGACGGTCAGCAGGTTGAGCGACGGCGGGCAGTCGATCAGAACATAGGTGTAGTCCTCTCCGGCCGCCGCATCGCGGTTGAGTGCGGCGATCGCATCGCGCAGCCGGTAGGCGCGATCGCGGGTCGAGCCCAGTTCGAGTTCGAGGCCGGACAGATCCATTGTCGAGGGCGCGATATGCAGCCGCGGCACCGCCGTCGGGACCACCGCCTCGCGCAACGCGACTTCGCCGATCAGCACGTCATAGGTCGAGCAACTGCGGTCGCGGCGATCGATACCGAGCCCGGTCGAGGCGTTGCCCTGCGGATCGAGATCGACGATCAGGACACGTTCGCCGATCGCGGCCAGCGCCGTGCCGAGATTGATCGCCGTCGTTGTCTTGCCGACACCGCCCTTCTGGTTCGCCAGCGCGAGAATGCGCGGATGCCCGGCTGATGCGTTAATTTCTTGATAATGTTCATCAATAACGGTCATTGGGCGGTGCCATGGGTTGAACCAGCGGATGCTGGAGCGGACGGGTGCTTCCGTTCGACGGAGTCGAGTTCGACAATCCAGCCTTGTCCGCCGGTAAGGCTGGCATGAAGGCGCGGCATAATATTCCAATATCTAGTAGCTTCGGTCAATTCGGCATCTACATCTTGACCCTTGAGGAACAGGGCCTTGGTGCCCTTGTTCATCAAGGGTTCCGCATAACCGATGAGTTGGTGTAGCGGAGCGACCGCGCGGGCAGTGATGCAATCGACGCCTTGCGGAAAACTGTCCACGTTATCCCCAATGTCGGCTAAATGAATGGTGCCGGGGGCTTGCGTCACCCGTAGCGCTTCGCGCAGGAACGCCGCCTTTTTGGCGTTGCGCTCGACGAGGTGAACATGCCCGCCTTCGACATCGCCCATCGCGCAAGCCAAAACCACTCCGGGAAACCCGCCGCCACTGCCAAAATCGAGCCAGATCTTCGCGGATGGCGCGAGGCTCAACAGTTGCAGCGAATCAGAGATATGCCGCGTCCAGAGGTTGGGCAAGGTGGAGGGCGAGATCAGATTGGTCTTGGACTGCCACTGCACGAACAAATCGACATAGCGATCCAGCCGGGCCTCTGTTTCACGTGAAACAGGCGTGAGTTTCAGCGCAGCAGCCTTGTCGGCATCGAGCCGGGGCGCCGGAGCGGGTTTTTGCGAGCGTTGGGCCATGTGAGTCTGCTGATGAGGGAAGCGCAGTCTTACGCTTACGCAGAGAATCTATCCACGACTTTGCGCACTTTCTGACGCAACTGAGCGTGCGACGCTCTGTCTTTACCGCCGTCATTGCGAGGAGCGACGCGACGCGGCAATCCAGAGGCTTCATCCACCAAAGAGCTGGATTGCTTCGTCGCAAGGTCTCCTCGCAAAGACGAGGAGAGGCCGGATGTTTTACACAAAACGTCCGCTTGTCAGACGCCCAAAGCCAAAGGCCGCTTGCGTTGTTCGCGGCGCAAATAAGCCGCCAAAATCGCCAGCGCGGCCGGAGTCATGCCGTCGAGCCGACCCGCCTGCCCCACCGTGCGCGGGCGCGCCTTCTCAAGCCTGGCGCGGGCTTCATTGGACAGGCCGGGCACGAGCGCATAGTCGATATCGGTCAGCAGCAGCCCCTCGTCGCGGCGGAAGGATTCGACGTCGGCGGTCTGGCGCTTGAGATAGACATCGTATTTGGCATCGATTTCCAGATGCACCGCGATCGCGGGATCGATCGCCGATAGCTCCGGCCAGATCGCGCGGATCCTGCTCCAGTCAATATCCGGATAGGACAGCAGCTCGAACGCCGTGCGGCGCTGGCCATCATGGTTCAGCGCCAAACCATGCTTGCCGGCCTCGTTCGGCGTGATCGTCAAGCCTTGCGCCATAGCCTTGCCGGACGCCAGCGCCGCCATTTTGACGATGTGGCGGGTCATGCGGGCCGAGCCGACACAGCCGAGCGCGATGCCCATGTCGGTCAGGCGCTGGTCGGCATTGTCGGCACGGAGCGTCAACCTATACTCGGCGCGCGAGGTGAACATCCGGTACGGCTCGGTGATCCCCCGCGTCACGAGATCGTCGATCATCACACCGAGATAGCCGTCGGCGCGGTCGAACACGACGGGTTCCGCGCCGCTGGCGACCCGCGCCGCGTTAAGGCCTGCGACGAGGCCCTGCGCGGCGGCCTCTTCATAGCCGGTCGTGCCGTTGATCTGGCCGGCCAGGAACAGGCCCGGTATCCGCTTGGCCTGTAGGGTCGGATCGAGTTCTCGGGGGTCGACGTGATCATATTCGATCGCATAGCCCGGCCGAACCATCCGGGTTCGCTCCAGCCCGGGGATGGTGGCGAGGATGGCGAGCTGCACCTCTTCCGGCAGCGAGGTCGAAATCCCATTGGGATAGACCGTCGAGTCGTCCAGGCCTTCCGGCTCAAGGAAGATCTGGTGGCCGTCGCGGTCGCCGAAGCGGACGATCTTGTCCTCGATCGAGGGGCAATAGCGCGGGCCGGAGCTCTTGATCTGGCCGGAATACATCGGGGAGCGGTGCACGTTGGCGCGGATCACGTCGTGCGTCGCCGGCATCGTGCGGGTAATGCCGCATTCGATCTGCCGCACGGTGATGCGATCGGTCATCACCGAGAACGGCTCCGGCGGGTTATCGCCGGGCTGCATCTCGACGGCGCCCCAGTCGATCGTGGTGCCGTCGAGCCGCGGCGGGGTGCCGGTCTTCAGGCGACCTAGGGTGAAGCCGATACGCTCGAAAGCCTTGGACAGGCCGAGCGCCGGCGCTTCATCGACCCTTCCGGCCGGCCAGCTCTTCTCGCCAAGGTGAATCAGCCCGCAGAGAAAGGTGCCGGTGGTGATGACCACCGCGCCGGGCGAGAATTCGCGGCCATCGGCCAGACGGATACCGGTCACTCGGCCATTCGAAGTGAGCAGATCGTCGGCCTCGCCCTCAATCACCGTCAAATTGGGCGTGGCGAGGATCGCGACCTGCATCGCAGCGGCGTAGAGCTTGCGGTCGGCCTGGGTCCGCGGGCCGCGTACGGCCGGACCCTTCTTGCGGTTTAGCATCCGGAACTGGATGCCGGATGCGTCCGCCACCTGCCCCATCAACCCGTCGAGGGCATCGATCTCGCGGACGAGGTGACCCTTGCCCAGACCGCCGATCGCAGGATTGCAGGACATCGCGCCGATGGTGGCAAAGCGATGCGTCACCAGCGCGGTTTTAGCACCGAAACGTGCGGAGGCAGAAGCGGCTTCGCAGCCGGCGTGGCCTCCTCCGATGACAATGACATCCCAAGCGTTTTGCATGGCGGGACTTCTAGCGCGGGATCGGAAGGCCGGGAAGCGGGAAGTTTAGAGGTGTTTCACGTGAAACACGTCGCCCGCGATACTACTTAGTGTTTCACGTGAAACATCGGCCGGTACGCCGTCGTTGCGAGCCCTTGCGACGAAGCAATCCAATTCTTGCAGAGCTTGCGGCCCTCTGGATTGCCGCGTCGCTTCGCTCCTCGCAATGACGGCTGCGAGGCTATTGTTTCACGTGAAACGTCAGTGTTCCGCCCTACTTCCCAATACAGAAATCTCTAAAGATTACGTCAAGAACGTCCTCGACATCGACGCGCCCTAAAAGCTGCCCGAGCCGGTGTGCTGCAACACGCAAATCTTCCGCTATCAGCTCGGATTGCTCCGGCAGATCGACCGCTCGTACGAGCGCATCGGCGGTCTCGCGCAACAATTCGCGGTGCCGGGCGCGGCTGATCAGCGAGGATTCGTCGGCAAAATGGGCCGCGGCGAACTGCGCCAGGGCCGTAATCAGCTCGGGAATGCCCCGACCGTTGGCCGCAGAGATCGAATGGCACGGCCAGCCGGTCTCCGATCGCACAGCGCTTGTATCCACGACATCATCGACCTTGTTCCGGATGACCCAGAAACCGGCCTGCCCTTCGGACATCCATTGCTTCAGGTCGTCCTCGCCGGCCGGTCCAGCCTGGGCATCGACCAGCCACAGCCGCAGATCGGCTTCGGCGGCGCGGGCGCGGGCACGGCGAACACCCTCCTGCTCGACGGGATCGACGGCCTCGCGCAGTCCGGCGGTGTCGATCACCGTCACCGGGTAGCCGTCGAGGTCGAGATGTACTTCGAGCACATCGCGCGTGGTGCCGGCATGCGGCGAGACGATCGCCACCTCGCGGCGGGCAAGCTGGTTGAGCAACGTGGATTTGCCGACGTTCGGCGGGCCGGTGATGGCGACGACGAGCCCGTCGCGCAGCCGCTCGCTGCGGCCTGCGACGGCGAGAGCATTCTCGATGTCCAGCAACAGCACACGGATGCGCGCAAGCGCCGGCTCGATCAGCTCGGTCGGCACGTCGCCTTCGTCGGAAAAATCGATCCCGGCCTCGATCAGCGCCGACGCCTCGATGATCTCGCGGCGCCAGTCGCGGGCGCGATCACCGAGCAGGCCCTTGAGCTGGCGCAGCGCCTGCCGCCGCTGCCGGTCGGTGTCGGCATGGATGAGGTCGTCGAGGCCCTCGGCTTCGGTGAGGTCGAGCTTGCCGTTTTCGAACGCGCGACGGGTGAATTCGCCGGGCTCGGCCGGGCGGACATGATCGAATCTGGAAAGCGCTGCGAACAGCGCCGCCAATACCGCCCGGCCGCCGTGGATGTGGAATTCAGCGACGTCCTCGCCGGTTGCGCTGGCGGGCCCGGGAAACCATAAAACAACGGCGTCATCAATGGGTTCGCCGCCGGAGGGGTCGGTGAGCAAAGTGCGTGTCGCCAGGCGCGGTACGGCGATTTTCCTCGAAAGCCCGGCCAGCACACGGCCGGTTTCGGCTCCGGATACTCGGACGATGGCGATGGCGGTCGGGGGCCGACCGGAGGACAGGGCGAAAATGGTCTGGTCGCGGGGATGCATGGCTTATTTGTCGTCCTGGCAGCGAGAGCGCAACCGCAAACTGTCATTCCGGGGCGCGAGGGCGCAGCCCGAGCGAACCCGGAATCCCGTAATGTTCCGCGTACCAACCATGCCGGGGTTCCGGGTTCGCATCCGCCTGGCGGCGTCCGCGCCCCGGAACGACAGTGTTGGCTGAAAGAAAAAGGCGCCCTGCTTTCGCAGGACGCCCTTCAACCAATCCGCCTGGCCGGATCAGGTATTCATCGACTCGAAGAATTCCGAGTTGTTCTTGGTGTTGCGCAGCTTGTCCAAGAGGAAGTCGATCGCGTCCATCGTGCCCATCGGGTTGAGGATGCGGCGCAGCACATACATCTTCTTGAGAAGCTGTGGATCGGTGATGAGCTCTTCCTTGCGGGTGCCGGAGCGCGAGATGTCGATCGCCGGGAAGGTGCGCTTGTCGGACACCTTGCGGTCGAGGATCAACTCGGAATTGCCGGTGCCCTTGAACTCTTCGAAGATCACTTCGTCCATGCGCGAGCCGGTATCGACCAGCGCGGTGGCGATGATGGTCAGCGAACCGCCCTCCTCGATGTTACGCGCGGCACCGAAGAAACGCTTCGGGCGCTGCAGCGCATTGGCGTCGACGCCGCCAGTCAGCACCTTGCCGGACGACGGCACCACGGTGTTGTAGGCGCGGCCCAGACGGGTGATGGAATCCAGCAGGATCACGACGTCGCGGCCATGCTCGACGAGACGCTTGGCTTTTTCGATCACCATCTCGGCGACCTGGACGTGACGAACGGCAGGTTCGTCGAAGGTCGAGGATACGACCTCGCCCTTCACCGAACGCTGCATGTCGGTGACTTCTTCCGGCCGCTCGTCGATCAAGAGCACGATGAGATAGCATTCCGGATGATTGGCGGTGATCGAGTGCGCGATGTTCTGCATCAACACGGTCTTACCGGTGCGCGGCGGCGCCACGATCAGCGCGCGCTGGCCCTTGCCGATCGGCGCCACGATGTCGATGACGCGGGCCGACAGGTCGCGGCGGGTGGAATCTTCCAGCTCGAGGCGGAAGCGCTGGTCCGGAAACAGCGGGGTCAGATTGTCAAAATTGACCTTGTGCTTGGACTTTTCCGGATCCTCGAAATTGAGGGTGTTGACCTTGAGCAGAGCGAAATAGCGTTCGCCCTCTTTCGGGCTGCGGATATGGCCTTCGATGGTATCGCCGGTGCGCAGGCCGAAGCGGCGGATCTGCGACGGCGAGACGTAGATATCATCCGGGCCCGGCAGATAGTTGGCATCCGGCGAACGCAGGAAGCCGAAGCCGTCGGACAGCACTTCGACGACGCCCTCGCCGATGATGTCGGTTTCCTTGATCGCCAGCTGCTTGAGACTGGCGAACATCAGCTCCTGCTTGCGCATGGTGCTGGCGTTCTCGACCCCAAGCTCTTCCGCAAACGAGACGAGCTCGGCTGGCGTCTTGGCCTTGAGGTCCTGGAGTTTCATTTCCCGCATTGGGAGAGGTCCTGTGGAAGTCGGGGAGGAGTGGGGTGCGAGGTGGCCGGAAGAGTGCGGACGCCGAAATCAGGAAAGTCCGCAGGTCTTCAGGAAGAAGCCTTGAGCAAGGAAGGTGCCGAAGAAGCTTCAAGCCTGATGTGGCGGCCGGTCAGGTTACACAACCGGGACGAAACCACATCGCCTGCGTGGGGTGGGAAACATCAACATATAAAATTCGCGAGGTTCACGCAAGCGTCGCAAGCAGGGGCTTCGGATGCCGTGAGACCGCGCGTCTAACTCCGGGTCGTCCCTGCGAACGCAGGGACCCATAACCTCCGCCGCCAAGTAGAAACACCATGGCCTCCTGCGTCTCAACCGAAAGGACGGTGGATATGGGTCCCTGCGTTCGCAGGGACGACGTGGAGAGGCCTGTGCTCAGAACGGTTTGACGATCACGAGAATCACGATGCCAATCATCAGGACCGTTGGTACCTCATTGATAATGCGGTAGTATTTCGTTGAGCGCGTATTCCGGTCCTCGGCGAATTCGCGCACCCGCGCGGTCAGAATGCCGTGCACGGCACTCATCGCCAGCACCATGGCCAACTTGCCGTGAAACCAGGGTGCCGAGAACCACTGCCCGGCCCAGGCCAGATATAGCCCGACGATCCAGGTCACGACCATCGCCGGATTGATGATTGCTTTCAGCAGCCGGCGTTCCATGATCTTGAACGTTTCGGATTGCTGCGATCCCGGGGGCGCATCGACGTGGTAGACGAACAGCCGCGGCAGATACAGCATTCCGGCCATCCAGGCGATGACGGCGATCACGTGCAGCGCCTTGGCCCATTCGTACATGTTTCAACTTTTAATCAATTGGTAACGGCTACGGGTGCATGGTCGTCGCTGGAACATTCGGAGAGATATCCGCGTTGCAGCGATGACGGATAAAGACCCGATCGACGCGATATCCGCAAGCGTCCCTTTCCTTAATCAATACTTATAGATTCTTAGGTTTGAGTCTAAGTAGCAGTGGATTAGGCCCACGCAACGCTGTCCCGTTTTATCCCGGGCTTATGCACATCGCGGCGCGATTTTCGCGTCTCTCTCTTGATTATCGCAGCCTCAATCGCCGCAGCCGATTCGGTCGCCTTGCGGACGGTTTAGCGAGCGACAAATCCCCATAACCCCATTATCATCCCGGCAACCGCCGAAACGTTTCCCCTTCATGAGGCCTGTGCAGAAAAAACCGAGTTATCCCGGAGCCGCTCTGGCCGGTCCGGGAAACCCGGCATTCATCCACAGCGATCCACAGGACATACATGGCCATGGTGCCCACCACCGGCAGCTATTTTCATTTGCATCTGGTTTCCGATTCGACCGGCGAGACGCTGATCACCGTGGCGCGCGCGGTCGCCGCCCAATATGCCAACGTCACCGCCGTCGAGCATGTCTATCCGCTTGTCCGAAGCCAGAAGCAGCTCGACCGCGTACTTACCGAGATCGAGGAAGCGCCGGGCATCGTGCTGTTTACCCTGTTGGAGAAAGATCTGGTCGGGCGGTTAGAGGCCAAGTGCCAGGAGATCAATTCGCCGAGCCTGTCGATCATCGGCCCGGTAATGCAATTGTTCCAGGCCTATCTCGGCGCGTCCACCACCGGCCGCGTCGGCGCGCAGCACACGCTGAACGCGGAATATTTCAAGCGCATCGATGCGCTGAACTATTCGATGATGCATGATGACGGCCAGCACGTCGACGGTCTCGAGGATGCCGACGTGGTGCTGGTCGGCGTGTCACGCACGTCGAAGACGCCGACCTCGATCTATCTCGCCAATCGCGGCGTACGTACCGCCAACGTGCCGCTGGTGCCGGGCATTCCGATTCCGCCGCAGCTCGAAAAACTGGTCAAGCCGCTGGTCGTTTCACTACACGCGACACCGGAGCGGCTGATCCAGATCCGTCAGAATCGGCTGCTCAGCCTGGGGGCGGATACCGGCAATGAGGACTATATCGATCGGCAGTCGGTCACCGAGGAAGTCACCTATGCGCGAAAACTCAGCGCCAAATATGGTTGGGCGTTGCTCGAAGTGACGCGCCGCTCGATCGAGGAAACCGCGGCGGCGATCATGAAATTGCTCGCCGACCGTCAGCGCCAGAGGCTTGCCGAATGACCATCTGGCGCGGTCAACAGCCGCTGATCCTGGCGTCGCAAAGCGCGGCGCGCAAAACCCTGCTGTACAATGCCGGGATTTCGTTCGAGGCGCTGCCGGCGGATATCGACGAGCGCGAGATCCAGAAAGCATCTGGCCTGACTTCGCCCGGCGAGGTCGCGTCCTTGCTGGCCGAACGCAAGGCCGCCTTCGTCTCGCTGCGCCACCCCGGCCGCTACGTGATCGGCGCCGACCAGACGCTCGCGCGGGGGTCCCACTTGTTCAGCAAGCCCGCCGGTCGCATCGAGGCGGCGCAGCAATTGCGTGCGCTGGCTGGCCAGACCCATGAGCTGCATTCGGCGATCGCCGTGGTTTGCGACGGCGCCACGCTGTTCAGCGATGTCTCGGTCGCGCACATGACGATGCGCGCGCTGAACGATTCCGCGATCGAGACCTATCTCGATGCGGCGGGTGACGTCGTGACGTCAAGCGTCGGTGCCTACCAGCTCGAAGGGCTCGGCGTGCATCTGTTCGAATTGATCGAAGGCGATCATTTCACCATTCTCGGCCTGCCGCTGCTGCCGCTGCTGAAATTTCTGCGCAGCGACGACATGATCGCGATCTGAGGCATCGGAGTTTCAATGCGTGTCCTGGGACTGACCGGCTCGATCGGCATGGGCAAATCGACCACCGCCAAACTGTTCGCGGAAGCCGGCGTTCCGGTCTATGACGCCGACGCTACCGTGCATCACGTCTATGAGGGCGAGGCCGCGCCGCTGATCGAGGCGGCGTTTCCCGGCACCACGGCCGACGGCAAGGTCGATCGCGCGAAACTCTCCGAGCAGGTGGTCGGCAACGACGCCGCGATGAAAAGGCTCGAGCAGATCGTGCATCCGCTATTGTCGGCCTATCACCGGAAATTCCTCGACGATGCCGAGCGCTCCGGCGCCGCGGTCGCGGTGGTCGATGTGCCGCTGCTGTTCGAGACGGGCGGCGACCAGCGCGTCGATGCCGTCGTCGTCGTCACCACCGATGCCGAACAACAGCGTCAGCGTATTCTGGCGCGCGGCACCATGACGCCGGAAAAGCTCGACGCCATTCTGGCGCGGCAGTTGCCCGACGCCGAAAAACGCAAGCGGGCGGATTTCGTGGTGGATACATCGCACGGACTGGAGCCCGTGCGGATCAGCATCCGTGAAATTCTCAGCCAGGCTGTTAGGATGCCGCGACGGCGCCCCTGATGGCAGCCGTGATTCGTTGGACTGGCTGAACATGCGCGAAATCGTTCTCGATACCGAAACCACCGGCCTCGATCCCTTGCGCGGCGATCGGCTGGTCGAGATAGGCTGCGTCGAGATCCTCAACCGGATGCCGACCGGGCAGACCTATCACTGCCACATCAATCCGCAGCGCGACATGCCGCTGGAAGCCTTCAACGTGCATGGCCTGTCGGCGGAGTTCCTGTCGACCAAGCCGCTGTTCCACGAGGTGGTCGACGACTTTCTGGAATTCATCGGGGATGCCCCGCTGGTGATCCACAACGCCTCGTTCGACATCGGTTTCATCAATGCCGAGCTCGACCGTATCAAGCGGCCGCCGATCCCGCGCGAGCGGCTGGTCGATACGTTGATGCTGGCGCGCCGGAAACATCCCGGCGTGTCGAACCGGCTCGACGATCTCTGCTCGCGCTACGCGATCGACAATTCACGCCGCACCAAGCACGGCGCGCTGCTCGATTCGGAATTGCTGGCGGAGGTCTATATCGACCTGATCGGCGCCCGGCAGTCGCAACTGATCCTGGCGGATGACGTTCCTGCGCAGCAGACCGGCGGCATCAACGACGCTCCGCGCCGCCAGCGCCCGACGCCGCTATTGCCGCGCGTGACGGAAACCGACCGTGCCGATCACCGCGCGTTCATCGCGACGCTCGGCGAGAAGCCGATATGGAGTGAGTTTTTGGCCTAGGCTGTCATTCCGGGGCGCGAGAGCGAAGCTCGAGCGAACCTCAGCCACTCCAATTGGAGTGGCGGGGAATCCCGAGATGGGACGATGAACATGCCGAGGTTCCGGGTTCGCGCTCGGCTGACGCCGTTCGCGCCCCGGAACGACAGTGTAAAGTTAGTTCGCCGGGCCGGCCTCGGCCTGTGCCTGGCGCTCCATGTTCGACCGGTACAGGCCGACGAAATCCACGGGGTCCAGCATCAAGGGCGGGAAGCCGCCGTCGCGGACCGAGGTCGCGATGATCTCGCGGGCGAACGGGAACAACAGCCGCGGGCATTCGATCATGATCAGCGGGTGCAGGTTTTCCGGCGGCACGTTGACGATCCGGAACACGCCGGCATAGGCCAGCTCGAACGAGAACATCACCGAGCCGGCACTGTCGGCCTTGCCCTCGACCGACAGCACCACTTCATACTCGGTCTCGGAGATGTTGTTGGCGGCGACGTTGATCTGGATGTTGATGTTGGGCTGCTTGTCCTGCGGCGCCAGCGAGGCCGGCGCGTTCGGGTTCTCGAACGACAGGTCCTTGGTGTACTGCGCCAGCACGTTGAGCTGGGGAGCCTGGGCTGCCTCGGGAGGGGTGCCATTGCCGTTGGTCATCGAAAATCTCCTGAAGCGCTGTCGGGCGAGGTGGGTTCCGGCCGGGCAATGCCTTCCGAACGGTAAATGCCCTGTCGGGCGGAGTGGCTATCATAGGCCTGCGGTACTCGACAAGGACGACCGGCAGCCCTGGCGGCCACATCCGCAAAAAGCCATTCGCAATCGCCTGCAAACGCGTTAAACCGGTGACACGCCGTTTCGGGCGGGCGGGCGCTGAAAAACGGCCGCTTTGCCGCAGGGTGGAGCCGGAACGCGCCATTGGCTGGGCATGGTTTCGTGCCTAGATGAAGCAGGCCCTCTTCGGGAACTGTCGCCGTTTTGGACGTTCCCTCACGACCGCCCGCGGGCGGGACATTCCGCCGGCTCAATGCCGGCGCCGATCAGAAAGCGATGCGACGTGGATATTTATACCATCATCTTCCTGGCGCTGGCGGTCTTCATTTTCATCCGCCTGCGCAATGTGCTCGGTCAACGCACCGGCGAGGAACGGCCGCCCTTCGAGCGCGTGGCACGCGATGCCGCCGGCGCCGACAACAATGTCGTGCCGATGCCGGGCAGCGTCATCGACCACGGCGCCCCGGCGCCGACAGCCGACGTGTCGCCCGCCGAACGCTGGAAGGGCGTGGCCGAACCCGGCACTCCGCTGGCGATGGGCTTCGATGCCATCGTCGCCCAGGACCCCTCCTTCGACCCCCGCCATTTCATCACCGGCGCCAAGGGCGCCTATGAGATGATCGTGCTGGCTTTCGCCAATGGCGACCGCCGTTCGCTCAAGGACCTCGTTTCGCCGGAAGTGTTCGAGAGCTTCGACGGCGTGATCAAGGATCGCGAGACCAACGAGTGGAAGACCGAGACCCGCTTCGTCGCGATCGACAAGGCCGAATTGGCCGCCGCCGAGGTCCGCGACCGCTCGGCGCTGATCACGGCGCGCTTCGTCTCCCAGATGATCACGGTGACCCGCGACAAGACCGGCGCCATCGTCGATGGCAACGCTGAGAAGGTTACGGATGTCACCGATGTCTGGACATTCGCCCGCGACATCACCTCGCGCGATCCGAACTGGAAGCTTGTTGGCACCGACGCCGGCCAGTAACGCCACCCGATGGGCGGCGCTCTGCGTGTTCGGCGCAGCTGCGGCGTGGCCCGCGTCCGCCGCTGCGCGGACGGACCATTCCGGCCGTAACTGGCCGTTCGAACTCGCCGGCGCGCAATATGCGCCGGTCGATTTTGCGGAAATCGCCGGCTGGCACGACGACGATCACCTCCAGGCGCTGAAGACGTTTCGGGTGAGCTGCGGTCCTATCGCCGGCCCGCGCAACCCGCCGCCCGATTCCAAAGCGCTCGGCGGCTCGCTGCGCGAGCCCTGCCTGGCGGCCCGGGATGCGGCGATTTCCGATCCGGCGAAAGCACGCCATTTTTTCGAAAAGCATTTCCTGCCGCTGCGGGTCTCGAAGCTCGGCGACGAGCAGGGTTTTGTGACCGGCTATTTCGAACCGGTGCTCGAGGGCTCGCGGACCCGATCCGACGCCTACCCCGTGCCGGTGTATCGCCGGCCGTCGAACCTGTTCGTGCGCGGCAGATCGCAGGCGAGCCTGGGCATGCCCAATGGCGGCGAGGTGTTTCGCAAGATCGGCCGCCGCAAGCTGGTGCCCTATTACGACCGCGGCCAGATCGAGGACGGCGCCATCGCCGGCCGCGGGCTGGAGATCGCCTGGCTGAAGAACCAGACTGATCTGCTGTTCACCCAGATTCAGGGCTCGGCGCGAATTCATTTCGAGGACGGCGGCTCGGTGCGGATCAACTATGATTCGCATAATGGCTTCGGCTACACGCCGGTCGGCCGCGCACTGATCGACCGCGGCATCATCCCGCGCGAGCAGATGTCGATGCAGCGCATCCGGCAGTGGATGGAAGAGAACCCGGACGGCGCCAACGAGCTGCGCCGCACCAACCGTTCCTATGTGTTCTTCCGAGAAGTGCAGTTGCCGCCGGAGGCCGAAGCGGTCGGCGCGCAGGGCGTCTCCTTGACGGCCGGCCGCTCGATCGCCGTCGACAAGGCGCTGCATGTCTATGGCACGCCGTTCTTCATCGAGGGCGAATTGCCGATCGAGACCGAAATCTCGAAGACGCCGTTCCGCCGGCTGATGGTGGCGCAGGATACCGGATCCGCGATCGTCGGCCCGGCCCGCGCCGACATCTATTTCGGCGCCGGCGCCTGGGCGGGGCAAGTCTCCGGGCGGATCAAGCAGGCCGCGCGCTTCGTAATGCTGGTGCCGAAGGCGCTCGATCCGGTGGAGGCCGGCCGCAGCCTGCCGTTGCCGATGGCGCGGCCGTCGGAGCTGATCGCCAAATTGTATCCGCAAGGCGAGCCGGCGCCGGACACCGCAAAGCTGGCCGGTCCTGCCGTGGCCACGACGACCCCGGCGCCTGCCGTTGCGCCTGCCCCTGCCCCGTCTGCCGCCGCCACGCCGCCGACCGGCAAAGAAACGACGCCTGCCAAAGAGCCGGACAAGGCTGCAACTTTCATCGGGCCGCCCGCCCCTGCTGCCATCGTGGCGCCCGCCACCGTTGCGGCCCTCGTTGCCACCAAGGCCGTGCCGCTGCCGGAGCCGCGTCCCGAGATCAAGGCCGAGCTCAAGACCGAGGCCAAGCCGCCGCGCCGCGAACGCCGTCGCGCGCGTCCGCATCGCCATCGTTTCTTCTGGCAATGAAAGGCGCGCGCCGTCCACCGCAATTGCCGGGTCCCGTCGTGTCGCGCCGCAAGCGCGCGCTGAGCGAGGAAGAGCGCGAGCTATGGAACAGCGTCGCGAAACAGACCAGACCGCTGCGCAGGAAGCGCGTCGTGAAGGCTGCGCTGCCGGTCGTCGAAGCGCCGGCCATGGTGGAAAAGCCGGTGACCGCAAAGCCGCGCCGGCTTTCCACCATGGCGGCGCCGATTAAGTCCGCGCTGCCCGCGCCTGCCCCGCTGGCCTCGCTCGGTCGCCGCGAGCGTTCGCAACTGTCGCGCGGCAAGAAGGAGATCGACGCCCGGCTCGATCTGCACGGCATGACGCAGACCCGCGCGCATTCTGCGCTGCAGGCCTTCCTGCACCGCTGCCATCATGACGGCTGCACCTTTGTGCTGGTGATCACCGGCAAGGGCCGCACCGTCGGCCCGGAATCCGAACGCGGCATCCTGCGTCGCCAGGTGCCGTTGTGGCTAAGCCTGCCGGAGTTTCGCGGCTTCGTGGTCGGCTACGAGCAGGCCAGCATCGGACACGGCGGCGAAGGCGCGATCTATGTGCGGATCAGGCGGGCGAGGTAATGCAAGGCCGCCCCACACTGTCGTTCCGGGATGCAGCAGACGGCGGAGCCGGCTGATGGAGACCCGGAACCTCAGCATGTTTTGCGCGCTAAACATATCGGGATTCCGGGTTCGCTCGCGCTGATGCGCTCGCGCCCCGGAATGACAACTTGGTTGCTATAAAATAAACCGGCTGAGATCCGTGTTTTTCGCGAGATCGCCGACGTGCTTCTGCACATACGCCGCGTCAACGCGGATCGTCTCGCCATGCCGGTCGGGTGCTACGAACGAGATCTCGTCGAGCACGCGCTCCATCACCGTCTGCAATCGCCGTGCGCCGATGTTCTCGACACTGGAGTTCACCGCCACCGCGACGTCGGCCAGCGCGTCGATCGCATCATCGCCGAATTCCAGCGTCACGCCTTCGGTCGCCAGCAGCGCGACATATTGCTTGATCAGCGAGGCTTCCGGCTCGGTCAGAATACGCCGCATGTCGTCGCGCGACAGCGCATTCAGCTCGACGCGGATCGGCAGGCGGCCCTGCAATTCGGGCAGCAGGTCGGAGGGTTTGGCGATGTGAAACGCGCCCGACGCGATGAACAGAATGTGGTCGGTCTTCACCGCGCCGTGCTTGGTGGAGACGGTGGTGCCCTCGATCAGCGGCAGCAGGTCGCGCTGCACGCCCTCGCGCGAGACTTCGCCGCCGCTGCGGCCATCGCGTACGCAAATCTTGTCGATCTCGTCGAGAAACACGATGCCCGAATTCTCCACGACGCTGATCGCTTCCTGCGTCAGCTGATCGCTGTCGAGCAGCTTGTCGGATTCCTCATTGACCAGCAGCTCGTGGGACGCTTCCACCGTCAGGCGTCGCGTCTTGGTGCGATTGCCCATCTTGCCGAAGATGTCGCCGATATTGATTGCGCCCATCTGCGCGCCGGGCATGCCGGGAATCTCGAACATCGACGGGCCGCCGCCGGAGGCGGTGGTCTCGATCTCGATTTCCTTGTCGTTCATCTCGCCGGCCCGCAATTTCTTGCGAAACGATTCACGGGTCGAGGGGCCCGAGCCCGGCCCGACCAGCGCATCGAGCACGCGCTCCTCGGCGGCCTGCTGCGCGCGGGCCTGCACGTCCTTGCGCTTGCGCTCGCGGGTTTGCGCGATGCCGACCTCGACGAGGTCGCGGATGATCTGCTCGACATCGCGGCCGACATAGCCGACCTCGGTAAATTTGGTGGCCTCGACCTTGATGAACGGCGCGCCGGCGAGCTTGGCCAGACGCCTGGCGATCTCGGTCTTGCCGACGCCGGTCGGGCCGATCATCAGGATGTTCTTCGGCAGCACTTCCTCGCGCAACTGGCCTGTGAGCTGCAGCCGCCGCCAGCGGTTGCGTAACGCGATCGAGACGGCGCGCTTGGCGTCGTGCTGGCCGACGATATAGCGGTCGAGTTCGCTGACGATTTCACGGGGAGAAAAGTCGGTCATAGGGCTTCGCTTTTTCTTCCTTCTCCCCTTGTGGGAGAAGGTGGCACGGCCGAAGGCCGTGACGGATGAGGGGTCACTGGGCTCGGAGTTGGTGGCACCCCTCACCCGGCCGCGCTGTCGCGCGTCCACCCTCTCCCACCTAGCGAAGCTTCGCTTCGCGCGGGGGAGAGGGGAAGTAGAGTCTCAGCTTTCCAGCGCTTCGATCGTCACGTTTCTGTTCGTGTAGACGCAAATATCCGCAGCAATATCCAGCGACTTGCGCACGATCGCCTCGGCGTCCTTGTCGGTGTCGACCAGCGCGCGCGCCGCGGCCAGCGCATAATTGCCGCCGGAGCCGATCGCCATCACGCCGGCTTCCGGCTCCAGCACGTCGCCGGTGCCGGTCAGCACCAGGGAGACGTCCTTGTCGGCGACGATCATCATGGCTTCCAGCCGGCGCAAATAGCGGTCGGTGCGCCAGTCCTTGGCGAGCTCGACGGCGGCGCGGGTCAACTGGCCGGGATATTGCTCCAGCTTGGCCTCCAGCCGCTCGAACAGCGTGAAAGCGTCGGCGGTCGCGCCGGCGAAGCCGCCGATCACGTCGCCGCGGCCGAGCTTTCGCACCTTCCGGGCGTTGGACTTGATGACGGTCTGGCCGATCGAGACCTGGCCGTCGCCGCCGATCACGACGCGGCCGCCCTTGCGGACGGTCAGGATGGTGGTGCCGTGCCAGACCGGGGACGATCCGTCATGGGAAGCCGAATAGGATGCGTTCATGGGTACCTCGTGAGCGCCTCATCTAGGCACTGCCTGCCGGCGTTGCAAATGCGGCACTTTTTCCCTCTCCGGCTTGCGGTGGAGGAAGCGACGGCGTGCGGGGATGCTCTTTTCGCTCACCATAGGTTCCGAAACCGGCCGCCCGTGGTGGCGCCTCCGTCATCACCCTGTTAAAAGGGCGCGTTTTCACTGGGTGGAGAGGGCGTCATGCGTCAGGCGACGATCAAGCGCACGACCAAGGAGACCGCCATCGAGGTCTCCGTGAACCTCGACGGCACCGGCCTGTCCGATTCGCACACCGGAATCGGGTTCTTCGACCACATGCTCGACCTCCTCGCCCGGCATTCCCGCATCGACATCACCGTCAAGGCGGTCGGCGACCTGCACGTCGATTTCCACCACACCACCGAGGATGTCGGCATCGCGCTCGGCCAGGCGGTCAAGCAGGCGCTCGGCGACATGGCCGGCATCACCCGCTATGCCGGGGTTCACATGCCGATGGACGAGACCCTGACCCGGGTCGCGATCGACATCTCCGGCCGGCCGTTCCTGGTGTTCAAATCGGCGTTCCCGACCCAGAAGATCGGCGAATTCGACACCGAGCTGGTGCGCGAATGGTTCACCGCCTTTGCCGGCAATGCGGGCGTGACTTTGCACGTCGAGACCCTATATGGCGAGAACAGCCATCATATCGCCGAATCCTGCTTCAAGGGTCTGGCGCGGGCGCTGCGCACCGCGGTCGCGATCGATCCGCGCAATGCCGGCGAAGTGCCATCTACCAAGGGGCAGCTCGGCGGCTGATTGCAGCCATCGGCGGAGAGCCATCATGCCGGTCTATACGATCCACGCGCCCCGCGCCGCCGGCTCGGAGCCGCTCGTCGCGCCGGACCGGTTCCGGTTCGTGCGCGATGGCTTTCATTTTTGGGCGTTTGCGACCAGCCTCATCTGGCTGATCTGGCACCGGCTGTGGTGGGCAACACTCGGCTATATCGTGCTGTCGGTCGTGGGCGGCATCGCGCTGGCGATGCTCGGGGCCGGTTCCGGCACCCGGCTGGTGGTGATGTTCCTGTTCGCTTTGCTGATGGGCTTCGAGGCGTCCAGCATCCGGCGCTGGACGCTGTCGCGCGGCAAATGGCTCCAGCTCGATCTCGTCGTCGCCGAGGATGAGGAAACCGCCGAGCGCCGCTTCTTCGAGCGCTGGACCACACGCCGCGAGTTCATGGGTGACACGAACGGCGTCGAGCGTGGCGGGCCACCGCCGACGCGCAATATTCCCGGCCAGTCGTTTTCCCGTCCGCCCGCGCGCGAGGAAATCATCGGCCTGTTTCCGCAACCGGGAGCTTCACGTTGAGCGTTGCTATCATCGATTACGGCTCCGGCAATCTGCACTCGGCGGCGAAAGCCTTCGAGCGCGCCGCGCGCAGCATGGCTGCCCCCGAGAAGGTCATCGTCACCCGCGATCCCGAAGCGGTGTTCCGTGCCGACCGCATCGTGCTGCCGGGCGTTGGCGCCTTCGCCGATTGCCGCAAGGGCCTGGATGCGCTGGACGGCATGGTCGATGCGATGACCGAAGCCGTGCGCGACAAGGCCAGGCCGTTTTTCGGCATCTGCGTCGGCATGCAGTTGATGGCGACGCGCGGCAAGGAGCACGTCACCACCAACGGGCTGAACTGGATCGAAGGCGACGTCGAAAGAATCGCGCCGCGCGAAGAGAATTTCAAGATCCCGCATATGGGCTGGAATACGTTGGAGATGGTGCGCGAGCATCCGGTGCTGGAGCGCCTGCCGCTCGGCGAAAAAGGCCGGCACGCTTATTTCGTGCACTCCTATCAGCTCAACGCGGTCCACGAAGCCGACGTGCTGGCGCGTGCCGAATATGGTGGACCGGTGACGGCCATCGTCGGCCGCGACACCATGATCGGCACCCAGTTTCACCCCGAAAAGAGCCAGCGCTTCGGCCTGGCTTTGATCCAGAATTTTTTGAAGTGGAAGCCGTGAGCACTTCTGTCAAAGCGGTATGGCCGCAGTGCTCCCCTCCCCCTTGCGGGGAGGGGTCGGGGGTGGGGGTCCACCAGCGACGGCACCTGCGGCTACCCCCCTCCCCGACCCTCCCCCGCAAGGGGGGAGGGAGCGACAGCGCTCTTGGTTTATGGACTATTTCATCATGATCCTCTTTCCCGCCATCGATCTCAAAAACGGCCAGTGCGTTCGCCTCGAACAGGGCGACATGGCGCGCGCCACGGTTTTCAATCTCGATCCCGCCGCGCAGGCGCGTGACTTCGAGAGCCAGGGCTTCGAATATCTCCACGTCGTCGATCTCGACGGCGCCTTCGCCGGCAAGCCGGTCAATGCGCAGGCCGTGGAAGCGATGCTCGCCACCATCAAGATGCCGGTGCAGCTCGGCGGCGGCATCCGCGATCTTGCGACCATCGAGGCCTGGCTCAGCAAGGGCATTACCCGCGTCATCATCGGCACCGCCGCGGTGCGCAATCCCGCTTTGGTGAAGGAAGCCGCGAAGAAATTTCCCGGCCGTGTCGCCGTCGGCCTCGATGCTCGTGACGGTAACGTCGCCGTCGAAGGCTGGGCCGAGACCTCGACCGTCACCGCGCTGGAAATCGCGCAGCGCTTTGAAGATGCCGGCGTCGCCGCGATCATCTTCACCGACATCGCGCGCGATGGTCTGCTCAAGGGCCTCAACCTCGACGCCACCATCGAATTGGCCGAAGCGATTGCGATTCCCGTGATCGCCTCCGGCGGCTTCGCCTCGATCGAGGACGTGAAAGCCCTGCTCAAGCCGCGTGCCCAAAAGCTCGAAGGCGCGATCTCCGGCCGCGCTTTGTACGATGGCCGGCTCGACCCCGCGGCGGCGCTGGCGCTGATCGCCTCCGCCCGCGCGGCGGCATAGGAACGACCATGTTCAAGATGCGTGTCATCCCCTGCCTCGACGTCAAGGACGGCCGCGTCGTCAAGGGCATCAATTTCGTTGACCTGCGCGACGCCGGCGATCCGGTCGAGGCGGCGATCGCCTATGATGCCGCCGGCGCCGATGAATTATGCTTTCTCGATATCAACGCGACGCATGAAAATCGCGGCACCATGATGGATGTGGTGCGGCGCACGGCCGAGGCCTGCTTCATGCCGCTGACGGTCGGCGGCGGCGTGCGCACCATCGATGATATCAAGGCGCTGCTGCGCGCCGGCGCGGACAAGGTCTCGATCAATTCGGCAGCGGTCGCCAACCGCGAATTCGTCAAAGAGGCCGCGGAAAAATTCGGCGACCAGTGCATCGTGGTGGCGATCGACGCCAAGAAGGTCGCGCGCCCCGGCGGCAGCTCACGCTGGGAGATCTTCACCCATGGCGGCCGCAAGGCGACCGGCATCGAAGCCATCGAATTCGCCCAGGAAGTGGTGTCGCTCGGCGCCGGCGAGATCCTGCTGACCTCGATGGACCGCGACGGCACCCGCTCCGGCTTCGACATTCCGCTGACCCAGGCGGTGGCCGACAGCATCAACGTGCCGGTGATCGCCTCCGGCGGCGTCGGCAATCTCGACCACCTCGTCGATGGTATCAAGGACGGCCATGCCACCGCGGTGCTGGCGGCGTCGATCTTCCATTTCGGCGAATTCACCATCCGGCAGGCCAAGGACCACATGGTCCGCGCCGGTCTGCCGATGCGGCTCGACCCGTAACCGAAACTCCGGCACGACGTCGCAACAGTCCTGCGACGTCAACGGTTGATACAGAAAGCGCCAATGGCCCGCTTTACCATCCACGATCTCGCCGCCACCATCGACGCCCGCGCCGCATCGGCGAGCGAAGCGTCCTATACCAGCAAGCTGCTCGCCAAGGGCAGCGCGCATTGCGCCAAAAAGTTCGGCGAGGAAGCGGTCGAGACCGTCATCGCCGCGGTGGCGGAGGATCGCACGCATCTCGTCAATGAAAGCGCCGACGTATTGTTTCACCTGCTGGTGCTGCTGAAGTCGCGCGACATCCCCCTCGCGGAGGTCGAGGCGGCGCTCGGCGAGCGCACCAAGATGTCCGGCCTGCAAGAAAAAGCGTCGCGTCCAAGCGACTGATCCAAGAGATCACCACACGAGGAAACTGCTTCATGGATATGCGGGCAGAGCAGCAATACAATCCGTACCGGACCTTCTCGCGCGAGCAATGGGCAGCGTTGCGCGACGATACGCCGATGACGCTGGAAGCCGGCGAGATCGCCGCATTGCGCTCGATGTATGACCGGCTCGATCTGAAAGAGGTCGAGGAGATCTATCTGCCGCTGTCGCGGCTGTTGTCGATCTACGTCACCGCGACGCAACGGCTGTATTACGCGCAGCGCAGGTTTCTCGGCATCGAGGACCGCAAGATGCCCTATATCATCGGCGTCGCCGGCTCGGTCGCAGTCGGCAAGTCGACCACCGCGCGCGTGCTGCAGGCGCTCCTGGCGCGCTGGGGCGCCAAGCCGAAGGTCGACCTCGTCACCACCGACGGCTTCCTGTTTCCCAATGCGGTACTGGAGCGCCAGGGCCTGATGCAGAAGAAGGGCTTTCCGGAAAGCTACGACCTGCCGACGCTGCTGGCCTTCCTCAGCGACATCAAGGCCGGCCGCTCGCCGGTCCGCGCGCCGCTGTATTCGCATCTCACCTATGACGTGATTCCGAACAAGTGGCAGGAGGTCGATCAGCCCGACATCCTGATCGTCGAGGGCGTCAACGTGCTGCAGACCGGCCGCCTGCCACGCGACGGTCGCGCGGTGCCGGTGGTCTCGGACTTCTTCGATTTCTCGGTGTTCATCGACGCCGAGGAGCCGGTGCTGCGCGACTGGTATGTGCGGCGCTTCCTGGCGCTGCGCGATACCGCCTTCCACGACCCGCGCTCCTACTTTCACCGCTACGCGCCGCTGTCGGACGAGGAAGCCACGGCGACCGCGCTGGCGATCTGGGAACGCACCAATCTGGCCAATCTCGAAGACAACATCCTGCCGACACGGCCAAGGGCGACGCTGATCCTGACCAAGGGCGCGGACCATGTCGTGGAGAACGTGGCGCTGCGGCGACTCTGACTGTCATTCCGGGGCGTGTGCAGACGGCGAAGCCGGCTGAACACGAACCCGGAATCCCGGCATGTTCATCGTCCCACGAGGAGATTCCGGGTTCGCTCGCAGCTGACGCTGCTCTCGCCCCGGAATGACAGTTTTTAAGCCGCCCTCGCCTCGCCGCCAAAATGCTCGATATATTTCGCGCCGATCGCGGCCACCGGCATCACGATCAGCACGTCGGTGGTGCCGAACTGGTGATCTATCACCGCGCCGTCGCCGATATGGGCGCCGAGCCGCAGATAGCCCTTGATCAGCGGCGGCAGCATTCGCATCGCCGCCTTGGCGTCCACCGCCTCTTTCGGCATCCGGTTCATCTCGACGTAACGCTGCGGATGCGCCCGCGCGCGCCAGGCTTCCGGAGCGCGGGCGTGGTGATGCAGGAACGACAGCGGCAGCGCCAGGCGGTCCGGGTCGGTGCCCTCGAAGCTGGCGCAGCCGATCATGACGTCGAAGTGGTTCTGCTTCACATAACTCCAGATGCCCTGCCACAACAGCTCGACGGTGCGCTTGTTGCGGTAGCGCGGCAGCACGCAAGAGCGGCCGAGTTCGAGGAAGCGCAGGCCGGCGTGACGCTCGATCATGCCCGAGAGGTCGAACTCGTTGTCGGTGTAGAAGCCGCCATGTTTGATCGCGGTCTCGTGGCGCAGCAGGCGATAGGTGCCGACCACCGGCTGCCGGCCGGACAGAGTCGGCTTCGCCGCGTGATCGATCACCATCAGATGGTCGCAGATCTTGTCGAAGGCGTCCTTGTCACGCTGCGCCAGTATCGCGGCGGCGTCGGCGATCGCGCTGCCGTCCTTGTAGAACACCTTGTAGCGCAGCTTCTGGGCGCGTTTGACGTCGCGCTTGTCCTGCGCGAGGCGGACTTCCAGCGGTCCCATCCGGCCGAGCGACACCGGCGGGTGCGGAAAGCGGATCGGCGATGCAAAACCAAGCGGTGGCTTGAACCAGGTGATCGCGCTATGCGCGGCGGCGCCCATGGTGTGAGGCCGCAGCATCTGCATGAAGCCGGATTTCGCGGGCGTCGTCTGGTCGCCGTGCATGGCCATTCCTCGTGGCCGCGACTGCCGAATCACGTCGGCGCGGCCTTCAGGACAGCAACATCACGCCGGCTGAACAGCCGTATGACGGCAGCATCAACGGCATGTGACGGCGCGCGGTACTACGCCGCCACGGGCCGCGCTATCGCCAGTTCGGCCAGCGCGAGGGCGAGCTTGTCGCGGTCGAGCGGCTTGACCAGGAAGCCGTCCATGCCGGCCTCGAAACAGGCCGAGCGGTCCTCGGCCTGGGTGTTGGCGGTCAGCGCCAGGATTGGCGTCCGCCGGCCTTCGCCGGACTCGCAAGCGCGGATCCGTTTCGTCGCCTCGATGCCATCCAGCCGCGGCATCTGGATGTCCATCAGCACGAGGTCGTAGGGCGTGCCGTCGCTCTGCGCGGCGAGCCAGCCTTGCAGCGCGTCTTCGCCATTGCTGGTGATGAGGGCGCGGTGCCCGAGCCGCGTCAGCAGCGCGCGCATCAAGAGCGCGTTGATCTCATTGTCTTCGGCGACCAGGATCGACAGGCTCGGCGCCGTGGGCGTTGCGGTCGCCGTGACCGGGGCGGGATCGTCGATCAGGGAAGGCGGCGCGGGATCGGCCTGCAGCGTCAGCCGTGCCGCCAGCGAGGCGGCGCGCAGCGGCTTGACGAGGTAGCCGGTCAGCGCGGTGGCCTCGGCGGGCGGCAATTCGTGGCGCATCGCCGGGGTGAACATCACGATGCGCTGCGCCGCATGGACGGTAGCTGCGGCGGCGAGGCGCTCGACCTCGGCGGGGCCCAGCGCCCGGTCGATCAGCATCGCGTGCCACGGCCGCTCCGGCAGCAATGCCTGCGCCACCGCGAGATCCGACACCAGGCAGGTCTGGGCGCCCCAGCGCTGCAGCCGCCGCGCGGTCAGCGCGGCCTCGATACCTTGCGGCGCCACCAGCAGGACCGACTGGCCTGCAAGGTCCGGCGCGTCGAACGGGGCGGCGTCGCCCTCGGTGGCCGCCGCGAGCGGGATCGACGCTTCAAAGGTCGAACCGACGCCGGGCTCGCTTTGCAGCGTGATGCGGCCGCCCATTCGTTTGACGATACGCTCGCTGATATTGAGGCCGAGCCCGGTGCCGCCATAGTTTCGCGCGGTGGCTTCGGTGGCCTGCTCGAATTCGCGGAAGATGCGCTGCTGCGCCTCCGGCGCGATGCCGATGCCGGTATCGCGAACCAGGAAGCTGATTTCGCCGGGAAGCTCGCCTCGCTCGACGATCAGCGCGACGCCGCCCTCCGAGGTAAACTTGATGGCGTTGCCGGCGAGGTTGAGCAGCACCTGGCGCAGCCGCGCGGCGTCGCCCATCACCTGCAGCGGCAGCCGCTCGTCGACATAGGCCGCGATCTCCAGCGCGCGGGCCTGGGCGCGTGGCGCCAGGAGTTCGGTGATGTCCTCGATCAGCGCGGCGAGCTGGAACGGGCGATGTTCGAGGTCTATTTTGCCGGCCTCGATCTTGGAATAGTCCAGCAGCTCCTCGATCAGTGCCAGCAGCGCATCACCCGAGGTCTTTACCGCGCGGGCGTAGGTCGCCTGCTCCGGCGTGAGCGAGGTGTCGAGCAGCAGTCCGCTCATGCCGATGATGCCGTTCAGCGGTGTACGGATTTCGTGGCTGGCCATCGCCAGGAAACGCGATTTGGCATGGTTGGCGGCGGTGGCGAGATCGCGGGCCTCGGCGATCTCGCGTTTGCGTTCGGTGCGATCGGTGACGTCGCGGCCGACGCATTGCAGCTCGGCGGGTTGACCGGCATCGGCGCGCACCAGGCCTTCGCGCCAGGCGATCCAGCGCGACCCCTGCGCAGTCGCGATCTTCTGGTCGTGGATGCGGGTGCCGTTCGGCTCGGTGGCAAGCTCGCCCTGCTCTTGCACATCCATGGTGAAGGCGCTGCCGAGCAGTTCGTCGCGCGACCGCGCCGCCAGCTTGCAATAGGCGTCGTTGGCAAAGCTGATGCGGTCGTTGGAGTCGCGGATTACGATCAGGTCGCCTTGCGCCTCGAACAGATAGCGCGCGTGCTGTTCGGCTTCCTGCAGTTCCCAATTGCGATCGACCAGCGATTCATTATGTGCCGCGAGCAGGCGCAGCCGCCTCGCCATGAAGCGCAGCTTCATGCTCAAGGTCGCCAGCGCCACGCAGGCGACCGCGAACAGGAAGCTCGCGCCGATCGCGAAAGCGTGCGGATCGTAGCCGGAATTCTCCGCCGTGCTGCCGGCAATGAAACCATAAGCGCCACCGAACGCGGCCGAGAACATCAGGAAGCTGCGGACCGCGGCCACCAGCCGGGGATGGCGTCGCGCAAAGCGGCGCCACCGAGCCTTGATCCGAAAAACCCGTCCTGTCACCGATCCACCCCACCTGCCGGCATCGATGGGCCGGCCTCCGCGCGCACGCGGGACACGGCGCACGGACTTGGGGACAATGGGCGGATGACCTTGCCAAGTGCTTGCGGAGCGCAGCCGCCGCTACCAACCGATGACAGGGTGGTTAGCGATTGGCTAACGGGCTACAGCGCGGCCTGCGCCATCCGGCCGTGGCCGGCACGGGCGGCGACGATCAGGGCCGCGGCATCGCGCGGCGTGAAGCTGCGGGACTGCACGAAGATCCGGTAGTCGGCGTCGCCGTCGCCGGACAGATAGATCACCGGCGCGGTCGCGGTTGCGGCGATGGCCGGGGAAATCGCGATGAAGCGCGTCGCGGCGGTGACGGCGCAGGCGCCCGCATCCGCGCTGTCGATATCATCGACCATGGCAAAGTCTGCGGCGTCGGCGCTGTCGACGATCTGCACCCGCACGGTCGCCTGGCCGGGATCGTCGGTGAAGGCGACGTAGCTTGCCGCCTGCCACGGCACGGTCGCCAGCTGCACCGAGCCTTCGGCGGTGGCGATACAGGGATGCGAGGCCGCGAAATCGCTGCGCGCAAAAACCGCGGCCAGCAGCAGCGGAAGGGTGGAAGCCAGAATCTTCAAACGCAACATGACGCGGCACTCGCCCTTGGCCCCGGAAATGCGGGCTATGGTGAGCGAAGCGTAAAGGAAACTCGTTACCATCGAGTTGACGGTAACTCCGCCTCAACCTCGATCGGGTTGCCCTCGCAAGCGGTGGTGCATTCCACAGGTCGCGTGTTCCGGCGTTACGCCGCGCGGCGGGAATCGTCGGCGAGCGCGCGGTACGACAGCGATTCGGCGAGATGCAGCCGGCCGATCATGTCGGCGCCGTCGAGATCGGCGAGCGTGCGGGCGACGCGCAGCACGCGATGATAGCCGCGCGCAGACAGTTTCATGGTGACGGCGGCATCGCGCAGCAGCGCCAGCCCCGCCGCATCCGGCTGCGCCACCGCTTCCAGCACCGCGGCCGGTGCCGTCGCATTGGTGCGGATGTTCCTCAGCCCCGCCGCGGCATAGCGCGCCGCCTGGATATCGCGCGCGGCTTTGACGCGGGCGGCCACTTCGGCGGAGCCTTCGGCCGGCGGCGGCAGGATCAGGTCGGCGGCGGTCACGGCCGGCACCTCGATGCGCAGATCGATGCGGTCCATCAAGGGCCCGGAAATGCGCGATTGATAGTCTCCGGTGCAACGCTCGATGCGGCCGCGGTGGCAGGCGTAGCCCGGCTCGAAGGCGTGGCCGCAGCGGCACGGATTCATCGCCGCGACCAGCATGAAGCGCGCGGGATAGGTGACGCGGTGGTTGGCGCGCGACACCGCGACCTCGCCATTCTCCATCGGCGCGCGCAGCGAATCCAGCACGCGCGGATCGAATTCCGGCAGTTCGTCGAGAAACAGGACGCCGTGATGCGCCAGCGAGATTTCGCCGGGCCGGGCGCGCATGCCGCCGCCGGTCAGCGCGGCCATGCTCGCAGAGTGGTGCGGCGCGCGGAATGGCCGCCGCGCGGTCAGCGCGCCGTCCTTGATCTCGCCGGCCACCGAGGCGATCATCGATACTTCCAGCAATTCGGTCGGCGACAGTGGCGGCAGGATCGACGGCAATCGCGCCGCCAGCATCGACTTGCCGGCGCCGGGCGAGCCGGCCATCAGCAAATGATGGCCGCCTGCCGCGGCAATTTCCAGCGCGCGCTTGGCGCTCTCCTGGCCCTTGATATCGCGCAGGTCGAGTAGCGCGGTTTCGCGCTCATACATTTTCGGCTGTGGCCGTGACAGCACCTGGGTGCCCTTGAAATGGTTGGCGAGCTGGATCAGCGAGGAGGCCGCGATGATCTCGATATCGGGGCTCGCCCACGCCGCCTCGGCGCCGCAGGCGGCCGGGCAGATCAGGCCCTCGTCGCGCGCATTGGCGCCGATCGCCGCCGGCAGTACGCCCGCGACCGGCGCGATCGACCCGTCGAGGCCGAGTTCGCCGAGCACCGTGAAGCCGGCCAGGGCGTCGGCCGGAATCGCGCCGATCACGCCCATCAGCCCGAGCGCGATCGGCAGGTCGTAATGGCTGCCCTCCTTCGGCAGATCCGCCGGCGCCAGATTGACGATGATGCGCCGCGCCGGCAGCGCCAGCCCGGAGGCGACCAGCGCCGCCCGCACCCGCTCGCGCGCTTCCGACACTGCCTTGTCCGGCAGCCCGACGATCAGGAAATTTGGCAGGCCGGGCACGACCTGGACCTGAACGTCGACGGCGCGGGCCTCGATGCCCTCGAATGCGACGGTAGATACGCGCTGTACCATCTCAAGCTCCCCAGCCAAGGCAATAGTAACCGAAGGTTGCGGGTTGGCAAGAACGTTGAGTGAACGTTCAGAGATTGGTGCGGCGCGGAGTCGCGCGATCATTTTGTAAAGATTTTGTTAAAGCGGCCATGCGACGCTCGCCGGACAATAGCACCTCCCTGAAGCCCTACTGAAATGTCCGATCCATTGCCCAGGCCTTCGGATACCGCCGGTGACGCCGAGCTGATTGCTTCCCTGCGGGAGCAATTGGCGGCGCAGAACGCGTTGATTGCCGAGCAAGCCGCCTCGCTCGCGCACAGCCAGAAGATCTTCGATCGTTCCTCCAAGGCGGCCCGGATCGGGGTCTGGGAATGCACGCTGGCCGATGAATCGCTGGTCTGGACCGACGTCGTCTACGATCTCTTCGACCAGGAGCGCGGCACGCCGCTCGACCGCGCCGTGACGCTGCAATGCTATCCGGAGGAGTCGCTGCGCGCGCTGAGCCAGGCGCGCAACCAGGCGATCGAGGACCGCACTGGCTTCAGCCTGGAGACCGAGATCGTCACCCCCCGCGGCAACCGGCGCTGGATCCGGATCACCGCCACGGTGGAATGCGTCGATGGCGTCGCGGTGCGGATCTTCGGCATGAAGCAGGACATCACCGAAGAGAAGATCATGGCGGACCGCAACCGCTACCTCGCCGAGTTCGACGCCATGACCGGGCTGGCGAACCGCAGCCGGTTTCAGGCGAAACTGGCCGAACTGGGCGCCATCCGGGCGACCAAGCCATTCGGTGCGCTGCTCTTGATCGACCTCGACGAGTTCAAGTCGGTCAACGACAGTTGCGGCCACGCCGCCGGCGACGAGTGCCTGCGCGAGGCGGCTGAGCGCATCGGCGACATCTGCGCCGGCGCTGACCTCGTGGCGCGGATCGGTGGCGACGAATTCGCCGTCATGCTCGGAACGCAGCTTTCTCTTGCAGATATATCGCAGATCGCCGCGGCGATCGTCGCGGAGATGGAACGCCCGGTGCTGTTTCGCGGTCGCCCGCTGCAGCTCGGCGCCTCGGTCGGCGTCGCAATGGTCGACGACTGCACGCCGACGCAGCTATTCGCGATGGCCGATGCCGCGCTCTACGCCGCCAAGAACGCCGGCCGCGGCACGTTCCGGATCCACCAGCCCGGCTCCGGCCAGCGCGCCAGCCGACCCTGCCAGCCTCACGCCGCCTGAGGCGGCGCGGCGTGCGCCGCGACGGGACGACCACCGGCTCCCGATTCCGTGCGTACCCGCATATTCACGTTTATCGGCGTTGCGATGACGCTGCTTCTTCACCCTCCCCTTTTGAAGGGGGGGGGAGGCGGCGATCTACTCAGCGACGCTTCGCTTCCACGACGTCCCAGAACTTCGCCGCGACGTTCGGGCCGCCGAGCTTGGCGATGGCGCGGATGCCGGTCGGTGACGTGACATTGATCTCGGTGAGGTGGCCATCGATCACGTCGATGCCGACGAACAGCAGACCGCGCTCGCGTAGTGCGGGTCCCACGCGCTCGCAGATCTCGCGCTCGCGCGGCGACAGCTCGGTCTCTTTCGCCGCCCCGCCGCGCACCATGTTGGAGCGCAGATCATCTTCGGCCGGCACGCGGTTCACGGCACCGGCGAATTCGCCGTCGATCAGGATGATGCGCTTGTCGCCGTGCTTCACTTCCGGGAGGAAGCGCTGGATCACCCACTGCTCCTTGAAGGTGACGGCGAACATGTCGTAGAGCGAGCCGAAATTCATGTCCTGCGGCAGCACGCGAAACACCGCAGCGCCGCCATGGCCGTGCAGCGGCTTCATCACCACCGCGCCGTGCTCTTTCCGGAACGCGTTGATCTCTTCCATGTCGCGCGAGATCAGCGTCGGCGGCATCAGATCCGAAAAGCCCATCACGAAAATCTTTTCCGGCGCGTTGCGCACGCTCGCCGGATTGTTGACCACCAGCGTCTTGGGATGAATCCGCTCCAGGAGATGCGTCGAAGTGATGTAGGCCATGTCGAATGGCGGGTCCTGCCGCAGCAGCACCACGTCAAAACTTTCCATCGCGGTGCGGACGGGTTCGCCGAGCGTGAAGTAGTCGCCTTCGGCGTCGCGCACGGTCAACTTCTGCACCGGCGCCACCAGATCATTGCCGCGCAGCGACAGTCGGTCCGGGGTGTAATAGGACAGCGCGTGGCCGCGCTTCTGCGCCTCCAGCAGCATCGCGAAGGTCGAATCGCCCTTGTGGTTGATGCGCGCGATGGGGTCCATCTGGACGGCGATGTTCAAGGGCATGGGGTCAGTCCGGGGTTGTGATCGGGGCGGGGGTCAGCAGCTGGCGTCGAATGCCGCTAACAGATGGCGTGGCAGGTGGCCGGGCGCAATCATCATGACGTCGAAGCGCAGCTCTAATTCGGCATGTTCGGGATGGGCCTGTAGCCAGGCCGAAGCAGCGTCGCTGATCCGTGCCTGCTGCCGCGGCGTCACGGCATAGGCGGCTTCATCGAGCGTGGCACGGGCCTTGACCTCGACAAAGGCGATCAGGTCGCGTTTGCGGGCGACGATGTCGATCTCGCCATAGGGGGTGCGAAACCGTCGCGCCAGGATGCGATAGCCCTTGGCCAGCAGCATCGCCGCGGCGCGGCTTTCGGCGGAGAGGCCGGTGTTGAACGCGGCGACGCGCTCGGGCGCGGCCGCCTTCTTGACCTTGGGCGCGGCCTTGGCAGGCGCGGCGTCGTCAGTCTTCGCCATCGCCGCCTTCCTTCTGGATCTCCAGGGCGCGGGCATAGATCTCGCGGCGCGGCCGGCCGGACAGTTCGACCGCATTGGCCACGGCATCCTTGACGCTGTCATGCTGCAGCGAGGCGCGCAGCAAGGCGTCGAGGTCGTCGGTGGTCATCGCCTGCGCGCCGGCCTCCGGCGGGCCGATCACCAGCACGAACTCGCCGCGGGTCTCCAGCTCGCCGGCGACCGCAGCTAGTTCTGAGATTTTGGCGCGCCGCACCTCTTCATGCATCTTGGTGAGTTCGCGGCAGATCGCGGCGTCGCGCGTGCCCATGATGCCGGCGAGATCGGCCAGCGTGTCCTGCACCCGGTTGCCGGAATCGAACATCACCAGCGTGGCGTCGATTCGCGACAGCTCGGTGAGCCGCGCGCGGCGCGCCATCTGCCGCGACGGCAGGAAGCCTTCGAAGAAAAACCGGTCGGTCGGCAGCGCTGCCACGGCTAAGGCTGCCAGCACCGAGGACGGGCCGGGCAGGGCGATCACGCTGAAGCCGGCGGCGGCGACCTCGCGCACCAGCTTGAAGCCGGGGTCCGAGATCAGCGGCGTGCCCGCGTCCGACACCAGCGCGATGGAGGCGCCCTGCGCCAGCTTTTCCAGGATTTTCGGCCGCGCCTGTTCGGCATTGTGCTCGTGATATTGCTTGAGCTGGCCCGAGATCGAATAGCGCTCGGTCAGCCGGCGCGTGATCCTTGTGTCCTCGCAGGCGATGATGTCGCAGCCGGCGAGCGTCTCCAGCGCGCGGATCGTGATGTCGCCGAGATTGCCGATCGGGGTGGCGACCAGATGCAGTCCGGGCGCCGCCTTCGGCGCGGTCAGCAGATGGCCGGCAATGGCGAAGGTCCGGCCGGCGGAGGCCGGGACGTCGTCGGGCGGGGTGGTTGGAAGCGGTGTGGGATGCATCCCGGCAATGTAGAGCGAAATGCCGGGTAAAGGCAGCCCTCTCGGTGGCCCGCCCGAAAGAGGCCATTATGCCGGCGTTCATCTCCGCTATGCCAGAAACGGACGGTTACGGGGTAGGGCTGAACATACGCTTTTGTTTTGGTTAACTAATCACCGACAATATATCTGAATCCGGCGCCATTCCGATGGCGGCGGGGGATGGCCGACCGCGGTCGGCCAAGAGAAGAGTAGCGATGGCCGATCCGTTCATTCCCATAACCCCGCGCATGGGCGCGACCCGGCGGACGGCGCTCGGCCTGCTGCTCGGCACCCCCCTGCTCGGCGCCTGCGCCGGCGTGCAGTCATCGCTGACCAGCGGTTTCGGCGGTCCGGCCACGCCGGCGGGTCCGGCCCAGCAGCCGCTGGCCGTCGGTACCGGCCAGGTCAAGGTCGGGCTGATCCTGCCGCTGTCGGCGTCGGGGAATGCCGGCGTCGCCGCGCAATCGATGAAGAACGCCGCCGAAATGGCGCTGGCGGAATTCCAGAATCCCAATATCCAGCTTCTGATCAAGGACGATGCCGGCTCGGCGCAGGGCGCGGGGCAGGGCACCCAGCAGGCGCTCGATGAAGGCGCCGAGATCATCCTAGGCCCGCTGTTCGCGCTTTCGGTGCCGGCGACCGCCAATCTGACCCGCGCCCGCAACGTGCCGGTGATCGCCTTCTCGACCGACGCCAGCGTCGCCGGGCGCGGCGTCTATCTCCTGAGCTTCCTGCCGGAATCCGACGTCAACCGCATCGTCGATTATGCCGCCGGCACCGGCAAGAAATCCTTCGCCGCGATGCTGCCGGAAAATGCCTATGGCAATGTGGTGGAAGCCGCCTTCAAGCAGGCCGTGGCGCGCAAGGGCGGCCGCATCGTCGCCTTCGAGAAATATGGCGCAGACCGCTCGGCGGTCGCGGGCCGCATTGCCGCGGCGCTGGGCGGGGCCGACGCGCTGTTCCTGGCCGACGACGGCGACGCGGTGGTCGCCACCGCCGACGCGCTGACCGCGGCCGGCGCCAATCTGCGCAACATCCAGTTGCTCGGCACCGGCCTGTGGGACAATCCGCGGGTTTTCGCCAGCGCGTCGCTGCAGGGCGGTCTCTATGCCGCGCCCGATCCGGCGGGCTTCCGCGCCTTTGCCGGCCGCTACCGCACCAAATTCGGCGCCGAGCCGGTTCGTACCGCGACATTGGCCTATGACGCGGTGGCGCTGGTCGCCGCGTTGGCGCGTACCCAGGGCGGCACGCGCTTCGCGCCGGACGTGCTGACCAATCCTTCAGGCTTCGCCGGCATCGACGGCCTGTTCCGCTTCCGCTCCGACGGCAGCAACGATCGCGGCCTCGCCGTCATGCGCGTGGCCAGCGGTAGTGGGCAATCGGTGGCCGGTTCGCCGAAGAGTTTCGGGGCGTAGGTTGCTCCCTCTCCCGCTTGCGGGAGAGGGGACGCGAGTCGCTGACAGAACGAGTTACGCCGCCAGGTCCGCGACCACCGCATCGAGCACCGGAAAGCCCTCCTGCGTCACCCGCAGGCGGCCGTTGTCATCGACCACGATGGCGCCTTCGTCGCGCAGGATGCGGATGCGGTCGGGATCGAGGGCGCGGCCGGACAACGCCTTGTAGCGCGCGGGGTCGATGCCTTCGCCGAGCCGCAGCCCCATCAGCAAAAATTCGTCGGCGCGTTCTTCGCTGTTGAGGATATCGTCGGTGATGACGCCGTGGCCGGTGGCCTCGACGCGCATCAGCCAGGTCTCCGGGCGCTTCTCGGTGGCGATGGCGTGGCGCAGGCCGTCGATATCAAGCCGGCCGTGCGCGCCGGGGCCGACGCCGGCATATTCCTGACCGCGCCAGTAGACGAGGTTGTGCTTGCACTGCGCGCCGGGGCGCGCGTGGTTGGAAATCTCGTAGGACGGCAGCCCCATCTGTGCACAGACATCCTGCGTCACGTCGTAGAGAATGCGCGACATGTCCTCGTTCGGGGTCTTCAGCTTGCCGGCGGCGTGCAGGCCGAAGAACGGCGTGCCTTCCTCGATCGTCAGCTGGTACAGCGACAGATGTTCGGCGGCCTCGGAAATCGCCAGCTTGAGCTCACTGGTCCACATCGCAGCGGTCTGGTCGGGTCGCGCATAGATCAGGTCGAACGAATAGCGATCGAACACGCTGCGCGCGATCGCGACCGCGTCCAGCGCCTCGCGCGCGCTGTGCAGCCGGCCGAGCGATTTCAGCGAGGCGTCGTCGAGCGCCTGGACGCCGAGCGAGACGCGGTTGACGCCGGCGTCGCGGTAGCCGCGAAACCGCGTGGCATCGACCGAGGTCGGATTGGCCTCCATTGATACTTCAACGTCGGGGGAGACACGCCAGTGGCGGCCGATCGATTCCAGAATGGCGCCAACCGTCTTCGGCTGCATCAGCGAGGGCGTGCCGCCGCCGAGAAAGATCGAGGTCACTTCGCGGCCCGGCGTGCGCGCCGCGGTGGTCGCGATCTCGCGTTCGAACGCGCGGGCAAAACGCTCCTCGTCGATCGGCTGATGCCGCACATGGCTGTTGAAATCGCAATACGGGCACTTCGACAGGCAGAACGGCCAGTGCACATAGACGCCGAAGGCGGGCTGCAGTCCCTCAGCTTGGATCAAGGCAGATCTCCGCGAGTTTGACGAAGGCTTTTGCGCGATGCGACAGGCCCTGGCCTTGCGGCGGCAGGCCGTGCTTTTCGATGGCGGTCATTTCGCCGTAGGTCCGGGTATGGCCGTCGGGCTGGAACGAGGGGTCGTAGCCGAAGCCGGCGTCGCCGCGCACCGGCCACACCAGCGTGCCATGGGCATGCGCCTCGACCTGCTCGAGATGGCCGTCCGGCCAGGCGACGCACAGAGCGGAGACGAAATGCGCCTTGCGCCGGTCGGGCGTGGTGGCGCCGCGCTCCTGCAGCAGGCGCTCGATCCGCGCCATCGCGGCCGCGAAATCCTTGCTCTCGCCGGCCCAGCGCGCGGAAAGGATGCCCGGCGCGCCGTCCAGCGCATCGACGCAGAGGCCGGAATCGTCGGCAAAGGCGGGAAGGTTTGCGACGTTAGCTGCGGCAATCGCCTTGATGGCCGCGTTGGCCTGGAAGGTGTCGCCGGTCTCGTCGGGTTCGGCGAGGCCGAGCTCGCCGGCCGATACCGCCTCGATGCCATAGGGCGCCAAGAGTTCGCGCATCTCGGCCAGCTTGCCGGGATTATGCGTGGCGATCACGAGACGGCCGGTGATTCGGCGATGCTGGGCCATGGGAGAATCTTAGTCCGTAGCCCGGATGGAGCGAAGCGCAATCCGGGGCCAGCGTGCATGGGGTGAATGGAATCCCGGATTTCGCTTCGCTCCATCCGGGCTACAGCAGTCAGGTGACTGCCATCTTCTGCAAATCCACAAGCCGGCCGATGCCCTTTTGCGCCAGCGCCATCAGCGCCAGAAACTCGTCCTGCGAGAACGGCGTCTTCTCGGCGGTGCCCTGCACCTCGATGATGCGGCCGTCGCCGGTCATGACGAAATTGGCGTCGGTGTCGGCCTCGGAATCCTCGGCGTAGTCGAGGTCGAGCACCGGCGTGCCGTTGTAGATGCCGCAGGAAATCGCCGCGATGTTGTCGCGCAGCACCTTGTCGCCATTGCCGTTCTTGAACATGTTGCGGCCCTTCATCCAGCCGATGCACTCGGCCAGAGCGACCCAGGCGCCGGTGATCGAGGCGGTGCGGGTGCCGCCGTCGGCCTGGATGACGTCGCAATCGATGGTGATCTGGCGTTCGCCGAGCGCTTCGAGATCGACCGCGGCGCGCAGCGAGCGGCCGATCAGGCGCTGGATCTCAACGGTGCGGCCGCCCTGCTTGCCGGAGGCGGCCTCGCGCCGGGTGCGTTCCAGCGTGGCGCGCGGCAGCATGCCGTATTCGGCGGTGACCCAGCCGCGGCCCTGACCCTTGAGCCATGGCGGCAAGCGCTCTTCCAGCGTCGCCGTCACCAGCACATGGGTGTCGCCGAACTTCACCATGCAGGAGCCTTCGGCGTATTTCACCACGCCGCGTTCCAGCGACACGGCGCGCAGTTCATCGGGCGCACGACGGCTTGGCCGCATGGGAAAATCCTTCTCAAATCGTCAAAAACGTAGATTGGCGTGCTTTTAGGTGGGTGGGGCGGCGGCAGCAAGGGCGCCGCAGACCTTCTGCTGCAATGGGTGCTTGTAAGTCGGGCTCCGGAGCGACAAATTAGGGTCCATCACAGGAGTTGCCCCTTGGCCCATCACGATCCGATCGGCCTGATCTCGCCGCATGCCGGCCTCGCCCAGCTCAACGAGCGCTCGCGCGAGATCTTCCGCCAGATTGTCGAAAGCTACCTGGCTACCGGCGAGCCCGTGGGCTCGCGCAATATTTCGCGGCTGATCACGGTGCCGCTGTCGCCGGCCTCGGTCCGCAACGTGATGTCGGACCTCGAACAGCTCGGCCTGATCTATGCGCCGCATACCTCCGCCGGCCGGCTGCCGACCGAGCTGGGGCTGCGCTTTTTCGTCGATGCGCTGATGCAGGTCGGCGACCTCACCGAGCCGGAGCGGCAGTCAATCCAGGCGCAGCTCAGTTCCGCTGACCGTCCGCAATCGGTCGAGACCGCGCTCGGCGAGGCGCTGACGCGGTTGTCCGGCCTGACGCGCGCCGCGGCGGTGGTGCTCACCGCCAAGTCCAATTCGCGGCTCAAACACATCGAATTCGTCCGCCTGGAGCCGGAAAAGGCGCTGGTGGTGCTGGTGGCTGAGGACGGCCAGGTCGAGAACCGCGTGCTGGTGCTGCCGCCCGGCGTGCCGTCCTCGGCGCTGACGGAGGCGTCGAACTTCCTCAATTCGCGGATTCGCGGCCGCACCTTGGCCGAGGCCCGGCTGGAGCTGGAGACTTCGCTGGCGCAGAACCGTGCCGAGCTGGATCAACTGACCCAGAAGGTGATTTCCGCCGGTATCGCCAGCTGGTCCGGTGGCAATAATGACGAGCGCCAGTTGATCGTGCGCGGCCAGGCCAATCTGCTGGAGGATCTCCATGCCCTGGAGGACCTCGAGCGGGTCCGGTCGCTGTTCGACGATCTGGAGAGCAAGCGTGAGGTGATCGACCTTCTGGGCCGCGCCGAGACCGCCGAGGGCGTGCGGATCTTCATCGGCTCGGAAAATAAACTGTTCTCGCTGTCGGGCTCCTCGACCATTATCGCGCCGTACAGCGACGGCGCCGGCCATATCGTCGGTGTGCTCGGCGTGATCGGGCCGACGCGGCTGAATTATGCCCGCGTGATCCCGATGGTGGACTACGCCGCGCGCATCGTCAGCCGCATGCTGGGCGGCTGACCGGCTGGTTAAGCTTGATTTTTGCCCTGCAAACCACGATATCCGGCGCAGCACCCCACAATTCGAGCGTTTTTTGAGAAGGCAGCGTGATGACTGATTCCAACGGGTCCAACGAGCATCCCGAAAAGCAGGCCCAGCCCGCCGAACCGGTGGTCTCCAAGCCCTACATCATGCCGGACGATCCGGAGCCGAACTCGGTGGAGGCCTTGACCAAGGAAGCCGCTGAATCGCGCGACAAGATGCTGCGCACGCTGGCGGAGATGGAAAACCTGCGCAAGCGAACGCAGAAGGAGATCGCCGACGGCCGCACCTATGCGATCACCAATTTCGCCCGCGAAGTGCTGGATATCGCCGACAGCCTGCAGCGCGCGCTGGATGCGCTGCCCGCCGAGACCAAGGCCCAGGCCGAGTCCGGCATCAAGGCACTGATCGAAGGCGTCGAACTCACCGAGCGTTCGCTGCACAACACGCTGGAAAAGAACGGCGTCAAGAAATTCGATCCGGCCGGCGAGAAGTTCGATCCGAACTTCCAGCAGGCGATGTACGAAGTGCCGGATACGTCGGTGCCCGCCGGCACCGTGGTGCAGGTCGTGCAGGCCGGCTACACGATCGGCGAGCGCGTGCTGCGCCCGGCCCTGGTCGCGGTGTCGAAGGGCGGCGCCAAGACCGCCGCGTCGGAGTAATCGCTACAAAACGCGTGCTTTCTTCCCCTCCCCCTTGCGGTCTGGCGGACGAATTCGTCCGCCATGGGTGGCCGGCCGAAGGCCGGTCGGGTGGGGGGCCACAAGCGCCGTCGCCCGCGACACCCCCACCCCCGACCCCTCCCCGCAAGGGGGAGGGGAGCATTGCCTCCGTCGCGCGGGATGATACTTAGCTTCTATCCCACCAGATCCGCCGACTGAATCCGCTTCACGCCGGCTTTGGTCATGTCCGCCCAGGCCTTGGCCAAGGAGCCCTGCGTGTCGATGCCGCGGCAGGCGTCTTCGATCACATAGACGTCGAAGCCGGCCTTGCGGGCATCCAGCGCCGACCATGCTACGCAGAAATCGGTGGCCAGCCCCGCCAGAAACACCCGCTGCAGTTTTCGCGCCTTCAGATAGCTGGCGAGGCCGGTGGCGTGGCCGTCGGCCTCGTTGAAAGCCGAATAGCTGTCAGTGTCCTTATTGTAGCCCTTGCGCAGCACCAGCCCGGCCTGCGGAATCGCGAGGTCTTTCGACAGGCTGGCGCCGTCGGTGCCCTGCACGCAATGGTCCGGCCACAGCACCTGCTTGCCGTATTTCAGGTCGATGGTCTCGAACGGCTTCTTGCCGGCGTGCGTTGACGCGAACGACGCGTGGCCCGGCGTGTGCCAGTCCTGCGTCAGCACCACGTCGGGGAATTTCTTCGCCAGCGCGTTGATCACCGGGACGACCTTGTCGCCGTCCTTCACCGCCAGGCTGCCGCCCGGCAGAAAGCAGTTCTGCACGTCGATCACCAAGAGCACCGAGGTGCGATCGAGGCTGATCTTGCCGGCGGCCCACAGCGCCTTCGGCGCCATCGCCAATGCTGCGGCCGCGCCCATCCCTGCAACAAGCTGACGTCTGTCGATCATGCTGGCTCTCCCCTGTCGGATAGCGCAGCAAATCACCTCGCCGCGGTGCCGTAAAGATCGCCGGGCCTGCAGCGCGGCGCAACAGCTTGTTAACGGCGCGTCACTAGCGTTTTCACAGTTCCGCGGGACGCCGCCATGACCATCCAGATCGAAGCTGAAACCCGCACCAAGCGGAAGGATCCGGCCATCGCTGCCGCGGTATTGCCGTGGCTGGCGCTGGCCTTGCTGTTCGCCGCCGCGCTGTGGCTTCGCCATGCGGTGGCGGCGAATACCGATGTGAGCTGGTTGCTCACCGCCGCCGGAAAAATGCTGTCCGGCGGGCGGCTCTATGTCGATGTGATCGAGACCAATCCGCCGATTGCGGTGCTGGCCTATCTGCCGGCAGTGTGGCTGGCTGGGGCGCTCGGCGTGCAGGCAGAGATCGTCGTCGACGGTCTGGTGTTTGCCGCCATCCTGGGATCCCTGGCCATCGTCGCAAAGATCCTGAGAACCTCTGCGGTCTTGCAGGGCCTGCCGCGCTGGCCGCTGGCGTGGCTTGGTTTTGCGGTACTGGCGATCCTGCCGGCGCAGACATTCGGGCAGCGCGAACATATCGCGGTCATCGTGCTGCTGCCGATGCTGGCTTTGATTGCGCGGCGGATGCAGCAGGAGGCGCCGCGGAGGTGGGCGGTGCTGGTCGGCGGGCTCGGCGCGGCGGTGGCGCTGGCGTTCAAGCCGCAATTCGGGATCGGACTGGGCTGTGCCGTCGCGGCGTCATGTGTTCATGCCCGCAACTGGCGCCTGGTGGCGACGCCGGAGAACCTGCTCGCCGTGGCTTTTGCGGCGCTGTATCTGGCCGGCACGGTCGTGCTGTATCCGGAATATGTCACGGTGATCCTGCCGCTGCTGCGCGACGTCTATTTGCCGGTCGGGTTGTCGCTATCGGAAATGCCCGACCGGCCGGCGATGTCATTGTGGGCGATTGCGATCCTGGCGGCCGGACTGCTTGGCCGCCGCCGGTCCGGCGCGGCGCTGCTGGTGCTGCTCTCGAGCTCTGCCGGGTTTGCCGTCGTCTATCTGCTGCAGCGCAAGGGCTGGCCGTATCATTCCTATCCGATGCTGGCGCTGGCGTTGCTCGGCCTGGGTTTTGGGCTGGCGGCTTACGTGCCGGATGGTCGTTTCGGTCGCGTCTGGCGCGGCGCGGCGCTGCTGTTGCTGGCGGCCGTCTTTGCCAGGTCGATGCTGTGGTTCGACGTCGCCTTCGACGCACGGCCGCTGCAGGCGGCGGTGGCGCGGCTCGGGCCGCATCCCGCGGTGCTGGCGATCTCCGGCGAACCGGGCATCGGCCATCCTTTGGTCCGGGCGCTCGGCGGCAGGTGGGTGTCGCGGCAGCAGGGCCTGTGGGTCGCGACCTATGCCGACTATCTGCGCCGCAACGGGCCCTTGTCGCCGGATCGTGAAGCGGCGCTCGATGCCCATGCCTCGCGCGAACGCGCGATGCTGGTCGAGGATATAAGGCGGATGAAGCCCACCGTGGTGCTGGTCGATGACCTCACCGGCCGCGGCAGCGCCTGGCTTGCCGCGCATCCGGATGTCGCGCTGTTGCTGAAAGACTATCGCCTCGCCGACACCGTCAATCGCGTCGCGATTCTCACCCGACGCGATTGATGCAAGATTCAGCGCGGCTCGATGCCGTCGCGCACGGCGCGGAAGCGCGGAAACGCCTTCGGCCATTCGTCGCGCGGCGACGAGGCGACGATACGCATCGCATTGCCGCCGCTGCCGCCGAAACGCAGCCACTGCACAACGGTCACCGGGGTATTGTCCTTGCCGCTGATGGCCTCGATGCGGGTCTCAAAGCCCGGCGCGCCGTCGATCCGGATCGGCTCCGACATCGTGATGCGGCCATCGCGCAGGCCGGGGATCATCCCTGCCGCCTGCTGCGCGAAGCGAACGCGGTCTTCGGCCTTTTCCGGCGCGGAGCTGACGGTGCCGACCACGATATAGGGGCTAGCCTCGGTTTTGGTTTCGTCCGCAGCATCGGCCAGCAGCAGGGCGCCGCCCGGCGGCAGCGTTCGTATATTCTTGAATTCGCCTATCTCGGTGACCTTGAACGGCAACAGCGCCATTTGCTCGTCGACCGGCACGTCCTTGCGCACGGTGACGGAGGCAAACATCTGCCGAACTGCCTCGTCGGTGTAGATCCGCATCGCGTTTTCCGGCACCTGTACGGCGACGTAGCCGGAGAAGGTGGGGCCGGCAACGATCATCGAATAGCGACGGACATTCCCGGTCGGATCCTTGGCGTTCTCGACGGTGTAGTAGCCGCGGCCCGCGCCGGTCTCGATGCCCTCGGGCTTGACGGGCATGGCCGCCGGATTGGTCTTCAGCGCATTGTCGACTTCGGCGAAGGCCGCGGCCGGCAGTTCGGTCATCAATACCTTGACGCCCTGGTCGGAGGTCTCGAAGCCGACGAAGGCCTTGGCCGGGGCCATCCCGACCAGCGGCGTGATGCCGACGCGGATGCCGCGCGGGTAGACCGGATCGGCGGCCCGCGCGGATGAAAAGACCTGGCCGATCGCGCTGGCGATCAGGACGAGGGCAAACAGGGGCGCTTGATGTTTCATGGTGATCTGCTGGTTTCTATGGAGGCTGATCGACATAACCGCATGGCGGCACAGGGCCGGGACCCGACAGCCGACGGTCGCCCCGTTCCAGCAACAGATCAAGCCACAAAACCGTTCCCGTTCGCAGCCCGCGCCGATCGGTCGCGTGGCAAGGTAAATCAGCCCGGGGCAGGCACATTAATTTCCACTTTGAGTCATGGTTTCATGGGCTTTGGGCCTGTCGGGTGCCTTGCAGCCCCCACCCCCCCTCCTATATGAGGCCTACCGTCGCAATATCGCGAGCATTTGATTATTGGGGGTCTGGATTGGTGCGCCGTCAGGGCCCAGCCAACCTGCCGCAAAAAGAAGGGTATGAGGACCATGGGAAAGGTCATTGGAATCGATCTCGGCACCACGAATTCGTGCGTGGCTGTGATGGATGGCAAGTCTCCGAAAGTCATTGAGAACGCCGAGGGCATGCGCACGACGCCGTCCATCGTCGCCTTTAGCGACGATGGCGAGCGCCTCGTCGGCCAGCCGGCCAAGCGCCAGGCGGTGACCAATCCCGAGCGCACCATCTTCGCCGTGAAGCGCCTGATCGGCCGCCGCTACGAAGATCCGACCGTGGAGAAGGACAAGAAGCTCGTCCCCTACAAGATCGTCAAGGCATCGAACGGCGACGCCTGGGTCGAGGCCGATGCCAAGTCGTATTCGCCCTCGCAGGTCTCCGCCTTCATCCTGCAGAAGATGAAAGAGACCGCCGAAGCCCATCTCGGCGCGAAGGTCGATCAGGCCGTCATCACGGTCCCGGCCTATTTCAACGACGCCCAGCGTCAGGCCACCAAGGACGCCGGCAAGATCGCCGGACTCGAAGTGCTGCGCATCATCAACGAGCCGACCGCAGCCGCACTGGCCTACGGCCTCGACAAGACCAAGGCCGGCACCATTGCGGTGTACGATCTCGGCGGCGGCACCTTCGACGTCTCGATTCTCGAGATCGGCGACGGCGTGTTCGAAGTGAAGTCCACCAACGGCGACACGTTCTTGGGCGGTGAAGATTTCGACATGCGCCTCGTCAGCTACCTCGCCGACGAGTTCAAGAAGGAGCAGGGTATCGACCTGCGCTCCGACAAGCTGGCGTTGCAGCGCCTGAAGGAAGCCGCTGAAAAGGCCAAGATCGAGCTGTCGTCGACCACCCAGACCGAAATCAACCTGCCCTTCATCACCGCCGACGCGTCGGGTCCGAAGCATCTCACGATGAAGCTGACCCGCGCCAAGTTCGAGGCGCTGGTGCAGGACCTCGTCGAGAAGACCATCGAGCCGTGCCGCAAGGCGCTCAAGGATGCCGGCCTGACCGCCGCCGAGATCGGCGAAGTGGTGCTGGTCGGCGGCATGAGCCGCATGCCGAAGGTCCAGGAAGTCGTCAAGCAGCTGTTCGGCAAGGAGCCGCACAAGGGCGTCAACCCGGATGAGGTCGTCGCGATCGGCGCCGCCATCCAGGCCGGCGTGTTGCAGGGCGACGTCAAGGACGTGCTGCTGCTCGACGTTACCCCGCTGTCGCTGGGCATCGAGACTTTGGGCGGCGTGTTCACCCGCATCATCGAGCGCAACACCACGATCCCGACCAAGAAGAGCCAGGTGTTCTCGACCGCCGAGGACAACCAGAACGCCGTCACCATCCGCGTCTTCCAGGGCGAGCGCGAAATGGCGGCAGACAACAAGGCGCTCGGTCAGTTCGACCTGATGGGCATTCCGCCCTCGCCGCGCGGCATGCCGCAGATCGAGGTCACGTTCGACATCGACGCCAACGGCATCGTCAACGTGTCGGCCAAGGACAAGGCGACCAACAAGGAACAGCAGATCCGCATTCAGGCGTCTGGTGGTCTTTCGGAAGCCGACATCCAGAAGATGGTCAAGGACGCCGAAGCCAACGCCGCCGACGACAAGAAGCGTCGTGAAGCGGTCGATGCCAAGAACCACGGCGATGCGCTGGTCCATTCGACCGAGAAGGCTCTGTCCGAGCATGGCGACAAGGTCGCCGCGCCCGAACGCCAGGCCATCGAGGATGCGATGGCCGACCTGAAGGAAGCGCTGAAGGGCGACGACGCCGAGGCGATCAAGACCAAGACCAGCACGCTGGCGCAGGCGTCGATGAAGCTCGGCGAGGCGATGTACACCCAGCAGGCCGAGGCCGACGCGGCCAAGGATGCGGCGAAGGACGACGTGGTCGACGCCGAGTTCACGGAAGTCGATGACGACAAGCCGAAGAAGTCGGCCTGATAGGCGAACAAATCATGGCTCCCGCCCCCGTTTCGCATCATGCGTCACGTCGGGTGGGGGCCATTTTTGTGAAGCCCCAGAATGCAATCTGGCTTGACGCATAGTGTTTGCGTGCTCCTCGCGATGAGGACCAATAAGGCGATCTGATCGATGTCCACCATCAAGCGCTGCTATTACGAATCCCTGGAAGTCGAGCGCACCACCGACGATGCGGGGCTGAAGAGCGCATTCCGCAAGCTGGCGATGAAGTGGCACCCCGACAAGAATCAGGGCGACTCCTCCGCCGAAGCCAAGTTCAAGGAAATCGCCGAGGCCTATGAGGTGCTCAAGGATGGCGACAAGCGTGCTGCCTATGACCGCTACGGTCACGCCGCCTTCGAGCAGGGACATGGCGGCGCCGGCGCGGGGTTCGGCACCGGCTTTGCCTCGTCGTTCTCGGATATCTTCGAGGACCTGTTCGGCATGGCCGGACAGCGCGGCGGGCGCGGTGGCGGCGGCCGCGAGCGCGGTGCCGATCTGCGCTACAATATGGAAATCACGCTGGAAGAGGCCTACGCCGGCAAGACCGCTCAGATCGAGATCCCGGTCGCGGTGACCTGTGAGGTCTGCTCCGGAACCGGCGCCAAGCCCGGCACCAAGCCGAAGACCTGCGCGACCTGCGGCGGCCAGGGCCGGGTCCGTCAGGCGCAGGGCTTCTTCACGCTGGAGCGCACCTGCCCGACCTGTCAGGGTCGCGGCCAGACCATCGAAGACGCCTGCAAGGCGTGTGAAGGTGCGGGTCGCGTCGAGCGCGAGCGCACGCTGTCGGTCAATATTCCGCAGGGCGTCGAGGACGGCACCCGCATCCGCCTGTCCAATGAGGGCGAGGCCGGCACCCGTGGCGGGCCCGCGGGCGACCTCTATATCTTCCTGTCACTGGCCGCGCACGACTTCTTCCAGCGCGACGGCGCCGACCTGCATTGCCGCGTGCCGATCTCGATGGTGACCGCGGCGCTGGGTGGCGAATTCGAAGTGCCGACCATCGAAGGCGGCCGCACCAAGGTCAAGGTGCCGTCCGGCACCCAGTCGGCGCGCCGCTTCCGGGTGGCGTCGAAGGGCATGCCGGTGCTGCGCTCGCGCCAGATGGGCGACATGTATGTCCAGGTCGTGGTCGAGACGCCGCAGAACCTGACCAAGAAGCAGCAGGAGCTGCTTGCCGAATTCGACAAACTTTCTTCGGGTGCAACGCAACCAGAAGCCGCTGGTTTCTTTACTAAGGTCAAGGACTTCTTCGGCGCTCGCGCCGGCTCCTGAGATCGCAATGCTTGACCGTGTCAGCGGCGGGCTGTACCTCTGTATGACAAAATTCTGACTATCCGCCGTCCCGCGGACCGCCTGGAAGCGACATGCCACAGCGATCGTCCGCGCGTGCGTTGAAGAAACCCCCCCGTCTCGACGATGAGGTTCGGTTTCTTAGATCCTGGATCGAAAAACCGCTGCACATGGGCGCGGTGATGCCATCGGGCAAGGTGCTGGCCCGTACCATGGCGCAATATGTCGATCGGGATGGCAAGGGGCCGGTGATCGAGCTTGGCCCCGGCACCGGCGCCATCACCACCGCGCTGCTGGCCCATGGCATCGACCAGAAGCGGCTCGTTCTGGTCGAGTTCAACCCCACCTTTTGCGCGCTGCTGCGCGAGCGTTATCCGGAAGCGACCGTGGTGCAGGGCGACGCCTATGCGCTGCGCGACACGTTGTGGAAGGTCCTGAAAGAGCCGGCCGCCGCCGTCGTCTCCGGCCTGCCGCTGGTGACCAAGCCGATGATGACGCGGTTGAAGCTGATCCGCGATGCCTTTGCGGCGATGTCGCCCGGCGCACCCTTTGTGCAGTTCACCTATTCGGTGGCCCCGCCGATCCCCAAGACCCTGCCCGGCGTATCCACAGAAGCGTCCGAGCGGATCTGGATGAACCTTCCGCCGGCCCGCGTCTGGGTGTATCGCAAGGGCTAGTTCTGGTTGCTGATTGGCATCAGCGCCGACGTTTTGTCACCTCTCCCGTAGGGAGAGGTCGGTCGGCGAAGCCGGCCGGGTGAGGGGTTGCGGACTATCGATAGGCTGGTGCCCCCTCACCCCAGCCCTCTTCCCAATGGGGAGAGGGGGCGCACGGGCGGTGCCAGACTTCAACAATCGATTACGAGTTCAATCCTGCCCCGCGAATGCGATCGGACCCATGGCTGCGCTGAAAATACTCGTGATTCCCGGCTCGCTGCGCACCGGCTCGCTCAATGCACGGCTGGCGGCGGCGGCCGTTGACGGGCTCGCGCGGCTCGATGTCGACGCCACGAAAATCTCGCTCGGCGATTTCCCGCTGCCGATCTATGACGGCGACCTCGAGAGTGCGTCCGGCGTGCCGAAGCCCGCGGTCCAATTGAAGCGCATGATATCGGCGCATCATGGCGTGCTGATTGTCACCCCCGAATACAACGCCTCGCTGCCGCCGCTGTTGAAGAACGCCATCGACTGGGTGTCGCGCGTGCAGGATTCCGGCGAAACCCCCGGGCAGGTCTACCGCGAAACACCGTTTGCGATCGCCGCGGCGTCCAGCGGCAAGCTCGGCGGCACACGCTGCCTACAGGCGCTGCGTCTGGTGCTGTCGTCCTGTCGCGCGCTGGTGATCCCGAACCAGCTTGCGCTGTCGCATGCCGATGACGCCTATGACGACAGTGACCGGCTGAAACATTCCGGCGACATCGACGCGCTGCAAGCGATGCTGCGGCAACTGGTCGATGTCGCGCAGCAGATGAAGTGAGACGAGATGACGATCCAAGTCAGTGATCCGCGCGACCGCCTGATCGTCGCGCTGGATCTGCCCGATGTGGACGCCGCCGAGGCGATGATTGCCCGGCTCGGCGATGCCGTGACGTTTTACAAGATCGGCTACCAGCTGGGTTACGTCGGCGGCCTTCCGCTGATCCGCAAGCTCGCCGACGCCGGCAAGAAAGTCTTCGCCGACCTCAAGCTGCACGACATCGGCAATACCGTGGGCAGCGGCGTCACAAGCGTGGCGAAGCTCGGAGCGACATTTCTCACCGTGCATGCCTATCCGCAGACCATGCAGGCGGCGGTCGAGGCCAGCCGCGGCACCGCCATGAAGATCCTCGCGGTCACTGTGCTGACCTCCTACGACAATGACGACCTCAAGGCGGCCGGCTATCAGCTCGGCGTCCGCGATCTGGTCGAGGTCCGAGCCCAGCAGGCGCAGGCGCTCGGGGTTGACGGCATCGTCTGCTCGGCCGAAGAGGCGGCTAATTTGCGCAAGATCATCGCGCCGGAAATGTGCCTGGTCACCCCCGGCATCCGGCCGGCGGGTTCCGACACCGGCGACCAGAAGCGCATCATGACACCGACCCGCGCGATCCAGGAAGGCTCGGACTATCTCGTCGTCGGCCGACCGGTGATGGCCGCGGCCGATCCGAAGGCGGCAGCAGAAGCAATCGTGGCGGAGATCACGGCGGCGCTCGGTTAACAACACAGGGGGATAATGATGGCCAAGGGCTACTGGATCGCGCGCATCGATGTGCACAACATGGATGGCTACAAGGACTACGTCGCGCAGAACGGCGCGGTGTTTCACCAGTTCGGCGCCAAATTCCTCGTGCGCGGCGGGCAGCACGAGGCGCGCGAGGGTTCGTCGCGTTCGCGCAACGTGGTGCTGGAATTCAAGGACTACGCGACCGCGCTGGCCTGCTACAATTCCCCGGAATACCAGCGCCTGGTGGCGATGCGCAGCCCGCATTCCGAAGGCGAGATGGTGATCATCGAAGGCTATGACGGCGCACAGCCGTAACCACGACGGCGACGAGCGGTTGCCGCAGGGGCGTTGCAACGTTATATCGCCCCTACAGCTTGAAAGGCATGACATGACCGATATGCGATTGATCGTGGCAGGCGCCGGCGGGCGGATGGGGCGCGCTCTGATCCGCGCGATTTCCGAAACCGACGGCGCGGTGGTCGTGGGCGCGCTGGAAGCGCCGACGTCCGAACTGCTCGGGCAGGATTGCGGCATGCTGGCCGGCCTGCCGGCCAATGGCGTCAAGCTGTCGGGCGATCTGTGGACGATGTCGAAGGAGGCCGATGGCATCCTCGATTTCACCGTGCCCGCCGCGACCATCGCCAATGTCGCCATCGCCGCCCAGCGCGGCATCGTCCATGTGATCGGCACCACCGGCCTGTCGGCGTCGGACGATGCGGTGATCAAGAGCGTGACCAAGCAGGCGATCGTGGTACAGGCCGGCAATATGAGCCTCGGCGTCAACCTGATGGCCGCTTTGGTGAAGCGCATGGCGCAGTCGCTCGGCGACGGCTTCGATATCGAAATCCTCGAAATGCACCACAAGGCCAAGATCGACGCGCCGTCGGGCACCGCCTTCATGCTCGGCGAAGCTGCCGCGGCCGGCCGCGGCATCGTGCTCGACGAACATTCCGCGCGCGGCCGCGACGGCATCACCGGCGCGCGCGAGACCGGCGATATCGGCTTTGCATCGTTGCGCGGCGGCACCGTCACCGGCGACCACACCGTGATCTTCGCTGGCCCCTATGAGCGTCTCGAGATCTCGCACAAGGCCGAGGATCGCATGATCTTCGCGCACGGCGCGCTCAAGGCCGCGATGTGGGCGCACGGCAAGAACCCCGGTCACTATTCGATGGCCGACGTGCTCGGACTCGGCGATCTCTAGGTGATCTCTAGGCGATGTCTTGGCGATGTCTTGGGCTGGCGACCTCTAACAAGAAACGGAATTTGGAATGAACGACCGTCTTCTCGTGCTCGTCCGTCACGGCCAGAGCGAATGGAATCTGAAGAACTTGTTCACCGGCTGGAAGGACCCCGGTCTCACCGAGAAGGGCATCGCTGAGGCCAAGGCCGCCGGGCAGAAGCTGAAGGCGCAGGGGCTGGTGTTCGATGTCGCTTTCACCTCGGCGCTGTCGCGCGCGCAGCACACGCTCGATCTCGCGCTGGAAGAGATGGGCCAGACCGGCCTGTCGATCACGCGCAATCTCGCGCTCAACGAGCGCGACTACGGCGATCTCTCTGGCCTCAACAAAGACGACGCCCGCGAAAAGTGGGGCGAGGAACAGGTGCACATTTGGCGCCGTTCCTACGACGTGCCGCCGCCCGGCGGCGAAAGCCTGAAGGACACCCTGGCCCGCACGCTGCCGTACTACGTTCAGGAAATCCTGCCCTGCGTGCTGCGCGGCGAACGGACTTTGGTCGCGGCGCACGGCAATTCGCTGCGCGCGCTGATCATGGTGCTGGAGAAGCTGTCGCCGGAAGGCATCCTGGCCCGCGAACTCGCGACCGGCGTGCCGATCATCTACCGGCTCAACGCGGATTCGACGGTCGCGTCGAAGCTGGATCTGGCGGGCTAAAAAACTCTGCCGTCATCCTGAGGTGCCGTCACGAACCGGCGAAGCCGGTACGTGGCGGCCTCGAAGGATGGTCGCAACTGCCGTCGCCCGTGGCCGCATCCTTCGAGGCTCGCCGAAATCGGCGAGCACCTCAGGATGACGGCGGTTGGATTGTGGCGACATCATCCCGCCCCCACCTGCCCCGCCTCCCAGCCGATCATCGCCTGCTTGCGGGTGATGCCCCAGTGATACCCGGTCAGCGCGCCGGATTTCCCGAGCGCGCGGTGGCACGGCACCACGAAGGAAATCGGGTTCTTGCCGACCGCAGCACCCACGGCGCGCGAGGCCTTCGGGCTGTCGATCTTGCTCGCGATGTCCGAATAGCAGACGGCGCGGCCCATCGGGATCTTCAAGAGCGTCTCCCACACCCGGACCTCGAAATCGGTACCGATCAAGAGCACCCGCAGCGGCTGCTCCGGCTTCCATAGTCTGGCGTCGAAGATGCGCCGTGCCATCGCCGCCGTGCCGGACTGGTCGGCGATCAGGGTCGCGCGCGGCCAGCGCCGCGCCATGTCCTCGAATGCCGGCTTTTCTTCGCCGGGATCGGAGAAAGCGAGGCCAGCCAGGCCGCGCGCGCTGGCGATCACGATGGCGGTGCCGAACGGCGAGGGGTGGAAGCCGTAGTGCAACTCCATGCCGGCGCCGCCGGTCTTCCATTCGCCGGGCGACATCGCCTCATGGGTCACGAACAAATCGTGCAGCCGGCCCGGCCCGGACAGGCCGGAATCCAGCGCGGCATCGAGCACGCTGGCGGAATTGCGCAGCAGGCTTTTGGCGTGATCCAGCGTCAGCGCCTGCATGAAGGCCTTTGGCGTCAGGCCGGCCCAGCGCCGGAACAGGTGATGCAACTCGTCCGGCGTGACCGAGGCGGCCTCGGCGACGGATTCGATCGCCGGCTGCGCGCGCCAGTGCTCGGAGATGAACCCGATCGCGCGTCGCACGCTGTCGTAGTCGCGCAGGGCTGCGTCCTGCGCGCCCGGCCGGGTCGGCTGCGGCTCAGTCATGAGCATGGTGCTGGCGGGGTTCATCATGCGTCGGATGTAGCCCCGGCGTTGCCCGTGAACCACCCGATTTCCGATTCCCGCTCATGCGACGGGATTATACGTCGGGCCCCGTTTGGCGGCCTGTAGCCCCGCGAGCAAAGCTTTGACGAAGCTCGCCTTTTCCTCGGCGCCGAGAAACCGCGCAATGGAAATGCGGCGACCCTTCGAGACCAGAAACAGTTGCTCGATGCCGAATTCCGGGTGGCTGATCTGTTCGAGCTGCACCCACAGCGGATTGAGCACCCATTGCACGACATGGCCGCGATGGCTGACCCGCCGTACCCGGATTTCGGACGGCGTGACGGTGATCTCCTCGGTGGCGTCGCCGCGGCGGTAATTGACGCGGAACGCCCACCAGATCGCCAGCGCATCGAGGCCGAAGAAGCCGAGCACGGGCCAGGCGCCCATCATCAGGAACGTCAGCCCGGCGGCGAAGGAGACCGTGCAGACGAAGCCCATCAGCACGAAAAAGCCGGTGCGGCTCAATGCGCGGTGCGGACGGAGCAGTGCCGAGAACAATTCCGGTTCGGCCTCGGCGTCAAAATCGTTGCCCGATGTCATGGCCTGTCAGTATACCCCGTTGATGGCAAAAATCATCCGCAAGCTGCCGGCGAAGTCTGCCGGCAAATCGCTGCCGAAACCAGCACCGGCCAAAAAGCCCAAAAAGCTGAAGCCCTGGTCGGCCGCAGAGGTACATGAGGCATTCTCCCGGTTCCAGGAGGCCAATCCGGAGCCGAAGGGCGAGCTGGAGCACGTCAACCCGTTCACGCTGCTGGTTGCCGTGGTGCTGTCGGCGCAGGCCACCGACGCCGGCGTCAACAGAGCGACGCGCGCGCTGTTCGCCATCGCCGACACGCCGCAGAAGATGCTGGAGCTCGGCGAGGAGGAGGTCCGCAACTACATCAGGACGATCGGCCTGTACCGCACTAAGGCAAAGAACGTCATCGCGCTGTCGGCAAAGCTGATCGCCGAATTCGGCGGCGTGGTGCCGCGCACGCGTGCCGAGCTGGAGTCTCTGCCGGGCGCCGGGCGGAAGACCGCCAACGTCGTGCTCAACATGGCGTTCGGCGAGCATACGATGGCGGTGGATACGCATGTGTTTCGCGTCGGCAATCGCACCAATTTGGCGCCGGGCAAGAACGTGCTGGACGTCGAGCTCGCGCTGATGCGCGTGATTCCCGACGAGTTCATGATGCACGCGCATCATTGGCTGATTCTGCACGGGCGCTACACTTGCCTGGCGCGCAAGCCGCGCTGCGAATTGTGCCTGATCAACGATCTGTGCCGCTGGCCGGAGAAGACGGTGCAGGCGTGACGCGCCGTCCTATCAACGTCATTGCGAGGAGCGAAGCGACGCGGCAATCCAGAAGGCCGCACGCGCCGAAAGAACTGGATTGCTTCGTTGCAAGGGCTCCTCGCAATGACGGCGGTGGGGTCCGATCCTAGCTCACCGGCATCCGCGCGCGTCGTGTCGGCTCGATCAGCTCGGGCCGCGGTCCGCTCAGTCTCTTGTGCAGATGCACCATGAAGGCCATGCCGAACAACGGCGTGGCGAGGTTGACGATCGGAATCGAGACGAAGGCGGCGATGATCAGCCCGCCGATGAACACCGTCATGCCGTTGGCCTGGCGCATCAGTTTGGCTTCGGCCGGCGTGCGAAACCGCATCGCGGCGAGTTCGAAATATTCGCGGCCGAGCAGCCAGGCGGTGGCAAGGTAGAACACCACGAAGCCGGCGCCGGCGAGGAAGACGAACGGCAGCGCGACCAGGTAGACCACGATGGTCAGGAGCGCCGTCTTGACGCCTTCGGTCAGCGCGATGCCGAACGGCAGCGCCGCGCCGGGGTGCTCCGCCGGATAGTGCTCGCGCTCGACGATCTCGGCGATGTCGTCGACGAACAGGCTGGCGACCAGCGAGGTGATCGCCGGCATCAGGAAGATCGCGCCGGCCAGCACGCCCAATCCGGCGGCGATCGACAGCATCCAGGCGAGTACATCGAGCGTGGCGTGGAAGCCCGGCCCGAGCATCGACTCGGCCCAGATCTCGCCGGAGGTGGCCAGCCAGCTCAGCGCCCGCTGCAGGCCGATGCCCAGCACGACGATCAACACGAGCGCCAGCCCGATCGACTTCCACAGGATGCTGCGCATCGGCGGCGACAGGATTTGTGAAAGCGCGCGGGTGGCGGCGGTCAGCATGGGGTATCCTCGGCGTTGATATCTCTGCAGAACTAGCGATAGCGCGCGGCTTCGGCAAGGGCCGCCGCTCGCAGCGCAGCAACGAGTTATGTGGACGGCGCGCGCGATTGCAGTAGTCTGACAAAAAATGAAACGTCAGGGGAGAAAACATCGTGGTACTCAGGTTCACGCGTCCGCTAGCATTGGCCGTTGCCGCCGTCGGCCTGCTGCATGCCGCGGCACCCGCCTTCGCGGAGGACAAGATCACCGTCTGGTTCAGCAAGGGTTTCTACCGTTCCGAAGACGATTCGTTGATTGCGGCGATCAAGAAATTCGAGGCCAAGACCGGCATCAAGGTCGAGCTGTCGCAATACGCCATCCAGGACATGATCCCGAAGACGGTCGCGGCACTGGATTCCGGCACCCCGCCCGATGTCGCCTATGCCGACACCTACGACGTGCAGGCGTCCGGAAAATGGGCCTTCGAGGGCAAGCTGGAAGACCTCACCGACATTCTCGCGCCGATGAAGCAGGCCTTCGCGCCGAACACCGTCGAGACTGCATTGCTCTACAACGACGTCACCAAGAAGAAGGCCTATTACGGCTTTCCGCTGAAGCAGCAGTCGATGCATGTGCAGATCTGGGGCGACCTCTTGGAGCAGGCCGGCTTCAAGCCAAGCGACATCCCGACCGACTGGAAGGGCTACTGGTCGTTCTGGTGCGACAAGGTGCAGCCGGCCTATCGCAAGGCGTCGGGCTCGCGCGCCTATGGCGTCGGCCAGCCGATGGGCGTGGAGTCGACCGACTCTTTCCAGAGTTTCTACACCTTCATGGACGCCTACAACGTCAAGCTCGTGGACGATGACGGCAAGCTCCTGGTCGACGATCCCAAGGTCCGCGAAGGTCTGATCGGCGCGCTGAAGGACTACACCGACACCTACATCAAGGGCTGCTCGCCGCCGTCCTCGACGACGTGGAAGGACCCCGACAACAACGTCGCCTTCCACAACAAGACGATCCTGATGACGCACAACTTCACCATCTCGATCGCCGGAAAATGGTTCGAGGATTCGCAGAACCAGGCATTGACGCCCGAGCAGCGCGCCGCCGGCAAGAAGGCCTATGAGGAGAACATCATCACGGCGTCGTTTCCCGCCAAGCCGGACGGCACGCCGATCAAATATCGCTCCGACGTCAAGACCGGCATGATCTTCAGCGCCTCGAAGAACAAGCCGCAGGCCAAGGAATTCGTCAAATTCCTGCTGCAGGAGGAAAATCTGCAGCCCTATGTCGAAGGCGCGCTGGGCCGCTGGTTTCCGGTGACGATCGCCGGCCAGGCCAGCCCGTTTTGGCAGGCCGACCGCCACCGCAAGGCGGTCTACAACCAGTTCACCGCGGGTACCTCGACGTTCGATTTCGTGAAGAACTACAAGTTCACGATCCTGAACAACGAGAACGTCTGGGCCAAGGCGATGAACCGCGTGGTCTCGGAGAAGGTGCCGGTAGACAAGGCGGTGGACGAGCTGATCGCCAGGATCAAGCAGGTGGCAGGGTAGCAGTCGCTGTCGTTCCGGGGCGAGAGCAGCGCGAGCTGCGAGCGAACCCGGAACCTTGAACGGCTCTATCTCTGTTCCTCTCACCTCGGGATTCCGGGTTAGCAATCGCCTCGCGGCGCTTGCGCCCCGGAATGACAGATTGGGGTCGGCCGAAACGACGATAGGCAAGCCATGACCGCCATCACGCTCTCGTCTCCCGAAGCCACCCCGCAACGGCCGTGGACGTCACGGCTCACGACGACGCAGGTCTGGGGGTTGGCGCTGCTGGCGCCGTATATTCTCGTGTTCGCGGCCTTCGTCGTCTATCCCGTCAGCTACGGGCTGTGGCTGGCGCGGCATCCGGCGAGCTATGTCGCGCTGTATAACGACCCGATCTTCGCGCGCGCCGCGGTCAACACGCTGATCTTCCTGATCGTCGGCATCAATCTGAAAATGCTGATCGCGCTGGCGCTGTCCGGCTTCTTCATCCAGCAGCGCGCCTGGATCCGCTGGCTGTCGGTGCTGTTCATCCTGCCGTGGGCGGTGCCGTCGATCCCCACCATCCTGTCGGTGCGCTTCATGTTCAATCCGGAATGGGGCGTGGTCAATCACCTGATCTTCAAGCTCACCGGCGAGGACGGGCCGAACTGGCTCAACGATCCCGCGATCGCGCTGACGATGGCGATCGGCATGCATATCTGGAAGTCGCTGCCGTTCTGGACGCTGATCCTGATGACCGGACGGCTGGCGATTCCGCAGGACCAGTTCGAGGCCGCCGAGGTCGATGGCGCCTCCGGCTGGCAGAAATTCCGCTTCGTCACCTGGCCCGCGATGCGAACGCTGTATATGACCTGCACGCTGCTCTCGATGATCTGGACGCTGGGGGATTTCAACAGCGTCTATCTCCTCACCGGCGGCGGCCCCGCCGACCTCACCCATGTGCTGGCGACGCTGGGCATCCGCTATCTCCGCCTCGACCAGCTCGATCTGTCGATGGCCGCGATTGTCTGCGCGCTGCCGCTGGTTCTGCCGCTGGTGTATTTCATGATGAAACGGCTTTCACGATGAAAAGACCTGCGCGATGATGAAGTCCTTCTCGCTGCGTGACGTCGGCAATGAAGCAAAACTGCTGCTGATCGGCTTGCCGGTGCTGATCTGGACGCTGCTGCCGATCTATCATCTCGTGCTGTTCGCGATCTCCCCGAAGCAGGATGCCTTCGCCGGGAAGCTGTGGCCGGACCATCCGACGCTACATAATTTCGGCATCGTGTTTCGCCAGCAGCATTATTTTCTGCGGGATTTCTGGGCGCAGTTCTGGAATTCGACAGTGATCGCGCTGGCGGTCGGCGCGCTGACCCTGTTCATCGCCACCTGCGCGGCGTTCGCGATCTCGCGGCTGCGCGTGCCCGGCGGCCGCACCGTGATGAACCTCGCGCTGTTTACGTATTTCATCCCGGCGGCATTCCTCGCCGTGCCGATGTACCGCACCATGGGCAATTACGGCCTGCTCAACAACCACTGGTCGCTGATTTTCGCGATGGTGACGATCGCCTCGCCCTATGCGATTTGGGTGCTCAAGCAGGCGTCCGACAAATTGCCGGTCGAACTCGACGAGGCCGCGATCATGGACGGCGCCACGCCGATGCAATTGTTCCGGCTAGTCTACCTGCCCTTGATGCTGCCGTCGCTGGTGGCAATCGGCACCTATGCCGTGCTGCTGGCCTGGAACGAGTACCTCTATGCCTTCCTGCTGTTGTCGAAGGATACCGAGATCACGCTGCCGGTGGCGCTGGGCAATTTCCTGGCGGCGGATGATTCGCCGTGGGAATTGCTGATGACCACGGGCCTGATCTACGCGCTGCCGCCGGCCGCGATGTACTACGCGTTCCGTCGCTACATGGTCGGCGGGCTGACGGCAGGCGCGGTGAAGTCGTAATCAAAGTTTCAACCTCTCCACCTGTCGTCCCGGTCAAGCGAGCCCTTGCGAGCGCGAGCCGGGATCCATACACGCTGTCGTCATGAATCGCTGGGGCGCCGTTCCGGGGCGGCAGCAGACTCGGAGCGTATGGGTCCCGGATCTGCGCTCGCTTCGCTCACTTGTCCGGGACGACAGTGTTTAAGCCACCAGCCTGATCCTCGGCGACAGACTCACCCCTTCGCCAACAACCGCCGCTTGCGCGTCAGTCGCTTCAGGAACGAGCGGCGGCGATGGTGTTTCCGTGCCGGGAAATGGACCGAAGGCGTCCGCTACCTCCCGGAGCGGCTTCTGCTTGTCGGCCCAGTGCAGGGCGGTGTAGTCGAAGCCGAGCGCGATGGTCGGCTTGACCACCTCGAAATACGGCGAGATGTCGAAATCGCGTGGCATATACAGCGAGGAATCGCGGATATGCAGGATCTCGCGGCGTGCCTGCCGGCTGCCGGCCTGCGTGATCTTCGGCAGGATCGGATAGCGCACCGCGTCGAATGCTTGCGCGATCAATGCCGAGCAGATGATCTTGGTCGGATCGCCGGAGCCGAACGCGATCATGCGCCGCCGCCAGCGCTGCGGCACCGGCAGCGGGATCAGGAAGCGCATCAGGTCTACAATATTTTTCGTGTCGTAGCCGAAGCCGATCCGGTTGATGGCATAGCGGCAGACGGTGTGGCGGTCTTCGAACGACAGCCCGACCGGGCGGCACAGCCGCGTGTGATACGGAAAATATTTCGACAAGGGCGCCGAGGTCACGCCCTCGCCGATATTGGCCTCGATCAGCACATGCGGTTCGCCGTCGGGCTCGGTGGCGCCGTCGATCGGCCCGACATAGAGCGCGGCATGCGACCAGGTCGACTGCGTGAGATATTTGATGATGCCGGAAACCCGGTTGTTGCCCTCCACCAGCAGCACGTCACCTTCCAGGATGACGTCGCGCAACCGCTCCGGATCGCTCGGCGTGAACGGCTCGTAGCCCGGCACTTCCTTTTGCAGATAGGCCGCGATCCATTGTCCGACCGTATCGAGCACGACGCCCATGATGCTTACCCCCTGCGGCTCGTCCCGACCGCTTCTGACATGATCCTGCGCGCCAGCCATTTCAAATTGGTTCATGCCTTCGTGGCATTGCTTACACCTGATTCACCATGAGAGTTGCGCACCCCTAGCGGGATACGGCAAGTTCGCCAGATGTTCTTGCGTCCCGCAAAGTTTCGGAAACCATGCCATGACAATTTCCCGCCGCGATCTGCTGTCGGCGTCGGCGGCATTGACGCTGCTGCCGTTGTTCGGCGCTAGGGCGCGGGCTGCGACGCTTCCGCGCGAGGCCGATATCGTGGTGATCGGCGCGGGCGCCGCCGGCATTGCCGCAGCTAGGCGGGTGATGGCGGCGGGTCGCCGTGTGATCGTGCTGGAAGCCGCCGGCCAGATCGGCGGGCGCTGCCTGACCGACGCCTCCAGCTTCGAGGCGCCGTTCGATCGCGGCGCGCGCTGGCTGCATACGCCGGATAGCAATGCGCTGGTCCGGCTGGCACGGCCGGCCGGCATCGATGTGGCACCCGCGCCGCCGAGCCAGAAGCTGCGGATCGGCCGCCGCAATGCGCGCGCCGGCGAGACAGAGAACCTGCTGGCAACCCTGGTGCGCGCCAATCGCGCGATCGATGAGGGCGCCCGCCGTGGCGACATGTCCTGCGCCGCGGTGCTGCCGAAGGATCTCGGCGACTGGTCAGGCACGATCGATTTCATTCTCGGCGCCTATGCCACCGGCAAGGATCTGAAAGACCTCTCCGCGCTCGACCAGTTTCGCGCGCAGGACCGCGCCATCGATGTCGCCAGCCGCCAGGGGCTGGGCGCCTTGATGCTCAAACTCGGCGAAAGCGTCCCGGTGGCGTTGTCGACGCCGGCGACGCGGGTGATCTGGAGCGGGCGCGACATCGGCGTCGAGACACCGATGGGCCGGATCGCCGCGCGCGGCGTCATCGTCACGGTGTCCTCCAACGTGCTGGCGTCGGGTGCGATCAAATTCACGCCGGACCTGCCGAAGCGGCAGCTCGATGCCGCGGCGAAACTCAGTCTCGGCAGCTATGACCGGATCGCGCTGCAATTTTCCGGCAATCCGCTCGGCCTTGGCCGCGACGAGCTGATGATCGAGCAAAGCAGCGACGCCCGCACCGCTGCGCTGTTCGCCAATATCGGCGGCACCTCGCTCTGCACGGTCGATGTCGCGGGCGCCTTCGGTCGCGGGCTGGCGGCGCAGGGTGAGCCTGCGATGGTGGCGTTCGCGGTGGAGTGGCTGACCAAACTGTTCGGCAGTGATATCAAGAACGCGGTGAAGAAGTCGACCGCGACCAACTGGAACGCGCAGCCCCTGATCCAGGGCGCGATGTCGGCGGCGGTCCCCGGCGGTCAGGAGTCGCGGCGCGTCCTGATCGAGCCGATGGGCAATCTGTTCATCGCCGGCGAGGCCACGCATGAGACGCTGTGGGGCACTGTCGACGGCGCCTGGGAAAGCGGCGAACGCGCCGCCGATGCCGCGCTGGCGAAGCTGGCGCCGGTGAAGCCGGCCGAACCGGAGAAGAAGGCGCGGACGAAGCGGAATTAGGCCCCACACTGTCATTCCGGGGCGCGAGCGCACCAGCGCGAGCGAACCCGGAACCTCGACATGGGACGATGAACATTTCGGGATTCCGGGTTCGCGTTCGGCTACCGCCGCACGCGCCCCGGAATGACAGTGAGGGGATGATTCCGCAGGTATGGCGGTAGACGAAGTCTATCGAAACATCCCATCGAACAGCGGCAGGCTGATCAGCGCCGATACCACGACCAGCACATAGCAGATGCGGCGGAAGGTTTCGTCGCTGGCTTTGCCGAACAGCTTCGAGCCGAGCCACAGGCCGAGCGCGAATACCGGTCCGGTGATCACCGCGAGGCCGAGGATCGCCGTGGTCCACAGCCCGCCGATCGAATAGCTGACGATGATCAGCAGGTCCGCAATGAAGAAATACAGGATGATGTTGGCGCGGGTGACCGCAGCCACGGCGGCGTCGCGCAGCCAGTACATCACCACCGGCGGGCCGCCGAGTTGCGCCAGTCCGCCGAAGAAGCCGGCGATGCTGCCGACGCCGATCGTCGCTGCCGGCGTGGGCTTGCCGGGAAAGCGCCAGCCGCAGGCCAGAAGCGCCAGCATCAGGCCGATCAGCGTGACGATGATCCAGCGGATCGTGAGCGGATCGCCCCACGCCAGCATCATCGTGCCGAGCGGCACGCCGACCAGCGCGCCGAGCGAGATGATGCCGACGTCGTGCCGGTCGGCGCGGCGCCAGGCATTCGGGATCAGCGTCAGCGTAGTGAGGAAATCGATCAGCAGCAGCAGGGGTGCCGCAACCTGCGCGCCCATCATTTTGCTGGCAATCGGCATGAAGATCAGCGCCGAGCCGAAGCCGGAGAAGCCGCGGGCAAGCCCCGCGACAAAGGCGGTGATGACGACGAGGAGAAGCGAGCCGGTGGAATAGGAGGCAAGGCCAAGAGTGGCCATCATCCCCGCAACGTTCCACCCGTCTTCTTCGTCACTTCCGCCACGATCTTCGCCGCCGCCGCCTCGATCTCGACATCGGTCAGCGTCTTCTCGCGCGGCTGCATGGTGACCGCGATCGCGACCGATTTCTTGCCGTCGTCGATGCCCTTGCCCTCATAGACGTCGAACACCGTGACGCCCGAGATCAGCTTCTTGTCGACATTCTGCGCGGCGCGGACGAGATCGCCCGACTTCACGCTGCGATCGACGATGAAGGCGAAGTCGCGCGACACCGGCTGGAACGCGGACAATTCCAGCACCGGCTTGGCGCGCGTCGCCTTCTGCTTGGCGTCGGGGATGCGGTCGAGGATCACTTCGAAGGTCAGCAGCGGGCCGTCGGCGCCGAGCGCTTCCGCGGCACGCGGATGCAATTCGCCGAAATATCCGAGAATGTTCTGCGGGCCGATCTGAATGGTGCCGGAGCGGCCGGGATGCAGCCACGACGGCCCGCCGGAGACGATCTGCAGCGCCTGCATCGGCGCGCCGGCGGCGGCCAGCACGGCGAAGGCATCGGCCTTGGCGTCGAGCGCGTCGGCGGTGACGGCGCCGGACCAGTGCCGGCCCATGCCCTTCGAGGACGCCATGCCATGGCGCAGGCCGGCGGCGGCGACAAACTGGTCCTGCGGGCGGTCGCCCTTGAACACCTGGCCGACTTCGAACAGCGCGAGATCCGAGAAGCCGCGATCGGCATTGGCCTGCGCGGCGCGCACGAGACCCGGCAGCAGGCTCGGCCGCATGTCGGAGAGATCAGCCGCAATCGGATTGGCCAGCGCCAGCTCGGGCGCGCCGCCGCCGAACAATTCGGCGTGCGGCTTCGAGATGAACGACCACGTCACAGCCTCGACCATGCCGCGCGCGGCGAGGGCGCGCTTGGCGCGGCGGGTGCGGAGCTGGATCTGGGTCAGGATCGGTTTGCGCGGCGCGTCGCCGCGCGGGAACGGCGTCATCGGCACCTTGTCGACGCCGTGAACCCGCATGATCTCCTCGACGATGTCGGCCTTCCCCGTGACATCGGAACGCCACGGCGGAATCGCCACTTTCACGACGGGGCCGCTGCCGGCCATCATGAAGCCGAGATGGCCGAGGATGCGGCGCATCTCGGCCGGAGGCACGTCGATCGCGGCGAGCCGCTTGACCTCGGCGACCGGGAAATCGATCACGCGGTCATCGGCGAAAGCCTTGCCGATGACGATGTTCTCCGACGGCGTGCCGCCGCACAATTCCATCACCAGCTTCGTCGCCAGTTCGAGGCCGGGCAGCATGAAGGCCGGATCGACGCCGCGCTCGAAGCGATAGCGCGCATCCGAATTGATGCCGAGCCGACGACCGGTCTGCGCGATGTTGATCTCGTTCCACAGTGCGGATTCGATCAGCACGTCGGTGGTGCCTTCGTCGCAGCCGGAGGCCTCGCCGCCCATGATGCCGGCCAGCGATTCCACGCCGTTGTCGTCGGCGATGACGCAGGCCTTGTCGTCGAGTCTGTAGGTCTTGCCGTCCAGCGCCAGCAAAGTCTCGCCGTCGCGGGCGCGGCGCACCACGATGTCGCCATGCACCTTGGCGGCATCGAACACGTGCAGCGGACGGGCGCGATCGAAGGTGAGGAAGTTGGTGATGTCGACCAGCGCGTTGATCGGGCGCAGCCCGATCGAGGTCAGGCGCTTTTGCAGCCATTCCGGCGACGGGCCGTTCTTGACGCCGCGCACGAGGCGCATCGCGAAGCCCGGGCACAACGTCGCGTCTTCGACGGTGACCTTCACCGGGCAGGGGAATTCGCCCTTGATCGGGTTGATCGCGGGATTCTTGAACTTGCCCATGTCGGCGGCGGCAAGATCGCGCGCGATGCCGAACACGCCGGTGCAGTCCTGCCGGTTCGGCGTGAGATTGATCTCGATCACGGGGTCGCCGAGCTTCGCCCAGTGGGCATAGGCTTTGCCGACCGGCGCGTCAGCCGGCAGCTCGATGATGCCGTCGATGGCGTCGGGCAGTCCGAGCTCGCCGGCCGAGCACAGCATGCCCTGGCTCTCGACGCCGCGGATATTGCCGAGGCCGATGGTGAAGTCCTTGCCCGGAATGAACGTGCCGGGGCGGGCGAGCACGGTCTTCAATCCCGCGCGCGCATTCGGCGCCCCGCAGACGATCTGCAATGGCGAGGCCTCGCCGACATTGACGGTGCAGACGCGCAGCCGGTCCGCATTGGGATGCTGCACGGCCTCGACGATCTCGGCGATCGTGAACGGCTGCAACAGCTTCGCAGTGTCCGCGATGTGCTCGACCTCGAGCCCGATCATGGTGAGCTTGTCGGCGAGCGTCTCGAGCGACTCGTCGGTGTCGAGATGTTCTTTCAGCCAGGAAAGGGAGAATTTCACGAGCTTAATCCTCCGGCCAGCGTCGGCATTTCCAGCGGCTTGAAGCCGTAGTGATTGAGGAAGCGCACGTCGCCCTCGAACAATTGACGGAGATCGCCGATGCCGTATTTCAGCATCGCGATGCGGTCGATGCCCATGCCCCAGGCGAAGCCCTGGTACACATCGGGATCGATGTTGCAGGCGCGCAGCACGTTGGGATGCACCATGCCGCAGCCGAGAATCTCCAGCCAGTCCTCGCCTTCGCCGAAGCGGATCTCGCCATTGCCGCGGCGGCACTGGATGTCGACTTCCAGCGACGGCTCGGTGAACGGGAAGAACGACGGCCGGAACCGCATGTTGATATTGTCGACCTCGAAGAACGCCTTGCAGAATTCGTGCAGGATCCATTTGAGGTGGCCAAGATGCGCGGTCTTGTCGATCACCAGGCCTTCGACCTGGTGGAACATCGGCGTGTGCGTCTGGTCAGAGTCGCTGCGATAGGTGCGGCCCGGACAGATGATGCGGATCGGCGGCTCCTGCGTGAGCATGGTGCGGACCTGCACCGGCGAGGTGTGGGTGCGCAGCAGCTTTCGCACGCCGTCCGAATCAGGATTGAAATAGAACGTGTCGTGCATCTCGCGGGCCGGATGGCCCTCGGGGAAGTTCAGCTTCGTGAAATTGTAGTCGTCGGTCTCGATGTCCGGACCTTCGGCGATGGCAAATCCCATATCGGCGAAAATGGTGGTGAGTTCGTCCATCACCTGGCTGAGCGGATGCACGCGGCCCAGATCGGCCGGAGCGTCGCGCAGCGGCAGCGTGACGTCGATGGTTTCGGATGCGAGCCGCGCGTCGAGGGCGGCGTTCTTCAGGATGTCGCGCCGCGCGGTCAGTGCCTGCGTCACCACATCCTTGGCGAGGTTGATCGCGGCACCCTCGGTCTTGCGCTGCTCCGGCGTCATCTTGCCGAGCGTGGAAAGAAGCGCCGAGATCGAGCCCTTCTTGCCGAGCGCACCGACGCGCACCGCCTCGATGGCGGCCTCGTCGGAGGCGCCTGCGATGGCGGCAAGGATTTCGGTTTGGAGAGTTTGAAGATCAGACATGGCTACCAACGGAGGCTTGTTGCTTCTGGATTCGGTCGCAGAGGATAAGGCCGATACGGGGCGGATGGCCTTTCAGCGTGGCGAGGTCGAGTTGGACGGGGGTTGTTCGTTCATTAATGATGAGACTTACGATAGCAAACGCCATCGAGCCACCCCTGTTGCCATGTCCGGGCTCGGCCCACGGGCTCAGCTTCTCGGCCAGTTCATCCACCGTCCCCGAAGCGCCGGTGAACGTCAGCTGTTTGATCGCACTCAACTTGATGCTTTGCGAGGGGATGCCAAAGCGAAGGTCGCGATCGTTGATGAAGAGCGGCGCTGTCTTGCTTCGATCGGCCAAGCGACGTCTCCAGCGGGGAATAGCGCCGATGGCGACTGCCATCATGAGCAGGCCCATGATCGTCTTGTAATAGGGCAGGTTCAGCAGAGCTGAATAACGACCGGTCGACTGGTCCCCTGCATATTCGGCGTAAATGAGCCAAGCTCCGAAAGCAGCAAGCGATGGGAGGCCAAGGGCGCCCCACCACCAGAGTTTTCGGCTTTCATCGAAGCGAAGTTCGCCGGATCGCTCTTGCGCGTCGAGCGCGGCGTAAGGATCGGTCGAGATCCCGGTCCATGTGCCTGAATCGATGACAGTGTTCATGCCAGCCGCACCAACCAAAAGCCTGCCAGGCGATGCCGGCAGGCTCAGAGTCGGTCTGCCGGCATAAAGTCATTAAGCCGCGAGAGCGGCCTTGGCCTTCTCGGCGATCGCGGTGAACACCGCGGGCTCGTGGATCGCGAGATCCGACAGCACCTTGCGGTCAACCAGCACGCCGGACTTGGCGAGGCCGTTGATGAACACGCTGTAGGTCATGCCGAGCGGACGGACGGCGGCGTTGATGCGCTGGATCCACAGAGCGCGGAACGTGCGCTTCTTGCGCTTGCGGTCGCGGAAGGCGTACTGGCCTGCCTTTTCGACGGCCTGCTTGGCGGTGCGGATCGTGTTCTTGCGACGGCCACGGAAACCCTTGGCGGCCTTGTAGACTTTCTTGTGCTTGGCGTGAGCTGTCACACCGCGTTTGACGCGAGCCATGACTGGTCTCCTTCAATTCAAAATGAAAAACAGGGTGCCGCGCGAACGCAGCCGTGATGACGTGAAAACGTCAGGCGTTCGGCAAGAAATACTTCTTGATGTTGTCGCCGTCGGTCTTGAACAGCACGCGCGTACCGCGGAGCTGACGAATCTGCTTCTTCGTCCGCTTGATCATTCCGTGGCGCTTGCCGGCATGGGCCGACATCACTTTGCCTGTTCCGGTCACTTTGAAGCGCTTTTTGGCGCCCGACTTGGTCTTCAGCTTGGGCATTTGGCTCTCCTATGGCCCGCACGCCTGTTGCGCCCGAGGGGCGCTGCGCCGGCTAAAATGCTCGCTAGAGCGTTGAAAGTGCTCGACTTATTGCCTCACGGAAGAAGTCAGCACGGACATCGGCACGGCAGCCCTTGATGAGCCGGCCGATGAAGGTTGGGTTTATGGCAGAGGATAGGGGAATTGGCAACGATTAACGCTGCTTAAGAGTCGTTTGCTGCGCGGCTGCGCCGCACTGGCCGGAACGTTTCATGATCCTTATCTGTTGCATGACCAACAAACGGCACGAAACGAAATCGGGACGACACCATGGCCAGCAATTCCAGCAAGTCACCCAAGGCAATCGCCATCAAGCAGGACGCCAAGCGCATCACAACGCTGAAGTGGCTGTTCGCCGCGGCCGGCGTCGCCGCCGCCATCGCGCTGGCAGGTGCCGCGCATGCCGCAACCTCCCATGACGGCAACTGGAAAGTCACGATCATCACCGAATCCGGCAATTGCGATCCGGCCTACAGCTATCCGGTCAAGGTCGTCGGCGGCAAAGTCAGCTACAATGGCGACGGCAGCTTCGAGATCTCCGGAAACGTCGCCGACGCGGGCTCCGTCAACGTATCGATCGCCCGCGGCGATCAAAAGGCCAATGCCTCTGGCAAGATCTCCGGCAACGCCGGCACAGGGCAATGGAGCGGCAAGTCCGCGACCACGACCTGCACCGGCCGCTGGGAAGCCAGCAAGAGCTAGGCTGTCATTTCGGGGCGAGAGCGGCGTCAGCCGCGAGCGAACGTCCGCCACTCCAATTGGAGTGGCGGAGAACATCGGCATGGGACGATGAACATTTCGGGATTCCGGGTTCGCTCGGACTTTCGCCCTGGTGCCCCGGAATGACGGCGTAGCTAAAGAAAAAGGCCCGCCAGAAACCTGACGGGCCGAAATCATTTATAATCTAACCAAATAGCGATCAGCGCGGCGCCAGAACCATCACCACCTGGCGGCCTTCGAAACGCGCGTCCTGTTCGACCTTGGCGTATTCGGCGACGTCCGCCTTCACCTTGTCGAGCAGCTTGGTGCCGATTTCCTGATGCGCCATTTCACGGCCGCGGTAACGCAGCGTGATCTTGACCTTGTCGCCTTCTTCGAAGAAGCGCTGCATCGCGCGCATTTTCACTTCGTAGTCGTGGTCGTCGATCATCGGACGGAGCTTGATCTCCTTGATCTCGACGATCTTCTGCTTCTTGCGGGCTTCCGCGGCCTTTTTCTGGGCCGAATATTTGAACTTCCCGTAGTCCATGATCTTGCAGACGGGAGGGCTGGTATTGGGCGAAATCTCGACCAGATCCATGCCGGCTTCCATCGCCATTTTCACAGCGATCGTCGTTTCGACAGTGCCGTGGTTGAGGCCTGTCTGATCAATCAGCTGAACCTGGGCGTTGCGGATTTCATCGTTGGTGCGCGGCCCGTCTTTGGTCTGGGCGGGCGGGGCTCTGTTGGGACGGCGAATGGGTAACTCTCCAATGTTGTGAAGGAAGGCGACAGTTTGCAGGAAGTGAGCGTTTTGAGCAAGCAAACTCACAATGATGCAGGTCAAAACGCGGAAATACGCGGCATTTGGGCCGGGCAAACGCGCAAAACGCAGCAAATGGCGCCGACCAAGCTCAAATAGAGCGCCCGCGGACGTTGCGCAAGCCGCACCGGGCCGCAAACGCCACGCGGTATCGGCGTTGACGGGGCTGTGCCGCTCGCTCAAACAGCTTCGAAACGAGGTCATCCATGAGCAGCCCGGCGTCAACAGCCCCCACTTTCATCACGGTCGGCAGCGGCCCCGCCGCCCGGCGCATCGCGCTGCGGATCCGCGAGGGCACGTCGCCCGGGCTGTTCTGGATGAGCGGCTTCAAGTCCGACATGCAGGGCGGCAAGGCGTTGGCGCTGGATGCGTTTGCGGCGGAGCAGGGGCGCGCCTGCGTCCGCTTCGACTATTCCGGCCACGGTGAATCCGGCGGCGCCTTTGTCGATGGCACCATCGGTCGCTGGCTCGAGGACAGTCTCGCGGTGTTCGACGCGGCATGCCAGGGCCCGCAGGTGGTGATCGGCTCGTCGATGGGCGGCTGGATGGCGCTGCTGCTGGCGCGCGCACTGGCCCGCCGCGGCATGATCGGCCGCGCCACGCTGAAAGGCCTGGTGCTGATCGCGCCGGCGCCGGACTTCACCGAAGCGCTGATGTGGAACGGCTTCTCGCCGCAAGTGCGCGAACAGATCATGCGCGACGGCTGCTGGATGCGGCCGTCGGAATATGGCGAGCCCTATCCGATCACTAGGCAACTGATCGAGGAAGGCCGCGACCATCTGCTGCTCGGCGGCAGCATCGAGCTCGGCTGCCCGGTTCGCATCCTGCAGGGTCGGCTCGATCCCGACGTGCCGTGGAAGCACGCCTTTCGCCTCACCGAGCGACTGCCAGTCGACGACGTCGTGCTGACGGTGATCCCGGACGGCGACCATCGGCTGTCGCGGCCGCAGGATCTGGCGCGGATCATTGCGGCGGTGGAAGACATCTCGAAGTAGGCCGCTGGGTCCGTCCTCGATCGAACTACCAATTCGGTTGAGCGGCCTTGTCGCCGACCGGCCGCGGCGCCGCTCCCTTTGACCTTGCGGGCCGAAGTCCCTATTTTATGGCGAGTTTCTCCTGACCGCCCGGGCCTGACATGACCGCCTCGCTGAAAGCCATCGACGGCACGGCCGATCTGCCGTTCCTGATGAACGACCTCGCGCTGGCCGCCCGCGCGGCGGCGCGGGCGCTGGCGATAGCGCCGACGGAACAGAAAAACCGCGCGCTGGCGGCGATGGAGCGCGCCGTCCGCGCCGGCGAAACGGCGATCCTGGCCGCCAATGCCGAGGATGTCGCCGAGGTCCGCGCCAATGGCGCAACCTCCGCCTTCATCGACCGGCTGACTCTGACACCGGCCCGCGTCAGCGCGATGGCCGACGGCATTCGCGTGATCCATGACATTGCCGATCCCGTGGGCGCCGTCACCGAGAGCTGGCAGCGGCCGAACGGCATGACCATCGAGCGGGTTCGCGTGTCGCTCGGCGTCGTCGCGGTGATTTTCGAGAGCCGGCCCAATGTCGCAGCGGACGCTGGCGTGTTGTGCCTGAAGTCCGGCAATGCCGTGATCCTGCGCGGCGGCTCCGACAGTTTCCGATCCTGCCGCGCGATCCACGAATGCCTGGTGCAGGGCCTGCGCGAGGCCGGATTGCCCGAGGCCGCGATCACTCTGGTGCCGACCCGCGACCGCGCCGCGGTGGGCCTGCTGCTGTCAGGCCTGAACGGCGGCGTCGATGTCATCGTGCCGCGCGGCGGCAAGAGCCTGGTGGCGCGCGTCGAGGCCGAGGCCCGGGTGCCCGTGTTCGCGCATCTCGAAGGCGTCAACCACGTCTATGTCGATCGTGCCGCCTCGCTGGAGATGGCCAAGTCGATCGTGCTGAACGCGAAAATGCGCCGGCCCGGCGTCTGCGGCGCCACCGAGACGCTGCTGGTCGACCGCGCGGTGGCGGCCACGCATCTCAAGCCGCTGGTGGAAATGCTGATCGAGGCCGGCTGCGAAGTCCGCGGCGATGCCGCCGTGCAGGCGGTGGACGGCCGTGTCAATCCGGCGACCGACGCGGACTGGGATACCGAATACGAGGACGCCATCATCTCGGCGCGGGTCGTCGATGGCCTCGACGAGGCGCTGGCGCATATCAGGGATCACGGCTCGCACCATACCGACGCGATCGTGACCGAAAATGCGGCAGCGGCGACGCGCTTCCTCAACGAGGTCGATTCCGCCATCGTGCTGCATAATGCCTCGACGCAGTTTGCCGATGGCGGCGAGTTCGGCTTCGGCGCCGAGATCGGAATCGCCACCGGCAAATTCCACGCCCGCGGCCCGGTCGGCGCCGAACAGCTCACCAGCTTCAAATACCGCATCCACGGCACCGGTCAGACCCGGCCGTGATGAACATGGCGCGCGCGCGTGGCGACTGAACTGGAGCCTGCAGTCCCCGGCCGGGCTTCTGCGGGCCACGCCATCCCGTTTCACAGCGCAGGCCAGCGGATTGGGCTGCTCGGCGGCTCGTTCAACCCGCCGCATGCCGCGCACCGGGCGATTTCGCTGTTTGCGATGAAGCGGCTGCAACTGGATCGCGTCTGGTGGCTGGTGTCGCCGGGCAACCCGCTGAAAGACCGCAGCAATCTGCATGACCTCGCCGAGCGCGCGGCCGCGGCGCGGGCCATGGCCAACCATCCGCGCATCGACGTCACCTGCCTGGAGACCGCGATCGGCACCCGCTATACCGTCGATACCATCACCTATCTGCGAAGGCGTTGCGCCAGCGCCTGTTTTGTCTGGATCATGGGCGCCGATAATCTCGCCCAGTTCCACAAATGGGAAAACTGGCAGCAGATCGCCGCGCAGGTGCCGTTTGCGGTGATCGACCGCCCGCCGCTGACCCTGCGCGGCCTGGCGTCCCCGGCGGCGCAGGCGTTGTCGCGGGACCGGATCCCGGAACGCGACGCCGGGATGCTGGCCGACCTCGACCCGCCGGCCTGGGTGTTCCTCACCGGGCTGAAGCTTGCGATGTCCTCGACCCGGCTGCGCAACGCCGATGGCAGCTGGAAGACGTAATTCCACAACACCGCGTCGATAAGTGCTATAGGAACGGCCTGGAATATTGAACCCACGACTCCCTCATCATAGTCTCTTCATCGGGCGCCGGATCAGGCGCCCCGACCCGTGAAAGGAATGGTCCCTGGCCACTTCTGTATCGACGAAAACCGGCGCCAAAAAGAAGGCCCCGGCCAAGGCAGCCTCCAAGGCCGCTTCCAAGCCTCCAGCGAAAGCTGCTGCTCCCAAATCTGCTGCGAAGAAAGCCGTCGTGCCGAAAAAGGCGCTTGTCGCCAAGAAGGCAGTAGCGCCGAAGAAGGCTTCGGTTGCTAAAGCTTCCGTCGCCAAGGTTGTCACGCCCAAGGTGACGAAGGCCAAGAAGGCCGCGCTGGCCGGCCTGCAGCCGCGCGACAGCGCCGATGTGGTGCTCGACCTCATTCTCAAGCGGCTCGACGACATGAAGGCGGAAGAGACCGTCACCATCGACCTGCGCGGCAAGTCGGCGTTCTCCGACTACATGGTCATCACCACAGGTCGCTCGAACCGTCATGTCGGCTCATTGGCTGAGACCGTCGCCAAGGGGCTCAAGGAATCCGGCAACAAGAAGCTCCACATCGAGGGGCTGCCGAATTGTGACTGGGTGCTGATCGATACCGGCGAGGTGATCGTTCACGTCTTCCGCCCGGAAGTGCGCGAATTCTACAATCTCGAACGGTTGTGGACGCAGAGCCCCGGCGACGACAAGATCGAACTCAAGGCGGTTTGATATCGAGGCTCTTTCACCGGATCGTGCCGATGATGTTTTGTCACCTCTCCCTTGGGGAGAGGTCGGATTGCCTGGCGATGCGTAGCATCGACTGGGCAATCCGGGTGAGGGGTTTCGTGCCATTGATAGGCCGGTGCCCCCTCACCCCAGCCCTCTCCCCAATGGGGAGAAGGGGCGCAGCGACAGTGCGTCGATGCGCTTTAGTTGAACAAGTCAGACCCTAGCCCCTATGCATCTGGTTCTCATTTCCATCGGCAGGCTCAAGCAGGGTCCGGAACGCGAGCTGGCGGAGCGTTATCGCGATCGCTTCGACGATATCGGCCGCAAGCTCGGTTTTCGCGGCCTCGCGATCCATGAAATTCCGGAAAGCCGCGCCCGCGATGCGGCGACCCGAATCGCCGAGGAGGCCGCCGCGATCACGGCGTTGATCCCGGAAAAGGCCGTGATCGTCGCGCTGGACGAGCGCGGCACCAGCGTCGACAGCCCGAGCTTTGCCCGCCATCTCGGCCGCTGGCGCGACGAGCAGGTGGGGCACACTATTTTCGTGATCGGCGGCGCGGACGGACTTTCGCCCGAATTGCGGCGCAGAGCCAAGATGAGTATTGCGTTCGGCGCAGCGACCTGGCCGCATCAGATGGTGCGGGTCATGCTTCTCGAACAGATCTACCGGGCGGCGACGATTTTGTCCGGACATCCGTATCACCGCGTTTAGGTTCTTCCAGCGAAAGCGACGATCCGCTCGATGCACGCACCGCGGCCCAATTCTGGTGAAATCCACACCGCTCGCCGCGGCTGGCTGCAGGCGTCGTCACTGCCCATCGCCGTGCTGGCAAGCCTGGCTGGCGTGAGCGCGCAGCCGGCGCGCGCGCAGCTCGCCGCCGCACCGATCCAGCAGGCCATTGCGCCGACCACCGATATCATCCGGCAGCGCGAGCAGGAGCTGCAGGCCGCGCGTGCGCAGCAGAAGGCGGCGGCCGAACTGCAGGACAAGCTCAAGGCCGATATCGCTGCGCTAGGCCAGGACCGCGGCAAGCTCAACCAGCAACTGATCGACATTGCCGCCCGCGTGCGCGGCGTCGAGAAGGGCATCGACGATGCCGAAGCGCGGCTCGGCCCGCTCGACGCACGCGAGCGCGAGATCCGCGGTTCGCTGCAATCGCGCCGCGCCGAAATCGCCGAAGTGCTGTCGGCGTTACAGCGCGCCGGTCGTCGCGCGCCGCCGGCGCTGTTCGTGCGTCCGGAAGACGCGCTGAAATCGCTGCGCACCGCGATGATGCTCGGCTCCGTGGTGCCGGACATGCGCGTCCGTGCCGACAAATTGATCGCCGACCTCAGCGAACTGGTCGCCTTGCGCAAGACCATCGCCGGCGAGCGCGACCAGTTGGCCGCCGATCGCGACAGGCTCAGGGACGACCAGACCCGGCTGTCCTCGTTCACCGAGGAACGGCAGAAGCAGCAGGCGGCGGCCGAAAAGGACATGGCGTCCGAGGCCGCGCGCGCGCTGTCGCTGTCGAAGCAGGTCGACAGCCTGCAGGGCCTGATCGCCAAGATGGAGCAGGACTCCAAGGCGGCCGCCAAGGCCGCGCAGACCGCCAGCCTGCAGGGCGCGCCGGCCGCGCTCGGCAATGGCAAGCCGAACCTCGGCGCCCTGAAGGATTCCGCGCGGATGAGCCCGGCGATCGCCTTTGCCTCGGCGAAGGGCATGTTCGCGCTGCCGGTCAACGGCATCCGGATTCGCGACTTCGGCGGTTCCGATGGTGTCGGCGGCGTCGAAAAAGGTATTTCGCTGGCCGCCCGCGCCGGCGCCCAGGTCACAACCCCGTGTGATGGCTGGGTTGTCTATTCCGGGCCGTTCCGCTCCTATGGACAACTCTTGATCCTAAACGCCGGTGGCGGGTATCATGTGTTGATTGCCGGAATGGAACGCATCTCCGTCAATATCGGCCAGTTCGTTCTGACGGGTGAACCGGTCGCTGTCATGGGATCGACATCCCGGGTAGCGTCTGTTCTGGCGGCCAATGCCAGCCAGCCCGTGCTTTATATCGAGTTCCGTAAGGATGGCACTCCCATCGACTCTGGCCCATGGTGGGCCGCAAACGAAGGCGAAAAGGTTCGCGGATGATGCGCAAGACTTCGATAATCCTGCTCAGTGCTGCCACCGGCGCCGCCCTGACGCTCTTCGTCACGCAACCGCGCGCGGTGTTCATGGGAACCAGCGCCCGCGCTGCGACCTCCGACACCTATCGCCAGCTCAATCTGTTCGGCGACGTGTTCGAGCGCGTGCGCTCCGACTATGTCGAGAAGCCCGACGACAGCAAGCTGGTGGAGTCCGCGATCTCCGGCATGCTGACCGGCCTTGATCCGCACTCCAGCTACATGGACGCCAAGAGCTTCCGCGACATGCAGGTGCAGACCCGCGGCGAGTTCGGCGGCCTCGGCATCGAAGTCACCATGGAAGACGGCCTGATCAAGGTGGTATCGCCGATCGACGATACGCCGGCGTCGAAGGCCGGCATCATGGCCAACGACGTCATCACCAGCCTCGACGACGAGGCGGTGCAGGGCCTGACCTTGAACCAGGCCGTCGAAAAGATGCGCGGCCCGGTCAACACCAAGATCAAGCTGAAGATCGTCCGCAAGGGCAAGGACGATCCGCTCGACGTGACCCTGGTGCGTGACAACATCCGCGTCCGCTCGGTGCGCGCGCGCGTGGAGAGCGATGACATCGCCTATATCCGCATCACCACCTTCAACGAACAGACCACCGAAGGCCTCAAGCGCGAGATCGCCGCCCAGACCGCCGCGATCGGCGCCGACAAGCTCAAGGGCTTCATCATCGATCTCCGCAACAACCCGGGCGGCCTGCTCGAAGAAGCCGTTACCGTTTCGGATGCGTTCCTGGAGCGCGGCGAAATCGTCTCGACCCGCGGCCGCAACGCCGAGGAAACCCAGCGCCGCACCGCGCATCAGGGCGACCTCACCAAGGGCAAGCCGGTGGTCGTGCTGATCAATGGCGGCTCCGCCTCGGCATCGGAAATCGTCGCCGGCGCGTTGCAGGACCACAAGCGCGCCACCACCATCGGCACCCGTTCGTTCGGCAAGGGTTCGGTGCAGACCATCATCCCGCTCGGCTCCGGCAACGGCGCGCTGCGGCTGACCACGGCGCGCTACTTCACGCCGTCCGGCAAGTCGATCCAGGCCAAGGGCATCGTGCCGGACATCGAGATCGTCCAGGACGTGCCGGATGAATTGAAGTCGCGTACCGACACCAAGGGCGAAGCCTCGCTTCGCGGCCATCTGAAGAACGACGGCGACGAGAAGACCGGTTCGCAGTCCTACGTGCCGCCGGATGCCAAGGACGACAAGGCCCTCAAGGCCGCCGCCGACCTGCTGCACGGCATCAAGGTCACCGCCAACACCACGGACGACAAGCCCGCGGCGAAGCCGGACGAAAAGGCCTCCGCCAAGCCGGATGCCGCGAAGCCCGCGACCAAGTCGAACTGACGGTTTGACCCACGGAATGACGAAAGGGCGGCCCTCGGGTCGCCCTTTTTATTGGTCGATCGGAGGCGCACCGGTTCCCCTCCCCCCTCGTGGGGTCTGGCGAACCAATTCGTTCGCCATGGGTGGCCGCGCGCAGCGCGGAGGGGAGATGGGACGATGGATCCGCTACCTGCGAGTGTGCTTCCAATCCCTTCCGTTGCCCCTGCCCCGCCGTGGTATCTTCGGCCACTGATTCGGGAGGTCGATGAATCGTGTCGAGCGACGATCTGAGCGCCCCGCTCGGACAGACAGAGCCCCGCAAGCGCAGGTTCCGGTTGCCGGTGTCGCCGCCGCAGGCGATCGCGGCCGTGCTGGGCGTGGTGCTGCTCGGCTTTCTCGGGTTTGCGATCTTCGGCAACGATCCGATGGGCGGCGAACCGGTCGCGCGCATCGCCCTGAAGCCGCCGGCGCCGTCGGAGGAAAAGCCGCCCGTCGAGGTCAAGCGAGGCCCCGCCAAAGCGGCCGAGAAGGCACCGGAGGTCGGGGGCCAGAAGACCATCACCATTATCGACGGCTCCTCCGGGGCCCGGCGCGATGTCGTTGTCTCCAGCGACGGGGCGGAAAACGCGTCGGAACCGGCGGGGTCTGCCGCCGTGCCGGTGATGGCCGGCAGCAATCCCAAGCTGCTGGAAAAAGCCCGCTACGGCATGGTGCCCATCGCTGCCGACGGCATGAAGCCGGTATCGGCCTATGCTGCGGGCTCCGACGCCGAGCGCGCCCGGGCCATGAAAATCCCGAGCATCGCGATCGTGATCGGCGGCCTTGGCGTCGGTGCCGCCAAGACGACCGAAGCGATCATGAAGCTGCCGGCCGCGGTGACGCTGGCCTTCACGCCCTACGGTTCCGATCCCGGCAAACTGGTCGAGCGGGCCCGCGCGCAGCGCCACGAAGTGCTCTTGCAGGTTCCGATGGAGCCGTTCGATTATCCTGACAACGACCCCGGCCCGCAGACGCTGCTGGCGACGGCCTCGGCTGAACAGAACCTCGATCGGCTGCTGTGGCACATGAGCCGGTTCCAGGGCTATGTCGGCCTGGCCAATTTCATGGGCGCGCGTTTCGTGGCCGCGGATTCCGCGATGCAGCCGGTGCTGCGCGACGCCGCCAAACGCGGTCTGGCCTATTTCGATGATGGCACCGCGCCGCGCAGCGTCGGGCAGGCCGTCGCGGAGGGCACGGCAGTTCCATTCGCGCGGGCGGATCTCGGCATTGACACGTCGCCCACCTCGGCCGACATCGACAAGGCGCTGGCGAGGCTGGAAAGCCTGGCCAGGGAACGCGGCTATGCGGTCGGCACCGCGTCAGCGCTGCCGATCTCGATCGAACGCATTGCGGCCTGGGCTAAAACGCTGGAGAGCCGCGGCGTGATGCTGGTGCCATTGACAACCGCGATGCTGAAATCAAAATCAAGCTAGCGTCTTTGGTCTAGGGTGAGTTCGACACAGCCGAATCGCTGCGTGAACGGCGTAAGAGACGCGAGAGGCATTGACGGAATGGCGCGCTACGAAGATCTGCCCTATCGAACCTGCGTCGGCATGATGCTGATCAATCCGCAAGGCCTGGTTTTTATCGGTCGCCGCTCCGGCGGCATCGAGCATGTCGATGAGACCCATGTCTGGCAAATGCCGCAGGGCGGCGTCGATCCCGGCGAAGATGCCTGGGAAGCTGCCAAGCGCGAGCTTTACGAAGAAACCAGCGTGAAATCCGTCGAGAAACTCGGCGAAGTGCCAGACTGGCTGATCTACGACATTCCGCGCACGGTCGCCGGCCGCGCCTGGAAGGGCCGTTACCGAGGCCAGCGCCAGAAATGGTTCGCGGTGCGCTTCACCGGCGACGATACCGAGATCAACGTGGTGGCGCCCGGTGGCGGACACAAGCCGGAATTCATCAAGTGGCGCTGGGAGCCGATGAAGAACCTGCCGGACCTGATCGTGCCGTTCAAGCGCCCGGTCTATGAGCGCGTGGTGAAGGAATTTTCCAGGTTGTCTGGCGAGTAACGCTCGTGTCCGACAAACCCTATCGCCCAATGTCGGCGTCGCTCTGTTCAACGCTGAAGGCCGCGTCCTGATCGGCCGGCGCTTCAGGGATGACGGGCCGGAGATCGTTCTCCCGGGGCTGGAATGGCAGATGCCGCAGGGCGGCATCGATGCGGATGAGGATTCTCGTGTCGCGGTGATGCGCGAGCTCTTTGAGGAGACCGGCGTGGTGCATGCCGACTATCTCGATGAGACCGACTGGATGACCTACGATTTCATCGCCTTCGACGATCCGACGCATCGCTTCGCAAGGTATCGCGGCCAGCGCCAGAAATGGTTCGCGCTGCGCTTTACCGGCAAGGATGAGGAAGTCGATCCGCTGACGCCGCGCAACGGCCAGCCGGCGGAATTCGACGCCTGGCGCCGGGAACGGCTGGACCGCGTGGCGGATCTCGTGGTGCCATTCCGGCGCGAGGTCTACCGCGCGGTGGCCGCCGAATTCGCGCGCTTCGCCTGAAGGTCCATCCGGTCGCAGGACATCACGCCGCAGCTTTGTGTCCTTACATCGTCGCGTTCCGACCCTACCTCGTGATCTCCATCAAACGAGGAATGACGCGATGTTCGATCCCAAAAGTATGCTCGACCAGTTCATCGGCGGGCTGAATCAGGGTGGTCCCAATCAGCAGGCGGGCGGCCGGCCGGATGGCGGGCTTCTCGGCAAGGGTGGCGGCGATCTGCTGCAGCAGGCCGGCAGCTTTCTTGGCGGCTTTGGCGGCGGCGCGATGACCGGCGGCCTGGCCGGCATGTTGCTCGGCTCGAAGGGCGGGCGCAAGATCGCCAAGAATGCGCTCACCTATGGCGGCATGGCGGTGGCCGGTGCGCTCGCCTATCGGGCCTATCAGAATTATCAGGCGGGCAAGCAGGCCTCGCCCGCCGGCGCGGTCGAGACCCCTTTGCTGCCGCCGCCGAGTGATACGCCGTTCAATCCGTTGCAGCCGGCAGATCAGCAATCACTCAGCCGTAACCTGTTGCGGGCGATGATTGCGGCGGCCAAGGCCGATGGCCATCTCGACAGCACTGAGCAGACCAACATCTTCGCGCAGATGGACCGGCTCAACGTCACTGCCGAGGACAAGGTGTTCGTGATGGATGAATTGCGCAGGCCGCTCGATGTCGATGCCGTGGCGAGCGGCGTGCGGACGCCCGAGGAAGCCGCGGAGATCTATACGGTCTCGCTGCTGGCCATCGACCTCGACAGCGCTTCGGAGCGGGCCTATCTCGGTTTGCTGGCGGCGCGGCTTTCTCTCGATGAGAAACTCGTCGCGCATCTGCATGCGACCGTGGATGGCTTCACCGCGGAGCCGGTGAAGGTGGCGCAGCCGTCCGTCTGAGCTGTCCGTTCGTCCAACAAAAAAGCCCCGGTTCGATCCGGGGCTTTTTTCGTGGCGCGCGAGAAGCGCTTAATGCATCGCCGTCGAATTGATGTGCAGCTGGATGACCTTGAAGTGGTCGAGACGCGCGATCGCGAGGTCGAGAACGGAACCCTCTTTCTCAGACAGCTTCTCTTCCATCGCCGCGATATCGGCGGCGAAGGCGGTGCGGTCGAGATCCTGCAGCGAGGTGGCGACGTCGGCCAGCACGGTGAGGCCCTTGTCGTTCACCTCGGCGAGGCCGCCGAGCACGATGATCGTGTGCCTGGTGGTGCCGCTGTAGATCGTCATGATGCCCGGACGAAGTGCTGCCACCATCGGGGCGGCACCCGCCAGCACGCCGAAGTCGCCTTCGCGACCGGGCACATCAACCTGATCGACTGCACCCGAGAAGGCGAGCTGTTGCGGCGAGACGAGGTCGAATTGGAAGGTGGCCATGGTGCAATCCGCTTACTGCTCCCTCCCCCCCTGCGGGGGAGGGTCGGGGTGGGGGGGTAACCACAGGCGAAGGTGCTTGTGGCACCCCCACCCCGGCGCAAGTGCGCCGACCCTCCCCGCAAGGGGGAGGGTTACAGAGTTAAGCGGCTTCGGCAGCCAGCTTCTTGCCCTTTTCGACGGCCTCTTCGATGGCGCCGACCATGTAGAAGGCGGCCTCCGGAAGGTGGTCGTACTTGCCTTCGCAAATCGCGCGGAAGCCCTTGATGGTGTCGGCGAGGTCGACGAACTTGCCCGGCGAACCGGTGAAGATTTCGGCGACGAAGAACGGCTGCGACAGGAAGCGCTCGATCTTGCGGGCGCGGGCCACGGCCAGCTTGTCCTCTTCCGACAGCTCATCCATGCCGAGAATGGCGATGATGTCCTGCAACGACTTGTACTTCTGCAGCACCTGCTGGACCATGCGCGCAGTCTCGTAATGCTCCTGGCCGACGATCAGCGGGGAGAGCATGCGCGAGGTCGAATCCAGCGGATCCACTGCGGGATAGATGCCCTTTTCCGAGATCGCGCGGTTCAGCACGGTCGTCGCGTCAAGATGCGCGAACGAGGTCGCCGGCGCCGGATCGGTCAAATCGTCGGCCGGCACGTAGATCGCCTGCACCGAGGTGATCGAACCCTTGTGGGTGGTGGTGATGCGTTCCTGCAGCGCGCCCATGTCGGTCGCCAGCGTCGGCTGATAGCCCACCGCCGAGGGGATGCGGCCGAGCAGCGCCGACACTTCCGAACCCGCCTGGGTGAAGCGGAAGATGTTGTCGATGAAGAACAGCACGTCCTGGCCCTGGTCGCGGAAATGTTCGGCGACGGTGAGACCCGACAGCGCGACGCGCATGCGGGCGCCCGGGGGCTCGTTCATCTGGCCGAACACCAGCGCGCACTTCGACTTCACCGAAGGGTCGGGATTGTGCGGATCGGCATTGACCTTGGACTCGATGAACTCGTGATAGAGATCGTTGCCTTCGCGGGTACGCTCGCCGACGCCGGCGAACACCGAGTTGCCGCCATGCGCCTTCGCGACGTTGTTGATCAGTTCCTGGATCAGCACGGTCTTGCCGACGCCGGCGCCGCCGAACAGGCCGATCTTGCCGCCCTTGGCGTAGGGCGCCAGGAGGTCGACGACCTTGATGCCGGTGACGAGAATTTCAGCTTCCGTGGACTGCTCGGTGTACATCGGCGCTTCCTGATGGATCGCGCGCAGGCCTTCGGACTCGATCGGACCGCCTTCGTCGATCGGCTCGCCGATCACGTTCATGATGCGGCCGAGGGTGCCGACGCCGACCGGAACCATGATCGGGTTGCCGGTGTCGCTGACCGGCTGGCCGCGGACCAGACCTTCGGTGGTGTCCATCGCGATGGTGCGGACGGTCGACTCACCGAGATGCTGGGCGACTTCGAGCACCAGACGGTTGGCACCGTTCATGGTTTCGATCGCGCTCAGAATCGCGGGCAGGTGGCCTTCGAACTGCACGTCGACGACGGCGCCGATGACCTGGGTGATCTTGCCGGTCTGGTTGGGGGTAGCCATGAAAACTTCTCCTTGAAGTCCGAAACTTGAACGCGGCCCAGAGGGCCAAATGCTGGATTAGATCGCCTCGGCGCCGGAGATGATCTCGATCAGCTCCTTGGTAATCATCGCCTGGCGGGTGCGGTTGTAGATCAGGGTCTGCTTGCGGATCATGTCGCCGGCGTTGCGCGTGGCGTTATCCATCGAGCTCATCTGCGCGCCGTAGAACGAAGCGTTGTTCTCGAGCAGCGCGCGGAAAATCTGCACCGCGAGATTGCGCGGCAGGAGGCCGGTGAGGATCTCGTCCTCGCCGGGCTCGTATTCATAGACCGGCGCCGCGGCATCGGTGGCGGCCGGCTTGGCCTGCACCACCAGCGGGATAATCTGCTGCGCGGTCGGGATCTGCGCGATCACGGTCTTGAAGCGCGCGAAGAACAGCGTGCAGACGTCGAACTCGCCATTGTCGAAGCGCGCCAGAACCTTCTTGGCGATGCCCTCGGCATTGACGAATCCGAGCTGCTTCACCGAACGCAATTCCATGTGTTCGACGATCTGCTTGTCGAAGGTGCGGCGCAGCTGTTCGTAACCCTTGCGGCCTACGCAGAAGAATTTGACTTCCTTGCCCTGCGCGATCAGCGCCAGCGCGCGTTCACGTGCCAGGCGGACGATCGAGGAGTTGAACGCGCCGGACAGGCCGCGCTCGCCGGTGCAGACCAGCAGCAGGTGAACCTGATCTTTTCCAGTGCCGCCCAGCAGTGCCGGGCCGGTGCCGGATCCGGCAGCGGCGCCTGCGATCGAGGCGATCACCGCATCCATCCGCTCGGCATAGGGCCGTGCGGCTTCGGCGGCCATCTGCGCGCGGCGCAGCTTGGACGCCGCGACCATCTGCATGGCCTTGGTGATCTTCTGCGTCGCCTTGGTCGAGGCGATGCGGACACGCATGTCTTTAAGTGAAGCCATCTCAGCCCTGATCCACTACGTCGGTGTGCTCCCTCCCCCCTTGCGGGGGAGGGTCGGGGAGGGGGGTGACACAAGCGACGTCGCTCGCGGCTACCCCCACCCTAGCCCTCCCCCTAGCGAAGCTTCGCTTCGCATGAAGGGGGAGGGGACTACAGAGTTTGCGGCCGGCCTTTCAGCCGGCCAAAAGCTTAAGCAGCGTAGTTCTTGGCGAAACCTTCGACCACGCCCTTGAGCTTGGCGGCGGTGTCGTCCTTGAGATCGCGGCTGTCACGGATCGCTTCGAGAATGTCGATGTTCTTGCCGCGCAGCAGCGAGAGCAGACCGTCTTCGAAGCCGCGCACCTTGTTGATCGGCAGCGCGTCGAGATAGCCGTTGGTGCCGGCCCAGATCACGCAGACCTGCTCTTCCATCTTCAGCGGCGAGAACTGCGGCTGCTTCAGGAGTTCGGTCAGGCGGGCGCCGCGATTCAGCAGGCGCTGGGTCGAGGCGTCGAGATCGGAGCCGAACTGCGCGAACGCCGCCATTTCGCGGTACTGCGCCAGCTCGCCCTTGATCTTGCCGGCGACCTTCTTCATCGCCTTGGTCTGCGCGGCAGAACCGACGCGCGAGACGGACAGACCGACGTTCACCGCCGGGCGGATGCCCTGGAAGAACAGGTCGGTTTCGAGGAAGATCTGGCCGTCGGTGATCGAGATCACGTTGGTCGGGATGTAGGCCGACACGTCGTTGGCCTGCGTTTCGATGATCGGCAGCGCCGTCAGCGAACCGTTGCCTTGCGAGTCGTTGAGCTTCGCGGCGCGCTCGAGCAGGCGGGAGTGAAGATAGAACACGTCGCCGGGATAGGCTTCGCGGCCCGGCGGACGGCGCAGCAGCAGCGACATCTGGCGGTAGGCGACGGCCTGCTTCGACAAATCGTCATAGATGATGACGGCGTGCATACCGTTGTCGCGGAAGTACTCGCCGATCGTGCAGCCGGTGAACGGCGCGATGTACTGCATCGGGGCCGGATCGGACGCGGTGGCGGCGACGACGACGGAATATTCCAGCGCGCCCTGCTCTTCGAGAACCTTCACGAACTGCGCGACGGTGGAGCGCTTCTGGCCGATCGCGACATAGACGCAATACAGCTTCTGGCCTTCCGGCGCGCCGGCGACGTTGAGCGACTTCTGGTTCAGAATGGTGTCGAGCGCGATCGCGGTCTTGCCGGTCTGACGGTCACCGATGATCAGCTCGCGCTGGCCACGGCCGACCGGGATCAAGGCGTCGACCGACTTCAGGCCGGTCGCCATCGGCTCGTTGACCGACTTGCGCGGAATGATGCCCGGCGCCTTGACGTCGACGCGCTTGCGCTCGGTGAATTCGATCGGACCCTTGCCGTCGATCGGGTTGCCCAGCGCATCGACGACGCGGCCGAGCAGGCCCTTGCCGACCGGCGCGTCCACGATGGCGCGGGTTCGCTTGACGGTCTGGCCTTCCTTGATCTCGCGGTCGGCGCCGAAGATCACGATGCCGACATTGTCGGTTTCGAGATTCAGCGCCATGCCGCGCGTGCCGTTCTCGAACTCGACCATTTCACCGGCCTGGACGTTGTCGAGGCCGAAGACGCGGGCAATGCCGTCGCCGACGGACAGAACCTGTCCAACTTCGGAAACTTCAGCTTCCTGGCCGAAGTTCTTGATCTGATCCTTGAGGATCGCGGAAATTTCCGCGGCGCGGATGTCCATCAGCCTGCCTCTTTCATCGCGTGCTTAATCGAGTTGAGTTTGGTGCGAAGCGAACTGTCCACCATGCGGCTGCCGAGCTTGACGACAAGCCCGCCGATGATGGCCGGATCGATCTTCACGTTGAGCGCGACATCCTTGCCCGTCACTGATTTCAGCGCGGTCTTCAGGGCGTCGAGATTCTTGTCACTGAGCGGCTCGGTGACGGTGACGTCGGCCGTGGCTTCGCCCTTGAAGCGGGCGACCAGCGCGCGGAAGGCGCGGATCACGTCGCTGACTGCGAACAGCCGGCGGTTGGCCGTGAGCAATTTGAGGAACTTGGCGCTGATGCCGGTGATCTTGGCGTCGTCCAGGATGGCGGCAAGCGCCTTGCCCTGCACGTCGGCGCCGAAGATCGGGCTGCGCACCAGCCGCTTCAGGTCGGCGCTGCCATTCAGCATGGCTTCGAACTTGTCGAGGTCGGCCTTGACCGCATCGACGGATTTCTCGTCGCGCGCCAGCTCAAACAGGGCTGTTGCGTAACGACCGGACATTCCCGAAACGGACGGATCTTCTGCTGCCACGAATACGCTCTTCAGGCTGTCGAACCCACAAGGGAAAAACCATCGCCCGAATTCGGCGCTAGCGATCCAAGTCCTTGGAATTCAAGCGGGACTTCGATTCTCAGGCCACAACACAGCATTGTGTCCCGTTCAAATCGCGGCTTTGCTAACATAGGCCGCGCAGGTGTGCAACGCGATGAAAGCGATTGGCGATGCCTTGTCGCAGGCCGTCGGAGCCTTGCGGCTGGAATAGATCGCGACATGGAATGCTGCGGCTTCCCGGCTAGGCCCGGTTTGTGATCCGCGCCTCGCCCGCAAGGCAGACCCGCCCGGCGCATTCCCCCAAAATCCTCTGCTTGAGATTTACTTGCCGAATGCTGGCCATGTCCGGCGATCACTTGTCTATTCAGTAATAGATCGTATTCGACAGTATAATATCTAGTTAAAAATTGGTTAATTAGCAACGCCAGCTATAATAGTACCTATCACAAGATATTTCGATTGACGCAGGAACGATCTGCTTGCCCACTTTACGCCTTATTAAGCCTTCAACGGTGGCCGCATCAAAATGGGACGGGGGTTCCACTTGTCATATATGTGGCAATACTGTCTGAGGGACTACCAAATATGCTGCGAAACAGAAATTCGATGCTGGGCGCCGTTGCCCGCCCGCGTACTGCCCTGGCGCTGATCGCCGCAACCATCATGCTGGGCGGAACGATTTCAGAGGCTTCGGCCAAATCCCGCCATCACCATCATCGTCACCACGGCCATCACCACGCCCAGCGCGTCATCAAGGCGCCGGTGCTCGATGCCAATGCGTCGATCCCGTCGCTGTTCGAGACCACCGTGCAGGCGCCGGTCCGCGCCATCGCCAACGGCGTCGGCCGCAGCTTTGCCGGCATGGCCTCGTTCTACGGCAGCGAATCCGGCAGCCGCACCGCATCCGGCCAGCGTTTCAACCAGGGCGCCATGACGGCGGCCCATCGCTCGCTGCCGTTCGGCACCAAGCTGCGCGTGACGCACGCCGGCCGCAGCGTCGTCGTCACCATCAATGACCGCGGCCCGTTCATCCGCGGTCGCGTGCTCGATCTGTCGAAGGGCGCGGCCTCCGTCATCGGCCTGACCAGCCGCGGTGTCGGCCGCGTCGTCGCCGAGGTGATGTAAGCATCGGCGCTTCGCACTGAAGTTCAGTAGCGTTGCGTTCGAGTAGCGTGGAGTAAAGAAGCCTGCCGTCAGCGATGACGGCAGGCTTTTTTTGGTGAAATAAAACTGTCATTCCGGGGCTCGCGCGGGCGGCGGAGCCGACTGAGCGAGAACCTCAGCCACTCCAATTGGAGTGGTGGGGAATCCCGAGATGTTCATCGTCCCATGTCGGGATACCGGGTTCGCTCGCCGCTGGCGCGCTCGCGCCCCGGGATGACAGATTGGTTCAAAGAAAACTCTGCGGGTCGACATCGACCTGGAGCTTGAGATTGCCGGTCGTCTTCGGCGCATGCGCCAGCCAGTCGCGCAGATAGAAGGAGAGATCGACGTTGCGCGGCGACTTCACCAGGATGCGGAAGCGGTAGCGGCCCTTGATCACCGCGAGAGGCGCTTCGGCGGGGCCGAGCACCTGGACGCGCTCGTCGAGTGGCGCCACGGCGGCCAGCTTGCGCGCAAACCCTTCGGCGGTCGGGCGATCGCCGGCCGATATGATCAGGCTGGCGAGCCGGCCGAACGGCGGATAGCCGGCGCGCTCGCGGGCGTCGATTTCGGCGCCGTAAAACGCCTCGCGGTCGGCGGCGATCAGCGCCTTCATCACCGGATGCTCGGGCTGGTGGGTCTGCAGATAGCCGATGCCGCGGCCCTGTTCGCGGCCGGCGCGGCCGATCACCTGGTTGAGCTGCTGGAAGGTGCGCTCAGCGGCACGTGGGTCGCCGTTGCCGAGTCCGAGATCGGCGTCGATCACGCCGACCAGATTCAGCCGCGGAAAATTGTGGCCCTTGGCGACCAGCTGGGTGCCGATGATGATATCGACGCGGCCTTCGGCAATTTCCGTCAGCTCGGCGCGCATCGCGTCGATCGAGGTGATGAGGTCGCTCGATAGCACCATGGTGCGCGCGTCGGGAAACAGCTTTTGCGCTTCCTCCTGCAGGCGCTCGACGCCGGGGCCGATCGCGGCCAGCGATTCCTCGGCGCCGCAATGCGGGCAGAGATGCGGGCGCGGTGTCGAGAAGCCGCAATGATGGCAGACCAGCCGCGCGCGAAAGCGGTGATCGACCAGCCAGGCGTCGCAGATGTTGCAGGCAAAGCGATGGCCACAGCCGCGGCACAGCGTCAGCGGCGCATAGCCGCGGCGGTTGAGGAACAAGAGCGCCTGTTCCTTGCGGTCGATGGCGATCTGCACGGCTTCGGCAAGGCGTGGCGCGATGAAGTGGCCGCGCATCGGGCCCTCGGTACGCAGGTCGATCGCCTCGATGTGCGGCATGTGCTGGCCGCCGAACCGGCCGGGCAGCACGATGCGCTGGTAGCGTCCACGGCGCGCATTGACCTCGGTCTCGACCGACGGCGTGGCCGAGGCCAGCACGATCGGGATCTTCTCGATCGAGGCGCGCACCACCGCCATGTCGCGGGCATGGTAATGTACGCCCTCGGCCTGCTTGTAGGCCTGGTCGTGTTCTTCATCGACGATGATGAGCCCGAGCTTGGCGAAAGGCAGAAACAGCGCCGAGCGCGCGCCAACCACGACATGCGCCTCGCCGGAGGCGACCGCGGCCCAGTTGCGGGCGCGGCTGCGCGGCGTCATCTCGGAATGCCATTCCAGCGGGCGCACGCCGAAGCGCAGCGCGAAGCGGTCGAGGAACTGCCCGGTCAGCGCGATCTCCGGCATCAGGATCATCACCTGCTCGCCGCGCCGAATCGTTTCGGCGATCGCCTCGAAATACACTTCGGTCTTGCCGGAGCCGGTGACGCCGTCGATCAGCGCGACATGGAAGTCGCCGCGGGCCGCAAAGGTCCGCATCTGGTCGGCGGCGGTGCGCTGCTCATGAGAAAAATCCGGCTCGCTGAAGGTCGGGTCGGGCGCAGGGGCCGCCAGCGTCGCGGCCATCGGCTCGACGGCCAACGTGCCTTCATCGACCAACCCGTCGATCACGCCGGCGCTGACGCCGGCTTGCTTGGCGGCCTCGGATTTGCCGTGCAGCAGCCGGTCGGACAAGATCTCGAGCAGCCGGCCGCGCGCCGGCGTCATCCGCTTGGGCACCTCGCCGATAAGGCGCACGCCGAGCCGGATGCGCTCCGGGCCCAGATGCTCGCCCATCCGCAGTGTCATCTTCATGACCATGCCCCTGGCCGACAGCGTGTAATTGGCGACCCAGTCGACCAGCGTGCGCAATTCCGGCTTCAGCGGCGGGACGTCGAGTTTGCAGCCCACTTCTTTCAGCCGGTTGTGCAGCCCCGGCGCGGGATTGGGATTGTCCGCCCAGACCACGCCGATCACGTCGCGGGCGCCGAGCGGCACGGTGACGACGTCGCCGGGTCGCAGGTCGAGCCCGCGGGGCACCTTGTAGGAATAGGCGTTGTTCAGCGCGACCGGCACCAGCACGTCGACCACGCCCGAGGTCGTCGGTGGGAACAGCGAATCGGCGCGCGACGAATGGTCCATGAAGATCGGCTCTGCGGGAGGTGGGGCTAATCTAGGGACTGGCAGGGCCAAAGAGAAGCCGCGAACTCGATGTCGTCCCCGCGTTCGCGGGGACGACATGCGGAGGGGTGAGTTCACCAATGCGAAACGCCGGGGTGTGATAATATCTGCCTGTTCGCGCTTTGCGCGCTGGAAGGCATCCGATGGCCAGACCGACACAAGCCAAACCTGCTGCCGCGCCGATCGATCTGCCCTGCGCGGCCGAGGACGTCTCGCTGCAGATGACGCGCTGGCTGTCGCATCTACGCGCCGAGCGGCGGCTGTCGCCGAAGACCTCTGAGGCTTATTCGCGCGACGTGCGCCAGTTCCTGATGTTTCTCGCCGAGCACTGGGGCGCGCGGGTCTCGCTTGCGCAATTTTCCAAGCTGCAGGCAACCGATGTCCGCGCCTTCATGGCGTCGCGCCGCGCCGACGACATCGGCGGCCGCTCTTTGATGCGGGCGCTGGCCGGGATGCGCTCGTTCGGCCGCTTCCTGGAGCGCGAGGGCTTCGGCAATGTCGGGGCGCTGTCGGGCATCCGCGCGCCGAAAATCGGCAAGAGCCTGCCGAAGCCGATCCAGATGGCCTCCGCCAAACGCCTCACCGACGCCGACGAGCGTGCCGGCGAGAACCGCGATCCGTGGATCTGGGCGCGCGACGCCGCCGTGATGGCGCTCTTGTACGGCTCCGGTCTGCGCATTTCCGAGGCGCTCGGCCTGAAGCGCCGCGAGGTGCCGCAGCCGGGCGCCGGCGACGTGCTGATCGTCAACGGCAAGGGCAACAAGACCCGCATGGTGCCGGTGCTGCAAAACGTGCTGGCGCTGATCGCCGACTACGCCAAAATGTGCCCGCATCCGCTGCCGCCGGAGGGTCCGATGTTCGTCGGCGCCCGCGGCGGGCCGCTGTCGCCGCGGATCATCCAGCTCACCATGGAACGGCTGCGTGGCGCGCTCGGTCTGCCCGATAGCGCCACCCCGCACGCGCTGCGGCACTCCTTCGCCACCCATCTCCTGACCCGCGGCGGCGACCTCCGCGCGATCCAGGAATTGCTCGGCCACGCCTCGCTGTCGACGACGCAGATCTATACCGGGATCGACACCGAGCGATTGTTCGAGGTCTACAAGACCGCGCATCCCCGGGCGTGAGCGGCCCCTGTCATCATGACATAGCGCTTGCATGGAACAATCCGTTCGGCCAAAGCTCGCGGATTGTCAGCAGGGAGATTGTTACGATGGGCGCGCATGAAAGCATGGAGCACGCGGAGCATGCCGAGCATGCGTCCGGCTCGAACAAGAACATCGCGCTGCTGATTGCGGTGCTGGCGCTGTTCCTGGCGCTGTCGGAAACCTTCGGCAAGGGCGCGCAGACCGAATCGATCAGCAAGAACGTCGAGGCGTCCAACCTGTGGGCGTTCTTCCAGGCCAAGAGCATCCGCCGTACCGTGGTGCAGGCGACCTCGGACCAGGCCCGTCTCAGCCTCGGCCAGATGGGTGACGAGGCCGCCAAGGCGACGCTCGCCAAGCAGATCGAGGACTGGAAGAAGACCGCCGACCGCTACCGCTCCGAGCCGGAGACCGGCGAAGGCTCCGAACAGCTCGCCGCCCGCGCCAAGGAGGCCGAGCACGCCCGCGATCTGGCGATGGCGCGCTATCACCATTACGAGGTGGCCTCGGCCGCGTTCCAGATCGGCATCGTGCTGGCCTCGGCGACCATCATCACCGGCATGATCGCGCTGGCCTGGGTGTCAGGCGCGCTGGCCGTCGCCGGCATCGGCTTCACGCTGATCGGCCTGTTCGCCCCGCACGCCGTGCATTTGATGTGAAGTAGCTGTCATTCCCGGGAGGCGCGACGGCGCTCAACACCTCTCCCATAGGGAGAGGTCGACCGGCGAAGCCGGGCGGGTGAGGTGTTAGGGACCTTTCAACCGGAGCAAGGCCCCTCACCCGGCGCTACGCGCCGACCTCTCCCCAAAGGGGAGAGGTGAAGAGAGAGATTCACTTTCGATAAAACGCCATCACCGCCTCCGCAAACGCCTTCGGCGATTCTTGCGGCGCGTTGTGACCGACGCCGGGCAGCACGCGGCGCTGATAATCCGCCGTGAAATGCCGGCCGTGATTCTCCGATCCGCCGACCGGCGTGACGTTGTCGTCGGCGCCGTGCAGCACGATGGTTGGCACGTCGATCGCCGGTTGCGCCGCAAGTTGCGCCTCGATCGCGGCATAGCGCTCATCGCCGGCGACGCTGCCGGTGCGGTGCGTGTAGGAGTGGATCACCACATCGACGAACTCGTCATTGTCGAAGGCGTCCGCCGAGCGATCGAACGTGGCGTCGTCGAACGCCCACGACGGCGACCACATTTTCCACAATAGCTTCGCCAGCGCCGCGCGGTTCTGCGTCAGCCCGTTGCGGCCGCGTTCGGTGTGGAAATACCAGACGTACCACATCCGCGCTTCCTGGGCGGGATCGGCCGGGCGGGCCGAGTTCGGAATGTCCTGGATGTTGTAGCCGGTGCAACTCACCAGCCCATGCACGCGCTCCGGCCACAGCGCCGACACGACGCAGGCGGCACGGCCGCCCCAGTCGTAGCCGGCGAGCACGGCCTTCTCGATCCGTAGCGCGTCGATCAGATCCAGCAGGTCCTGGCCGAGCGCGGCCTGCTGCCCGGAGCGCAGGGTGGCGTCGGTCAGAAACCGCGTCGGGCCATAGCCGCGGAGATACGGCACGATGGTCCGGATGCCCGCGGCATTGAGCAGCGCCACCGCGTCGTCATAGCCGCGGATGTCATAGGGAAAGCCGTGCAGCAGGATGGCAGGCACGCCATTCGCCGGGCCGGACTGCTCATAAGCGACATCGAGCAGCGAGGTTTTCACGCGGGACAGTTCGGCCATGGCAGACTCCGTCAAACCTTGCGGGCAAATGCGCGGCTGCGCAGACGGTGGACGAGGCGCATCCCGCGCGATGACGAGCGGTTGCGGATTCGCGCGACCATCGCCTTGATCCGCAGCATCATTGGCGCGACGATTTCGCCGGCGCGGCGGCGGATGTCGAGCACCCACTCATAGACGCGAACGAACCACGGCATCTGCAGCAGCTTCGGTTTCGTCACGTCGAAGATGAAGGCGACGATGCCGACGCCGATGAACTTACCGGCCAGGATCAGTGCAATGGCGCTGATCCAGGAATGGTTCGCGATCAGCCAGACTTCCAGAAGCTTCAACGGAAACAACAGCACCACCGGCGCCAGGAATACCAGCAGCGTCCACCTCGGCGACAGCCGCGCCACGCGCGCGGCCACAAAGGCCTTGAACGCGCGCAGCGGGATCATCGCCACAAGGCGGGCGACGACCGGTTCGAGATGGTCCCACAGCCACGCCTCGATCAGGAAGATCAGAGCGAGCAGGACCCAGAGCGGCTGCAACAGGCGGCGCATCACGCAACTCCCGGCCGGGCGGTGCGCCGGGCGTGCCTCACATATGGATAGCGCGCTTGGCCACTGCAAATGCCGCTTCCTTAACGGCCTCGGAGCGGGTCGGATGAGCATGGCAGGTCCGCGCCAGATCCTCGGCGGAACCGCCGAATTCCATCAGCACGCAGGCCTCGTGGATCAACTCGCCGGCCTCGAGGCCGATGATGTGAACGCCGAGCACGCGGTCGGTCTTGGCATCGGCAAGAATTTTCACGAAACCGTCGGTGCTCTGGTTGACCTTGGCGCGGCCGTTGGCGGTGAACGGGAACTTGCCGACGGTATAGGCGACGCCGGCCTGCTTCAACTCCTCCTCGGTCTTGCCCACTGACGCGACTTCCGGCGTCGTGTAGACGACGCCGGGGATCACCCCGTAATTAACATGACCGGCCTGGCCGGCCAGGATCTCGGCGCAAGCGACGCCTTCGTCTTCCGCCTTGTGCGCCAGCATCGGGCCGACCACGACGTCACCGATGGCGAAGATGCCGGGCACGCTGGAGGCGAAATGCGCGTCGGTCTTGATCCGGCCGCGCTCGTCGAGCGCCACGCCGGCTTCCTTGAGCCCGAGGCCCTCGGTGTAGGGGATGCGGCCAACCGCCACGAGAATGACGTCGGCTTCCATGGTTTCAGCGGCGCCGCCGGCAGCCGGTTCGACCTGTGCCTTCAGCCGCTGGCCCGACGAATCGATGCTGGTGACCTTGGCGCCGAGCTTGAACGCAAAACCCTGCTTTTCCAGGATGCGCTGGAACGACTTGCCTACCTCGCCGTCCATGCCGGGCAGGATGCGGTCGAGGAATTCCACCACGATCACTTCGGCGCCGAGCCGGCGCCACACCGAGCCGAGTTCGAGGCCGATCACGCCGGCGCCGACCACGATCATCTTCTCCGGCACCTTGTCGAGCGACAGCGCGCCGGTCGACGACACGATGCGCTTCTCGTCGATCTCGATTCCCTTCAGCCTTGTCACGTCGGAGCCGGTGGCGATCACGATGTTCTTGGTTTCCAGCACTTGGGTCTTGCCGTCGGCCGCCTTGACCTCGACCTTGCCGGTGCCCAGCACGCGGCCAAGGCCCATCACCACGTCGACCTTGTTCTTCTTCATCAGGAACTCGACGCCCTTGACGTTGCCGTCGATGCCCTGCTGCTTGAAGACCATCATCTGCGGCAGGTCGATTTCCGGCGCGGCGACCTTGATGCCCATCTTGGCGAAGCCGTGACCGGCCTCTTCGAACATTTCGGAGGCGTGCAGCAACGCCTTCGACGGCATGCAGCCGATGTTCAGGCAGGTGCCGCCGAGCGTGGCGTTCTTTTCGACGACCGCGACCTTCATGCCGAGTTGTGCTGCGCGGATCGCGCAGACATAGCCGCCGGGACCGGTGCCGATAATAACGAGATCATAGGTGGCCATGGGAGATTCCTGCAGTTTCAGTAGATATGGGATGTCGATGGCCTAGCGGCCACCGGACACGTCGAGAATGGAAGCGGTGACGTAGGACGCCTCGTCGGACAAAAGCCAGACGATGGCATTGGCGACTTCGTCGGCGGTGCCGACGCGCTGCATCGGCACGTTATGGGCGAGGCGACGGGCGCGGTCGGCGTCGCCCCCGGAGGCGTGGATCTCGGTATCGATCAGGCCGGGCCGGATGCCGACCACGCGAATGCCCTCGGCGGCTACTTCCTGGGCAAGGCCCACGGTGAACGTATCGATAGCGCCCTTGGAGGCGGCATAGTCGACATAGGTATTGGCGGAGCCGAGCTTGGCGGCCGCCGACGACAGGTTGACGATCACGCCACCCGCGCCGCCATGTTTCGTCGACATCCGCTTCACCGCCTCGCGCGCGCACAGGAAGCTTCCGGTGACGTTGACCGCCAGCATGCGCGTGATGCGCTCGGCGGTCATGTCCTCGACGCGGATGGAGGGGCCGACAATGCCGGCATTGTTGACCAGCGCGCCGAGCGGGCCGAAGGCGTCGGCCGACTTGAACAGCGCGAGGATGTCGGCCTCGACGCCGACGTCGCATTTCACGGCGATGGCTTTTCCGTTGGTTGCTTCGATGGCGGCAACGACGTCGTTGGCGGCGGCTTCATTGCTGGCGTAGCCGACGACCACTTTGAAGCCGGCAGCGGCGGCTTTCAGCGCAGCGGCGCGGCCGATGCCTCGGCTCCCGCCCGTGATGATGACGACCATGTCGGTCATTATCTGCTCCAGCTTGGCGTTATTGACCGTGACTGCGTATTCATAAGCCGGCAGCGTTACCGCTGCCGGCTGATGGTAGGGAATGCGGAGAGATCAGAGATCCAGCACCAGACGGGCCGGATCTTCCAGGCTTTCCTTGACGCGGACCAGGAAGGTGACGGCTTCCTTGCCGTCGATGACGCGGTGATCGTAGCTCAGCGCCAGATACATCATCGGGCGGATCTCGATCTTGCCGGCGACCACCACCGGGCGCTCCTGGATCTTGTGCATGCCGAGGATGGCTGATTGCGGCGCGTTCAGGATCGGCGTCGACATCAAGGAGCCGTAGATGCCGCCATTGGTGATGGTGAAGGTGCCGCCCTGCATTTCGTCAATCTTGAGCTGGCCGTCGCGGGCCCGGCGACCGAAATCGGCGATGGTCTTTTCGATATCCGAAATCGACTTGCCGTCGCAATCGCGCACCACCGGGACTACCAGGCCCTTGTCGGTGCCGACCGCGACGCCGACGTGATAGTAGTTCTTGTAGATCAGGTCGGTGCCGTCGATCTCGGCGTTCACCGACGGGATGTCCTTCAGCGCCTGCACGCAGGCCTTGGTGAAGAAGCCCATGAAGCCGAGCTTGGTGCCGTGCTTCTTCTCGAACACATCCTTGTACTGGCTGCGCATCGCCATGATGTGGCTCATGTCGACCTCGTTGAAGGTCGTGAGCATGGCGGCGGTGTTCTGCACCTCCTTGAGGCGGCGTGCGATGGTCAGGCGCAGCCGGGTCATCTTGACGCGCTCTTCGCGGGCGGCGTCGTCGGCAGGCGACGGCGCGCGGACCTGCACGGCGGCCGCCGGCTGGCTGACCGGGGTCGGCGCCGACGCGGCCTTCTCGATCGCGGCCAGCATGTCGCCCTTGGTGACGCGGCCGTCCTTGCCGGAGCCGGCCACGCCGGCGGCATCGACGCCGCTCTCGGCGGAAATCTTGCGAACCGACGGCGCCAGCGGCGCATCGGCCGGCGGGCTCTTCTGGGAGGGCGCGGGAGTAGCAGCCGCAGGCGCTGCAGCAGCGGCCTTGGCGGGTGCCGGTGCGGCGGCAGGCGCAGCAGCCGGCTTGGCACCAGCGGCGCCATCGGTGATCTGGCCGAGCAGGGCGCCGACCGCGACGGTCTCGCCGTCCTTGGCGATGATCTCGCCGAGAATGCCTGCGGACGGCGCCGGCACTTCGATCGTCACCTTGTCGGTTTCGAGTTCGACCAAGGGCTCGTCGACAGCGACGGCATCACCGGCCTTCTTGAACCATTTCCCGATGGTGGCTTCGGTCACGGATTCGCCGAGCGTGGGAACGCGAATTTCAGTCATGGTCTATTTTCCTCTCGCGGCAGGGCGGCCGATGCAGCCAACCGCGCCAAAATCCTGGAGTGATACAAGTGCGCGAATGCCCCGCGCGAGCGGGGCATGGCGGTGGTGCGGTGGTGTTAGCTCAGGGCGTCGTCGAGGAAGGCCTTGAGCTGGGCGAGATGCTTCGACATCAGGCCGGTGGCAGTGGCCGCGGAGGCCGCGCGTCCGGCATAGCGCGGGCGCTTGTGGGTGGCATTGATCTGGTTCAGCACCCATTCGAGATAGGGTTCGATGAAGTGCCACGCGCCCATGTTGCGCGGCTCTTCCTGGCACCACACCACCTCGGCGCCCTTGAAGCGGCTGAGCTCCTGCACCAGCGCCTTGAGCGGCACCGGATACAGCTGCTCGATGCGCAGCAAATAGATGTCGTCGGCGCCGCGCTTCTCGCGCTCCTCGTAGAGGTCGTAATAGACCTTGCCGGAGCACAGCACGACGCGACGGATCTTGGCGTCGGGCTTGAGCTTGATCTTCTCGTCCGGCAGCTTCTCCGCATCGTCGAACAGGATGCGGTGGAAGGTGGTGCCGGCGCCGAGTTCGTCGAGCTTCGAGACCGCGCGCTTGTGGCGCAGCAGCGACTTCGGCGTCATCAGGATCAGCGGCTTGCGGATCTCGCGCTTGAGCTGGCGGCGCAGCACGTGGAAGAAGTTCGCCGGCGTGGTGGCGTAGACCACCTGCATGTTGTCTTCCGCCGCCATCTGCAGGAAGCGCTCGAGGCGCGCGGAGGAATGCTCCGGCCCCTGGCCCTCATAGCCGTGCGGCAGCATGCAGACCAGGCCCGACATGCGCAGCCACTTGCGTTCGCCGGACGAGATGAACTGGTCGAACACCACCTGCGCGCCGTTGGCGAAATCGCCGAACTGCGCTTCCCAGATTGTCAGCGCGTTCGGCTCGGCCAGCGAGTAGCCATATTCGAAGCCGAGCACCGCGACTTCCGACAATAGCGAGTTGATGACTTCATAATGGCCCTTATCGGGGCCGAGATGGTTGAACGGCGTGTAGCGGCTCTCGTCTTCCTGGTCGAACAGCACCGAATGGCGCTGCGAGAAGGTGCCGCGCTCCGAATCCTGGCCGGACAGACGCACGTGATGGCCATCCTCGATCAGGGTGCAGAACGCCAGCGCCTCGCCGGTCGCCCAGTCGATGTTGTTGCCGCTCTCGATCGCCTTGGCGCGGGTGTCGAGGAAGCGCTGCGCCGTCTTGTGGATGCGGAAACCGTCCGGCACCTTGGTGATCTTGGTGCCGATCTCGCGCAGCTTGGCGACGTCGACGCCGGTGATGCCGCGGCGCGGATCTTCTTCCTGGTCGGCGGACTTGAAGCCCGCCCACTTGCCGTCGAGCCAGTCGGCCTTGTTCGGCTTGTAGCCGGCGCCGGCTTCGAGCTCGGCATCGAGACGGGCGCGCCAGTCGGCCTTCGCCTTGTCGATCTCGCCCTGCGTCATCACACCGTCGGCGACGAGCCGCTTGGAATATAGCTCCAGCGTCGAGGCATGCGTCGCGATGTTCTTGTACATCACCGGCTGGGTGAATGCCGGCTCGTCGCCTTCGTTATGGCCGTGGCGGCGGTAGCAGAACATGTCGATGACGACGGGCTTGTGGAATTTCTGCCGGAATTCGATCGCGATCTTGGCGGCGAACACCACGGCTTCCGGATCGTCGCCGTTGACGTGGAAGATCGGCGCATCGATCATCTTCGCCACATCCGACGGGTAGGGCGAGGAGCGCGAATAGCGCGGATAGGTCGTGAAGCCGATCTGGTTGTTGACGATGAAGTGGATCGAACCGCCGGTGCGGTAGCCCTTCAGGTCCGACAATGCGAAACATTCCGCGACCACGCCCTGGCCTGCGAACGCCGCGTCGCCATGCATCAGCAGCGGCAGCACCGAGATGCGCGCATCCGGCGGATCGCCGTTCTGGTCCTGCTTGGCGCGGACCTTGCCGAGCACGACCGGATCGACGATCTCGAGATGCGACGGGTTGGCGGTCAGCGACAGATGGATCTTGTTCTGGTCGAACTCGCGGTCGGACGACGCGCCGAGATGATACTTGACGTCGCCGGAGCCTTCGACCTCGTCGGGATTGGCAGAGCCGCCCTTGAATTCATGGAACAGCGCGCGGTGCGGCTTGCCCATCACCTGGGTCAGCACGTTGAGGCGGCCGCGATGCGGCATGCCGACCACGATGTCGCGGACGCCGAGATTGCCGCCGCGCTTGATGATCTGCTCCAGCGCCGGGATCAGCGATTCCCCGCCGTCGAGGCCGAACCGCTTGGTGCCGGTGAACTTGACGTCGCAGAACTTCTCGAAGCCGTCGGCCTCGACCAGCTTCTGCAGGATGGCGCGGCGACCTTCGCGGGTGAAGGAGATTTCCTTGTCCGGGCCTTCGATGCGTTCCTGGATCCAGGCCTTCTGCGCCCGGTTCGAGATGTGCATGAATTCGACGCCGAGCGTCTGGCAGTAGGTGCGCTGGCAGATCGCGACGATCTCGCGCAGCGTGCCGTATTCGAGGCCGAGCACGTGATCGAGGAAGATCTTGCGATCATAGTCGGCATCGGTGAAGCCGTAGGAGCGCGGATCGAGCTCCTCATGGTCCTTCTGGCCTTCGATACCCAGCGGATCGAGATTGGCATGGAAGTGGCCGCGCATGCGGAAGGCGCGGATCAGCATCAAGGCGCGCACCGAATCGCGGGTCGCCTGGTTGATGTCGCCGGTCGGGGCTGCCGCGCCGGGCTTGGCGGAACCCGCCGACGCCTTGGCGGCCAGCTTGGCGCCGACGGCCTTCTCGACCTGCGCCCAGTTGCCGTCCATCGCGGAGGTCAGGTCGTCATTGGGAAGCACCGGCCAGTTGGCCTTCTCCCAGGACGGGCCCTCGGCATTCGCCTGGACGTCGGCGGGCGCGTCCTTCAGGCTCTTGAAGAACTCCTGCCACTCGGTATCGACCGAGGAGGGGTCCTTTTCGTAACGGGCATACAGTTCGTCGATATACGTGGCATTTGCGCCCTGCAAAAATGAAGAGAGGGCAAAAGCGGCATTCGCGTCCTGGCGAGACATGATTGCTTCCTGATTTTTGGCGTCGCGCGATAATGGGCGAGGGCCGATCCGTTCGTCGGAGCAGCCTGAATAGCGCGGACCTTCTACCCTATATAGGCAAAAGTTGCGCCCGGAAAATGCGAAGATCTGAATGCCGAGTCAAACATACGTGCGGAGCTGTTTACTCAACCGGGCTAAGGGTTTCGCGGGCCAATGCTGCAGCGTCGCCCTGCAGCGCACTGCGCCGGGAACGCTTGGCTGACACGCGGCCGCAGGCGTCATCGAGCAGGGCCTGCGCGGCCATCCCGGCGGCGTCCGCCACGCCGGGGTCGCGGGTCACCATGGCGGCCACGATGGCGCCGTCCATCAACAGGCCGATCTGATGGGCCAGGGCCTCCGGTCGCGCGGCGCCGGCGGCGCGGGCCAGGCCGGCGATGTGGCCGAGCACGAAGGCTTTATGGGTCATGGTGAGGGCGCGCAACCGGGTCTCGTCCTTGGGGTGTTCGCCGACCGCATTGATGAAGACGCAGCCGTAATAACCCTGTTCGCCGAACCACTTCTTCAACACCGGGAAGATCGAATCGAGCTTGGCCCGCGGTGTTTTCGCGGCTTCGATGCTGGCGATGAACCAGTTGCGCCAGACCTTGCCCTCGGCTTCGAGCACGGCCTCGACCAGATCGCTCTTGGACTTGAAGATCTTGTAAAGGGTGGTCTTGGCGGTGCCGGCTTCGGCGACGATGGCGTCGATCCCGGTGGCATTGATGCCGTTCTTGCAGAACAGCCGGGTCGCCGCATCCATCAGCCGGCCGCGCGGCGACACATGCGGGACGGTGATCTCGGCGTCATGCGGGATCGCATCGGTCATGCCCTTTCATATGTCAGGCGGCTCGACCGGTGCAAGCGATCATCGGCTCGTGGCGAACATTCAGGCGGCAAAACCGAAGTTTGGCGCATTTGGCGGCAGATCTTCCGGCGCCTGTTTTCGCGCCGTGCAGTTAACGGCTTCATAACGCTCGACTTTCCTCCGGCAGCCGCGATGGCACGCATCCTGCAAAGCTACAGAACGTTCCGTATCCGACCTGCAGGGAGAAACACCATGACCGCTGTTGCCGCAAAGACCGTGCTGACCGGCTGCCTGGCGCCGATCGACAAAGGCGGGCTCGAACAGTTGATCGCCAACGGCAAGGCCAATCCCAACGTCATCAAGACGCTGAAGTGCAAGACGGTGGCCGAGGGCAAGTTCCGCCACGCCAATTATATCCGCAACCTGCCGCCCTATATCGTCGATGAGCCGCCGGCGCTGCTCGGCGACGACACCGCGCCGAATCCGTCGGAAGCCTCGCTGGCCGCGCTGGGCTCGTGCATCGCGGTTGGCCTGCACGCCAATGCCGTGCACCGCGGCTGGATCGTCAACAAGCTCGAATTGCAGCTCGAGGGCGACCTCAACATCACCGCGGTGTGGGGCACCGGCGACGTCAGCGAGAAGCCGGTCGGTTTCACCGACGTCCGCATCAAGGTCGACATGGAATGCGATGGCGTTCCGCAGGCCGAGATCGACGCGCTGATCGACCACGTCAAGAAATGGAGCCCGGTCGCCAACACCTTCACCCGCCCGGTCAATCTCGAGGTCTCCGCGTAAGGCTCTTCACCTCTCCCCGCCAGAGCGGGGCGAGGGAAGAAAGCCATCAACCGCAGCGATGCGGTTGCGCCTCTATCCCCCGTGACGGAGACGATCATGACCACGATGGCTGCGCTGCGAAACGCCGACAAGGTTGAGCAGCAGACCGTTTCGTTCTTCGAAGGGGTCGCGTCGCTGGCACGGTCCGAGCTGACGCCGATCCTGCAGCAGATCGACGACGGCGAAATCTTTCCGGACAAAGCGATGCGCTGCTTCGGCGAGATCGGCGCCTGGTCCGCGCATGCCGACCTGCGAGACACCATCGGCGGCATCTCGGCGATCGCCGAAATCTGCGGCGCCACCGCCTTCATGGCGTGGTGCCAGGACACGTTGGTCTGGTACATCCTCAATTCCGACAATGCCGCGCTGAAGGCGAAATTTCTCGACCGCGCCGAAAGCGGCCAACTGCTCGGCGGCACCGGGCTGTCGAATCCGATGAAGAGCTTCTTCGGCATCGAGAAGCTCAAGCTGAAAGGCCGCCGCGTGGACGGCGGCTACATCGTGCGCGGCGCGCTGCCGTGGGTGTCCAATCTCGGCCCCGACCATCTGTTCGGCACCATCTTCGAACTCGAGGATGGCTCCGACAAGGTGATGTTCCTGGTCGACTGTGCCGATCCCGCTGTCACGCTGACGCCATGCCAGCCGTTCCTGGCGATGGACGGCACCGGCACCTACGGCGTGCAGCTCCGCGACGTCTTCATTCCCGACGATCAGGTGCTGGCCGCCTCCGCGATGCCGTTCGTCAAGAAAATCCGCGCCGGCTTCATCCTGATGCAGATGGGCATGGGGCTGGGGCTGGTGCGCGACTGCATCGAACTGATGCAGGGCGTGAAGCCCGCGTTGGCACACGTCAACTGCTATCTGCCGCAGCAGCCCGAGGATTTCGCCGCCGTGCTGGCCGAACTCGAAGGCGCGACGATGCGGCTCGCCGCCACGCCGTTTGATACCAGCAACGCCTACTGGCGCGAGGTGGTCGAGCTCAGGCTGCGTGCCGGCGATGCCGCGGTGGCCGCGGCGCATGCCGCGATGCTGCATTGTGGCGCGCGCGGCTATCTGAAATCGCACGCCGCCCAGCGGCGGCTGCGCGAAGCGTATTTCGTGGCGATCGTCACCCCCGCCACCAAGCAACTCAGAAAAATGCTCGCAGACAATGCGCGCGAACATCCGGGAGAGACCTGAGGCCAAGCGACTGTGATTCGAAAGCGACGACGCGTGACAACCCCCCGACAACCCAGTGGAGGCTTTGCTAATGGCTGACATCCTGATTTCCGCAGACGAACTCGTCCCCTTCATGACGTCCGAACCTTGCGTGATCATCGATACGCGCAATCCTGACGCCTACGCCGCCGGCCACGTCCCCTGCGCCGTCAATCTGCACGAGATCTTCACCTTCCTCGCGACCTCGACCCCCGAGGGCATGGAAGAACTCAAGAAGAAATTCGCCGACGCCTTCGGCGGCGCCGGCCTGTCGGGCGCCGAGACCGCGGTGATCTACGAGCAGTCCATGAACTCCGGCTTCGGCCAGTCCTGCCGCGGCTACTTCCTGCTGGAATTTTTGGGCTACCCGAAGATCAAGGTGCTGCACGGCGGCTATGACGCCTGGACCCAGAAGGGCCTGCCGACCACCACCGACATGCCCACCCCCGTGCCCGCCGCGTTCAAGGTCAGACCGGAGGCCGGCTCCATCCTGATCGATGCCGTGACCATGCAGGCGGCACTCGGCAATCCCTCGATCGCGTTGCTCGACGTTCGCGACGTCGATGAATGGATCGGCGAGAGCTCATCGCCTTACGGTCGCGATTTCTGCCCGCGGATGGGCCGGATCCCCGGCGCGGTCTGGATCGAATGGTACCGCATGATGAAGCCGACCTCGGAGGGCCCGCGCTTCAAGTCGAAGAACGAGATTCTGGCCGAATGCGCCACGGTCGGCATCACGCCGAGCACGACCGTCTACCTCTACTGCTTCAAGGGCGCGCGTGCCTCGAACACCTTCCTGGCGCTGAAGAACGCCGGCGTGATGGACGTGCGGATGTATTTCGGCTCCTGGAACGAATGGAGCCGCGATAGCAAATACCCGATCGAGGAAGGCCTGCCGGTTGTCGGCGACAAGCAGTTGCAGGCGGCGGAGTAGAGAGCAGCTGTCGCTCCGGGATGCGACAGACGGCAACGCCGGATGGCGCAGACCCGGAACCTCGAAATGTTCATCGCGTCACATCTCGATCTCCCGCCCTTCCAATGGGAGGGCGGGCTTAGACCTCCGCTGACATACGCGCGGCCGTGAAGGACAAGCTGAACAAAAAGGCCCGTTCGTTAGAGCGAGCCGCTATTGCCGTGCCCTTCTGGCTGAACAGACCTTCCGTCACCTGGTCTAGGCGCGGGGAAAGCGGGCGGTGAAAGTCGTCCCGGTCTTTTCGGACGAGGTAACCTTTATGCTCCCGCCATGGGCCACGACGATCTCTTTGGTAATGTACAATCCCAGCCCCAGATTGTTCGACTGCAAATGGACGTCTTCCCCGTCGCCGCTGCGAACCAGCGCTTCGAAAATTCCGGCCACGGCGTTTGGAGGGATCGGAACACCATCATTGTGAATCGAGACCGAAACATCATGCGTCTCGCCCCTGATGGATACATTGATGGGGAGATCCTTGAACCCGTACTGCACGGCGTTGCCGAGCAGGTTTGAAAACACCTGACCAATACGGGGCCTGTCCCACGCTCCTTCGGTGTCGCCCGACACTTCGACGGTGAAGCTGTTCCCAGGATGAGCTGTTCGCATTTCATCGACGAGCTGCCGCGCGACGAACGCCATATCCATTGTTTCACGAATGATCTGCAGGCCGGATCCGAGGCGAGCCCGGGTGAGGTCGAGCAACTGATCGAGGATTTCCATCACGCGGCTTGCGCTAACGGAGATCTGTGAGATCAGCATCGTCTGGCGCTCGCTGAGCGACCCGATCCGACCGATCAGTTCAGCCGACATCGTCATGGCACCGATTGGATTGCGAAGATCATGACCGAGAATGCCGAGGAACAGGTTGCGGGAGCGCTCGACCTTCAAGGAATAGTAGCTGATCGACTCGGTCAGTTCCTGATCGATCGCTTCGTTGAACCGCGTGAGGTCGTGGATATCCTGCAATGTCGTTTCCGTGGTCTGTGCGCTCCACAGCTTGACCACGCTCGCCCGCAATGCCCGGTACTCGGAGACCATCTGATCCATGTTGAAGCCGCCGGCCTGGCGCAACGCGGCGTGAACTTCGGCCACGCTGTTTGTCGAACGCCTAGCGTTTTTGCCCTGCGACTTGTCGACCTGCTCCGCGTCGGTCTGCGGGCTGTCGATATCGTCGGCCACGAATCGCAGGATGTACGCGATGTGGTTGCGCAGCGATAGCGGGCTCGCCGCTTCCGGCGACGGGTCAAGCGTACCGGCAAAGGCCTCCCATTCGGCGATGATGGGAGCGGAATTCTCGCGGATGAAGGTCGACAGGCGCATGACTAGCTTTCAAGTAGGACGCGGGCAGGCAACGGTGCGCTGACACAACGATCGCCCGCGCATCGGGTGCTGCGATCGTCGGCGATCCCGTGCAAATGCCGATTGGCGTGTCCGCTGATATCCGGATGTTGTCGAGGCTTCGCGGCGATCGCAGAGATGAGCCGCGGTCTGACCGTCCCGGATCGTCGATGGAAGGCTGTCCGGCAAATGCCTGGGACAGCAGCCTGAAAATGAAGGAACTTTGGACATGGCGCTCTTTTCGAAAGCGTGAGCGCTACCGGACTCTCTGGCACCGTCAATGGCCAAGAGACTACGGTAATTTCCAACAACATGCGAGTCTGCGTCCGGTTCCGTACCCTGGTCGCTTTATGACATTTAATTCGCGCTTGGTCTGATCTTCCCCCGGGTACCGGCGATTCATGCCCGATCGAGCCATCAACGGCGCTGCAATAGGCCGACACAAGAACTGTCGTCCCGGGATGCGGCAGACGGCAAAGCCGGCTGATGGAGACCCGGAACCTCGAGATGAGGCGCGCTGAACATGTCGAGGTTCCCCGCCACTCCGATTGGAGTGCATGAGGTTCTCTCGCCGCTCACGCGCTCGCGCCCCGGAATGACCACCACAACAAAAAGGCCCGCTCTTACGAGCGGGCCTTTTCATTTTGATACCAGCGCTAAACCCTAGCCCTTCAGCAATTCCACCAGCGTGGTGCCGAGGCGCGCAGGCGACGGCGAGACGGCGAAGCCCGCGGATTTCATCGCCGCGATCTTGCTCTGTGCGTCGCCCTTGCCGCCCGACACGATCGCGCCGGCATGGCCCATGCGACGGCCGGGAGGGGCGGTAACGCCGCCGATGAAGCCGACGATCGCCTTCTTGCGGCCGCGCTTGGCTTCGTCCTTGATGAACTGCGCGGCGTCTTCTTCCGCCGAGCCGCCGATTTCGCCGATCATGATGATCGAATGGGTCGCGTCGTCGGCCAGGAACATCTCGAGAATGTCGATGAACTCGGTGCCCTTGACCGGATCGCCGCCGATGCCGACCGCCGAGGTCTGGCCGAGGCCGGCCATGGTGGTCTGGAACACGGCTTCATAGGTCAGCGTGCCGGAGCGCGACAGGATGCCGACATTGCCGGGCTTGAAGATGTTGGCCGGCATGATGCCGATCTTGCACTCGCCGGCAGTGACGACGCCCGGGCAGTTCGGCCCGATCAGGCGCGACTTGGAGCCGGACAGCGAACGCTTGACGCGCACCATGTCGAGCACCGGGATGCCTTCGGTGATGCAGACGATCAGCGGGATTTCCGCATCGATCGCTTCACAGATGGCGTCGGCTGCGCCCGGCGGCGGCACGTAGATCACGCTAGCATCGGCGCCGGTCTTGTCGCGGCACTCGGCCACGGTGTCGAACACCGGCAGGTCGAGATGGGTGGAGCCGCCTTTGCCGGGCGAAGTGCCGCCGACCATCTTGGTCCCGTAGATGATCGCCTGCTCGGAGTGGAAGGTGCCGTTCTTGCCAGTGAAACCCTGGCACATCACCTTGGTATTCTTGTCGATGAGAACTGACATCGGCTTACTTTCCCTTCACGGCGTTGACGATTTTCTGCGCGGCGTCGTCGAGGTCGTCCGCCGGCAAAACGTTGAGGCCGCTCTCACGAATGATCTTCTTGCCTTCCTCGACATTGGTGCCTTCGAGGCGGACCACGAGAGGCACCTTGAGGCCGACGGTCTTCACCGCGGCGACGACGCCGGCGGCAATGATGTCGCACTTCATGATGCCGCCGAAGATGTTGACCAGGATGCCCTTCACGCTGGGGTCCGAGGTTATGATCTTGAACGCCGCGGTCACCTTCTCCTCGGTGGCACCGCCGCCGACGTCCAAGAAATTCGCCGGGCTTTCGCCGTACAGCTTGATGATGTCCAGCGTGGCCATCGCGAGACCGGCGCCGTTGACCATGCAGCCGATGGTGCCGTCGAGCGCGATGTAAGCGAGGTCATATTTCGAGGCCTCGATTTCCTTGGCGTCTTCCTCGGTGGTGTCGCGCAGCGCGACGATCTCGGGATGACGATACAGCGCGTTCGAATCGAACGACATCTTGGCGTCCAGGCACTTCAGCTCGCCGGTCTTGGAGACGATCAAGGGGTTGATCTCCAGCATGTCCATGTCCTTCGCGATGAAGGCGGTATAGAGCTGGGTGATCAGCTTGCCGGCCTGCTTGGCGAGGTCGCCGGTGAGGCCGAGCGCCTTGGCGACGGTGCGGCCGTGATGCGGCATCACGCCAGTGGCCGGATCGACGGAGAAGGTGATGATCTTCTCGGGCGTCGAGTGGGCGACGTCCTCGATGTTCATGCCGCCTTCGGTGGACACCACGAACGCCACGCGCGAGGTTTCACGATCGACGAGGAGGGAGAGATAGAATTCCTTCTCGATGTCGGAGCCGTCTTCCAGATAGATCCGGTTGACCTGCTTGCCGGCCGGGCCGGTCTGCTCGGTGACCAAAGTCGCGCCGAGCATTTCCTTGACGAACTGCTTGGCCTCTTCGATCGACCTGGAAAGGCGGACGCCGCCCTTCTCGCCGGCCGAGGCTTCCTTGAACTTGCCCTTGCCGCGGCCGCCGGCATGGATCTGGCTCTTCACGACCCACAGCGGGCCGCCGAGCTCCTTCGCGGCTGCTTCCGCTTCCTCGGCCTTGAGGATCGGCACGCCCCTGGAAACGGGCACGCCGAATTCCTTCAGCACGGCTTTCGCCTGATATTCATGAATGTTCATAAGTCGCTCCCGAACCCCGGATGGTGGAACTTGAATGTCCCGTCGTTTTTGAATTGGCATACCGTATACCACGGAAGCGACAATTCAAGCCCGGCGGGATCCAATATCGAATGCTGGTCGGCCCGGGGTTGGGGGCCTGCAGCGATGGTCAGAACCGAAACCGGCACCCAAAGGGTGCCGGTAAGAGGGTGGACTTAGCCGCCGAGCAGGTCGGGGGCGATCTTCTTGCAGGCGTCCATCAGGCCGACGACCGAGGCCACCGACTTGTCGAAGCCTTCGCGGTCCTTGCCGGACAGTTCGATCTCGACGATGCGCTCGACGCCCTTGGCGCCGATCACGACGGGCACGCCGACATACATGTCTTTCACGCCGTATTCGCCGTTCAGATAGGAGGCGCAGGGCAGCACGCGCTTCTTGTCCTTGAGATAGCTGTCGGCCATCGCGACGGCCGAGGCGGCGGGGGCGTAGAACGCCGAGCCGGTCTTCAGGAGGTTGACGATCTCGGCGCCGCCATTGCGGGTGCGGTCGACGATCTCGTCGAGGCGGGCCTGCGAGGTCCAGCCCATCTTGATCAGGTCGGGCAGCGGGATGCCGGCGACGGTCGAATACTTGACCAGCGGCACCATGGTGTCGCCGTGGCCGCCGAGCACGAAGGCGGTGACGTCTTCGACCGAGACGTTGAATTCATCGGCCAGGAAGTAGCGGAAACGCGCCGAATCCAGCACGCCGGCCATGCCGACCACCTTGTTGTGCGGCAGGCCGCAGGCCTTCTGCAGCGCCCAGACCATGGCGTCGAGCGGGTTGGTGATGCAGATCACGAAGGCGTCGGGGGCGTACTTCTTGATGCCGGCGCCGACCTGCTCCATCACCTTGAGGTTGATCGACAGCAGGTCGTCGCGGCTCATGCCGGGCTTGCGCGGCACGCCGGCGGTGACGATGACGACATTGGCGCCTTCGATGGCCTCGTAGGAATTGGCGCCGGTCATCTTGGCGTCGAAGCCGTCGACCGGGGAGGACTGCGCGAGATCGAGCGATTTGCCCTGCGGCACGCCTTCGGCGATGTCGAACATCACCACGTCGCCGAGTTCTTTCAGGCCGATCAGGTGAGCCAGCGTTCCGCCGATCTGACCGGAGCCAATCAGTGCGATCTTGTTACGCGCCATGGGAGTTGATCCTTTGAAGCCGAAGGAGTGAAGGTGGGAGCAGGACTTGCCGAGTGGCTGGTTATCCCTTTCGCCGAAACCGTTCAAGTCGCGGCGGGAGCAAATGTCGGGCGACGGGCTGCATTGCAAAATTGGATTGCGCCCCCCCCTGTCATTCCGGGGCGCGGGCGGCCGCACCGGCGTTTACGGCTGTCGTTCCCGCGTTCGCGGGGACGACAGGGAGATGCCGGAGCGTTACGTCTCCACCAGCCCGGTCGATGCCCCGCCGGCGGTCGAGTCGCTGCGGCCATGGGGCAGCGCCAGATAGGTTTCCGAGCCCATCTCGAACAATCGCGAAGCGGTCCGGTCAAACTCCATCGCCTCGAAACCTTCGCTGGCCTTGTACAGCGCGTGCGGCTCGCCGGCGGCCGAGGCCATCAGCTTCACCGCGTTGTCGTACAAAGTATCGATCAGCGCGATGAAGCGCTTGGCGGCGTTGCGGTCGCCATAATCCATCATCGGAATCCGGTCGATGACCAGCGTGTGATAATCATGCGCCAGCCGCAGATAGTCGGAGGCGCCGAGCGGCTTCTCGCAGAGATCCGCGAAGGAAAACCGCGCGACGCCATGCGCCTCGCAGGGGATGTGCAGCGTGCGGCCCTTGATCGAAATGTCGCGCGGTCGGCCCGCGCCGCCGGCAATCTTTGTAAAAGCCGCATCAAGCGCGCGCTCGGCCGCCTGGTCGGCCGGCACCAGCCAGGTCTTCAGCCCGGCCAGCTTTTCCAGCCGGAAGTCGGTGCGCGAATCCAGCCGCATCACCGCCATGTGGTGCTCGATCTGCTTGATGAAGGGCAGGAACAGCGCGCGGTTCAGCCCGCCCTTGTAGAGATTGACCGGCTCGACATTGGAGGTCGCGAACAACACGGTGCCCTGTTCGAACAGCCGCGAGAACAGCCGGCCGAGGATCATCGCATCCGCGATGTCGGTGACGTGGAATTCGTCGAAGCACAAAAGCCAGGCTTCCTCGAAGATCGAGTTGGCGGTCAGCGCGATGACGTCGCCATCGGGCAGTTCGCCCTTCGCGACCTGCTGGCGGAAGCCGTAGATGCGCTCATGCACCTCGGCCATGAATTCATGGAAATGCCAGCGCTTTTTGTGCTCGACCGGGCTGGCGTCGAAGAACAGGTCCATCAGCATGGTCTTGCCGCGGCCGACCTCGCCGAACACGTAGAGCCCGCGCGGCGGGGCACCGTTCTTCTTGTCGGCGAACAGCCGGCTGAGGAAGCCCTGCTTGCGCGGCGGCCGGTAGGCCGACAGAACGGCGTCGAGTTGCGCGATCGCCTCCACGGCGCGCGCCTGGGCCGGATCGGCTTCGATCGTGCCGGAAGCGACGAGGGATTGGTATTGCTGGCGAAAAGACAGGGGCGGGGCAGATGACATGGCGTCTAACGGCCCCACGCGGGCGCAAAATGCAAGGTGCGAAATCGGGAGGGCCGATATGCGCCTTCTTTTCCTCTCCTGCCTTCGCTGCGATCAGGCACCCTCTCCCGCGGCGCTGGGGGAGAGGGAAAGGAAGAGCGCTACGCGCTCAGCGCATAGGCATCCTCGACCACATAGGGCCCGCCGCCGGTCGAGGCGCGCGAGGAATACAGCACGAAGCGTTGCGCCTTGAAGGTCTTGGTCGGGAAATAGCCGCGCATCGACAGATAGTCGGCGACGTCCTGGTTGGAGGCGTCGCGCAGCCAGGCCAGCGTCACATGCGGGATAAATTTGCGCCCCTCCGGATCGAGCCCGACACGGCGCACCAGGCGCTCCAGCTCGGCCTGCAACTCGATCAGCGGCCGGCTCGGCACCACCTGGGCGACGACGGCGCGCGGCTTCTTGCCGCCGAAGCTCGACAGCCCCTGCAGCGCCACCTCGAACGGCTTGCGGTTGACGCGGTCCAGCAAGGACGCGATCTCGTTGGCGGAGACGCCGTCGATGTCGCCGATGAAGCGAAGGGTGACGTGATAGTTTTCGGGATCGACCCAGCGGGCGCCGGGGAGGCCCCCACGCAAGTGGGAAAGGGTCTGGCCAATCTCGGCCGGTATTTCCAGTCCGGTGAACAAACGCGGCATTGAAAGCTCCTCACTGCAAGGACCCGATCTTCGCCGAACAGCGCGTGCGCTGCTCGGCGAAGATCATGTCCTGACAACAGGGCCGGTGACGAATCACCGATATAAATTTCTAGCGTAGTTCAGTGACAGCGCGAAGCATTCGACGCCCGGAACGGGAAAATGCTCCGGGAAAACCTCATGTTAAGGTTGCCGGCGCCGCAATTTCAACCGGGTTGCTTAGGGATCGAACCGATGAATGCCTCGACGCTGGGCAGGATGTTCTTCACCACGATGTCGATGCCTTCGGTGGTCGGGTGCATGCCGTCGGGCAGCGCCAGCTTCGTATTGCCGGCGACGCCTTCGAGGAAGAACGGATACAGCGGCACGCCGAACTGCTTCGCCAGATCCGGATAGATCGAATTGAACTTCTGCGCATAGTCGGCGCCGTAATTCGGCGGTGCGACCATGCCGGCCAGCAGCACCGCGATCTTGCGCGCCTGCAGCCGCCGGATGATCTCGCTCAACGCCTCGCGCGGCACTTTCGGGTCGATGCCGCGCAGCGCGTCGTTGGCGCCGAGCTCCAGGATCACCCCCTTTGTGCCGTCCGGAACCGACCAGTCGAGCCGGCCGAGCCCACCCGAGGTGGTATCGCCGGACACCCCGGCATTGATGACCTCGACCGCGGTGCCCTTGTCCTTGAGTGCGGCCTGCAGCCGGACCGGAAACGCCGCATTGGCCGGCAGTCCGTAGCCCGCGCTCAGCGAGTCGCCCAGCACCACCAGCCTGACCGGTTTGGCTGCGGCATCCTGTGCCGCGGCGGGCGCGATCGGGGCCGACAGGACCAGCCCGGCGGCGATCAGCCACGCAAATGTGCACGACAGACCCTCGACCCTTCGTCGCCAAGTGCCATATGAAGCCTGCATGGATACTTTCATCGAGACCTCATCATCGGCCGGGCTGAGCCCGGACACCATTGCCATTTCGAACGTCAACCTGTCGCTCGGCACCGGCGCCGCACGCGTGCATATCCTGCGGGATATCAGCCTGCGCGTCGGATCCGGCGAAGCCATCGGGCTGATCGGCCCGTCGGGTTCCGGCAAATCGACGCTGCTGATGGTGATGGCGGGGCTGGAACGTCCTGATAGCGGAGAGGTGGTGGTCAACGGCACCTCTTTCAATGCACTGGACGAGGACGGTCTCGCACGGTTTCGTGGTCGGCATGTCGGCATCGTGTTCCAGAGCTTTCATCTGATCCCGACCATGACCGCGCTGGAGAACGTCGCGGTGCCGCTCGAACTGGCCGGCCGCACGGACGCCATGGCGCGGGCGACGCAGGAACTGGAAGCCGTCGGGCTCGGCCACCGGCTGCATCACTACCCCACGCAATTGTCCGGCGGCGAGCAGCAGCGCGTCGCTTTGGCGCGCGCGCTGGCGCCGGATCCGGCGATCCTGGTCGCCGACGAGCCGACCGGCAATCTCGACGAGACCACCGGCAGCCAGATTGTCGATCTTCTGTTCGCGCAGCACGCCAGCCGCGGCATGACGCTGGTGCTGGTCACGCATGATACCGCGCTGGCGCATAAATGCGACCGCGTGGTGCGGCTGCGCTCCGGCCGCATCGAAACTGCCTGATGACGACAATTTCTGACACCATCCCGGCCAGCCGCGGCCCGTCGCTGGCGCTGCGTTACGCCTTGCGCGAGATGCGCAGCGGCTTGCGCGGCTTCTACGTATTTATTGCCTGCATCGCGCTCGGCGTGATGGCGATCGCCGGCGTCGGCTCGGTGGCGGCGTCGCTGAGCGAAGGCCTGGCGCGCGAGGGCCGCACGCTGCTCGGCGGCGACGCGGCGTTCTCGCTGATGCAGCGCGAGGCCAGCCCCGACGAACTCGCCTTCCTGCGCTCGCGCGGCCAGGTGTCCGTGGCGGCGTCGCTGCGCGGCATGGCCAAGGCTGCGGACGGAAATCTGGCGCTGGTCGAGATCAAGGCCATCGACGATTCCTATCCGATGCTGGGCCAGGTCACGATGGCGCCGGACATGGCGGTGCGCGATCTCGTCGCTGAACGCGACGGTGTCTTTGGCGCGGCGACCGATACGACGCTGATGGCGCGGCTCGACCTCAAGCTCGGCGACCACGTCACGGTGGGCTCAGCAACCTTCCAGATCCGCAGCGTGATCTCGTCCGAGCCGGACAAGCTGTCCGGCGCCGTCGGCTTCGCGCCGCGTTTTCTCGCCAGTGAGGACGCGCTGCGGGCGACGCAATTGCTGCAGCCGGGCAGCCTGGTGCGCTGGATCTATCGCGTGCGATTGCCGGATGGCGCGGCCGATGACCGTGCCGCCGGCGCGCTCGCCGATGCATCGCGCAAGGCCCTGCCGCAGGCCGGCTGGGAAATCCGTACCCGCGATAATGCGTCGCCGCAGCTCGAGCGCACCATCACCCGCTTCACCCAGTTCCTGACTCTGGTCGGCCTTGCCTCGCTGCTGGTCGGCGGCGTCGGCGTCGCCAACGCGGTGAAGAGCCATATCGATCGCCGCCGCGACGTCATCGCCGCGCTGAAGGCGCTCGGCGCCACCGGCCGCGACGTGTTCGCGATCTATCTCACCCAGGTGCTGGTGCTGGCTGCGATCGGCTCGCTGATCGGGCTGCTGCTCGGCGCCGGCCTGCCGTTTGCGATCGTCGGCCTGTTCGGCAAATTGCTGCCGCTGCCGATCGTGGCGTCGCTGCATCCCGGCGAACTGGCGCTGTCGCTGGTCTACGGCCTGCTGACGGCGCTGGCGTTCGGGCTGTGGCCGCTGGCGCGGGTCCATGACGTGCCGGTCGCGGCCCTGTTTCGCGACGAGGTGTCCGGCGAAGTCCACCGTCCCAAGCGGATCTATCTCCTCTGGATGGGCCTGGTAATCGTGCTGCTGGTAGCGGTGGTGATCGGCCTGGCCTACGACAAGCGCGTCGCGGCGGTGTTCGTGGTGTCGTCGATGGTGATCTTCGCGCTGCTGCGCGGCATTGCCTCGGTGATGATGGCGTTCGCTCGGCGCCTACCGCGGCCGACGGCCACCATGCTGCGGCTGGCGCTCGCTAACGTCTACCGGCCGGGGGCGCTGACACCGTCGGTGGTGATGTCGCTCGGGCTCGGCCTTACCGTGCTGGTGACCATCACCCAGATCGACGGTAATCTGCGCCGCCAGTTCATGGCCGCGTTGCCTGAGAAGGCGCCGTCGTTCTACTTCATCGACATCCCCTCCACCGAGGCCGACCGCTTCGGCGCGTTCCTGAAGGAAAAGGCGCCGCAATCGACCGTCGAGGACGTGCCGATGCTGCGCGGCCGGATCGTTTCGGCGCGCGGCGTCAAGGCCGAGGACCTGAAACCGTCGTCTGATGCCGAATGGGTGCTGCAGAGTGACCGCGGCCTCAGCTACACCAACGAGGTGCCGAAGGGCTCCAAGCTGGTCGAAGGCGACTGGTGGGCGCCGGATTATGCCGGCCCGCCTTTAGTCTCGTTCGAGAAGAAGCTCGCCGACGGGCTCGGGCTGAAGATCGGCGACGTCGTCGTCGTCAACGTGCTCGGCCGCGACATCTCGGCCAAGATCGCCAATATGCGGACGGTGGACTGGCAGAGCCTGGGCATCAATTTCGTGCTGGTGTTCTCGCCCAACACCTTCCGCGGCGCGCCGCACACCCATATCGCCACCCTGACCGAGGCACATCCAGATCCGACCCAGGATGCCCCGCTGGTCAAGGCGGTGGCGGACGCGTTTCCAATGGTCACCAGCGTCCGCGTTCGCGAGGCGCTCGATACCATCGGCGGCGTCGTTACCAACCTCGTTCTGGCGATTCGCGGCGCCAGCGCGGTCACGCTGCTGTCCGCCATTCTGGTGCTGGGCGGGGCGCTCGCCGCCGGGCATCGCCACCGCGTCTATGACGCCGTGATTCTCAAGACGCTGGGCGCCACCCGCGCCCGGCTGCTTGGCGCCTATGCGCTGGAATATCTGATGATCGGCCTGGCCACCGCCGTGTTCGGCGTGCTCGCCGGATCGGTCGCGGCCTGGCTGATCGTCACAAGACTGATGACGCTGGGCTTCGAATGGCAGGCCGTCAGCGCGCTGGGCGTCGTGCTGGCCGCGCTAATTGTCACAGTGGGGCTGGGCCTGGCAGGTACCCTTGTCGCACTGAATCAGAAGCCGGCGACCGTATTGCGCAATTTGTGACCCGATTTGGCACGAATAGCGCCAGATCCGGAAATCCCGGCAAAAGCAGTTGCGCGAGATTTACCAAAGCGCACGGACATGCAGGGGTGGGGCGACATTCCGCCACGCATGGAAGCTTGCACGGAATGTGTTAGTTTACCAAATACCCTCTGGGTCAGACGACCGGCGCAACAGCCATTGATCGTGACATCGATTTAATGGCTCAGGGCACCGGATCTGGGATAAATTCGCACCGACGGCGCAAACCCTTTGCGGCCAGTCGGACAACACAGGACTTCGACCATGTCGGACTTCGACCGAAACTATGCTTCTCCTTTCGGCCAGGCCGCTGCGCGTGACACCGCTGCGGTCGATGCCGGCCTGCGCTCCTACATGCTGCGCATCTACAATTACATGTCGATCGGCCTGGCCATCACCGGTCTGGCCGCGCTCGGCGTGTACATGGCAGCCGTGACCACCGACCCGTCGGGTGCCGCGGCCAAGATCGGCAACTCGTTCCTGACGCCTTTCGGCTACACGATGTTCGTCAGCCCCCTGAAGTGGGTTTTCATCCTGGCGCCGCTCGCGATGGTGTTCGCCATCTCGTTCGGCATCAACCGGCTGAAGCCGGCGACAGCGCAGTTGATGTTCTGGGCTTTCGCGGCCCTGATGGGCATCTCGCTGTCGTCGATCTTCCTGGTGTACACGCACACCTCGATCACCCGGGTGTTCTTCATCACCGCCGCCTCGTTCGGTGCGCTGAGCCTGTACGGCTACACCACCAAGCGTGACATGACGGGCATGGGTTCGTTCCTGATCATGGGCCTGTTCGGCATCATCATCGCGAGCGTGGTCAACATGTTCGTGGCCTCCTCGATGCTGCAGTTCATCGTCTCGATGGTCGGCGTGCTGATCTTCGCGGGCCTCACCGCCTACGATACCCAGCGCCTGAAGAACGACTACATCTACGGCTACGCCTCGCAGGGTGGCGACGTCGCCGAACGTGCGGCGATCACCGGTGCGCTGTCGCTGTACCTGAACTTCATCAACCTGTTCACGCTGCTGCTGCAGCTGCTCGGACAGAAAGAGTAACCTACCGGTTGCTCCAAGAGATCGAAGCCCCGGCCGAAAGCCGGGGCTTTTTCTTTGCTTTTTTCCTTCCTTCTCCCCTTGTGGGAGAAGGTGGCGCCGACGAAGTCGGCGTCGGATGAGGGGGCTCTGGGCAACGGCGTTTGAGGCTACCCCTCACCCGTCTCGAACCGCTTCGCGGTTCGATCCACCCTCTCCCACCTAGCGAAGCGAAGCTTCGCGCGGGGGAGAGGGACGAAGAGCGTTCGCGTAAATCCGCGATTTGCCTTCGCGTAAAAAGATTCTACCTTCGGCGGTATGTCAGAACCCCAAATCCGCCCCGCCACATCGGCCGACCTGCCCGCCATCACCGCGATCTACCGCGAAGCCGTGCTGCACGGCACCGCGACCTTCGAGCTGGACCCGCCGGACGCAGCCGAGATGACGCGCCGCTTCAACGAGATCACTTCCGCCGGCTTTCCCTATCTCGTGGCGCTGCTGGGGGGCCGGGTGGTCGGCTATTCCTATGCGTCACTTTATCGGACCCGCCCGGCCTATCGCTTCACCGTGGAGAATGCGATTTATCTCGCGCCGGACAGTCACCGCCGCGGCGTCGGCACGGAACTGCTGCAGCGGCTTATCGAGGATTGCGAGAGACTGGGTTTCCGGCAGATCATCGCCGTGATCGGCGATTCCGCGAACGCGGGCTCGATCGGCGTCCATACCAAAACCGGTTTCCAGATGATCGGATTGCATCCCGATGTCGGTTACAAATTCGGTCGTTGGCTCGACGTCGTGATGATGCAGCGCGCGATCGGCGGTGGCGGCCGAACGTTGCCGACAGCCGATCCGGCTGCCGGCGGCTAGACCACCGCCAGCTTGCGGTCGATCACCAGCAGCACGCGGTCAAGCTCATGGCCGCGACGCAAAATCTGGCCGCTGGCGGAGATCACACTGTAGATGCCCTGCTTCCGCGCCAGCCGAGGGTCTTTCTCGATCCGGTAGATAGGCACTTCGGAGGCGCGGCGGAATACCGAGAACACCGCGCGGTCCTTCAAGAAGTCGATCGCATAGTCGCGCCATTCGCCGTTGGCGACCATGCGGCCATACAGATTCAGGATTCGGTTCAGTTCGATGCGGTTGAAGGTGACGGCGGAGACGGTCGCACTGCGCTCCGCCCCGCGGTTCTCGCCGGGATCGCTATCCCCTGGGATCGAACTCATGCAGCGCCTCCTGTCACATATTCCACATGATCGCCCCGTCGGGCGCAGGCTGCAAGGGGCGCGATGCGTTGCATGACTGACCGGTGGAAACCTGCTGTCACGGGATCGTTAGGCAAATCTTATTGCCGCCAGATTTCCGCCCAGCCGCAGCCTTTTCGGGTTGCGAAAAACAGATACTGCGTCGGGCCCGGTTCTTTCGATCCTGGATTCCTCAGCCCCCAGCCCCCCGGGGTTGTAAGGATCGGGCCTGCGCAGGGTTATCCCACTGGGCCAACGCAAGTTGGCCCTTTTCTTTTGGGATAGTAGTGTCTGTCATTCCGGGGCGAGAGCGCGCCAGCGCGAGCGAACCCGGAACCCCGAGTTTTCGATCGACAGCTCGATCCCGGAAAGTGGGTGAACGCATCGAGGTTCCCCGCCACTCCAATTGGAGAGGCTGAGGTCTCCGTCAGACGGCTTGGTCGTCTGCCGCATCCCGGAACGACAAGCTGCTACGGCAGCGACGTCATCGTTGCCCCGAGCATGGCGCCGGGATGGTCGCGCGTGCCGTCCTGGAGATAGACCACCGCGGCATCGACGCCGTCGCGGCTGATGTTCTCCAGCGGCACGGTCCAGGTCGCCGCCGTTCCGGTCCAGTCACCGACCTTCAGCCAGTTACGCACCACATTGTAGTAGGTCAGCGCCTGGCCGCGATTTTCGCCGCGGCCGATGGCGATCGGCACCGCTTTCGATACCGAACAGATCCAGACCTCGCCACGCGCGGCGTGAGGGCTCTTCTCGGAGGCGGAGACGGCCACGTTCACCTGCTTGCCCGAGACCGTCAGCGACACCGGCACCGACATCACCGCGCCCTTGCGCGTCTCGTCGATGGCCATGTCGATCTTGCCGCGGTCGCTGCCGATCACCTGCCGTGTGCCGTTGACGATGACCTGCGGCGTATAGACGTCGCGGTCGCCGCGCATGTTCGAGTAGGATTTCTGCCGCGCGCTGAAGCGGGAATCTGCCAGCGTGTCCTTCCAGCCGAGATAGTCCCAGTAGTCGATCGGCATGCTGAGCGCGATCACGCGGCTATCGCGGGCGAGATCGCCGATGATCTTGTCGGCTGGCGGGCACGACGAACAGCCCTGCGAGGTGAACAGTTCGACGACAGCAATGGGCTGGCTGTGTGCGACACCGCTCATAGCAAAAGCGAGGCAGACGCTGGCTGCGCCCGTCCATCGGGTAATGCCATGAGAGGTTTTCATTGGTTTGCCACGCTTTAATAGCGACACGTAACAGACGGTGTCTCGATACGGAAGTGCCACTTGTACAGATGCCCTAAACGCCGGAAGGCGGCCTTGTGATAGGCCGCCTTCCGTTCACTCACCACTCACTTCGCAGTGAGGCGCGACGTCGCATGATCCAGATCAAACGCCTCAGGCGACGAGCTGCCGCAGCACGTACTGCAGGATGCCGCCATTGCGATAATATTCGAGCTCGTCGAGCGTATCGATGCGGCACAGCAGCGAAACTTCCCGCTTGGTGCCGTCCGCCGACGTGATTTCGGCGATCAGCTTCTGGCGCGGCTTCAAATCTCCCTGAAGCCCGCGGATCGACACCGTCTCGTCGCCCTTGAGGCCGAGCGACTTCCAGGTCGTGCCGGTCTCGAAGGTCAGCGGCAGGATGCCCATGCCGACGAGGTTGGAACGATGGATGCGCTCGAAGCTCTCGGTGATCACGGCGCGGACGCCGAGCAGGCGGGTGCCCTTGGCCGCCCAGTCGCGCGACGAGCCATTGCCGTATTCGGCACCGGCGAACACCACCAATGGCACCTTCTCGGCCTGATACTTCATGGCGGCATCGTAGATCGGCATCTGCTCGCCGTCCGGCCAGTGCTTGGTCATGCCGCCTTCCGGCACGTTGCCGTCAGCGCCCTGCAGCATGAAGTTCTTGATGCGGATATTGGCGAAGGTGCCGCGCATCATGACCTGGTGATTGCCGCGCCGCGTGCCGTACTGGTTGAAGTCGGCCGGGCGCACCTGATGCTCCGACAGGTACTTGCCGGCGGGCGAGGTCAGCTTGATCGCGCCGGCCGGCGAGATGTGGTCGGTGGTGATCTTGTCGCCGAACATCGCGAGGATCCGTGCATCGACGACGTCGACGATCGGCTCCGGCTCGATCTTCATGCCTTCGAAGTAGGGCGGGTTCTGCACGTAGGTCGATGCCATGTTCCAGGCATAGGTCTCGCTCTCGACGGTCTCGATGCCCTGCCAGTTGACGTCGCCCTTGAACACGTCGGCGTACTTCTTCTTGAAGATCTCCGCGGTGACGAATTCCTTCATGTAGGAGTTGATCTCCTGCGTCGTCGGCCAGATGTCCTTGAGATAGACCGGGCCGTCGGTGCCTTCGCCGATCGGCTCGACTGCCAGGTTCTTGGTCACGGAGCCGGCCAGCGCATAGGCGACCACCAGCGGTGGCGAGGCCAGATAGTTCGCCTGCACGTCCGGCGAGACGCGGCCTTCGAAGTTGCGGTTACCCGACAGCACGGCGGCGGCGATGATGCCGTTGTCGTTGATCGACTTCGAGATCTCCTCCGGCAGCGGGCCGGAATTGCCGATGCAGGTGGTGCAGCCGAAACCGATCAGGTTGAAGCCGATCTTGTCGAGGTCCTTCTGCAGGCCGGAATTGGCGAGATATTCGCCGACGACCTGAGAGCCCGGCGCCAGCGAGGTCTTCACCCACGGCTTCGAGGTCAGGCCCTTGGCGACCGCGTTGCGGGCCAGCAGGCCGGCGCCGATCAGCACCGAGGGGTTCGAGGTGTTCGTGCAGGAGGTGATCGCGGCGATCGCCACGTCGCCATGGCCGAGGTCGAAATCGCGGCCGTCGACCTTGAAACGCATACCGTGGTCGGTGGCCTTCTTGTATTCGGCCGTCATCGCGGCCTCAAAACCCTCCGCAATGGCGGGCAGCGCGACGCGGCCTTCGGGACGCTTCGGGCCGGCCATCGAGGGGACGACGTCGCCGAGGTTGAGCGACAGGGTCGCGGTGAACACCGGATCTTCCGAACCGGCGGTGCGGTACAGGCCCTGCGCCTTGGCATAGGCCTCGACGAGGGCCACGCGCTCGGGCTTGCGGCCGGAGGTGGTGAGGTATTCCAGGGTCGAGGCATCGACCGGGAAGAAGCCGCAGGTGGCGCCGTATTCCGGTGCCATGTTGCCGATCGTGGCCTTGTCGGCGACCGACATGACATCGAGGCCGGGGCCGTAGAATTCGACGAACTTGCCGACCACGCCCTGCTTGCGCAGCATCTGGGTGACGGTGAGCACGAGGTCGGTGGCGGTGACGCCTTCGTTCAGCGCGCCATCGAGCTTGAAGCCGATCACTTCCGGCAGCAGCATCGACTGCGGCTGGCCGAGCATCGCGGCTTCCGCCTCGATGCCGCCGACGCCCCAGCCGAGCACGGCGAGGCCGTTGACCATGGTGGTGTGCGAATCGGTGCCGACCAGCGTGTCGGGGTAGGCGACTTCATAGGAGCCGGGCTTGCCGTCGACGGTCATTTCCTGGACGCGGGTCCAGACCGTCTGGGCGAGGTATTCGAGATTGACCTGGTGGCAGATGCCGGTGCCGGGGGGGACGACCGAGAAGTTCGAAAATGCCTTCTGGCCCCATTTCAGGAACTCGTAGCGCTCCTGGTTCTGCTTGTATTCCTCGGCGACGTTCTTGCCGAAGGCTTCGTTGTTGCCGAAGAAATTCACGATCACGCTGTGGTCGATGACCAGATCTACCGGGACCAGCGGGTTGATCTTCTCGGCGTCGCCGCCGAGCGCCTGCATCGCGTTGCGCATCGCGGCGAGATCGACCACGGCGGGGACCCCCGTGAAATCCTGCATCAGCACGCGTGCCGGGCGGAACGAGACCTCGTGCTCGAGCTTGCGGGTCTTCAGCCATTCCGCGACGGCTTCGATGTCGGCCTTCTTGACGGTGCGGTTGTCCTCGAAGCGCAGCAGGTTCTCCAGCAGAACCTTCATCGAATAGGGCAGCTTCGAAATGCCGGCCAGGCCGTTCTTTTCGGCCAGAGGCAGGCTGTAATAGACATAGGTCTTGTCGCCGACCTTGAGGGTCGTCTGGCATTTGAAGCTGTCGAGCGAGGTCATATGGAGCGGTCCCAATTCTTCGTTACAGGATACCCGGTAAAAGGTATCAATACACCGCAGCAGGGCAGCCTGAGTGGCTTGCGGGTCTCGATTGTGTGCTGCATCAAGTTCCGGCTTATAGAATCTTTCTAGAGGCGCCGCCACACCGACAATCGTTTCGCAGCAATGCGGTATCAGGCAACGTGGCAACGCGCCCTTCACCTAGCAGAGGGCCGTGAAAGGACAAGGATGCGGCTCTCGGGACGCGGTTTGCGATGTGTGCGGGGCGGCCGCGAGGTGTTCGCCGGGCTCGATTTCGACGCCGAGGGCGGCGAGGCGCTGGCCGTGGTCGGCCCCAACGGGGCGGGCAAAACGTCGCTGCTGCGGCTGATCGCCGGCCTCCTGGCGATGGAGGGCGGTACGGTCGCGCTCACCGGCGGCGATGCCGAGCTGACCCTGCCCGAGCAGGCGCATTATCTCGGCCACCGCGACGCCATGAAGCCGGCGCTGACGGTGACGGAAAATCTCATTTTCTGGGCGGAGTTCTTTGGTGGTACGCCGGGCGATCCCGCCGAAGCCATTGCCGCGGTGGGGTTGAGCCACGCCGCCGCGCTGCCGGCAGGCTTTCTCTCCGCCGGCCAGCGCCGCCGGCTGTCGATCGCGCGGCTTCTCGCCGTGCACCGCCCGATCTGGCTGCTCGACGAGCCGACCTCAGCGCTGGACCTGGCCAGCCAGCGGGTGTTTGCCGGCCTGATGACCGCGCATCTCGGCCGCGGCGGCATGATTATAGCTGCGACCCACGCGCCGCTCGGGATCGACGCGCGGGAATTGCGCATCGGGGGAGCGTCGTGAGGGGGCGAATGTTGGCAACTCGACCGGCCTTCTTCCTTCCCTCTCCCCTTGTGGGAGAGGGTGGATCGAACATGCGGAGCATGTTCGAGACGGGTGAGGGGTGCCGCAACCGACGTCGCCTAGCTACCCCTCATCCGACGCGGCCTGCGGCCGCGCCACCTTCTCCCACAAGGGGAGAAGGAAGAAGGGGGCGCCCCTCATGACCGCCCTCGGCGCGCTGATTCGCCGCGACATCCGCATTGCCATGCGGGTCGGCGGGGGCGCTTTGATCGGGGTGCTGTTCTTCCTCACCGTGGTCGTGCTGATGCCGTTCGCGCTCGGCCCGGATCTCGCGCTGCTGGCGCGGCTGGGGCCGGCGATCCTGTGGATCGGCGCGCTGCTGGCCAGCCTCCTGACGCTCGACCGGCTGTTCATGGCCGACCAGGACGACGGCTCGCTCGACCTCATCCTGATGAGCCGGACGCCGCTGGAATTGACCTGCGCCGCCAAGGCCTTCGCGCACTGGATCGCCGCCGGCCTGCCGCTGATCGTCGCCACCCCGGTGCTCGGCCTGCTGCTCAATCTCGACGGCACTGCCACGCTGGCCGTGGCGTTGACGCTGCTGGCCGGCACCCCGGCGCTGACCTTCACCGGCATGATCGGCGCAGCACTCGCGGTTTCGCTGCAGCGCGGCGGACTGCTGCTCGCCGTTCTGGTGCTGCCGCTGTCGATCCCGGTGCTGATTTTCGGCGTCGCCGCGGCGAATGCCGCCATCGACGCCGGACAATTGTCGTTCGGCACGCCGTTCTCGATCCTGTGCGCGCTGTCGCTGGCGAGCCTGGTGATCGGCCCGTTCGCCGCCGCCGCCAGCCTGCGCCACGGACTGGATTGACCGGTGTTGCGCCCGATCAACTCTCCGCATGGCCGCACGATGCTATGCCAGTCGCATTGCCTGCAGCCGCCGCGGCGATTATTGGAAGTGCCATGAGCTTAAGTGAACTCGCCAATCCTACCCGGTTCCTGTCGCTGACCACGCGCGTGCTGCCGTGGCTGGCGGGACTGACCGCGCTGCTGCTGGCGATCGGCCTGTACCAGTCGGCGATGGTGCCGGACGATTATCAGCAGGGCGCCACCGTCAAGATCATGTTCGTCCACGTCCCCAACGCCTGGCTGGCGATGTTCGTCTGGGGCGCGATGAGCGTGGCGTCGCTGGGCACGCTGGTGTGGCGGCATCCGCTGGCCGACGTCGCCGCCAAGGCCGCAGCCCCGATCGGCGCCGCCTTCACCTTTCTGGCCTTGGTTACCGGCTCGCTATGGGGCCGGCCGATGTGGGGCACCTATTGGGAATGGGACGCGCGGCTGACCTCGATGCTGATCCTGTTCCTGATGTATCTCGGCCTGATCGCGCTGTGGCGCGCGGTAGAGGATCCGTCGCGCGCGGCGCGCGCCGCAGCCGTGCTGACGCTGGTCGGCGCCATCAACATCCCGATCATCAAATTCTCGGTCGACTGGTGGAATACGCTGCACCAGCCGGCCTCGGTGCTGAAGATGGGGGGCTCGTCGCTCGACAAGTCGTTTCTCTATCCGCTGCTGGTGATGGGGGTGGCGTTCTCGCTGCTGTTCCTGACGCTGCATCTGGCCGCGATGCGTAACGAGATCCTGCGCCGCCGCGTGCGCTCGCTGCAGATGCTGCAGGCCAGCCAGCGACCGGCGCTGCCATGATGAGCCTCGGTCCCTATGCCAGCTTCATCGTGACGTCCTACGCGCTGGTTGCGGCCGTGATTGCGATCCTGATCGTCTGGATCGCGATCGACCATCGCCGCGTCAAGGCCAGGCTGCATCAGCTCGAGGCCTCCGGCGTCAGCCGCCGCTCCGGCCGCAGCGCCACGGACGTATCATGAGCGACACCGCAGCCCCCAAACGCCGCCCGCTGCTGATGGCGCTGCCGCTGCTCGGCTTTGCCGTGGTCGCCGCTCTGTTCTGGTTCAAGCTCGGCGCCGGCGATCCCGCCAGGCTGCCCTCCGCGCTGATCGGCCGCCCGGCGCCGGCCACCGCGCTGCCGGCGCTCGAAGGCCTGACGGCGAATGGCGCGCCGGTGCCGGGGCTCGATCCCGCGCTGTTCATGAGCCGCGTCAGCGTCGTCAACGTCTGGGCGTCGTGGTGCGTGCCGTGCCACGACGAGGCGCCGCTATTCATGACGCTGGCGCAGGACAAGCGCCTCCAGATCGTCGGCATCAACTACAAGGACGGCGCCGACAATGCGCGCCGCTTCCTCGGCCGCTACGGTAACCCGTTCGGCATCGTCGGCGTCGACGGCAACGGCCGCGCCTCGATCGACTGGGGCGTCTACGGCGTGCCCGAGACCTTCGTCGTCGGCCGCGACGGCCGCATCAGCTACAGACTGGTCGGCGGCGTGACGGCGGCGAATTTCGACAGCGTGCTGAAGGTCGAGATCGAGAAGGCGCTGAACAAGGGAAGTTAAACCCGGCGTCGTCCCGGCCCGGCGAGGGCGAGCGATCCAACACTGTCATTCCGGGATGCAGCAGACGGCGTAGCCGGCTGATGCAGACCCGGAATCCCGAAGTGTTTTGCGCTGGACATTTCGAGATTTCCCGCCACTCCTACTGGAGTAGCTGAGGTTCGCTCGCAACTGGCGTCGCTCGCGCCCCGGAATGACAGCTAAATAAACTTCCGCCTTTAGCTGCCGTTCATTTTCGCGCCTTGCGTCCGCCATGAATCGACAGCTAGCTTGCATCGTTACTTAAACCGTCCTTGGAGGGACATTTCGATGCGTCATTTCTCGATTGCTTCACTCACCGCCGCTGCACTCACCCTTGGCCTGCTCGCCGCCTCGCCCTCGATGGCTCAGACCGCGCAGCCCGCGGCGCCTGCCACCAAGATGGCCCCCGCCGCGCCTGGCAAGATGGCACCTGCCACCGAATCCAAGATGGCGCCGGCGCCGAAGGCCGAACTGCTCGATCTCAACTCCGCCAGCATCGAGTCGCTGGAAACGCTGCCGGGCATCGGCAAGGCCTATTCCGCGGCGATCGTGAAGGGCCGTCCCTACAAGGGCAAGGACGAGCTGGTGCAGAAGAAGATCGTGCCGGAAAAGACCTATGAAGGCATCAAGGACAAGGTGATCGCCAAGCAGAAGAGCTGAGCGACCCCTTGATCGCATGAAGACAGACGCATCGGCGCAGTCGCGCCGGTGCGTTTTTACTTCGTCACTTCGCCTTCGTCGGCAGCGCTTTTTTCCAGCGACACCGGTGCCAGCGCGTGGCGCTTGACCAGCGGCATCTGAGTCAGCGCAAAGATCATGGTCAGCGGCACCATGCCGAACACCTTGAAGGCGACCCAGAACTCGGTGGTCTGGGTGCGCCAGATCAGCTCGTTGAGAACAGCCATCGCGGCAAACCACAGCGCCCAGCGCAACGTCAGCACGCGCCAGCCCTGCGGCGTCAAATTGAATACCTGGTCGAACATGATGGCGATGAAAGAGCGGCCGAACAAAAGCCCGCCGCCAAGGGTCGCGGCGAACAGCGCATAGACGATGGTCGGCTTCATCTTGATGAAGGTCTCGTCGTGCAGCAACAGCGTCAGCGAGCCGAACACGATGACCACGACGGCCGTGACGATCGCCATCATCGGTACGTGCTTCGTCACCACATAGGATGCCACCATCGCGATGATCACCGCCACCATGAAGGCGCCGGTGGCGACGAACAGATTGGCCTTGGCGTTGGCGACGAAGAAGACCAGCAGCGGCCCGAGTTCGGTGGCGAACTTGAACAGCGGGTGTGGCTGTTTCCTGTCGAGGATCTCGGTCATCTCAGCTCTCGATTCAATTGTCGATTCCCGCAATCGCCTGCGCGAAATCCCGTGCGGTGAACGGCGCGAGATCGTCGATCCCCTCGCCGACGCCGATGAAATGCACCGGCAGTTTGAACTTCTCCGCCAGCGCGACCAGGATGCCGCCGCGCGCGGTGCCGTCGAGCTTCGTCATCACGAGGCCCGTGACGCCAGCCATACGATGAAACACCTCGACCTGCGACAGCGCGTTTTGTCCCACCGTGGCGTCCAGCACCAGCAGCACCGCATGCGGCGCGGAGGTATCGACCTTCTTGATGACGCGCACGACCTTTTCCAGCTCGATCATCAGCTCGGACTTGTTCTGCAAGCGGCCGGCGGTGTCGATCAGCAGCACGTCGGTCTTGGCAGCGCGCGCTTCGGTGACGGCGGTGAAGGCGAGACTCGCCGAATCCGAGCCCTGGGCGCCCGCGATCACCGGCACCTTGTTGCGCTCGCCCCAGACCTTGAGCTGCTCGATGGCCGCGGCGCGAAACGTGTCGCCGGCGGCGAGCATCACGCTACGGCCCTCGGATTTGAATTTCTGCGTGAGTTTGCCGATCGTGGTCGTCTTACCGGACCCGTTGACGCCGACCACCAGGATTACGAAGGGCTTTTGCGCGGCGTCGATGACCAGCGGCCTGGCGACGGCGGACAGCACCTTCTCGACTTCGCTGGCCACCACGGCCTTCACGTCGTCGGCGGAGATCGCCTTGTCGTAGCGGCCATGGCCGACCGCGGCGGCGATCCGCGCCGCAACCTCGGTGCCCAGATCGGCGCGCAGCAGCACATCCTCGATGTCCTCGAGCATGGCGCGGTCGAGCTTGCGCTTGGTGACGAGGTCGGCGACCGCGGTCCCCAGCGAGCTCGAGGTACGTTTCAATCCGCTGGAGAGCCGCCGCCACCAGCTCAGTTTCGGCGTTTCGGGAGTGTCGTTCATGTCGGGGCTGTGTTAGCCGTTTCGCGCCATGAACGAAAGCCACGACGATATCAACGACGACATCGAGCCCGAAGCCCGGCTGCCGCGCACCGATGCGGTCGAACTGACCGAGGCCGAGATCCTGTCCCGGGTGCTGCACCGTGACGGCTTGATGCTGGTGATCGACAAGCCGGCCGGTCTGCCGGTGCACCGCGGCCCCAAGGGCGGCGCCAATCTGGAAACCGCGTTCGAATTCCTGCGCTACGGCCTGCCGCGCGCCCCGGTGCTGGCGCACAGGCTCGACCGCGACACGTCCGGCTGCCTGGTGCTGGGCCGCCATCGCAAGGCCACGGCCTCGCTTGGCCTTTTGTTCAAGCACAGCCGGATTTCCAAGACCTATTGGGCGGTGGTCGAGGGCGGTCCGGCCGAGGACGAGGGCACCATCGACATGCCGCTCGGCCGGCTGAATGCCGAGCGGGGCTGGTGGATGAAGCCGGACGCCGAGGGGTTGAAGGCGGTGACCAATTTCCGGGTGTTGGGGCGGGGCGAGGGCCTGGTCTGGATGGCGCTGGAACCGGTGACCGGCCGGACCCACCAGTTGCGGGTGCACAGTTCGGCGTCGGGCTGGCCGATCGTCGGCGACAATATCTACGGTTCCGGCCCGCGCTTCGGCGAGCCGACGCTACATCTGCACGCCCGGGAGATCGTGATCCCGATCTCGCGCAACAAGGATCCGATCCGGGTTGTGGCCCCGGCGCCGCCGCATCTGCACGCGCGGCTGCGGATCTGTGGCTGGAACGGGGAGTAAGCGACCCGGGCGCGGCGACCGGAGGTTCAGACCACAAGTCCCTGCTGCACGACAAACTTCTGATCCGCATCGAGGGTCGCGGTCATCGCCGTGACGTTGGGCGGAAACACTACCGGCGCCTTGGCGGCCAATTCCGATTCGTCCAGCACCTCGCCTTGCACCACATCTGCAATCGCCACCCAGTAGTTCGGAACGGCGGTGAAGACAGTGTTCAGATTGGCCTGCGTCTGAAGAACCTGGGTCGGTGCTCCCGCCATTCCGATCCCGACGCTGACGGTGTTTTGCGGGATGGTGGTGTCGGTGCGGATGATCAGGTCGGCCGGCGGATCGCCCGGCCCCTGATTATGGAAGGCAAAGGCTTCGTCGATATAGCTGAGATAGGCCATGTTGCTGCTGCCGAGCGATGCCGGGATGACCTGGGACGCCATCGCCTGAATGCCCGGCGCAAGTTTGCCAGTCTCCATCCAGACCAGGTCGAAGGTCGGCTGCCATCTGAAATTGACCTGGACGCCGCTGGCCACGGGCATGGCGAACCATGCGATGGGATAGCCGTTCGCGGAATTGTGCTCCGTGGGCTGGAAACATACGAAGGTCTGGGTCCTGCCGCTCCGGTTATGGAAACGCAGCGTGTGCCGCGGTGGCCCCTCCGCCGTTTCAAAAAGCACGACCTGGCTATTTCCGGTGTCGGTGCTTCGGTTGATGAAATCGACCGTAATTTCCGGCGGCATCTTCGTCCTCCCGTTGCGCTGGCCCAATGGCGGCTGCAGCCGGGGGAAAGGTATCACTATCTTTAGTTGCGACAAGGGCGAGAGGTAGCCGCAGCGTGCCACAAACGGGTAGGGCCTTTCGCGCGCTTAAACCGCCGCTCCGAACAGCTTCGGATCGAGCCGGCCCTCATATTCCAGCTCGGCAGGCCCGGTCATCAGCACATGGTCGTCGCGTTCGCGCCAGTCGATGGTGAGCTTTCCGCCGGGCAGCGTCATGTGGACGAGGCGGCCCGTGCGGCGCAGGCGGGCGGCGGCGACCGCGGTGGCGCAGGCGGCGGAGCCGCAGGCGCGGGTCAGGCCGACGCCGCGTTCCCAGGTTCGCATAACGATATGATCGCGGTCCACGACATGGGCCAGCGTGATGTTGGCGCGCTCCGGGAAGATCGGGTGGTTCTCCAGCAGCGGCCCGAAGCGGCTGAGATCATAGGCCTCGATGTCGTCGACCCAGAAGATTGCATGCGGATTGCCCATCGAGACCACCGAGGGCGTGTGCAAGACCGGCGCGTCGATCGGGCCGATCTGCAGCTCGATGCCGCGGGTGTCGCGAAACTCCTCCGCCAGCGGGATATCCTGCCAGCCGAATTTCGGCGCGCCCATGTCCACGGTGAAGGTGTCCGGCGACGGGCCGGGCCAGCAATTGATCAGCCCGGCGCGGGTCTCGAAGGTCAGCGCATCCTTGCCGCTGCCGGCAAACACCCGCTGCGCCACGCAGCGCATGCCATTGCCGCAGGCGCCCGCTTCCGAGCCGTCATTGTTGTAGATCCGGACGAAGGCCTCGGTGCCGGCCAGGCCCGGTCTCTGCAGCACCATCAACTGGTCATAGGGCACGATGGCTGCGACCGTGCGGGCGTCGTCCGGCGCGATGCCGGCGGCGCCGTCGCGCAGGTCGATGACGACGATCTCGTTGCCGATACCGTTCATCTTGGCAAAGCTGTGGTTAGCCAGCGCGCTCATGTCAGGTCCCGATATTACCTTGCCTATATGGCGAAGTCGGCGGACGTTGGCCAGTGCAGCCGTTCCATGTGCGACTTTCGTGCGGCGCCGGCGGTTTGCGCGGGGACGAATTGCGCGGCAGCGTGTTACCATGATGGCCGATTGCGCATGTCACGGTGCCACTTAAGTGTGTGCCGTTGCCGATGGAGAGTTTTCGATGAACCGTTCCCTGCTCCGCTTCGCCACCGTGGCGCTGATCCCGGCCGCCGCGCTGTCGCTGAACTTTGCAGCCGTCGCCCAGGCGCCACCCGCCACCCCGCCGGCGGCGACCACTCCCAGCACCCAGACGCCGGCCCAGGCGCCCGTCGCCCCGGCTACGCCGAGCCCTGCCACGCCGGCACCCCCTGCCGCGCCGGCGCCTTCCGCCGCCACGCCGGCCGCACCGGTCACTCCGCCGGTCGTCGTCGAAACGCCGGCGCCGGTCGCTCCGGCACCTGTCACGCCGCCGCCGGCGGTGCAGGCCGCCGATCCGTTCGGCGAGGAAATCACGCTGGCCCCGAAGCAGGTGCTGGCCTTCAGCGGCAAGGCCAATTGGGATTCGGCGTTCGAGACCCTGATGGATGCCTTCAAGCAAATGACGGCGCTGCTCGACAAGCAAAGCATCAAACCCTCCGGCAATCCGATGATCGTCTACACCTCGACCGACGATACCGGCTTCACGTTCCTCGCCGAGATCCCGGTCGATCAGGAGCCCAAGGGCCTGCCGAAGGCGATGAGCGTCAGCAAGTCACCGGAAGGCCGCGCGTTGAAATTTGTGCACCGCGGCTCCTACGACAACATGGACAACACCTACGAGGCGATCACCAATCACCTCGACGACAAGAAGCTGGAAGCCAAGGACACGTTCATCGAGGAGTACATGACCGATCCGTTGAAGACGGCCGAAGACCGGCTGGTCATCAATGTCTACGTCCCGCTGAAGTAACGGCGCGGCTGCGTCGGACATAAAGAAGCCTTGGACAGTTCAGAGGGTTCGGGAATGAAACATCCTGTCATTCTCTTCGCACTCGCCGGCACACTCATCGGTTCACCGGCTCTGGCGCAGGTCGTGCCGCCACCGACGATCTCGGTCTCCGGCGAGGGCACCGTGTCGGTGCCGCCGGATATGGCGCTGATCGACGGTGGCGTCAGCAGCGAGGCAAAGACCGCGCGCGAGGCCTCCGAGGCCAATAATGCCGCGATGGGCAAGGTGCTGCTGGCGCTGAAGGCCGGTGGGCTCGACGAGAAGGACGTGCAGACCGCGCGGCTTTCGCTGCAGCCGCAATATGCGCAGCAGACCAGGCCCGGGCCGAACGTGATCTCCGGCTATCGCGCCAGCAACCGCGTCACCATCCGGCTGCGCGACGTCACCAAGGTCGCGGCCACCATCGACACGCTGGTGTCGTCCGGCGCCAACGAGATCGGCGGCATCAATTTCATGGTCGAGAAGGCGTCGAAGCTGCTCGACGAGGCCCGCCTCGAAGCCGTGGCCGATGCGCGGCGCAAGGCCGAGATCTATGCCAAAGCCGCAGGCGTCTCGCTGGGGATGCCCGTCAGCATTTCTGAAGACGGCGGCGGCGCGCCGGCGCCGATGACATTTCGCAAGATGGCCGGCGTTGCCGCCTCCGCGCCCGTCGCACAGGGCGAGGAGACGCTGCGGGTCACGGTCAGCGTGGCCTGGGAAATCAAGCCGGCGCAGTAGCTGTTGCTGTCATTGCGAGGAGCCTTTGCGACGAAGCAATCCAGCTCTTCCTTGTGGCCTTCTGGATTGCCGCGTCGCTTCGCTCCTCGCAATGACGGAGCTAAATCTCAAAAATCTGTCCCGGTCTTAGCGCGACGAACCGCTCTCGTGGAATTTCTGCCGCGCCCAGTGCGACCGCCAGTTCTTTCGCCGGCGCGTCCATCGCTTCGTCGGTGAGCTGGAACGTGGCGTGGTGATGCGCCAGCGCCTGCCCGGCGCCGCAATCGGCCAATGCCTTCATGGCGTCCGCCGGATTCATGTGCTGGTCCTTCATGAACCCGCGCGGCTCATAGGCGCCGATCGGCAGGATCGCGAGCCGCAGCGGCCCATGCGCGTCGCGCACCCGGCGGAAGTGGATGCCGTCGCCGTAGCCGGAATCGCAGACGATGTAGATCTTGCCCGCCGGCGTCTCCAGCACGAAGCTCGCCCACAGCGCCTTGTTGCGGTCGAACAGGCCGCGCGAGGTCCAGTGCCGGGTCGGCACCAAAGTCACCGCCAGCCCGCCGCCGAGGTCGACGCGATCCTTCCAGTCGAAGGCCTCGACCCGGATCGCGCGGTCGGCCGATCGCATGGTGCTGTCATTGCCGAGCGGCGTCACCACGCGCGGGTTGAATGTTGCCGCCAGCCGCGACAGCGTGGCGAGGTCGAGATGATCGTAATGGCCGTGCGACACCAGCACGGTGTCGATGGCAGGCAGCCGGTCGAAGGCGATGCCCGGCGCATTGTGCCGCTTCGGCCCGACGAAAGAGACCGGCGAAACCCGGTCCGACCATACCGGATCGATCAGGATGTTCTGGCCCGCGGTCTGGATCAGCCAGCTGGCATGGCCGACGAAGCTCAGCCGCACCCCGGCCGTGACCCGCGGCGGCGGGATGTCAGCGTGTTCGTTCTCGACCCAGTCCGGCCAGGCCTGCCGCTGGCGGTCGCCGCCGAACTGCCAGCGCAGCACCTCGCCGAGCGACTTCGGCGGCACGCCGTCGGGATCGAAGAAGGTCCGGCCGTCGAAATGGTCGGAGACGGGGCCGTCATAGGAGGTCATGCGGGAAGCCCAGAAGGCCGATAGCCCGGCCGTGGCGGCGAGACCGCCTAGCGAGCTCAGAAGGTGGCGGCGGGAAATCATAATTGCAGCGGGGCAAGCCTGAACGAAAACCAGCCGCGCCCGGTCGGGCACGGTTTCTCTCAAATGGATTGCGCCGGCGGGTTCCGCAAGCCACAGCGTTCCAAGCCACAGCGTTCCAAGCCACAGCGTTCCAAGCCACAGCGTTCAGCGATCGGCAATGGGCGCGATGCGCCAGCCCCCCGGTTCCTTCCGCTCAGTCTCCGATGCGCTCAAAAGTGAGCGCCTTCCTTTCAGTGGGCACCCCGCCGATGCCGGGCATGGCCGCACCGTGATGCAGGCTCATCACCTGCTGGGAAACCGGATCGGTCAGAATGACCTGGTCATTGGCATAGAAGCCGATCTCGATGTCTTCGGTGAAGGTCTTGTTGATCGACAATCCTGCCGCTGCCATCGCGCCGGAGAGTGGAAGCCCCCAGAAGTGGTGACCTTTGTATCGGTTGCCGTAGTTTATCGCCACCAAGCCGGTCAGCGTCGCGTTGTAGACAATCCGGACCTTCATGACGCCGCGCGACGCCGTGATCTGGGCATTCACCGCTTGGCCCGGCGCCAACGTCACCGTGACGCCTTGGGTGGATCCGACGGTGACCTGTTTGCTCTCGGTTTTGCTCTCTCCCCAGCTGTGCGTGTAGGCGAGTGAAGTCTCGCCTTTGCCGCCGGTACCGAGAAACGACACCTCGTAGCTGAATTTTTCTGACACCTGGATGGAATCGCTCGACGACCAGGTGTTCGACGTCGTGTCGCTGACGGATTCCGACGCGCTGGCGCTGAACGTGCCCGGCACCTTGCTGTCATTGCGCAGAACATTCTGGGCCACAATCACCGGATCCGACGTAATGCCGGTGACGGTCGCGCTCGCGACGGTCAAAACCGTCTGGACTTGTGACCAACCATAGGTGCGGTACAGATCGCCCCACGGAGTGTCGCTGTGCAGGAAGGCGTCATCGGGCGCTTGCCCGAAATACCGGGCGACGGCATTTTTCAGCGCGGCGTCGTTGATCCCGAAGGTGTTGCGTTCGGCATCGGTGATGATGTGCTGAACGCTGCCGGAGGCCCTAACCGAGGCACTTTGCCCGTCCAGTCCGGTGATGACGTGAATTTCAATTCCCATGGCGTTATCCCCATCCGTTTATCTAAGATTGCTGGGATGTAATATACTATCTAAAGTGGCGCCTGTATTTGCATGGAACTCGGCCTTAAACGCAAGCGGCAAAGCGCCAGCGGGTAGGACAAAACGGGAAATTGACCTTAGCGACGCCGCCGCATGGATCTGTCGGCGCGTAGCGAAGCAGCTACCAGCGCACTTTGTTTTATTGACTTGCAGCGTCGAACGACTGTAAACACCCGGCAAATCTCGGAAAGTTCTCTTTTCGACCCGCCGACCGGCCCTTGAGACCGGAGGTCAACGCCCGACAGCGCGATGCGCCCTCGGGCGCAAAAGTGGTTGGTTACGAGGCTGTTGATTACTCGTCCATCATCCGGATGGCGACGCTGGAAACGATGATCTGATGTTCGACAATCTGTCGGAAAAGCTTGGCGGAATTCTCGACCGGTTGACCGGTCGCGGTTCGCTGTCGGAAGCTGACGTCGATGCCGCGATGCGCGAAGTGCGCCGCGCGTTGCTCGAGGCCGACGTCTCGCTCGACGTGGTGCGCGATTTCGTCGAGCGCGTGCGCGAACAGGCGATCGGCGCTACCGTCGTCAAGTCGGTCACCCCCGGCCAGATGGTCGTCAAGATCGTTCATGACGAGCTGGTCCGGACGCTCGGCGCCGATGGCGAAGGCGGCATCGACCTTGTCGCCGTGCCCCCCGTGGCCATCATGATGGTCGGCCTGCAGGGCTCCGGCAAAACCACCACCACCGCGAAACTCGCCCGCCGCCTCACCCAGCGCGACAAGCGCAAGGTGCTGATGGCCTCGCTCGACATCTATCGCCCGGCGGCGATGGAGCAGCTCGCGGTGCTCGGCCGCGACCTCGACATTCAGACGCTGCCGATCGTCGCGGGGCAAAAGCCCGCCGAGATCGCCAAGCGCGCGCTCGCCGCCGCCAAGCTCGGCGGCTACGACGTCGTGCTGCTCGATACCGCCGGCCGCACCACGCTCGACGAAGACATGATGTCGGAAGCAGCGGAAATCAAAGCCGCCGCCAACCCGCATGAAGTTCTGCTGGTCGCGGATTCGCTGACCGGCCAGGACGCCGTCAACCTCGCGCGCTCCTTCGACCAGCGCGTCGGCCTCACCGGCATCGTGCTGACGCGCGTCGACGGCGACGGCCGCGGCGGCGCGGCACTCTCGATGCGCGCCGTTACCGGCAAGCCGATCAAGCTGATCGGCACCGGCGAAAAGACCGACGCGCTGGAAGACTTCCACCCCAGCCGGATCGCCGGCCGCATCCTCGGCATGGGCGACGTCGTCTCGCTGGTCGAGAAGGCCGCAGCCCATATCGACGCCGAGAAGGCCGCGCGCACCGCCGAGAAGATGCGCAAGGGTCAGTTCGACCTCGCGGACATGCGCGAACAGCTGATCCAGATGACCAACATGGGCGGTCTCAGCGGTTTGATGGGCATGATGCCCGGCATCGCCAAGCTGAAGAACCAGCTCGCTTCCGCCAATCTCGACGACCGTGTCGTCAAGCGCCAGATTGCGGTCATCGATTCGATGACGAGGGCTGAGCGCAAGAACCCCGATATTCTGAAAGCCAGCCGCAAGAAGCGCATCGCTGCAGGCGCCGGCCTCAAGGTCGAGGAAGTCAACAAGGTGCTGAAGATGCATCGCAACATGGCCGACATGATGAAGGCCATGGGGCAGGGCAAGCGCGGCCCGATGGCCGGCATTGCGCAAGCGATGGGCTTTGGCGGTGGCGGCATGCCGTCGCAAGAGCAGATGAAGGCCATGGCTGAAAAGATGCCGGGCGGAATGCCGCAGGGCATGCCGTCGCTGCCGAAAGAATTTCCGGGTCTCACGGGACCAGGCAAACCGACGCTACCGGGTCTCGGTGGTTTTCCCGGCTTCGGGAAGAAGAAATAACACCCGCTCATTCACTCGCATTCAACGAACACTTTAGGAGAATCCCATGTCCGTCGTCATCCGTCTCGCCCGCGCCGGCACCAAGAAGCGTCCCGTCTATCACGTCGTCGTCGCCGACTCGCGCTTCCCCCGCGATGGCCGCTTCATCGAGCGTCTCGGCTACTTCAACCCGCTGCTCGCCAAGGACAACGAGCTTCGCCTGAAGCTCGACATGGAGAAGGTCAAGGTCTGGCTCGCCAAGGGCGCGCAGCCGTCCGACCGCGTGTCGCGCTTCCTCGATGCCGCCGGCGTTGCCAAGCGCGAGACCCGCAGCAATCCTGAGAAGGCGATCCCGCGCAAGGAGCGCAAGGTGATTGCGGAAGCCAAGGCCGCTGAAGTTGCTGCCGCCAAGTCGGCCGCCGCCGCCGCCGCCAAAGCCGCCGCAGCAGCGAAGTAAGCATTGATGCACGACACCTCATGCCTGGTAGTTTGCGGCCTGTGCCGTGCAGTCCGGCGTGAGGTGGCGTCATGACCACCGCAAAAATATGCGTCGCGCGGATTGGCGCGCCGCATGGCATACGCGGCGCCGTGAAATTATGGACCTTCACGGAAGATCCGCTGGCGGTGACCGACTACGGCCCGCTGAAGACCAAGGACGGCGGTCGCACGCTGGAAGTCGACACCGTGCGTGAGGCCAATGGCCATCTGGTCGCGACCTTCAAGGGCGTCGCCAGCCGCGAAGACGCCGAGCGCCTCAACGGCATCGAACTCTACATCCCACGCGATCGGCTGCCCGATACCGAGGACGGCGAATATTACCATGCCGACCTGATCGGGCTTGCCGCGATCGACGCCGCGGGTGCCGCGATCGGCAAGGTGCTGGCGATCCATAATTTCGGCGCCGGCGACATCATCGAAATCGCGCCGGTCGAAGGCAACACGCTGCTGCTGCCATTCACCGACGCCGTGGTGCCGACCGTGGACCTCAAGGCCGGTCACGTGGTGATCGAGATGCCTGCAGAGATCGACGGCGAAGACCCCAAGACCGCGGAAGAATAGTAAGGATACCTGCGTCGTTCATGGTCTCCCTCCCCCCGCGCGAAGCGAAGCTTCGCTAGGCGGGTAGGGTCGGCCGAACGAGCCGATGCGCAGCATTGGCGAAGTGGAGGCCGGGGTGGGGGTGCCACGGGCTCCGGCGTTTGCGGCACCCCCACCCCCAACCCCTCCCCGCAAGGGGGAGGGGAGCAGAGGCCGCAGCGTATGACCTCAGATACTTCTAAAACCTGGCGTGCCACCGTGCTCACCCTGTTTCCCGAGATGTTTCCCGGGCCGCTCGGCATCAGCCTGGCGGGCCGAGCGCTGGCGTCGGGCGTCTGGGCGCTGGAGGCCCGTGACATCCGTGCTTCTGCCACCGACCGCCACCGCAGCGTCGATGACACCCCGGCCGGCGGCGGCCCCGGCATGGTGCTGCGCGCTGACGTGCTGGCCGCGGCGATAGACGCCGCCGACGCGCAGGACCGACCGAAACTCGTCATGAGCCCGCGCGGCCGTCCCTTGACCCAGGCGCGGGTTGCGGAACTTGCGGCAGGGCCGGGCGCGCTGATTGTCTGCGGCCGCTTCGAGGGCATCGACCAGCGCGTCATCGACGCCCGCGCCCTCGAGGAAGTCTCGATCGGCGACTATGTGCTGTCAGGCGGCGAGATCGCCGCGATGACCCTGATCGACGCCTGCGTGCGGCTGCTGCCGGGCGTCATGGGCAAGCTGTCCTCCGGTACCGACGAGAGTTTTTCCGACGGCCTCCTGGAATACCCGCAATACACCCGCCCGCAACTCTTCGAAGACCGCCAGATCCCAGACATCCTGCTGTCCGGCGACCATGCGAAAGTCGCCAGCTGGCGGCTGGCCGAGGCCGAAGCGCTGACCCAAAGCCGTCGACCGGATCTCTGGGCAGCCCGTCCAAAGCCGCCCGAATCGGGCAAAAAACGAAAACCGCCAAAAATCGCGACGGATGGGTGACAAGGGCTTCGCTTTCCCGTATAGCAGCGCCAAATCCGTGCAATGGCAGGGTATAAGTTTCGTGCGCAGCCCGCGCCGTCGTCTGGGCGCGCCGCCGATGGAGATTTCGATGAACCTGATCCAGACGCTCGAAAAAGAGCAGTTCGACCGCCTTTCGGCCACCAAGGTGATCCCGGAATTCGGCCCCGGCGACACCGTCATCGTCAACGTGAAGGTTGTCGAAGGCGAGCGTTCCCGCGTGCAGGCCTATGAAGGCGTCTGCATCGGCCGTTCCGGCGGCGGCATCAACGAGAGCTTCACGGTTCGCAAGATCTCCTACGGCGAAGGCGTCGAGCGCGTGTTCCCGACCCTGTCCCCGATGATCGACTCGATCAAGGTGGTCCGTCGCGGCAAGGTGCGTCGCGCCAAGCTGTATTACCTGCGCAACCTGCGCGGCAAGTCGGCCCGCATCGTCGAGAAGAAGACCGAGCGTCCCGTCAAGGGCGCCGCCGTGGCTGCCGCGAAGTAAACTTCGCGTTACGGAATTGCAATCAAAGCGCGGCGCAAGCCGCGCTTTTTTGCGTTGTGCCGCGCATTGGCGAAAGCCTGCGCCGGTGCTATATGGCTGGAATGTTTCCAGATCTGTACCAACTGATGGCCCGCATCGTGATCGACGATCACAGCCGGCTGCCCGGACGATTCTTCGGTCGCTTCACGACGGGGGTTGCGGCTGAGCTTTGATAGCTCTGACGCCGTCCGATCGTTCGCTTTGGCTGCCCGCCGCATTCCGACACCCCGCGCAGCATTTCCGGTTCACATTCCTCAAGGCATGATCCCATGACCGACGCCTCCCAGCCGACCACCCTGTACGACAAGATCTGGAACGACCATCTGGTGCACGAGGCCGATGACGGCACCTGCCTGCTCTATGTCGATCGCCATCTGGTACATGAAGTCACCTCGCCGCAGGCGTTCGAAGGCTTGCGCGCCGCGGGCCGCAACGTGCATGCGCCGTCGAAGACGCTGGCCGTCGTCGATCACAACGTGCCGACCACCGATCGCTCCAAGCCCAATCCCGATCCGGAAAGTGCCGAGCAGATTGCCGTGCTGGCCGAGAACGTCCGCGAGTTCGGCATCGAGTACTACAACGAGTTCGATATTCGTCAGGGCATCGTCCACGTCATCGGCCCGGAGCAGGGTTTTACGCTGCCCGGCACCACGATCGTCTGCGGCGACAGCCACACCTCGACGCATGGCGCGTTCGGCGCGCTGGCGCATGGCATCGGCACCTCCGAAGTGGAGCACGTCCTGGCGACGCAGACGCTGATCCAGAAGAAAGCCAAGAACATGCGCATCACCGTCGATGGCGTTCTGCCCGACGGCGTCACCGGCAAGGACATCATCCTGGCGATCATCGGCGATATCGGCACCGCCGGTGGCACCGGCTATGTGATGGAGTATGCCGGCGAGGCGATCCGCGCACTGTCGATGGAAGGCCGCATGACGGTCTGCAACATGTCGATCGAAGGCGGCGCCCGCGCCGGCCTGATCGCGCCCGACGAGAAGGCCTATGAATTCCTGAAGGGCCGGCCGATGTCGCCGAAGGGCGCGATGTGGGACGAGGCGATGCGTTATTGGGAGACTCTGCGCTCTGACGAGGGCGCCTTCTTCGACCATGAATTGCGGCTGGACGCGGCCAAACTGCCGCCGATCGTCACCTGGGGCACCTCGCCGGAAGACGTCGTCTCGATCTCCGGCGTGGTGCCGGACCCCGACCGGATCGCTGACGAGGCCAAGCGGATCTCCAAGCATCGCGCGCTGGATTACATGGGCCTGAAGGCGGGTACGAAGATCACCGACATCAAGCTCGACCGCATCTTCATCGGCTCCTGCACCAATGGCCGTATCGAGGATCTTAGGGCTGCTGCGAAGGTCGTCGAGGGCCACACCGTCAACGGTAATCTGAGCGCGATGATCGTGCCGGGCTCCGGCCTGGTGAAGGCGCAGGCCGAAGCCGAGGGGCTGGACAAGATCTTCCTGAAAGCCGGCTTCGAATGGCGCGAGCCCGGCTGCTCGATGTGCCTGGCGATGAATCCCGACAAGCTGCTGCCGGAGGAGCGCTGCGCCGCCACCTCGAACCGCAATTTCGAGGGCCGCCAGGGCCACAAGGGCCGCACCCATCTGGTGTCGCCCGCGATGGCGGCAGCGGCGGCGATTGCCGGACACTTTGTGGATATTCGCGAGTGGCGCTGAGTTAGCACGAACCTCTCAGCCGTCATTGCGAGGAGCGAAGCGAAGAGGAAATTCAGAAAGCCACAAACTCGGCAATACTGGATTGCTTCATCGCAAGGGCTCCTCGCAATGACGGGGATAGGCCGGTGTGAGCACAGCTGCGAATTCTGCTAAAGTTGCGGCCATGCTCCGCAAGCCTGCCAGCCCGATCCCCATCGAACCCACCACCGCCCGCGCCATCTGGTTGCGCGCACAGCGGCTCGATGTGCGCGCGCCGTTTGGCGACGGCGCGCAGGCCGTCGCGGAGGCCGTGGCGCATCTCGGCTATGTGCAGATCGATACCATCCACGTCATCGAGCGCAGCCATCACCATATCCTGTTTTCGCGGATGCCCGGTTACCGGCGCGAATATCTCAAGCAGGCGCAGACGCACGACAAGAGCGTGTTCGAATACTGGACCCACGCTCTGTCTTACGTGCCGACGGCGGACCTGCGCTACTTCGTGCCGGACATGACGTACTACCGTCGCAACGGGCATTCGTTCTTTGCGACGGTGACGCCGGCCGACATGCGAAAAGTGCTGCGGCTGGCGAGGGCCGGGCCGCTGTCGATCCGCGACATCGATGACGACGTGCTGCGCGACAAGGACCATCAATGGGCCAGCCGCAAGCCGTCGAAGCGGGCGCTGCAGCTGGCGTTCTACGAAGGCGTGCTGACGATCTCCGAGCGTACCGGCATGCTGAAGACCTATGATCTCACACTCCGTCATTTCGGCTGGGACAAGCTGCCAAAGGCGGCCAGCGCGCCGGAGAAGATCGCCTATTTGCTCGACCGAGCACTGCGTTCGCAGGGCATCGTCAGCCTGGATTCGATTTGCCATCTCGATGCGCCGTCCAAAGCCGCCGTGCGAAAGCTGATCGAGGCGCGGATACGGCGCGGCGAGCTTGTGCCGGTGGCGCTCGACGGGGCCGGCAAGCAGGAGCACTGGGCCGCGCCCGCGGCGATCGAGGATTCAAGCGAAGGCGACAGCAAGCTGGTACACATTCTGTCGCCGTTCGATCCGCTGATCATCCAGCGCAAGCGCACCAACCTGTTCTTCGGCTACGACCACCGCTTCGAAGCCTATGTGCCGAAGGAGAAACGCCAGCTCGGTTACTTCGCATTGCCGGTGCTGGTCCATGGCGCGATCGTCGCCGCGCTCGATCTGAAGACCGACCGCGAGGCAGGGAAACTGCTGATGCAGAAATGGAGCTGGGTCGGCGACGGCGCGAACAAGTCGCCGCGTAAGCAATGGAAGCGCCGCATCGAGGAAGAGCTCGCGCGATTTGAAAAATTCCAGCTTGGCCGGTGAGGCATTCGCTTCACGGATGCTGCCGCACAACTGTACCCGCTGGGTCCCGGACAATAGCGAGCACGCTGCTCACCACGATGGATCGATCCGCGCCAGGAATTCGGAGCGGCAGATCTGGCGCGGGATTGGGATCGCCTATGGATCGGGACTGCCCAGGCTGTCCAGCCATTCGATCTGACCGACAAGAGATATGGCCATTGACGACGTGACTTCGAGCTCGCGATCCTCGAACACGTCGCGCTCCGGATGTCGGGCGCGCCAGCATTCAATGGCCTGATCGCGCTGCAGGATGAGTTGTTCGATTTGCGGACGAAACAGCACCAGCATCGCCGACAGCCACTGATTGAGCGGCCAGGACGGCGAGGCGAGGTCTATGTCAAAGCGATCCAGCATCGCGATCACGTCGCGCGCAGCGTACCAAGTTTCGCCGGTCACCCAGCGGTTGGTGGTGAAGAGCCGTTCCGGCAGTCCTTGCGGCGTCATCGAAATCGCGATGAGATGACAGGATACGCCGGCGGGCGACGCGCTATCAGAATGCACGGCCGGGCGCAGATGGTCGGGGAATCCATCCTGCATCAGGAACGTATGGAAATGTCCGAAGTCGCCGTCCCGCGTCTCATCCGGTGCGTGCGCGTGAAAATAATAATGCGCGTGTGTCTCCGAGTCATGTACGTCATCGGGCGGATAGTGCTCCCACTCGGTGAATTCGTCGCAGCGCAACACCTCGCCGACCAGGTTCTGCCCGCTCTTGGAAAGCACGCGGATGCAGTCGGCAGCCTTGACAGCGGCCTCGGTCATTAGCCGCAGTTGTGCGGCGGATATCACTTCCGCCCGGCCCGGTGCATTGTCCATCGGCTTTTCCACGTACTCGGTGTCAGGCCGGCGGGCTTGTCGTCCGCCGGCGCGGTTCGGAATCAGCGGTGCGTGCTGCGGTCGAAAGTTATTTCTTCATTCCGCCGGTATTCGCCGCCTTGGCCGCGCAAGGATTGCTACCCTTGGCGGCGCAAGGATTGGCGGCCTTCGCAGCGCACGGATTGGCTGCCTTGGCCGCGCAGGGATTCCTTCCAGTCTTGGCCGCGCAGGGATTGGCAGCCTGGGCCCGGGCCGGTGCCGCCGTTGCGGCGACCATGCCGCTGACGGCCGCGATCGAACCGAGCATCTGGAGCGACTTCTTGAGAGAACTCATTGGACTTCCTCCGGGATAGGTTGAATTGACGACGCTTATAGTCGCGTCGTTACGTTCACCAGCCAGTCCGGCATGGCGTTCGTCAGATAGGCCTCGACGATCTTGTCGAGACCGGTGATCACGAACAGGCCGACCGCGAGCAAAGCCGCTCCCGCGACCGGCTTCAGGAAGCGCGATGCCTCGGCCATCCGGTTGCGGCGGGTCAGCATCGCCTGCCGCGAGCCGTAGGCGAGCGCCAACACCGGCGTCGCAGCGCCGGCGCCGAACACCAGCATCAACAGCAGCGCGCTCATCATCGTGGTGCTTTGGGCCGCGAGTCCGATGGCGGCGCCGAGCGTCGGGCCTGCGCAAGGCGACCACACCGCTCCCAGCAAGATCCCGAGCAGAAACTGGCCGGGGATGCCGGTGAATGACAGGCGCCCCAACAGGTTGTTGCCGCCTGCCGTCAGCGGAGCCGCCGCCGACGTCAGAGCCATCTGCAACGCAGGTACCAGCAAAACCACGCCGAACACGATCATCAGCACGGCCACGGCATGGCGCAGCACACCGGAATCGATGCCGAGGTTGAGCCCGATGGCCGCGACGAACAGGCCCGTCGCGGCAAACGACCCCGCCAGACCGGTCGCCAGCGCGACCGGGCCGAGCGGGTGCTGCTCGATGGCGCCGATGATCACGATCGGGAGCAAGGGCAGCACGCAGGGCGACAGCGTGGACAGCGTTCCGGCGCCGTAGCTGAATGCAAGGCTGGCCAGGTCGGTCAACTCACAGGGCCTTCTTGACCATATTGGAGACGGCGGTAGCATCGGTTACGCCGGTCGACCGGCCGACTTCCTTGTCACCCTTGTAGACGATCAAGGTGCTCTGCGTCTGCACGCCGAACTTCCTCAGCAGATCCTTCGACGTATCGAAGTCGATTTCCATCACCACGAGTTGCGGGTTGCTCTTCTCCAGGGCTGCGATCACCGGCCGTTGCGCCTTGCAGGTCGGGCACCATGGCGCCGTGACGTCCACCAGGATGCTCTTGTTGGCGCGTTGCGCGGCCTGGAATCCGTCGGCGCTAAAGGGTTGGGCCGCTTGCGCGATGGATGACACGAGCAGCAGGCCGGCGGCGAGAACGACCTTCGAGAATAGATTTGACATGGCGCTTGATCCCCGTTTGTGAACACGAGGGCGCCGTTGCACCCTCGGACCGTTATTCTCGGCGGCGTTGTAAAAAGTTACAGAGCTGCAATGATTGTTGGCGTTCCTCACGCCTTTGTGACCCTGGGTTGCCGACATGATCTTCGATGAACATGGGGAGCGCGAACTGACGGCTTGGATGCGCGCGGCGCAGGATGGCGATTACGCCGCCTATGACAGGCTGTTGAAGACGCTCGCAACCGGCCTGCGCTCCGTCATTCGCCGCAGGCGTCCGTTTCTGCAGCTCGCGGATGTCGAGGACATCGTGCAGGATGTTCTGCTGTCGTTGCATTCGGTTCGGTCGTCCTACGATCCCGGCCGTCCGTTCATACCGTGGCTGATGGCGATTGTCCGCAACCGGATGGCCGACGCGGCAAGGCGCTATGCGCGGCGCACCGAAAATGAGGTCGATGCCGGGGAATTCCCTGAAACCTTTTCGCCGGTCGAAACGAAGGACACACTTGGGGATCTGATTGACCAAGAGGCCATGGCGCTTGCCATCGATGCGCTGCCGGCGGGACAGAAAAAGGCAATCGAGATGCTCAAGGTCAGAGGGCTTTCGCTGCGCGAGGCATCCGCCGCCAGTGGCCTGAGCATCGCCGCGTTGAAGGTCGCGGTGCATCGCGCGGTGCATTCGCTGCGCAAGACCATGAGAGGGATGAGCTGAGGATGGATACCGACCAGATCATCGCGCGACTTGCACAAGACGCGCCCGCACGCCGGCTGCCGGGTCCGGTGGCGAGAGCCGCGTTGTGGATATCAGTCGCGCTGATCTCGGTCGGTGCCGTCGTGTATGCAATGTCGCTGCGGGCCGATCTCGCGATGAAGATGAGCGATGCCCGCTTCGTCATCGAACAGGTCTCGGCGTTGCTGACGGCGGCGACGGCGGCGCTGGCGGCGTTCGCTACCACCATCCCCGGCCGTTCGCGGGCGTGGATCGTGCTGCCGGCCATTCCGCTTGCGGTCTGGGCGAGTTGCGTCGGTTACGGTTGCGTCGCGGAATGGTTGAGTGGAAGCGCCGGTTTCCAGTCGGACTGGCTATGCCTGCCCGCCATTGCCGCGGTCGGCGCCATTCCCGCCGTGGCGATGGTGGCGATGTTGCGTGCAGGCGCGCCCCTGCTGCCCCGCACCAGCGTTGCGCTCGGCGGTCTCGCGGCCGCAGCGCTGGGTGATTTTGGCCTGCGGCTTTTTCACAACGCCGACGGCGGCTGGATGGTGCTCGTCTGGCAACTCGGCAGTGTTGCCGTCCTGACCTGGATCGCCGGGCGCGCCGGGCCGAGCCTGCTGCGATGGCGGCATCTTGACCAACCGCGATAACGGCGCCGGCGCCCATTCCCGATCGGGTCGGGGACAGGCGCCGGCTACGACCGCTGTATCTGCTGCTACCAGGAAACGTTGAAACGATGAACGCGGCGCCAGTGGCGATGATGCCAGGGTTTGTAGCGGCAGATTTTTCGCGGGCCGTAATAGGTCATCACGACGCGGCAAAAACGTCGCGGATGATAATAGCGCGGGCCGTAATAGATCGGCGCGTAGCCGTAATAGCGCGGTCGGTAATGGTGGCGGTAGCCATAGCGCACCGGCGCGTAGACGTGGCGGCGCGCGATGAAGGGCGCGGCATAACGAATGCCGCCGCCGGCAAAGGCCGGCCGGCCGATCGCCATGCCGCCGCCGCGAAACGCCGGGGCCGGGCGGAATCCGCCGCCTCCCCCATGGAAGCCGCCTCGGAACCCGCCGCCGCCGTGAAAGGCAGGACCACCTCCGCCGCCGCGAAAGCCGCCACCGCCGCCGGGAGCCCCGCCGCCGCCCAGTACTTTCATCTGGACTTGCGTCGTACCGTCCGGCGCCTGTCTCGTCGCGGGCGCCGTACCCGGCCCGATCAGCGAGACGGCGCGTGCGGGCGCCGTCGAGAGCAGGATCGCTGCCGCGGCGACCACGCCGAGCGAGTGCACCAGACCACGCGCAAAACCTTGACCTGTCGTCATGGCAGACGTCCTCCCGATCATGGGTGCATGGGACACCTGCGCCGAGCCGAACCGGCGTCGTGGGTGCTATTCCCTTTAACCTTGCGTGAAAATTACGAAGGACGATCTGAACGCCTCATGAATGAAACCGCCATGCGGTCGACCAAACGAAATCGGGCGCCCGAAGGCGCCCGTCATGTTCATCACTCGCGGGTGGATGATTACCAGCGACCGAAGCCGAAGCCCGGACCACCGAAGCCGAAACCAACGCTGATCGCGGGACCGCCATGGCCATAGCCATAGCCGCGATGGCCGAAGCCGACGCCGTAGCCGCTATAACCATAGGGCCGGCCGTAACCGCCGAACGAACTGCCGTAATACGGGCTGCCGTAATAGGCCGGGCGATAGCCGCCGTAGCCATAGGGGCTACCGGAATAGGCCGGCGGCAGGTAGTAGGAGCGCTGATACGGCCGTGCGTAGCCATAGCGCGGCGCATAACCGTAACGCGGCCCATAGACGTAACGCGGTGCGAAGCCACGATGATAGCCGCGGTACACATGATGGCCGCGCATATAGTGACGACGTGCGTGATGATGACGGCGCTGGGCGCTAAAATCAGTAATGCCGGACTTGCCGGGCGCGGCTTGCTGCGAAGACTGCGGCGCGGCGGTGGCTGCCGTGCCTGCCAAGGCTCCGCCGAAGGCGACGGCGGCCGTCATGACGGCGGCGCTAATCCATGTTTTCATAGTGCTTTCCTTCAGTGATGCCCCAACGCCACGCTAACTCATATTTGCCACGCGGTTTCCCGCGACACAGCGACGCGGCAGAGAGGTCGGATCTTCCGGCACAAGGCCATCCGCGAACACGCGAACGAGACAATTGTTTGTGAACAGGCCCGCGGGAGCGGGCCTGTTCGGAGTACAGTTTGGCGTCGATCAGAACCGGTAGTGACCGCGGCGATGGCCGTAATGCGGGCGCGGCGCGAAGTGCGGACCGCGATAATAGCCGCGGTGATGGCGGAAACCGTGATGCGGGCGGCCATAGCCACGGTGTGCACGGTAGCCGCGATGGTGCCGCCGGTACTGTACTTCGGTCACGCCGGCGCCGACGCCGCTCTGCACGGTGGCCGCGATGCCGGGGCTGTTCAGCGACATCGCCTCGGCGCGCTGGCCGGGCGTCGCGACGAACAGCAATCCTGCGATCGCCGCAAAACCAAAGATCTTCCTGATGTTCATTTTCGTTTCCTCATTTCGGCACCGTTATGATGCCGCACGGCAGGACACGCCGCGCTTGAAGTAACGCTAGGACAGCTGCGGTGAACGCGATGTGAATGATGGCGATGTCGTTTCGGACATCCTGTCGCTGAAACAAAAACGAAATTGCCGACCGGCAAACGATCCGCGCGACGCTGTTGCGATCAGCCGCGGCGCCAGAAGCAGTTCATGCGCGGAACGATCACGGTTCCGCTCGGGCGGAATTCCTGCACCAGCGTGGCCGTGCAATCACGCACCGCGTTCGGGCCGGGATTGTATTGCGGATAGACGCCGCGCACCTCGTCATTGCGGTAGATTCGGACGCGGGCGCGCGGGCGGCGGCTCTGCGCCGACAGGTCTGAGCCGGACTGAGCCTGCGTCACGCGTGGGGCAGATTGCGCCTGCGCCGTGCCGGCCGCCGGCAGGGCGCAAAGCGCCGCAGCCAAACCCATCGCCCCGATCGAAATCCGCATCTTCAACGCCCCAAACCGTCCAAATCGAGCCGCAACGTCCCCGATTGCCGCCCGCCCGTCAACCGCCGCGGCGTCCAGGCTTTGCCCAATCCGGCGCAATCTTCTACACAGGATGGATGTGGTCCTCCGCCAAAGCCCCCGATCTTGCCGAGATGGAAACGATGGCGCACGCCATGCTGGCGCTGCTGCCGGACGGTTTTCGCAAATTATGCGAGGGCGTCATTATCCGGGTCGATGATTTCCCGACCGACGAGGTGCTGGAGGAGATGCAGGCGGAGACCGAATTCGACCTTCTCGGCCTGTTCCAGGGCATAGGCCTGCCGTTCCAGGGCCATGACACCACCGGCCAGATGCCCAACATGATCTGGCTGTACCGCCGCCCGATCCTGGATTACTGGGCCGAACACGACGAAACCCTCGGTCACATCGTCCGCCACGTGCTGATCCACGAGATCGGGCATCATTTCGGCCTGTCGGACGACGACATGGAGGCGATCGAGGCGCAGGTGGCCGATTAGGGGCTCAGATCGCCCTTGGACGCCACGTCCGATCGGGCTAGAACGCGGCCACAATCGAGGGACGAGCACGATGGAAAAGTTCACCACGCTGGAAGGCGTCGCGGCGCCGATGAAGGTGATCAATGTCGATACCGACATGATCATTCCCAAACAGTACCTCAAGACCATCAAGCGCACGGGGCTGGGCAAGGGGCTGTTTGCCGAAGCGCGCTACAAGGACGACGGCAGCGAGAATCCCGATTTCGTGCTCAACAAGCCGGCCTATCGCAATGCCAAGATCATGGTCGCCGGCGACAATTTCGGCTGCGGCTCGAGCCGCGAGCACGCGCCGTGGGCGCTCCTGGATTTCGGTATCCGCTGCGTGATCTCGACCTCGTTCGGCGACATCTTCTACAACAATTGCTTCAAGAACGGCGTACTGCCGATCCGTGTCTCGCAGGAAACGCTGGACCATCTGTTCGACGATGCCGAGCGCGGCGCCAATGCGACGGTGTCGATCGATCTCGAGAAGCAGGAAATCCGCGGTCCCGATGGTGGCGTTGTGCACTTCGAGATCGACGCGTTCCGCAAGCACTGCATGCTCAACGGCCTCGACGATATCGGCCTGACCAAGGAAAAGCAGGGTTCGATTGACGCCTACGAAGAACAAGCCAAGACCGCACGCGCTTGGGCGTGATCGTAGCTGCCAAGTGACGCGTGTGATTCCCGACGTCGTCACCTTCTGAGATGGGCGGCTCGATGCGCTGCGGCTGCTGTGCCTGCGGTCGCAGGGCAGGGCATCGCGTCACGCTGTACAGCTTCGCGCCGCTGCGGGGCCTGCCGCACGGCGTCGTAAATGCCGATGCCACAGCCGTTTTGCCGCGCGCTTTCGCCGAACGGCTGCGGTCTTCCGGCAAAGGTGGTGCGTGGCGCGACTGGACCACGCTGCAGTTCAGCGATTTCTTCCGGATGCGGCTGATGGCTTTGGGCGCGGGGCTGTGGCTCGACGCTGACGTGCTGTTGCTCAGGCCTGTCGAGATCGATCCGGCAAAACCCTATTTCGCCTGGGAGAAGCCGCGCCAGCTAGGCAACTCCGTATTGTATCTGCCGCCGGACGATTCGATCGTGAAGGCCTTCGCCGCGTTGATGGCGCAGGACGAACTGACGCCGGACTGGCTGGCGTGGCGGCATCGGCTGTCGTTTGCCTGGCGCAGCATGCGCGGGATCACCACGCGCCTCGCCGACATTCGCGTCGCGATCTTCGGCCCGGCCTCGCTCACGGCACTGTCGAAGCGGTTCTGCTACGCAAAGCATGCGCTGCCGCGAAAGTCGTATTACGCGGTGCACGCCGAACCACGATTATTCTTCGAGCCGTCGGATTTTTCCGCTTTGGTTGCGGATCCGGAGATTTTGGGCTTCCACGTCTCGCCCAAGGGCAGAGGCAAGGAGCGGCCGATCGCGGGCAGTTTCTATGCGTGGGCGATGGAGCGGATCGCGAAACCCGTTTACCCTCTGCTGGTGGGGGAGGGTCGAATGACACCGTGCGAAGCGTGATGAAGTTCGGGGTGGGGTGAACCACGCGCTCATCCGAAATAACTTTGCGGTGCTTTGTTTCAGCTATTGCAGCAATGAGGGGCCGTCACTCCACCCCGCTCGCTTCGGCTCCGCCGACAGCGAGCGACCCTCCCCCTCCAGGGGAGGGTGAACACGCTCAGCCCATCGCGGCAATCGCATCCGAAATCGCGATGGTGCGCTTTGCCATGTCGGCGTGCAGCCGCTCGACCATCTTGCCGTCGAGCTGGATCGCGCCGCGGCTTTGGTTTTCCGGCTGTTGGAACGCGGCGATGACGCGGCGGGCGTAAGCGACTTCTTCCGGCGGCGGCGTGAAGATCTCGTTGCAGGCATCGATCTGGCCGGGGTGGATCAGCGTCTTGCCGTCGAAGCCGATGTCGCGGCCCTGCGTCGCTTCGGCCCGGAATCCTTCGGCGTCGCCGATGCCGCTATAGGGGCCGTCGAGCATCTCCAGCCCGTGCAGGCGCGCGGCGAGAATGCAGTGGATGATCATCGGCAGCATCGCCGCGCGACCGGGCAGCATGCGGATCCGGGTTTCGCGCGCGATGTCGTTGGGGCCGAACACGAAGCCGGCCAGCCGCATCTCGGAATCCCGCGACGCCGCCGCCAGTTCTTCGGCATGCAGGACGGCGCCGGAGGTTTCGATCATCGCCCACACCTTGATCGACATGTCGGCATTGATGTCGCCGAGCCGGTCGGCGATCGCTGCCAGGTCCGCGACGCTGGAAATCTTCGGCACCAGAATGCCGTCCGGCTTGACGCGCCCGGCCATGGTGACGTCGTCGATCCACCACGGCGAATCCAGCGCGTTGATGCGAATGATGACCTCGCGCTGGCCGAAGCCGCCGGCGCTGACCGCCTGCGCGATGGCGTCGCGGGCGCTCGCCTTGGCGTCGGGTGCCACGGCGTCCTCGAGGTCGAGGATGATGCCGTCGGCCGGCAGCGTGCGGGCTTTTTCAAGCGCGCGCGGGTTGGAGCCCGGCATGAACAGGACACTGCGGCGCGGACGGATCATGGCGTCATTCCCTGTGATATTGCGCCCCGAGGGCGGTTATGGCTGTCGCGATAACATTTCAGGCCTTCGCCCGAAAGGCTTGTCCGAGGCGGCGTCCTATGGTTATCCGGGGAAACCTAAGAGGCGAACCTATGACCGAATTTCCGCAAAACCTCATCTCTGGCTACCAGACCTTCACGTCGCAGCGGCTGCCGACCGAACAATCGCGGTTCCGCGAATTGTCCGAGCGTGGCCAGTCACCGGAGGTGATGGTGATCGGCTGCTGCGATTCGCGGGTGTCGCCGGAGGTCATCTTCGATGCCAGCCCCGGCGAATTGTTCGTGGTGCGCAACATCGCCAATCTGGTGCCGGTGTATCAGCCCGATGGCGGTGCCCACGGCGTCTCGGCGGCGCTGGAATATGCCGTGCAGGTTTTGCGGGTGAAGCACATCGTCGTGCTCGGCCACGCACAATGCGGCGGCATCCGCGCCTTCGTCGACAATGCCGCGCCGCTGTCGCCGGGCGATTTCATCGGCCGCTGGATGTCGATGTTCGTCAAGCCGGGCGAGACGGTGGAAATCCGCGACCACGAGACGATGACGGATTTTGCGACACGGATCGAGAAGGCCGCGGTGATGCGCAGCCTGGAAAATCTTGGCACCTTCCCCTTCGTGCAGGCCGCGATCGCGCGCGGCGAGTTGCAGCTGCACGGCGCTTATTTCGGCGTCGCGATGGGGTCGCTGTCGGTGCTGGATCAGGACGCGAAGGAATTCCTGGCGGTCAGATAGCGAGAGGGCGACCGCTTAGAAGCGGAGCGCTGTAGCTCTTCTCCCCCTTGCGGGGAGGGGCCGGGGTGGGGGTAGCCGCAGGCGACGGCGTTTGCGGCTACCCCCACCCCGGCAATCATCGCGCTGCGCGCGCCGATTGCCGACCTTCCCCGCAAGGGGGAGGGTGACTACAGCGTTCGTTGCTACTTACGCCGCCTTCTTCTTCGCGGTGATCAGCTTGCGGTTGATCAGGCACTCGGCGATCTGCACGGCGTTGAGCGCTGCACCCTTGCGCAGATTGTCCGACACGCACCACAGCACCAGGCCGTTCTCCACCGTGGCATCCTCGCGGATGCGGCTGATGTAGGTGGCGTCCTCGCCGGCCGCTTCATACGGCGTGACGTAGCCACCGGCCTCGCGCTTGTCGATCACCAGGCAGCCCGGCGCGTTGCGCAGGATGTCGCGGGCTTCGTCGGCCGAGATCGGATTCGCAAACTCGATGTTGACCGCTTCGGAATGGCCGACGAATACCGGCACCCGCACGCAGGTCGCCGACATCTTGATTTTGGGATCAAGAATCTTCTTGGTCTCCATCATCATCTTCCACTCTTCCTTCGTGTAGCCATCCTCCATGAAGACATCGATCTGGGGGATGACGTTGAAGGCGATCCGCTTCGGGAACTTGGTATTGATCAGTTCCGAATTGGTGTAGACGGCCTTGGTCTGCTGGAACAGTTCGTCCATCGCTTCCTTGCCGGCGCCGGACACCGACTGATAGGTCGACACCACGACGCGGGTGATGGTCGCCTTGTCGTGCAGTGGCTTCAGCGCCACGACGAGCTGCGCGGTCGAGCAGTTCGGATTGGCGATGATGCCCTTCTTGGTGAAGCCGGCGCAGGCGTCGGCATTCACTTCCGGCACGATCAGCGGCACGTCCGGGTCCATCCGCCACTGCGACGAATTGTCGATGACAACGGCGCCGGCCGCGGCGATCTTCGGCGACCACTCCTTGGACACCGCGCCTCCTGCCGACATCAAGCAGATATCGACGTCGCTGAAATCGTAATGCTCCAGCGCCTTGCATTTCAGGGTACGGTCGCCATAGGAGACTTCGACGCCCATGCTGCGGCGGGAGGCCAGCGCCACCACCTCGTCAGCGGGGAATTTGCGTTCGTCCAGGATGTTGAGCATTTCACGCCCGACATTGCCGGTCGCTCCGACCAGCGCGACTTTGTAACCCATCGTTCACTCTCCGAAGAAATATGCTTGGCCCCCGCAAGCTGCGGATAGGGTAGCGGCACGGCTTCTATGCGAAAAACCCCGTCGAGACAATGATCGGCGGCCCAATCCCGCGTACCCGTGTGTTAAATGCATCCTGTTCCGACATCGCGCTACCCCTCCCAGACCTGGATGTCCCCGGCGTTGCGCCGCATCGTGGATGACGGCGGCGCGCTGGTGGCGCGTCTGCTGGCCTATGTGGGCGTGCTGGGGCTGATCATCATCGGCGCCCTGCAATCGTTCGACGGCCTGGCCGACCGGGTCGGGCCGGAGCTTGTGAGCCAGCTCAGCCGTCTCATGCCGGCGCCCGCTTCGGTTCAGCCGGCCAAACAGCCGGGTTCGCGGTCGCCGGCAATCCCGATTGCCGGTGTGCCGGGCCTGTTTTTGCGCGGCAGCCTGTGAGGGCCAGCACCACAAGGTGCTGGACCGCATGCAACATTTGGCCCTGGCCGACATTATCTGCCCAAGTGTGGCCCGATTCACCTTGTCGCGGCGCCTATGCGGCAGCTAAACTGCCACCAAATCATGGGCATGCTGCTTCGCCTGCCCATCCGAATGCCAATGAGGACATGATGACCGTGAAATTCCCCGCCAAGACCTCGGCTGCGAAGACGTTTGCAGTGCTGCTTTCGGCGGTTGCCGTGCTGGCGGTCAGCCTCGCGGCGTCGCCGGCCGATGCCCAGACCAAGCGCAAGGCGCGGGTCTATGATCGCGACGCCGCCTATGGGGTGCGCGGCAACCCCAACGCCTCCTATCAGGCCGGTCCGCGTACCCGGGTCTATGTCACCAAGCGTTCCTGGCTCGATGCCGGCGTCGAAGTGCTGCCGGGCGACCGCAAATTCACCGATTATGCCTTCCCCCAGGGCCAGACCTTCGCGCGCGGCAATTTGAACCGCCCGCTGGATCGCCAGCCGCTGAACCCGGCCTCGGATTTCGGCTATGGCGACGACTACCAGACCCGCGGCTTCCCGATTCCCTCGCTGTTCTGAGCGCAGCCAGATCGATCGACGAAAATGCCCGGCTCAGCCGGGCATTTTTGTTTGGGAATGTAGCCCGGATGGAGCGAAGCGAAATCCGGGGTCGCCTCATCCGCTGAACTGCTTGCCCCGGATTACATCGCCGCGCCGCGATGCGGCGCACCGATTTCATCCGGGCTACGGACTTCCTACAGCGCCTGCAATTCGGTCACCACCGCCTCGCCCATCTGCGCGGTGCTCACGGCGGTCATGCCATCCGACATGATGTCCGCCGTGCGCAGGCCCTTCGCCAGCACCGCGGCGACGGCTGCATCCACCTTGTCGGCGAGTTCGCCGAGGTCCAGCGAATAGCGCAGCGCCATGCCGAACGAGGCGATCATGGCCAGCGGGTTGGCTTTGCCCTGGCCTGCAATATCCGGCGCCGAGCCATGCACCGGCTCATACATCGCCTTGCGCTTGCCGGTCTTGGCGTTCACTTCGCCGAGCGAGGCCGAGGGCAGCATGCCGAGCGAGCCCGTCAGCATCGCCGCGATGTCGGAGAGCATGTCGCCGAACAGATTGTCGGTGACGATGACGTCGAACTGTTTCGGCCACTTCACCAGGTTCATGCCGCCGGAATCGGCGAGCTGGTGCTCGAGCTTGACGTCGGGATATTCGCGGGCGTGCACCTGCGTGACGACCTCGTTCCACAGCAGGCCGGACTTCATGACGTTGCGCTTTTCCATCGACGTCACCTTGTTGCCGCGCTTGCGCGCGAGATCGAAGGCGACGCGGGCGATGCGCTCGATCTCGTAGGTGTCGTAGACTTGGGTATCGATGCCGCGCTTCTGGCCGTTGCCGAGATCGGTGATGGTCTTCGGCTCGCCGAAATACACGCCGCCGTTGAGCTCGCGCACGATCATGATGTCGAGGCCCTCGACGACCTCGCGCTTGAGGCTGGAAGACTCCGCCAGCGCCGGGTAGCACACCGCCGGCCGCAAATTGGCGAACAGGCCGAGATCCTTGCGCAGCCGCAACAACCCGGCTTCCGGGCGATGCTCATAGGGCACGCTGTCCCACTTCGGCCCGCCAACCGCGCCGAAAATGATGGCATCGGCCGCTTCCGCTTTCGCCATGGTGGCGTCGGTGATCGGGAGCTGGTCCGCATCATAGGCGGCGCCGCCGACCAGGCTGGTCTCGGTTTCGAACCGGGCGACGCCCTTGGCATTGCACCAGTCGATCAGGCGCTCCACCTCGGCCATCACTTCGGGGCCGATGCCGTCGCCGGGGAGAAGCAGCAGTTTGTGCGTTGCCATGATCGAAGTTCCTTGAAATGTCTTGATGCGGGCGGAGTGCTAAAGCGCTGTTGCTGGAATGGCAAGACAGCGTTGCGGCGAGCCGTATTGCCGTCTGCGGCGAATAACGGCCAAAGTGCAGGCCCTGCCGGAGTTTCCACTTTGACCAAGCCGAGTATCCCGCAGCCGCACCCCGCGCGGCTGATCCTGATTTTGTCGCTGGCGCCCTGCGTTGGCCTCGGTATTGGCCGGTTCGTCTATTCGCTGGTGCTGCCGGACATGCGCGACACGCTGCACTGGTCGTATTCGGCCGCGGGCTTCATGAACACCGTCAATGCCGCCGGCTACCTCGCCGGCGCGCTGGTGGCGGCGCGGCTGAGCCGGCGCTTCGGGCTGTTCGCGGTGGTTCGCGCGGGGACCATCGCCTGCGTGCTGTCGCTGCTGCTTTGCGGCATGACCGCAAACTTCGCCGCGCTGAGCTTGGCGCGGCTCATCACTGGATTTGGCGCCGCCGTCGCATTTGTGGCCGGCGGGGCGTTGGCGGCCACCATCGGACATGCGCAGCCGGAGCGCTCCGGCTTTCTGCTCAGCCTGTTTTATTCCGGCCCCGGCGTAGGCATCATTTTGTCGGGCCTGCTGGCGCCGTTCATGCTGCAAGGTTTCGGGGCGGGCTCGTGGTGGATGGTGTGGCTGGCGGTCGGCGCGGCTGCGGCGTTGATGACGGTGCCGTTATTGCGGCCGATCGCGGCCTCTGCCGGGCTGTCACAGGCTGGACCGGCGCCGTTCGCGCTCGGCCCGATATGGATATTCCTCGTCAGCTATTTCATGTTCGGCGCCGGCTATATTGCCTACATGACCTTCATGATCGCCTATGTGCGCGACGGCGGCGGCGGGCCGGGGGCGCAGAGCGCATTCTGGTGCCTGATCGGTGTCAGCGCCTTTGCGTCGCCCTGGGTGTGGCGCGGCGTGCTGGCGCGCGGTCGCAGCGGATCGGCGATGGCGATCATTCTCGGCGTCAATGCGGTCGGCGCCGCCATGCCGCTGCTCGGCCATGGTCCTCTGTTGCTCGGCGCGTCAGCGCTGGTTTTCGGCGTTGCCTTCTTTGCGGTGGTGGCATCGACCACCGCGTTCGTGCGCTTCAACTATCCGCCCGAGGCCTGGCCAAAAGGCATCGCCGTCGTCACCATCGCGTTCGGCATCGGCCAGACCCTCGGGCCGATTGCGGTAGGGGCGATCACCGATGCGACAGGCAGCCTGACATCGGCTCTGGTGGCGTCGGCGGCGACGCTGGCGATCGGTGCGATCGGCTCGACGTTCCAGAAGCCGGTAGGATGAACTTTTCTTTCTACCTTCTCCCTCGACGGGAGAAGGTGGGGAGCAAAGCACTCAGCTTCCGCTGAAATCATTATAGCCCTGGTCTTCCCAGTAGCCGCCTTTGTAGTCGTTGGTGACTTCCATCGACGTCACATATTTCGGGTTCTTGAAGCCGAGCTTGGTCGGCACCCGGATCTTCATCGGGAAGCCATAGGCGCGGGACAGGATCTGGTTGTCGAACTTGAAGGTCATCTGGGTCTGCGAATGCAGCGCCGTCGGCATGTCCAGCGAAGAGGCGTAGTCTTCCGCGCAACGGAAATAGACCCATTTGGCCGACGTATCGGCGCCGACCAGTTTCAGGAAATCGCGCAGCGGCGTGCCCTGCCAGGAGCCGATCGCGCTCCAACCCTCGACGCAGATGTGGCGGGTGATCTGCGACACCTCCGGCAGTTTGTGCAGCTCGGCCAGCGTCCAGGACTTTTTGTTCTGCACGAGGCCCGTGACCTCGAGCTTCCAGTCGGCGGCGTCGACGCGCGGCGCCTCGTCTTCCGAATAGAAGGCGTTGAACGGGAACGGGCGCTTGATGTCCTTCTCCGAAAAGGTCGGCGCCAGCGTATTCGGATTGAAGATCGCGGCCTGCACGGCGTCGTTGAATTTCGACATCTGCACCAGGAGATTCTCCGCAGACAGGCTGTCCGAGACGTTGCAGCCGGTGAGCAGGGTCAGCGCGCCCAGGCTGGCGCCGCCGGTGAGAAAACGCCGGCGCGACGGATCGGGCAGCATCCTGGCGGCGTCGCGCACCAGCAGTTCTTTGTCGACGCCGGGGATGATGAGAGAACGGATGCGGCTGATCATGATCGTCTCCTCAGCGGCCGATGATCATGGCACGCAGGCTTTTCGGCACCAGCAAGGACAGCGTGACATGGATAACGAGAAACGCGCAGATCAGCGCCATCATCGCGAAATGCACGTAGCGGGCAAAGTCGTAGCCGCCGAACAGCGCCGTGAGATATTGAAACTGCACCGGCTTCCAGATCGACAGGCCGGATAATACCACCAGCATGCCGACCACGATGATCCCGGCATAGAGCAGTTTCTGCACGTTGTTGTAGATGGTGAGATCGTCATGCGACAGCCTGCCGGTCAGCGCCGCCTTGCCGTCATCGATCACGCCGGTTGCCGAGATTGGCAGCAGCTTCTTGCGGAAGCGCCCGGTGGCAACCCCGGTGACGAGATAGACCAGGCCGTTGGCGACCAGCAGCCACATCGCGGCCAGGTGCCACATGATGCCGCCGCCGAGCCAGCCGCCGAGCGTCAGCATCGGCGAGAAGGTAAAATTGAACAGCGGCGAGGCGTTGTAGATCTGCCAGCCGGACATGATCATCAGCACCATCGCCACCGCGTTGATCCAGTGCACGATCCGCACCCAGGCGGGCTGGATCACCCGGTCCTTGTCAGGCGTCGCCTGCTGTTCGCTGAAGGGGATGCTCGACATCGCTATGATCCGTTGTGAAATGGCTCTGCCAGCTATACGGCAAAATCCTGATTTCGTTACCATCGACGCGAATCCTGCGGATGATACCGATCACAAAAAAGCGAGCCGGGTTTCCCCGACTCGCTCGTTGCGCCCGTGGGGGCGCGCGCGCACCCTGTGGGGACGCTTCAGGGTGCGCGAAGTGCTTCGTGCTTCAGAAGCCCGAATTAGGCCTTCGGCATCAACACGGTGTCGATGACGTGGATGACGCCGTTCGACTGGTTGACGTCCGCGATGGTGACGGTCGAGGAGCCGCCCTTGGCGTCGACTATCATGACCTTGCCGCCCGAAGCCTTCACCGTCAGCTCTTCGCCTTCGACGGTCTTCAGCTTCTGGCCGTCCTTGAGGTCGGCGGCGTTCAGCTTGCCGGCGACGACATGGTAGGTCAGGATCTTGGTGAGCGTTGCCTTGCTCTCAGGCTTCACCAAGGTGTCAACGGTGCCGGCCGGCAGCTTGCCGAAAGCGGCGTTGGTCGGGGCGAACACGGTGAACGGACCTTTGCCCGAAAGGGTGTCGACCAGACCGGCGGCCTTCACGGCGGCGACCAGCGTGGTGTGATCCTTGGAGTTCACGGCGTTCTCGATGATGTTCTTCGATGGATACATCGGGGCGCCGCCGACCATGACGGTCTTCTCGCCGGACATTTCGCTCTTCTTCATCATCTTGTCTTCAGCCGATGCGGGGGCCAGCAGGGCGCCGGTGATGGCCAGGGTGCTGAAGGCTACGGCCGACAAAAGTGCAATGCGCTTGGACATGGATCGTCTCCCATTGGATTGAAATGACCGGCTCAAGGCCGGCGCGTTAAAAGGGGCACACACCGCGACGCACACTGTTTGGAGCCAGTCTGTGCCGCAGATGCCCGAGTTACGTGAGCGTTTCAGGGCAGTTTCAGAAATCTATTTTGCCGCAGCGCGAAACTTTTGCGGCTCAGCTGCGTTTCGCGCGAGGAAAATTGCCTTCGGGCGGGCATTGTTGCTAAAAAAGCGCGTCCTAATGACGCGACGTGCTCCACATCGCGTCCCCGCCCTGGAACTGCGTGACCTTTCATGACCACCACCAATGCCAATTTGTTTTGCCGCCTGTTCGACGATCTCGACGACGCGTCGCGTCTCGCGATCGAAACGCCGGAAGGCCGTCATATCAGCTACGGCGATTTGATCGCCTTCGCCGGGCAGATCGCCAATGTGCTGGTCGCCCGCGGCGTCCGGCCGGGCGACCGCGTTGCCGCGCAGACCGAGAAGTCGGTGCCGGGGCTCGTGCTGTATCTCGCCACCGTTCGCGCCGGCGCGGTCTATCTGCCGCTCAACACGGCCTATACGCTGAACGAACTGGATTACTTCATCACCGATGCCGAGCCGACGCTGATTGTCTGCGACCCCTCCAAGGCCGAAGGCGTGGCGGCGATCGCCGCCAAGGTCGGCGCGAAGGTCGAGACGCTCGGCGCCGACGGCAAGGGCTCGCTGACGGACGCGGCGGCGCAGCAGACGTCGGCGTTCGACACGGTGGTGCGCGCCGATAACGATCTCGCCGCGATCCTCTACACCTCCGGCACCACTGGCCGCTCCAAGGGCGCCATGCTGACGCATGACAACCTCATATCGAACTCGCTGAGCCTGGTCGATTTCTGGCGCTTCACCGACAAGGACGTGTTGATCCACGCGTTGCCGATCTATCATACGCACGGCCTGTTCGTGGCGAGCAACGTCACCTTGCTGGCCCGCGCCTCGATGATCTTCCTGCCCAAGCTCGATCCCGAACTGATCATCAAACTGATGGCGCGCGCCACCGTGCTGATGGGCGTGCCGACTTTCTATACGCGGCTGCTGCAGAGCCCGAACCTGACCAAAGAATCGGCCGCGCATATGCGGCTGTTCATCTCCGGCTCGGCGCCGCTTCTGGCCGATACGCATCGCGAGTGGTTCGCGCGCACCGGCCATGCCGTTCTCGAGCGTTACGGCATGACCGAGACCAACATGAACACCTCGAACCCCTATGATGGCGAGCGCGTCCCCGGCGCCGTCGGGCAGGCGCTGCCGGGCGTGTCGGTGCGCGTCACCGATCCCGAGACCGGCAAGGAACTGGCGCCGGAAACCATCGGCATGATCGAGGTCAAGGGCCCCAACGTGTTCAAGGGCTACTGGCGGATGCCGGAAAAGACCAAGGCGGAATTCCGCGACGACGGCTTCTTCATCACCGGCGACCTCGGCAAGATCGACGCCAAGGGCTACGTCCACATTCTCGGTCGCGGCAAGGATTTGGTGATCACCGGCGGCTTCAACGTCTATCCGAAGGAAATCGAGAGCGAGATTGACGCGATGGCCGGCGTTGTCGAGTGCGCGGTGATCGGCGTGCCGCATGCGGATTTCGGCGAGGGCGTGGTCGCCGTGGTGGTGTCGGACCGCAAGGCCGAACTCACCGAAGCCGGCGTGATCGCCGCGCTGGATGGCCGTGTCGCCAAATTCAAAATGCCCAAGCGCGTGTTCTTCGTCGACGACCTGCCGCGCAACACGATGGGCAAGGTGCAGAAGAACGTGCTGCGCGACGAATATGGCAAGATCTACGAGAAGTAGGTTTTGCGAAGCATACGCGCCACAAACACCGTGTCGTCCCCGCGAAAGCGGGGACGACATTGAGTTCTGCTCATCTTGCTTCCGCTTCATCCTTTCCCCACCACGCCACCAACGCCGGCAGGACCAATAGCGTCAGCAGCGTTGCGCTGATCAACCCGCCGATCACTACGGTGGCGATCGGGCGCTGTACTTCGGCGCCGGTGCCAGTGGCGAGCGCCATCGGCACGAAGCCCAGTGACGCGACCAGCGCGGTCATCGCCACCGGCCGCAGCCGCGTCAGCGCGCCCTCGCGCAACGCATCGAGCCGCGCCAGGCCTTGCGCCATCAACTGCTTCACGTAAGTCAGCATCACCAGCCCGTTGAGCACGGCGATGCCTGACAGCGCGATGAAGCCGACCGCGGCCGACACAGAGAACGGCATGCCGCGCGCCCACAACGTCAGCACGCCGCCGGTCAGGCAGCGGGATCACCAGCGCCGCGCGAAAATTGCCGAGCAGAGCGAACAGCACGACGATGACCAGCAATGCGCCTTCGCCGAGATTGCTGGCAACCGTCTTCACGGTCGCATCGACCAGAATGGTGCGGTCTAGCACCGTGGTGAGCTCGATGCCGGGAGGCCGCGTCCGGCGCACGTCTGCGAGGCGCGCCTCGATGGCGGTGGCTACCATACGGCTGTTGCTGCCGACCAGCATTAAAGCGGTGCCGATCACTACCTCGTTGCCATTCATGCTGGCGCTGCCGGTGCGGATCTCGCCGCCGATCTCGACTGACGCCACGTCGCTGATGCGGATCGGCACGCCGCCCCGCGTCGTCACCACGACCCCTTCGATGTCGGCGGCATCCTGCAGCCGCCCGCCGGCTCGCACCACGATGCCTTCGCCATTGCGCTCGATGACGCTGGCGCCGCGGCTGACATTGCTGGCCTCGATGCCGCGGGTGAGGTCGGCGAACGACAGGCCGAGCCCGATCAGCCGGATCGGATCCGGTTGCACGACATATTGCTTGGCAAAGCCGCCGATCGAATCGACGCCCGCAACGCCCGCAACGCCGCGGATCTGCGGCTTGACGATCCAGTCGTGGACGCTGCGCAGATAGGCCGCGCGGGCGACGTCGGAGGTCAGCCGCTCGCCCTCCGGCGTGACGTAGACGCCGGCAGCAGGGGCGCGTATGCGACCGACCACATCAGGATCTCGCCGAGCCCTGTGGAGATCGGTCCCATCTTCGGATCGACCTCGGCGGGGAGAATCGCGCGCAGTTCGAGCAACCGTTCACCCACCTGCTGGCGTGCGAAATAGATGTCGGTCGCCTCCGTGAATACCGCGGTGACCTGCGAGAAGCCGTTGCGCGAGATCGAGCGCGTGCTCTCCAGCCCGGCGATGCCGGCCAGCGCCGTCTCGATCCGCAGCGTCACCTGTTTCTCGATCTCGGCCGGCGACAGCGCGGGTGCCGTCGTGTTGACCTGCACCTGCTTGTTGGTGATCTCGGGCACCGCATCGATCGGCAGTCGCATCAGCGACCACGCGCCGAACAGCGTCGCGCCGAGGCTGAGCCAGACGACGAGCCAGCGACGCTGGATCGCGAAGGCGAGAATGGATTTGATCATCGTGACCTTCGCTCATCGGATGGGGATCGGCGCGCCACACCCCTGTCATTCCGGGATGCAGCAGACGGCGTAGCCGGCTGATGCAGACCCGGAATCCCGGAGTATTCTGCGCTGAACATTTCGAGGTTCCGGGTTCGCTCGCTGCTGGCGCGCTCGCGCCCCGGAATGACAACGGGTTGCTAATGCGCGTGCTCGACGGTGGCCTTGCCGAGGTCGGCCTTGAGGACGAAGCTGTTGGCGGTGGCGATGCGGTCGCCGGGCTTCAGGCCGGCCTTGATCTCGGCCACGCTTCTATCCTGCCGGCCTAGCGTGACGTGGCGCGCCGCAAAACCCTCCGGCGTGTGGACGAACACCACGTCCTCGCGCGCGACCGTTTGCAGCGCCGTGCGCGGCGCCACCAGATCGGCGGCGCCTTGCTCGACAGGAATCTCCGCCGTGACGAAGGCTCCGGGCCGCCACAGCCGCGCAGCGTTGTCGACCGTGGCAATCACGCGCGTCGCGCGATCGTGCCGGGCCGCACCTCCTGCACCGCAAATTTGCCCGCGTCGATCTGCTGCGTGCTGAGTTTGACGTCGGCCTCGTCGGCATGCGCCGTAGTGTCGTCATGCGCCTGCAACGGCCATGCGCTGCCGAGCAGCAGGGCTGCTGCCAGAATTATCCTGATCATGTGCGTGTCCCGCGCCGGCGTTCGCCGCCAGCGTCGTGTTGATCCAATGTCGATGCAAACGGCTGCCGCGCCGTCGTCACGACGGCGGGCATGCCTTCGGCCTCAGCGGGCCGCAGCAAGCATCAGGCGCGGGGTGGTTTGAACGGCGGCAGGCCGGCGAGCGAGGCGGGGGGCTCGCTGCGCGCGAAAGCGAGCGCGCAGAGCGGCTGCTCGGCGGGTGAGCTGATGTGGCTCAGCGCGGGCGCCGTGACATGCGACAGGCAATGGCCGCTATGCGCCGGCAATTGCTGGTCGGGCATGTCCGGCGCGATGCCGTTGTCCTGCGTCGTCATCGCGGCCGGGCCGCCAGCGGCCAGAGCGAAGCCGTCGCCGGCGCAATGGATCAGGGACAACAGCAGGCCAAGCGTCAGCGCCAGCACGAACGGCAGCCGTCGCAGCCGGCGTCCGGGTGCCGAAGTCCTGGCGCTGTGGCGGGCCTTTGTCATCGTGCTTTCAATGAACCGCTGTGATGCGGCACTTTCAAGTTTGAATCAGATCGGATGGCCGTGCGCCAGCGAGCATGGTGACGCAGGCGCAGTCTCGATCTGGATGGTTGCGTGTTCGATGCCGTATTCGCGATGCAGCCGCTGCGCCACGCCGGCCAGATAGGCATCGCCGGGGTGGCCGGCGGGGATCACCATATGGCAGGTCAGCGCGGCGTCGGTCGTGCTCATCGGCCAGATGTGCAGGTCGTGCACCTGCGTGACGCCGGAACATTGTTCGAGATAGCAGCGCACCGCGGCGGGATCGATGCCTGATGGCACCGCGCCCAGCGACATCGCGGTGGAATCGCGCAGCAGGCCCCAGGTGCCCCACACGATCAGTCCCGAGATGATGAGGCTGGTCAGCGGGTCGAGCCAGCTCCAGCCGGTACAGAGAATCGCCAAGCCGGCCAGCACGACGCCGGCGGAGACCGCGGCGTCGGCGACCATATGCAGATAGGCGCCGCGGATGTTGAGGTCGCCCTTGCGGCCGGAGGCGAACAGCCAGGCGGTGATCCCGTTGATCGCGATGCCGATGCCCGCCACCACCATTACCGTAATTCCGGCGACCGGTTCGGGGTCGATCAGGCGCAACACCGCCTCCCAGGCGATCGCGCCGACCGCGACCAACAGGAACACCGCGTTGAACAAGGCGGCGAGGATCGAGGAGCCGCGCAGTCCATACGTGAAGCGCGGCGTCGGCGCGCGCTTCGACAGGGTCGCCGCGGTCCAGGCCGCCACCAGCCCCAGCACGTCGGACAGATTGTGCCCGGCATCGGCGACCAGCGCCATCGAGCCGCTGGCATAGCCATAGATCGCCTCGACCACCACAAAGCCGCTGTTGAGCGCGATGCCGATGGCGATGGCGCGGCCAAAGCTGACGGGGGCATGGGAATGCCCGCCGCCATGACCATGCGCGTGGCCATGTTCGTGAGGATGACCATGAGCGTCGTCGGGGCTGGCTGGATTCATTTATGGTCTCGACAGCATGGGCACGTGGAGTGACCATTAAAGGCAAAGCCCGCCGCAATACTATCACCCCTTGCAGCAACGATTACCGTTTCAAATCACTTAACGAAAATTTCATGAATCATGCTTCATCGAAAGCCGTGTGCCGCAAGCCCAAGCTGCCAATACCTGCACACGCAACGTTGTTTGTAAGTTCTGAATCTGTGTTCAAAAATAATCATTTCGCGATTGCACTGGCGGTTTCGAGTACGTAAATAGAATTGCTCTACGCGATCCCTCTCCGGGCCACCTTTCGCCCGCCAACCTGTCAAAGTTGCTGAATGACCGCCAGGATCGAACGCCCGCTTTCGCCCCATCTTCAGGTCTATCGCTGGACACTGACGATGGCGCTTTCCATCGTGCACCGCGCCACCGGCGTAGCGCTTTATGCCGGAACCGCGCTGCTGGTGTGGTGGCTGATCGCCGCCGCATCCGGCCCCTCCGCCTACGCCCATGTGCAGGCCTTCACCGGCAGCATCTTCGGGCGGCTGATCGCCTTCGGTTACACTTGGGCGCTGATGCACCACATGCTGTCCGGCGTCCGCCACCTGGTTTGGGACATCGGCTACGGCTTCAAGCCGACTGAACGGGAATGGCTAACCTGGGCCGCCCTGATCGGCGGTATTAGCCTGACGGTCCTGCTCTGGATCGTGGCTTACATGATCGGGGGCGGGCGATGAGCGTCGAACAATCCGGCGGCTCCGGCCGCAAATCGACATCGATGCGAACCCCGCTCGGGCGCGTCCGCAATCTCGGTTCGTCGCATTCCGGCACCTCGGATTTCTGGCGCCAGCGCATCACCGCCGTGGCGATGATCCTGCTGATGATCCCGGTGATCGTGATCATCATGATGCTGCTCGGCCGCAATCAGGCCGGCGCCGCACAGATCCTCGGCTCGCCCCTGGTAGCGCTGCTGCTGATCATGTTCATCATTGCCTCGGTCTGGCACATGAAAATCGGCATGCAGGTCATCCTCGAAGACTACGTGATCAACGAGAAGCTGAAGCTGATCACGATCATGGCCAACAACTTCTTCGCGTCCGTTGTCGGTCTCGCTTCGATCTACGCCATCCTCAAATTGTCATCGGGAGTGTAGCGCATGGCCGCAATCGGCAACGGCGCAAACGGAACGGGCATCGCAGCCTATCCGATTGAAGATCATACGTATGACGTGGTTGTGGTGGGCGCCGGCGGTGCCGGTCTGCGCGCCGTTGTCGGCGCCGGCGAAGCGGGCCTGCGCACCGCCTGCATCACCAAAGTGTTTCCGACGCGCTCGCACACCGTGGCAGCCCAGGGCGGCATCTCCGCCTCGCTCGGCAATATGCACGAGGACGACTGGCGCTGGCACATGTACGACACCGTCAAGGGGTCGGACTGGCTGGGCGACCAGGATTCCATCGAATATCTCGTGCGCAACGCTCCCGCCGCTGTCTATGAGCTTGAGCACTGGGGCGTGCCGTTCTCGCGTACCGAGGAAGGCAAGATCTATCAGCGCCCGTTCGGCGGCATGACGCTGGACTACGGCAAGGGTCAGGCTCAGCGCACCTGCGCCGCGGCCGACCGCACCGGCCATGCCATGCTGCACACGATGTACGGCCAGGCGCTGCGCCACGCCGCCGAGTTCTTCATCGAATACTTCGCCATCGACCTGATCATGGATGAAGACGGTGTCTGCCGCGGCGTCATCGCGCTCAAGCTCGACGACGGCACGCTGCACCGCTTCAAGGCGCAGACCACCATTCTGGCTACCGGCGGCTACGGCCGTGCCTACGCTTCCTGCACCTCGGCGCATACCTGCACCGGTGACGGCGGCGCCATGGCGCTGCGCGCCGGCCTGCCGCTGCAGGACATGGAGTTCGTCCAGTTCCACCCGACCGGCATCTACGGCGCGGGCTGCCTGGTGACCGAAGGCGCGCGTGGCGAAGGCGGTTATCTCGTCAATTCCGAAGGCGAGCGCTTCATGGAGCGCTATGCTCCCTCCGCGAAGGATCTCGCCTCGCGCGACGTGGTGTCGCGCGCGATGACCATCGAAATGCGCGAAGGCCGCGGCGTCGGCAAGAAGAAGGATCACATCTTCCTGCACCTCGACCATCTCGATCCCGCCGTGCTGGCGGAACGCCTGCCGGGCATCTCAGACTCCGCGCGCATCTTCGCCGGCGTCGATGTCACCAAGGAGCCGATCCCGATCACGCCGACCGTGCACTACAACATGGGCGGCATCCCGACCAACTATCACGGCGAAGTCGTCACCAAGAAGGACGGCGACGACAATGCGGTAGTGCAGGGCTTGATGGCCGTGGGCGAAGCCGCTTGCGTCTCGGTGCACGGCGCCAATCGTCTCGGTTCGAACTCGCTGATCGATCTCGTGGTGTTCGGCCGCGCCGCAGCCCTGCGCTGCGCCGAGAAGCTGACCCCCAACGCCAAGCAGCCGGACCTTCCGGCCAACTCGGCCGAGCAGTCGCTGAGCCGCCTCGACAAGTATCGCTATGCCAAGGGTGGCACGCCGACCGCTAAGCTGCGCGAAAACATGCAACAGGTCATGCAGACCAACTGCGCCGTGTTCCGCACCGGCGAAGTGCTCGACGAGGGCAAGGATCTGATCGCGAAGGTGCACAGCGGCATCGTCGATGTCGGCGTGACCGATCGTTCGCTGACCTGGAATTCCGACCTGGTCGAGACGCTCGAGTTCGACAACCTGATCGTTCAGGCCGTCGTCACCATGGACTCGGCCGCGAACCGCACCGAGAGCCGCGGCGCGCATGCCCGCGAGGACTTCTCGGCGCGCGACGACGTCAACTGGATGAAGCACACGCTGGCCTGGCTCGATGCCAGCGGCAAGACCGACATCCAGTACCGTCCGGTGCACGATTACACGATGACCAATGATGTTCAGTACATCCCGCCGAAGGCGCGGGTGTACTGATGACAGCGAAGGCTTGAGAATATGGTCGAATTCGCACTTCCGAAGAATTCCAAGATCACCGGCGGCAAGGAATGGCCGAAGCCGGCCGGCGCCACGCAGACGCGTGAGTTTCGCGTCTATCGCTGGAATCCGGACGACGGCAAGAACCCGGCAGTCGATACCTATCACATCGACACCAATGATTGCGGTCCGATGGTCCTCGACGGCCTGATCTGGATCAAGAACAACATCGATCCGACGCTGACCTTCCGTCGCTCCTGCCGCGAAGGCGTCTGCGGGTCCTGCGCCATGAACATCGATGGCCAGAACACGCTCGCCTGCACCAAGGCGATGGACGACGTGAAGGACGGCGCGGTGAAGATCAATCCGCTGCCGCATCAGCCGGTGGTGAAGGATCTGGTGCCGGATCTGACCAACTTCTATGCGCAGTATGCGTCGATCGAGCCGTGGCTGAAGACCACCACGCCGACGCCGCAGAAGGAATGGAAGCAGAGCCACGACGATCGCGCCAAGCTCGACGGCCTCTACGAGTGCATCCTTTGCGCCTGCTGCTCGACATCGTGCCCGAGCTACTGGTGGAACAGCGAGCGCTTCCTCGGTCCCGCCGCGTTGCTGCAGGCAACGCGCTGGGTCAAGGATTCGCGCGACGAGGCGACCGGCGAGCGGCTCGACAATCTCGAGGATCCGTTCCGGCTGTATCGCTGCCACACCATCATGAACTGCGCCAAGGCCTGTCCGAAGGGTCTGAACCCCTCCGAGGCGATCGCCGAGCTCAAGCTCAAGATGGTCGAGCGTCAGATCTGAGGCGTGGCGTGTATCGTGCGCCGATAGCGCGGCACGATACGAAAGACAGAAAGTCGCGCGGCGCTGCTAGCGCCGCGCCTGGTATCATATTCCGTTAATATTGGACTGCGGCGCGAAGCGCCGATTTCATGTCCTCCGCGACCTGCGGACATCGTCCGTCAGCGAGCGGACTCCGATAATTCTCCGCATCCGCTGACATCATGATCGGACAGCCTCGGGTGTCCGCCGTGGTGCTTTGCCACGGTGGGACGCTCCGTAGTTTTCCGGTCTGTCTGACGCAACATCTCGGCAATCATTTTCATGGATTCTGGCGGGTGCGAGCCCGCCACGGTTTGAGCGCGCGATTATTGCTGCCGCTCCAGGCCCATTACAGGAAATGATCGATGCCAAGTTTTTTTTCAAACTTGAAGATTGCCCAGAAGATCGCTGTCGTTTTCCTTTTGATGACGCTTGTCTCGCTCACGGCGAGCGGCCTGATCTGGCGCAACGTTGCAACGTCGGAACACGCGTCAGAGCGAATCGACCCACACACATAAGGTCGTCGAACAAATCAATCTGATGGTCGCCGCCATGGTCGATGGCGAAACCGGCGTGCGCGGCTATCTTGTTTCGGCCAATGAGGGTTTTCTCGAACCGTACCTTGCCCATGAAAAGAAATTCTCGGCGGCCGTGGAAAAGGCTAGCCGCCTGACCTCCGACAACCCGAAACAGCAGCAGCGCTTTGCCGAGATTTCCAAAGCCGCGCAGGGATGGCGTGTCGACGTCGCCGAAAAGGAAATTGCGCTGATGAAGAATCCGCAGACGCAGTCCGAAGCGCGACAGCTCGAGTCCAGCGGCGCGGGCAAGAAATACATGGACGGAATTCGGCAGCTTGCCAACAAGGCCGCCGAAGAGGAATCCTCGTTGATGGGCGCGCGTTCCGCGGCAGCCGCTGCAGCAACTTCGTCATCCTATACGATGATCATCGTGGGCGGCGTTTGCATGCTCGCTATCGCGATTATCGGTCTGCTCGTCCTGAACAGCGGCGTTGCCCGCCCGATCATCCGCATGACCGGCGCGATGGCGAAGCTTGCCGATAACGACCTGACGGTCGACGTCGTCGGATCGGAACGCCGGGACGAAATCGGCGCGATGGCGAAGGCTGTTCAGGTTTTCAAGGACAACGCAGTTCGCGTCGTCGCTCTGGAAGCCGACCAGAAAAAAACCGAGCTGGCCGCCGCGGCCCAACGCAAGGCCGAAATGCACAAGCTTGCGGAAGACTTCGAAGGCGCCGTCGGCCAGATTGTGCATACCGTGTCCGCCGCGTCCAGCCAGCTCGAGAGCTCGGCGAGCAAACTATCGACCACTGCCGAACGTTCGCAGCAGCAGACCTCGGCCGTCGCGGCCGCATCGGATGAAGCGTCCGCAAACGTTCAGTCGGTCGCCTCGGCCACCGAGGAAATGGCCTCCTCGGTCAATGAAATCAGCCGCTAGGTCCAGGAGTCGGCACGCATTGCCAACAATGCCGTCGAGCAGGCTCGCAAGACCAACAACCGCGTCAGCGAGCTTGCAAAGGCCGCGACGCGCATCGGCGATGTCGTCGAATTGATCAACACGATCGCCGGCCAGACAAACCTTCTGGCGCTGAACGCGACCATCGAGGCGGCGCGTGCCGGCGAGGCCGGGCGAGGCTTCGCTGTGGTGGCGTCGGAGGTCAAGGCGCTGGCCGAGCAGACCGCCAAGGCTACCGGTGAGATCAGCCAGCAGATCAACGGGATTCAGGGCGCGACCCAGGAGTCGGTCGACGCGATTCAGGAAATCGGCGCGACCATCGGCCGGATGTCCGAGATCGCCTCGACCATCGCTTCGGCTGTCGAAGAGCAAGGCGCGGCAACCCAGGAAATCTCCCGCAATGTCCAGCAGGCGGCGCAGGGCACACATATGGTGTCGTCGAACATCGGCGATATTCAGCGTGGCGCCGGCGATACCGGCTCGGCGTCGGCGCAGGTGTTGTCGGCCGCGCAGTCGCTTTCCGGCGAAAGCGGCAGGCTGCGCACCGAAGTCGCTAAGTTCCTTAGCACGGTACGGGCGGCTTGAGCCTGCCTATCGAGGCTGCCGGAAGTTGCCCCTAGGACCTGCGGCGTTGGCGTGACGCTAGCCGAGGCAGGAAAACATCCCGACGATCCGGTCCGGTGACAGGTCTCCCTGCCATCGGACAACCCGGTCGCCCGCCGGTTCGAGCGCGCCGAGTGGAAAACCTGAGTGGACAGGTCCGCGTCGCGGAAGCTCCTGCCGTTCAATCTTGGAGCATCAGGCGTCAGTTCTGAAATCATCCTGGTGCTTCTCGATATCATTATTGCGACCTGCCCACGCGCGATGTGGGCTGAGAGAAGCAAACCGACTCCAGGCGCCATCTCTCGCAAGTAGATGCGCAATCCAGCATCGCTCGTCGGCTGCCGGCACGCCGCATGCCGACCTGCCGATCGCCATAAAGCGGCTGTCAGCCGCGACCGAGCGTCACACGGGTCTTTACCAATCCGCGCGCATCGCGCTGCTGCTCGCGTTCAGGTGCAGCTTCACCCGATTGGATCGATCATTGCGGTCGATAGAGGGAGAAGCGGCTTCACTGATACGAAGTCTTTGGCTCCTGCGGGTCGGCGCCTCTCGCGGGCCCGAGCGCCAAGCGTGAAGCTCGTTCATCGGTTTTCTCAATGGGCAACAGCGGAAAAGCTCGTTTCCAAATCTGATCCTCCGAGTCGATAACAACTCAGGTTCAGAGGAGGAGCAATGATGAAGAGCAGTCTGCGACCCATGGAAGTTCAATCCCGGATCATGAGAGCAGAACTTCGCCAGTTTGAAATGCCGGTGCGCGGCGGACAATCCAAGTCGATTGTCGTGGAAGTCTATCGCCGTTCCAGACTGCCGGCTGTGCGCGACGCGCAGGAGCCGATGGATATTCCGAATGAACTAGAAAGATCGTCCGACGATAGTCGGCAAACTACAGGTGCAGCCGTCCCCGCGTGCCGCGCAAGCAACCCGCACGCGGCGGGGCTTCAACCGAGCCTCTTGCATCCGGTTATGCGTCATCCCGTCACGGACGGCGCACGAGAGCACCAGTAAGAGCCGTCGGTCTGCAAGTCGCAGGCGACAAACCGCTTCAAGGAACGCGCCAGGAAATCCGGACCAGACCAGCATCATGAGTTCGCCTACTACTGTAAAACGAATCGTCATGATAGTCTTGCTTGGCTCGCTGTCGTTGGGCGCCGCGACCTCTGTCGAGGCGGGCCCTGCCGCCGGTGAATCCAATGACATCGTCATCCCACTCGAAGATCGCGAGATCCGGTCGGCGGGGATCGGTGCGGTGCCTGTCGTGCCGGAGCGCGGCGAGACCGAATTGTCGCTGCCCGGTACGGTGGCAATTCCACCCTCCCAACTCCGGGTCGTCGCTGCGCCCGCAAACGGCCTCGTCGAAGCGGTACTTGTCGCCACCGACGAAATCGTAACGGCCGGCCAGCCAATCGCGCGCCTGCGCTCGCCCGACCTCGTCGAGGCGCAGCGGCAGTACCTCGCTGCCATCGCCGACGAGGCGCTATCCGCGGATCGCCTCCGTCGCATCCGCTTTCTTTTTGAAAGCAGGGCGGCGCCGGAGCGCGAACTACGTGTCGTCGAGACGGAAGCGATCAATGCCAAGTCGCGTCTCGACGAGCGAGCACAGATCCTGAGCCTGATGGAAATGTCGGAGGCCGACATTGAGACGCTGCGCAACTCGCGGCGGATACAGAGCTCCGTTACGGTCCACGCGCCAATCTCCGGCACTGTGGTGCGGCGCGACGCCAGCCCCGGCCAGCGTGTAGAGGCTGCAGCGCCCGTAATATCTCTTGCGGCGCTCGACCCCTTGTGGATCAACATCCAGGTGCCGGCGGCCCGCTTGCCGGCGCTCTCCGCCGGGCAGGCTGTCGTGATGCCGGCTTATGGCGTGCAGGGCCGCATCGTCCGGGTCGGACATACTGTTGACGCTTCGACGCAATCAGCCGTCGCGGTCGCCGAAATCGGCTCTGCCAATGGCGCGATCCGACCTGGGCTTGCCGTTCTCGTCACGATCCGCATCGGCCAGAACGGCGAGGCGCAATGGTCGGTACCGGCAACATCGGTCGTACGTCACCGCGACCGGGCCTGGGTATTCGTGAAAGCCCCGCAAGGATTCTTGGCGCGCCCCGTACAGGTGATTTCGGAAACCGCGCACAGCGCTTCGGTTCGCGGTGCTTTCGCTACCGGCGATGAGGTGGCCGATCGCGGGATCATCGCGCTGCTCGCCGAACTCGCGGCTGCAGACAAGGATTAAGCAATGATGTCCGGTCTGGTTCAAATCGCGCTGCAGCAGCGTCTCATCGTGTTCATCGGGGCAATCGCATTGGCCGTCTGGGGAACGGTTGCCTATCAGAAGCTTTCAATCGACGCCTTTCCCGATGTCGCACCGATCCAAGTATTGGTTTCGATGCAGGCGCCCGGCCTCACACCCGAGGAACTTGAGAGCCGGGTCACTACGCCAATCGAGTTGGCTGCGCGCGGCATTCCGAACCTTGTGCGCATGCGATCCACGACACGCTACGCGGTCGCGCTGCTGACTTTCGAGTTTGCCGACGGAACCGATATTTTCTGGGCTCGCGCGCAGGTCAATGAGCGCCTGCAGGAAGTGCGCGACCAGCTTCCCGCCGGTAGCGACGGTGGCCTCGCCCCGATCGTGACCCCCCTTGCTGAAATGGTGATGTTCACGATCGAGGCGGCGACCATGTCGGCGCAGGAAAAGCGGTCGCTGCTCGACTGGACGATCCGGCCGGCGCTGCGGAGCCTTCCGGGCGTTGCCGACGTCAATGTGTTGGGCGGCCATGTGCGCACCTTCGAAGTAATCCCTGCGGCCTCTGCAATGGCCGCGCGCGGCATTACCACGCAGATGCTGGAGAAAGCTGTCGAGGTCAACAACCGCAATGACGGTGCCGGCCGCATCCGCAGCGGCGAAGAAGCGTTGCTGGTCCGGTCGGAAGGTCGTATCCAGACCTTGGACGATATCCGCAACACCGTGGTGGCGACGCGCAACGGCGTGACCGTGCGCGTCAGCGACATTGCCGACGTAAGGTTCGGCTCACTTGCCCGCAACGGTGTCGTGACGGCAGACGCGGCTGGTGAGGCCGTGTGGGGCATGGTGCTCGGCCTGCGTGGAGCCAATGCGCGCACCGTAGTGGACGGCGTGAAGGCGCGTTTCGCTTCTCTTGAGCCGCAGCTACCCGAGGGCGCCCGCATCGTGATTTTCTACGATCGCAGCGAACTGATCGGCAAGGCGGTCTGGACCGTGCAGAAAGTGCTGCTTGAGGCCATCTTGTTCGTCGTCGTCCTGCTGCTGCTTTTCCTCGGAAATCTGCGCTCGGCGCTTGTGGTTTCGCTGATCCTGCCGCTGGCGGTGCTGACGACTTTCGGCGTGATGCGCATGCTGGGGTGGTCGGCAAACATCATGTCGCTCGGCGGTCTTGCCATCGCCATAGGCTTGCTGGTCGATTGCGCCGTCGTGGTCGTGGAAAATGTGGAGCACCGCCTTTCCACTGTCGAGAAGCCCACTCTTGCCGCGCGTCTGCGCCTCGCCCTTGAGGCCACGCGTGAAGTTGCCGTGCCACTCGTATCGGGCGTCGCCATCATCATTCTGGTGTTCATGCCGCTACTCGCCTTGCAGGGTCTGGAAGGTCGGCTGTTCAGTCCGGTCGCGCTCACCATCGTGGTCGCGTTGATCGCTGCGCTGCTGCTCTCGCTGACCGTGGTGCCCGCGCTCTCCGCCCATCTGCTGCGCGCCGGCGCGCATGCCGAGCCGTGGCTGGTGCGCAAGTTGCACGCCGGCTACGATCCGCTGCTCGCCTATGTGATGCGGCGGCCCATTGGCGTTGTCGTGGCAGTCGCGATCGGCATCGCAGCGGCTGTCGTCGTCTTTCCGCGCATAGGCAGCACCTTCATGCCCGTCATGGATGAGGGCACGCCTGTCATTACCATCCGCAAGTTTCCAACCATCTCGGTCGACGAAGCGGCGCAGACAGATCTACGCATTCAGCAAGCCCTCAAGGCGGAGATTCCCGAAATTCGGCGGGTCATCGCCCGCGCCGGCGCCGACGAACTCGGCATCGATCCAGTCGGCCTCAACGAGACCGACATGTTCATGACACTGGCGCCGCGCCGCGAGTGGCGTGGCGACGACATGCGCTGGTTTCTCGGCGAATTGCGGCGCGTGCTCGACAGTGTTCCGGGCATAAGCTACGCGCTGACCCAGCCGATCGACATGCGGGTTCAGGAAATGATCATCGGCGCGCGCGGCGACGTCGTTGTCAAAGTGTTCGGCGACGACATCGCTACCTTGAACCGGGTGGGCCGCGACGTCGCCGCGGCGATCCGCTCCGTCCCGGGCGCGATTGATGTGTTCGCACTTCGCAACGCCGGAATGCGCTACTTCACGGTCGCGGTCGATCGCGCTCAGGCGGGCCGCTTCGGATTGAACGCCGCGGAGGTCCAGGAGGCGCTCAGGGTCTGGGTTGACGGGCGCCGCCTTGGTATCGTGCTGGAGGGTCAGGTGCGCACGCCACTGGTGGTCCGCGGCGAGGAGCGTCTCCGCGTGTCGGCCGCCGACCTTGCGAGGGTGCCGGTCGTGCTTCCTGGCGGGGGCACGGTCGAACTGGCCCAGGTCGCGAACATCAAGGTCGAGGACGGACCCATTCAGGTGATCCGGGAGGACGGTCAGCGGTTCGCGACCGTACTGGCCAACGTGCGCGGGCGCGACCTCGTCGGCTTCGTCAACGACGCCAAGGCGGCCGCGGCGCGCATCGAGCTGCCCAAAGGATATTCGCTGGTCTGGGGCGGCCAGTTCGAAAACCAGCAGCGGGCGGCGGCGCGACTGACGATCGTGGTGCCGATTGCACTAGGCGCCATCTTCCTGTTGCTGTATTTGACGTTCGGGTCGTTAAGACAGGCTGCGCTGGTTTTCTGTAACGTTCCGTTTGCGACGATCGGCGGCGTTGTCGCGCTGTGGGCGTCAGGCGAATTTCTTTCGGTACCTGCCTCCGTCGGCTTTATCGCTCTCATGGGCATTGCCGTTCTCAACGGCGTGGTGCTGGTATCCTACATCAACGAGGTCTGCGCCCGCGGTACACTGCCGTTCCGCGAGGCCGTGATGGAGGGAGCGCGACGCAGACTGCGACCCGTCACCCTGACGGCGTCGATCGCGGCGCTCGGCCTCACGCCGTTCCTATTCGCCGATGGGCCGGGCTCGGAAATCCAGCGCCCGCTTGCGATCGTCGTGATCGGCGGATTGATCACCGCAACGGCGTTGACGCTGCTGCTGCTGCCCATCCTTTACGACCGCTTTGCGTTGCCTCGGGCTGAACGCCGAAAGCTGGCCGAACAGGAACCAGACCTCGAACAGGTCGGAGAGGCGTCGGACACCCCGCATCGGCCTGCGCAGATCATCACGCAGGACGTGTCGGCGCATCGGGCCGCTTTCCCCAGGCCTGCGGCTGCTGACGATCGGGCGACGGCCGAGGGCTGACTACGCCCTGGCAGCCAGCGTCATCCTGGAGCGCCTATGGCCTCGCCGTAAGGAATACGGTAAATACTCATCCAGGGGTGGAAGCAGAGACGATGCGAAGGTGCCGTCCCGACCGGTTCACAACGTGAATGAAGCGGGATTGGTTTGATGCATTCAGCCTCACCCTCAAGTAAACCCGGGCGGCAGCTTTGAGCACACCATTGCCGCCGTTCGACTTTGATCTGCTCCGCACGTTCATCGCGGTGGTGGACAATGCCAGCTTCACCCGCGCTGCTGAGCGCGTTGGCCGCACGCAATCCACCGTCAGCCTGCAGATCAGAAAGCTTGAACAGAACCTTGGACGTCAGGTGTTCGAACGCGACGGCCGCGACTTCCTGCTGACGCCAGATGGTGAGATCCTGCTGAATTATGCGCGGCAGTTGCTCCATCTTGCCGACGAAGCAACTTCACGCATCCTCCAGCCTGACGTCGAAGGCGATGTTCGTCTTGGGACACCCGAAGATTTCGCGACCGTCTACCTTCCGGACATATTGGCGCGATTTGCACGAACCCATCCGCGCGTCGCCTTGGAGGTCAATTGCAATTTCAGCTTCAATCTGCTCGAGGGCTTTTCCAAGGGGGAGTACGATCTCGTTTTGGTAAAACGCGAGCCCCAGGGGCCGTCAGGCGGAATTTCCGTCTGGCGCGACACCTTGGTCTGGGTGAGTGGACCCAAGCTGGTGCTGGACGCCACCCGTCCCCTTCCCCTGGTGCTGGCGCCCGCGCCCGATGTCTATCGCAAGCGGGCTCTGGCGGCCCTTCAAGCTGCCAAACGGGAATGGCGGATCGTATATACCAGCCCGAGCAGCGAGGGCCTTCAGGCTGCTGTCCGCGCCGGCCTGGGAGTGACGGTGCTGTCGAAGGATATGGCGCCGGAAGGCCTGATCATGTTGGGCGCAGAACATAACCTTCCAACAATGCTCGATGCCGAAATCGCATTGTATCGGGCGCCTGGGACCTTATCCCGCGCTGCTGAGCTCCTTGCAGACCATATTACCCATTCACTGGAAATTGCGGCCGGACGCGGCAACGCCACCTAGCCTGGCATAGAAGGCCTGGATTGCATCACAGGGAATGCTTCAGAAGCAGCCGATAAAGCAGTTTCGCGATGTTGCCTAAAACATAATCATATGCCTATTCTTTCGGTAGGATTGTTGCCCGCGCAAGCTGCGAAGTGCCACTGATCTTTCCTGATATCCGCCGATAAGCGGCTATCGCCTCTCTTCGCCCGACGCTCCCGGGACGCGCGGCCTTCGATGTGGAGGCGGGACGGGAGGGCTTGCATGTGCAGATCTCTCATTCGCGGTCCTCGACCGTGTTGATACAGCCACTTTTCCGCAGCGCTCATAACTGGCACGCTGCGTGCTAGCTATGGCCGACACACCACCACAGGGGATCTCCGAGATGTTTCGCAAGCTGGCATTCACCGCGTTCGCGGGCGCGCTCCTCGCCGCCTCCACCCTCTCGGCCAGCGCCGAAACCGATCTCAAATTCGCCCTCGACTGGAAATTCGAAGGTCCTTCCGCGCCGTATTTCGTCGCCATCGACAAGGGCTACTACAAGGCCGAAGACCTCAACGTCACCGTCGATTCCGGCCCGGGCTCGGTCGCCGGCATCGCGCGCGTCGCGGCGGGCACCTATCCGATCGGTTTCTTCGACATCAATTCGCTGGCGCGCTTCCGCGACCAGAACCCGGACAAGGACATCAAGGGCGTGCTGATGGTCTATGACCGTCCGCCGTTCTCGATCGTCAGCCTCGCGAAGTCGGGCATCAACGCGCCGAAGGACCTCGAAGGCAAGATCCTGGGTGCGCCGGCGCCGGATGGCGCGTTCGCGCAGTGGAAAGCCTTCGTCAAGGAAAACAAGATCGACGACAGCAAGGTCAAGATCGAGAATGTCGGCTTCCCGGTGCGCGAGCCGATGCTCGCCGACGGCAAGGTCGACGCCATCACCGGCTTCTCGTTCTCGTCCTACTTCAACCTGATGTCCAAGGGCATCGCCGAGAAGGACATCAAGGTGATGCTGATGTCGGACTACGGCATCGTATTGTACGGCAACGCCATCATGGTGAACCCGGAATTCGCCAAGGCCAATCCGAAGGTGGTCGAAGGCTTCGTGCGCGCCACCGTCAAGGGCATCGTTGACACCATCAAGGATCCGGACAGCGCGATCAAATCGGTGATGAAGCGCAACGAGACCGCCGACGAGAAGATCGAACTGGCGCGGCTCAAAATGTCGCTGAAGGACAATATCGCCACCCCCTGGGCGAAGGCCAATGGCGTCGGCGGCATTGACGACAAGCGCATGGATCAGGCCATCGAGCAGATCGCCGTGACCTATGAGTTCAAGAGCGCGAAGCCCAAGGGCTCCGACCTGTTCACCTCGCAATACCTTCCTCCTGCCGCCGACCGGAAGTTCTGATCGGCGCGGGGAGGGGGATCACCGCGCATGGTCGCATTCGTAGACATTGATGGCGTCACGCTGAAATACCGTGGCGCCACCGGGGACATCGTCGCCCTTCAGGATGCCACGCTGAAAATCGAGCGTGGCGAATTCGCCGCCGTGGTCGGGCCGTCCGGCTGCGGCAAGTCCTCGTTGATGCGGCTGGTCACCGGGTTGCACAAGCCGACCGCCGGCACCATCGCGATCGACGGCAAGGAAGTCACCGGCCCCGTCAAGATGGCTGGCATGGCGTTCCAGAACGCCAACATGCTGCCGTGGCGCAAGGTGATCGACAACGTGCTGTTGCCGCTGGAGATCGTCGAGCCCTACCGCTCGCAGTTCCGCGGCAACAGAAAAGAATTCCGCGCGATGGCGGAGAAGTTGCTGGCCACCGTCGGCCTCGCCGGCTTCGGCGACCGTTTTCCGTGGGAATTGTCGGGCGGCATGCAGCAGCGAGTCTCGCTGTGCCGCTCGCTGATTCACGAACCCGCGCTCCTGATGCTCGACGAACCCTTCGCCGCACTCGATGCCTTCACCCGCGAGGAGCTGTGGTGCGTACTGCGCGACCTGTGGCAGCGGCTCGGCTTCACCGTGATCCTGGTGACGCACGACCTTCGCGAGGCGGCGTTCCTCGCCGACAACATCTATGTCATGAGCGCGCGCCCCGGCCAGATCGTGCAGGTCAAGTCGGTCGATATTCCGCGTCCGCGCGATCTCAAGGTCACCTACGATAAGGACTTCGGCGACATCGTCTACGAATTGCGCATGAAGATCGCGGAGGTTCGGCAGGCATGAATTCCCGCATTCTCGAAAGGGCCTCGCCCTGGGTCTTCACCGTCATCATCTTCCTGATCTGGGAAGTGTCGTGCATCATCTTCAACATCAACTCTTCAGTGCTGCAGCCGCCGTCGGCGGCGTTCGCCGCGATGTTCAAATACTGGAAAGTGTTCGCCTATAATTCATGGGTTACTTTGTGGGTGACGATGGTCGGCTTCGCGCTGGCGGTCGGCTTCGGCGTCATGCTGGGTCTGCTGGTCGGCTGGTCGCGCACGATCTATCGCGGCATGTATCCGGTGATGGTCGGCTTCAACACGATCCCGAAGGTCGCGATCGTGCCGCTCCTGATCCTGTGGTTCGGCATCGGCGAATTGCCGGCGATCATCACCGCGTTCCTGATCTCGTTCTTCCCGATCGTGGTCAACATCGCCACGGGGCTGGCCACCACCGAACCGGAACTCGAGGACGTGCTGCGCGCGCTCGGCGCCGGCAAGCTCGACATCATGCTCAAGGTCGGCATTCCCCGCGCGCTGCCGTATTTCTTCGGCTCGCTCAAGGTGGCGATCACGCTGGCCTTCGTCGGCACCGTGGTGTCGGAGACGCTGGGCGCCAATGCCGGCCTCGGCTATCTGATCGCGCTGGAAGGCGCCTCGTTCCGCATGGCCAATGTCTACGCAGCATTGCTGCTGCTCGCCTTCGAAGGCGTACTGATGTACGCGGTATTTGCCTGGGTCGAGCAGCGTTTCACCAAGTGGGCCTTTCGATCGCAGATGAACGCGGGCTGATGCGATGACACCTGTCACGGACTCGGAGCGGTATCCGTGATGCCTTTCCGTCTCCGGCAGGGCTCGTCAATGTCGGCCGGACCAGCGTAGCTTGCCGCAGACCCAGCCGTCATCCTGAGGCGCAGTCGCGCAAGCGACGGCCTCGTTCGAGGCTCGCCAAGGGGGCGCACCTCAGGATGACGCCAGCAGAGGTGCCATGGAACTTCGGGAACTCTAGGGAACCTTCTGATATCGCTGGCGTTATGATGCGATGAACAAGCATGCCCCGGGCGAATCGGCCGCTCACGACTCCACCACGTCCTCCATCGTCGAAGTCGTCGCCGAGACCGGCAAGCAAATCGAGCCGCCGCCGCCGGAGCTCGTCGAGCCCGATCCGGATCTGACGCCCGAAGAAGCCGAGCAGGCGCGGCGCGACTACCTGCTGACGCGGTTCTGGATCAGCGCCCGCGGCTTCTGGAGTAAGTCCGGCGACAGACTCGCCTGGGCGTTCTCGATCGGGCTGTTGCTGCTGATCATCACCAATGTCGGCTTCCAATACGGCATCAACGTCTGGAATCGCGCGATCTTCGATGCCATCGAGAAGCGCGATGCCGCCTCGGTCTGGCATCTCACGGGCGTGTTCTTTCCGCTGGCGATCGGCAGCGTGATGCTCGGCGTGGCGCAGGTGTACGCCCGGATGGGCATCCAGCGCCGCTGGCGGGCCTGGTTGACCAATTCAGTCGTGTCGCGCTGGCTCACCCAAGGACGCTACTACCAGCTCAATCTGGTCGGCGGCGACCACCAGAACCCGGAATACCGCATCGCCGAGGATTTGCGCATCGCCACCGACTCGCCGGTCGATTTCGCCGCCGGCGTGATCTCCGCGTTCCTGTCGGCGACCACCTTCATCGTCGTGCTGTGGACCATCGGCGGCGCGCTGACGTTGTCGATCGGCGGCTCGGTCGTCACCATCCCAGGCTTCCTCGTGATCGCTGCCGTGCTGTATGCCGGCATTGCCTCCGGCTCGATCATGACCATCGGCCGCGCCTTCGTGCAGACCTCGGAAGACAAGAATCAGGCCGAGGCCGAGTACCGCTATGCGCTGACGCGCGTGCGTGAAAACGGCGAAAGCATCGCGCTGCTCGGCGGCGAGGAGGAAGAGCGCGCCGGCATCGACCGCACCTTCGGATCTGTGCTGAAGCAGTGGGCGCGGCTGGCGCACCAGCACATGCGGACGACGCTGGTGTCGCAGGGCTCCAGCCTGATTGCGCCGGTGGTGCCGCTTTTGTTGTGTGCCCCGAAATTTCTTGACGGCAGCATGTCGCTCGGCCAGGTGATGCAGGCGGCATCGGCCTTTACTATCGTGCAGGCGGCGTTCGGCTGGCTGGTCGACAACTATCCGCGGCTGGCCGACTGGAATGCCTGTGCGCGGCGGATTTCCTCGCTGATGATGTCGCTCGACGGCCTGGAGCGCGCCGAGCGCGGCGACGGCATCGGCCGTATCACGCGCGGCGAGACCACCGGCGACACCATGCTCAGCCTGCACAATCTGTCGGTGACGCTCGACGACGGCACGGCCGTGGTCGGTGACGCCGAAGTCGCGATCGAGCCCGGCGAGCGGCTGCTAGTCGCTGGCGAGAGCGGCACCGGCAAGAGCACGCTGGTGCGCGCCATTGCCGGGCTGTGGCCATGGGGCGGCGGCAGTATCAATTTCCATCCCGACCGCCGGCTGTTCATGCTGCCGCAGAAACCCTACGTGCCGTCCGGCACGCTGCGCCGCGCAGCCGCCTATCCGGCCGCCGCGGAAGACTGGAGCGTCGAGGAAATCGGCGTGGCGCTCGACAAGGTCGGGCTCGGCCATCTCAAGGAGAAGATCGAGGAAGACGCGCCATGGGACCAGACATTGTCCGGCGGTGAAAAGCAGCGCCTCGCCTTCGCGCGGCTGTTCCTGCACAAGCCCGATATCATCGTGCTGGACGAGGCGACCTCGGCGCTCGACGCCAAGAGTCAGGACAGGATGATGGAGCTGCTGACGCAGGAGCTGCCCAGCGCCACCGTGGTCTCGGTGGCGCATCGCGCCGAGCTCGAAGTGTTTCACAGCCGCAAGATCGTGCTCGAACGCCGCAAGGGCGGCGCCAAGCTGGTCAGCGACATCGACCTGATCCCCCGCAAGGGCAAGCGCAAGCTGCTTGGACGGTTCTTGCGAGGACGAAAAACGGCGAAATAACGCTGTGGCCGGAGCACTCGATGCGTCGGAATTGCGACTCAAGACCCTGATGCAACTTATTTTTCCGTCGGCGGCACCAACGTCGAATTGGCTCGTTGAGGGGTACCTGCAACGAGGCCCTGCCATGATGGTTGATGAGAGTTCGCGTATCGCGGACAAGTTCCGCGAGTTGATTGCTTCTGCTCCGTTTCCCTGTGTCGGCGCCAAATCGGCGCTCGCCAAGGGTCAGATGAACGTCATCGTCGCGCGTGACATGCGTTCCAACTGGGACGACCGCCGCATCTATGACGGCATTTCGGAGATCGTCGAAAAATACCGCGGCAATCGCGCGCTGTTCCAGAGTTTCGCAGTGATCTTCGAAGGCCCCGGCGATCTCAATGAGGAGTCCTTCGAGCACTTCCTGTGGAAGCGTGCCGAGTCGCTGTCGAACAAGGACGCATGGCTCGGTCAGGAATATGACCGCCGCGTCTCGAGCGATCCCGGCGATCCGCATTTCTCATTGAGCTTTGAAGGCGAGGCGTTCTTCATCGTTGGCATGCACCCACATGCCAGCCGGCTGGCGCGACGCTTCGAACGTCCGGTACTGGTGTTCAACCTGCACGACCAGTTCGAGCAATTGCGCGAGCTCGGCAAATACGAAAAACTGCGCGATACCATCCTGAGCCGCGACGTCGCGATCTCCGGCTCGATCAATCCGATGCTGGCGCAGCACGGCACCATTTCCGAAGCGCGGCAGTACAGCGGCCGGCCGGTCGATGAAAACTGGAAATGTCCGTTCCACCCGGTGGAGAGAACATGACGACCCTGACGATCGCGCCGCGATCAGGTACGGGCTTCACGCTCAACAAGGGCCAGCGCCTGACGGTGATCGATCCGCAGGGCGAGCAGGTCGCCGACCTCGTGGCATTCGATCTCGCCGACAGACGCGAGGTGATCTCGTCTGGCCGCAGCCTCGATTATGCCAGCAAGCTGTATCTGACGACCGGCGATCCGATCTATTCGAACCGCAGCAACGTCATGCTGCGGATCGTCGAGGATACCGTGGGACGTCACGACTTCCTGCTGACGCCGTGTTCGCGCGACACCTTCCGCATCATCTATGGCGACGAGCATCCGCATCAGGGCTGTTTCGGCAATCTCGAACAGGCGCTCAAGCCCTACGGGATCGAGCCCGACCAGATCCCGGTCGCGTTCAACTGCTTCATGAATGTGGTGCTGGATCCCAAGGACTGGTCGATGAAAGTCGATCCGCCGCTCAGCAAGGCCGGCGATCACATCACCTTCGTGGCCGAGACCGATCTGTTGATCGGCCTCACAGCCTGTTCGGCGTTGCAGTCCAACAATTTCGCCTTCAAGCCGATCCATTACGAGATCACTTGATCCGTAGCCCGGATGAAGCGAAGCGCAATCCGGGGCCGGCGCGCAAATCAGTACTCGCTTGATCCGCTAGGCTTTCCCCGGATTGCGCTTCGCTCCATCCGGGCTACGCGCTACTTGAACGCCGGCAGCACGAAGATCGCGACATTGGTGAAGAGCGCGCCGGCATAGGCCATCGAGCGTAAGCTCGCCTTGTCAGCGATATACAAGAGCGCGTGTGCGATGCGGAATGCCAGATAGAGCAGCGCCAGCAGGTTCAGCGTCGAGGTCGTCGCGCCGAAGCTGATGGCGGCGACAACGGCGATGGCGAAGAACGGAAAATTCTCGATCGCATTCTGGTGCGCGGCATAGGCGCGACGCTTGGCGCCCGAGAGCTTCTCGGCGTCATCGCGCGGCGTGTTGTTGTCATGCGAGCCGGATTTGGCGTAGCCGGCCAGAACGAGCGGCATCACAACGGCCACGAGAATGCACCAATAGGCGATCGGCATCGAACCCTCCTGCGAAAACGCCTTGATGCGGTGTCGGCTCCCGCGTGTCAATTGGACCGAAATGGAACTCCACCCTGTCGCGGCCGTTAACGTCATAATGTTCAAGGAGTGAAACATGACCGACGATCACGCCAACGATATCGATCGCACCTGGGAGCTGATGAAGAAGATCGGCTTCGCCATGATGGTGACGCGCGATGGCGAGAAGCTTCGCGCCCGGCCGATGGCGGCCTATCTCGACCGCGACGCCAATACGATCTTCTTTCTCACCGATGCCCGCCGTCACAAGGACGACGAGATTGAAGCCAATCCGCAGGTCAACCTGTCCTTCGCCGACGCCGGCGACATGAAGTTCGTCTCCGTCAGCGGCACTGCTGCGGTCTCGAACGATCGCGCCAAGATCAAGGAGTTGTTCTCGACGCCGGCCAAGGCGTGGTGGGACAGCGCCGAGGATCCGAACATCCGCGTTCTCAAATTCACGCCAGAGGAAGCCGAGTATTGGGATTCGCCGGGCACCGTGATCAGCTATGTGAAGATGGCTGCCGCCGCCGTATCGGGCACGCGCCCCGATCTCGGCACTAACCGAAAGGTCGCAATCTGATGTCGCCTATCGAAGATCCGCCGATCAAGCCCGGTCAGCCAACTGAGCCGCCGCAGGAAAGCCCGCCCGGTAGCCCGCGCCCGGAAATTCCGACGCCGGTGCGCGAGCCGGATGCGCCGTCACAGCCCGACGAACTGCCGGGCTATACGCCGGAGGAATTGCCGACAGGGCCGGACGTCAATCCGGGCCAGCCTGACATGCCGCCGTCGCCGACCATGTAAGCTGCAACGATCGATGGCCTGAACGCGCAATGAATAAAGCGCGATCCGGCCATCGCGCCGTTGAAAATAAAGCGTTCGCAGGGTGTGCGGGCCGCCACAATGCGGCCCTACGGATATCAGTTGATCGTCCCGCCACGCCTTGGCCAACAATGTTTCGTCGAAAATTTTTCCGGGGATTTAGAGCCATCATGACCAAACTTCGTCTTTTGCTGTTGGCCACGACAACGCTCAGCGTTGCGCAGTTCACGGCGCCCGTGTCGCACGCGCTGGAGGCCGATGCGTCGTTCCGCGTAGCGCAGGCCGCGCCTGCTCCCGAGGGCGAGCCCAAGGCTCCACCGAAGGCTGAGCCAAAGGGACCGCCGCCGGCTGCCGCGCCGCGCCCCGCCGCGCCGCCTGCCGCGGCACCGCCGGCCGCGCCGCCCGCGGCGCGCCCTGACGCTCCGCCGCCGCCGGCTGCCGCTCCTCCGCCGCCGCGTCCGGCCCCTCCTGCTCCGCCAGCCGCGGCGCCTGCACGTCCTACGCCGCCACCGCCGGCGGCAGCCCCTCCGACTCCCCCGGCCGCCGCTCCGGCTGTGCGTCCGACGCCACCCGCGCCTGCCTCAGCCCCCGCCGCGCCGACCCCTCCGGCTGCAAAGCAGGAACGTCGCGAAGAGCGCCGCGAGCCCGGTGCACCGCCGGCTGGCGCACGTCCCGCTCCGACCACGGCACCCGCTCCGACTCCGGCCCCGGCCGCCCCCGCGGCACGACAGGCGCCCGAAGCAACGCCGCCGGTAGTCACTCCTCCGGCAGCCCGCAGCGCGCCGACGGCCACGCCACCGGCACCGGCCGCTACGCCTCCGGCGGCAACGCCGCCAGTTGCGACACCTCCCGCCGCCACACCTCCGGCAGCCGGCACGCCTCCCGGCGCGCGTGTTCCAGGTGAACGTGGTCCGCGGGGCGACGGTGAACGAGGCCAGCGTGGTCCCGATGGTCAGCGTGGACCGGGTGGTCCCGGTGCTCCGGTCGTTGGTACCCCGGGCGCGCCCGTCACTGCACCGAATCCAGTCGCTCCTAACGCGGTCCCCGGCGCCGCTCCGGTCCCCGGCGCTGCGCCAGGCGCACCTGCTGCCGCAGGCGCGGCACCTGCCGTTGCTCCGGCCGCGCGCGTCGCCCCGCCGACCGTTGCCGCCCCGATCCCGCCCGCCCCGCCGCCGGCAGCCGCACTGGCTCCGATCGCACCGGGCGCCCAGGCTCCGGGTCCGCAGCGCATGGAAGACTTCCGCGGCCAGCGTCGCGAGAGCGATGTCGGCGGTCGCAAGGTGTTCACGGAGCCCGGCCGCATCATCGTGCAGGACCCCTCCGGCCAGTCCTTCATCCGGCACAATGAGGTCGATCGCTTCCGCTACGGCGCGCGTGACATCCGCACCCAGCAGGTCGGCGACGAGAGCCGCACCATCGTCGTGCGTCCCGACGGGTCCGAGATCATCACCGTGGTCGGCCGCGACGGCCAGCTGCTGCGCCGGGTACGTCGCGATCGTGGCGGTCGCGAGATCATCATCATCGACAACTCGTTCCGCGGTCCGCGCGGTGCCGGCGGTTTCTACGTCGATCTGCCGCCGCCCGTGATCCGGATTCCGCAGAACCGCTACATCGTCGACTACGATCAGGCCTCGCCCGAATTGGTCTACGACACCTTGCTGGCGCCGCCGGTGGAGCGCATCGAGCGCCGCTATTCGCTCGATGAAATCCGCTACAGCCAGACGGTGCGCCAGCGCATGCCGTCAATCGATCTCGACACCATTAACTTCGATCTAGGCTCGTGGGAAATCCCGCCGGACCAAACCTCGAAGCTGCAGATCATCGCGGATGGCCTCAACAAGGCGATCTCGCGCAATCCGAAGCTGGTGTTTCTGATCGAAGGCCATACCGACGCGGTCGGCTCGGACATCGATAATTTGTCGTTGTCGGATCGCCGCGCCGAATCGGCGGCGCAATTGCTTACCCAGCAATTCCAGGTGCCGGCGGAGAACCTGACGTCGCAGGGTTATGGCGAGCAGTATCTGAAGATCCCGACCGATGCCGCAGAGCGTCAAAACCGCCGCGTCACCATCCGCAACATCACGCCGCTGCTGAACGGCGGATCGGCCGCGCTGCCGCCGCCGCCCCCGGGCACCGCCCCGCCGCGACGCTGAGGGTAGCTACACAAATGCAAGTGGCCGGGAGCAATCCCGGCCACTTTTTTTGATAGTTCTCTCCGCTGTCGTCCCGGCCAAGCGAGCTTTTGCGAGCGCGAGCCGGGACCCATAAACGCTGTCCGCGTGATGTGCTGTGGCAGTAGTCCCGGGTTGGCTATGAGCTCGGAGTCAATGTATCCCGGATCTGCGTTCGCCAAGGCTCACTTGTCCGGGATGACATCGGAGAGTATCGCGTGCGTGAGCGGCTATTTCTTCTCCGCCAGCCCCAGCGCATCGGCGATCACGCGAAACACTTCCGTGTTGTCCATCGACCCGTGCACGCGGTCGCTGCCCGGTCCCGTCGCGGTGAGGATCACGTCTTCGCCGGAATGTACGCTGGCATTCATCATTGCCGGCAGATTGCCGAGCCTCAACACCGCGCCGGGCACGTCCTTGTATTTGGCGTTGGCCTTGAACGTGGCCGGCTCGTCGCCCTTCTGCGTGGGCTCGTTGGGGTTGTCGAGCTTCGGCCGCAGCGTCTCGTAATGATCGGGAATGCTGGCGGAGAAAATCGCCAGCCGGCGGCTGACATCGACGCGCGACGGATAGCCCTCGGCATCCGGCTTCGGATAGTTCGGGAAGCCGGCCTTCTCATAGACGCCAACCCGTTCGCGCAGCGGCGTGTTCGGCAGCGTCTCCATGTCGTCATTGACGGTGCCGACCAGGCTGTTGGGATGGTTGTGATCGGCCAGCACCAGGATCAGCGTGTCCTCGCCGCGCGCTTTGGCCCAGTCCTTGGCTAGCTTCACGGCATTGTCGAGCATGATCGTGTCATACACGGCGCGCTCCATGTCGAGCGCATGGGCGTATTTGTCGATCATGCCGGATTCCACCATCAGGAAGAAGCCGTTGTCATTGCGCGACAGCACGTTGAGCGCGCTTTGTAGCTGCACGGTCAGATCGGGCTGATCCGGCGATTTCTTCACGCCGCCGCCCTTGAGAAATTTGCGATCGAGTACCCCGTCCATATTGCCGGGCGCGAACAGTCCGAGCAGTTTCCGCGTCTCGGGCTTCGCGGCCTGCGCGTCGAGCTCGGTCGCTGTGGCGGCATAGGCGTAGCCGGAGTCGCGGAATTTCGCGATGTAGTCGACGTCGTCCTTGCGCTTCGAGATCGCCTCGGCCTGCGGCAGGAAGTTAGCGGCGCCGCCGCCCAGCAGCACGTCGGGTTTGGCGGCAAAAAACTGCTCGACGATCTGGTCATAGGCGGCGCGGCGCCTCGTATGCGCGACCATCGCCGCCGGCGTAGCGTCCTCGATCTCGGTATTGGTGACGATGCCGATCGCCATGTCGCGCTGCCGTCGGATCAAGCTGGTGATGGTCTCGACGCGCGGATCGTCGAACGGATTACTGGTGCGGTCGGCATAGACGCCCATCGCATTGACCGCGGTCTTGTGCCCGGTGGCATAGGCGCTGGCGGCATTGGCGGAGTCGGTGATGATCGAATCCGAACCGGCGGTGGCGACGAATGCCATGTAGGGCATGTCGTCGATCGCCAGTCTGCCGAGGCTCTTGCCTTCGGAAATGCCCTTCGACAGCAATCGTGCGCCGACACGGTGCGCCGGCGACATTCCGTCGCCGATGAACGGGATGACGTTCTTCGCCTTGCGCGGGCCGGTGTCAAAGACGTTCCACGAGACCGCGCGGCTGGTGCTGCCGTCGCTGACCTCGATCGTGTAGGCGCCGGGCTTTGTAAGCGCGACCTGGCGCAGCAACAGCGCGGACTGGTCCTTGCCGTCCTCGCGCGCGATATAGGTCGCGGGCTTGCCGAAGGCGCTCGCGTGGTCGGCGCCGTTGACGGTGACCTTGATATTGGTGGGATCAACAAGGCCGGGAAACTCGACCTTGAAATCGAAGGTGGCGCCGGCGAGGATGTCGGCGCGGTCGATCGGATAAATGGCTTGCGCAAATGCCGGCGCGCTGGAAAGGGCCAGCGCGAGTGCGATGGTGACCGAATTTTTCATGATGAGTGCCCCGGCGCCCGTCACGGGCAGGTGGCATCCAATACGACGACAGGATGACGCGTCAATGACGGTCGGGCATCCCGGCAATCCTATTCTCGCGGCGAGCATGCCGATTCCCGGGCCCCGCAGCTGTCATTGCGAGGAGCGCTTGCGACGAAGCAATCCAGTCTTCACTCGTGGCTTACTGGATTGCCGCGTCGCTTCGCTAAGGGGAAAGCCAAAGGCTTTCCCTGACCTCGCAATGACGACTGATAACTCGTCGATCGCTTAGCCCTTGTCGTTCTCCAGCTTCGGAATGTTCGAGCCCGCGCCGGCGCTCAGCAGGCCGGCGTTCGCGTAGAGGTCCAGCTTGGCGCGGGTGTCGGTGATGTCGAGGTTGCGCATGGTGAGCTGGCCGATGCGGTCGGCCGGCGTGAACGGGGCGTCCTCGACCTTTTCCATGCTCAGGCGCTCCGGCGCATAGGTCAGGTTCGGGCTCTCGGTGTTGAGCAGCGAGTAGTCGTTACCGCGACGCAGTTCGAGCGTGACTTCGCCGGTGATGGCACGGGCGACCCAGCGCTGCGCGGTCTCGCGCAGCATCAAGGCCTGCGAATCGAACCAGCGGCCCTGATACAGCAGCCGGCCAAGCTTCATGCCGCTCATGCGGTACTGCTCGATGGTGTCCTCGTTGTGGATGCCGGTGACGAGACGCTCATAGGCGATGTGCAGCAGCGCCATGCCCGGCGCCTCGTAGATGCCGCGGCTCTTGGCTTCGATGATGCGGTTCTCGATCTGGTCGCTCATGCCGAGGCCGTGGCGACCGCCGATCGCATTGGCTTCGAGGAACAGAGCAACGCTGTCGGCGAAGGTCTGGCCGTTCAGCGCCACGGGCTGGCCTTCGACGAACCGTACCACGACGCGCTCAGCCTTGACGGCGCAATCGTCGCGCCAGAACGGCACGCCCATGATCGGCTTGACGATCTGCATGCCGGTGCCGAGATCTTCGAGATCCTTGGCTTCGTGCGTCGCGCCGAGCAGATTGCTGTCGGTCGAATAGGCCTTCTCGGCCGACATCTTGTAGGCGTAGCCATGCGCGGTCATGAACGCCGACATCTCGGCACGGCCGCCGAGTTCGTCGATGAACGCGTCGTCGAGCCAAGGCTTGTAGATTTTTAGTTCCGGATTGGTCAGCAGGCCGTAGCGGTAGAACCGCTCGATGTCGTTGCCCTTGTAGGTCGAGCCGTCGCCCCAGATGTTGACGCCGTCCTCCTTCATCGCCGAGACCAGCATGGTGCCGGTCACCGCGCGGCCAAGCGGCGTGGTGTTGAAATAGGCGATGCCGCCGGTCGAGACGTGGAAGGCGCCGGCCTGGATGGCGGCGATGCCTTCATGGACCAGTTGCGCGCGACAATCGACCAGCCGCGCCTTCTCGGCGCCGAACTCCATCGCCTTGCGCGGGATCTCCTCGTAGTCGGTCTCGTCAGGCTGACCGAGATTGGCGGTATAGGCAAAGACGCGGGCGCCCTTCTGCTTCATCCAGAGCAGCGCGGCTGACGTGTCCAGCCCGCCGGAAAACGCGATGCCGACGTTTTTTCCCTGGGGCAGGCTCTTCAGAATCGTGGTCATCGAACGTCCAATCGGGGCAATTTCGGTTGCATGGGGGCTGTGCTATCAAACTTCCCGCGGACGGGCACCCGTTTAATGGCGGTGGGCCGTATCAGGCTCGGGCGCCGGGCCAACGTCCTGGCCGCTCAACAGTTTCCGGCGCCAGCGATAGCCCGGCCAGGCAAAGCGGGTCAGACGGGCTTCGGCCTCGGCGTCTGTCTTGCGGGTGGCCGGCCAGCGATAGATCCAGCCATGCGCCAGCCAGATCACCAGAAACGTCACCAGCCCGGCAATCGCCACGTCGGTGAAGAAGTGCCCGCCGAACGCCATTCGCAACCCGCTGGTCAGCGACCCGAACACGAAGGCGGCGACATAGGCGACGGGTCGGATCGCCGGCGGCGTCAGCGCGGCGGGCGCAAAGGTCCAGAAGGCGGTGGCGCCCTCGCCGGAGAAGAACGAGCAGTTGCGGCCGCACTGGCCGGTCGGGTCCCACCACGCCTTGAACTGCCAGGGGCCGCTGAATTCGGTGACCATCACCGGCCGTGGCCGTCCCCAATGGGTCTTGAAGGTCAGGTTGGTCAGGATGCCGGCCGCCAGCGTGATGGTGATCAGCAGGAAGGCGATGGTATTGGCGGAGATCAGGAGCTTCCGGTTCGGCCAGATCAGCTTGATGATCAAAGCCGCGATGGACGGTAGCGCGAAGGCCCAGCAGATCCACATCGCCGCATCGCGCGCGAACATCGCCAGCGCGCCTTCCTTGACCGGAAAGGTTTTGCTGGCGGCGTCGTAGAACAAAGCTGCCAGCTTGAGGTCGAGTTCGGGATAGATCCCGAAGGTCAAGCCGATAACGAGGCTAAGGGCCAGCGCGATATAGAGTCCGGTACAGTTCATGGCGCGCGGTTTAGCCGACGGGGGTGGGGATGAAAAGACTGGCGAGCCGCGTCCTTTTCTCCTCTCCAGCGGCGCGCAGCTTCGCTGCGCCGGGGGAGAGGGGAAGGAAGAGGCCTCACGATAGCGGTGGCGCCTGCGGCAAAGCGCGCGGCTGCTTCCATCGTCCGGCATTGCGGCCGGCAATCAGCCAGTAGATCAGCCCCCCGACGATGCCGGCGCCGGTGACCACTTCGAGATGGCGGCGTACGATGCCGTCGAAGCGCATCGCCTCGGTATCGAACGGAACGAGGCCCAGATAACAGGCCAGCCCGACCGCCGCGCCGCCGATCGCATAGGCCAGCACGCCGCGGACGTCGAAGGCCTCGGTAATCGTCACCACCGCGACCGCCGGGATAAGTGCAAAGCCGCTGACGAAGATGAAGCCGAAGCCGAGAATGACGTTGAGCGCCGCGGGATCGATGCCGGCGACGTCGATCGAACTGACTTCCGGAAACAGGATCGCGACCACGACAATGGCGCCGGCGATGAAGCAGGCCAGCAGAAACGCAAAGGCGATGACGAACAGGCGGCCGATCAGGGACATCTTAGTCCGTCATCGCCATTGCGCGCAGCGCCTGGCGTTCCCTAGCGGAGAGTTTTTCGGTCTCCGACTTCAACTGGCCGCAGGCGGCGAGGATGTCGCGGCCGCGCGGGGTGCGGACCGGCGAGGAATAGCCGGCGTTGAAGACGTATTCGGAGAATTTCTCGATCTGGTCCCAGTCCGAACATTCGTAGCGCGTACCGGGCCACGGGTTGAACGGGATCAGATTGATCTTGGCGTGGATGCCCTTCAGCATCTTCACCAGCAGCTTGGCGTCTTCCAGCGAATCGTTGATGCCGCGCAGCATGACGTATTCGAAGGTGATGCGGCGGGCGTTCGACGCGCCGGGATAATCGCGGCAGGCCTGCAGCAACTGCTCCAGCGGATATTTCTTGTTGATAGGCACCAGCTCGTTGCGCAATTCGTCGCGAACCGCATGCAGCGAGATCGCCAGTTGCACGCCGATCTCGTCGCCGGTGCGATAGATGTTCGGCACCACGCCGGAGGTCGACAGCGTGATGCGGCGGCGCGAGATGCCGATGCCTTCATTGTCGGCGACGATCAGCAGCGCGTCGCGCACCGCCTCGAAATTATACAAAGGCTCGCCCATGCCCATCATCACCACATTGGTGACGAGGCGGTTGCCATTGGCGGTATCCCGGTCGGCCCAGTCGTTCAGCCGGTCGCGCGCGACCATGATCTGGCCGACGATCTCGCCGGGCGTCAGATTCCGCACCAGCCGCTGGGTGCCGGTATGGCAGAACGAACAAGTCAGCGTGCAGCCGACCTGGCTGGAAACACACAAAGTGCCGCGGTCGGTTTCGGGGATGTAGACGCACTCGACCTCATGGGCCTTCTCGCCCTGGGTGCCGGAGGGCAGCCGCAGCAGCCACTTCCGGGTGCCGTCATTCGAGATCTGCTCGGCCACCACCTCGGGCCGCGCGACGGTGAAGTGCTTTTCCAGCTCGGCCCGCATGTCCTTGGAGATGCTGGACATTTCCGAGAATTCGCGGGCGCCGCGGAGATACATCCAGTGCCATAGCTGCTGGCTGCGCATCTTGCGCTGGGCGGGTGCGACGCCGATCCGGCCAAGCTCGGCGGCGATTTCTGCGCGCGACAGGCCGATCAGCGACGGCTTGGCCAGCGCCACATAGGTCTCCAGCGCAATCTTCTCCAGCGGCGCGTCCTGCGGCAGGACATGCGCAGGGGCGTCGATGGAACCGGCCTCGGCGGAAACAGGGGTCGCTGAAACAAGATTCATGGCGTCGATCTGTGATGTCGCGGAAAGGTCAGCCTCAAATAGGCTGTCCGGCGCCCCCTGAAAAGGCGCTAAATGCGGCAATATTAACGGCGGTCGGTCTGTAGCCCGGATGGAGCGAAGCGCAATCCGGGATTCAGCGTGTCCGACGTTGGCTGGTCCCGGATTTCGCTACGCTCCATCCGGGCTACGATCTATCTGCGGCAATCCTGCGCCAGGCGGTCGAGCGCCTGGGCCAGGCCCTTCAAGGCGAAGGTGTCGGAGGTCTCGGTGCCCTTGGCGGAGACGCCCTTGACGGTGACGTCGGCACTCTTGCGCAAGGCCTCGACCATGCGCTCTTCCTCGGCCGCATTCTTGATCCACAGCCCGTCGCCCTGGGTGTACATCGCATAGCGCGCGCCGCCGACTTCCAGCGTCGATTCCGAGCCGGGCTTCAAGGGATAGCCGATCATGATCGAGACTTCGTTGGTGACCTTCTCGGCCGGGCGGGTCGAGATGAAGGCATAGGCCGGGTCGCGCGGGCGACCGGCGGGGGTGGTCTTCGACGAGGACGGCTTGGCCAGCGCGAAGCAGACCTTCTTGCCGTTCGGGGTCGCGGTGTACGCCCCCCAGGTGCCGAACTGCCCGATCAGGGTCGGCTCGGCATTGCCGCCCGCGGCGCCCGCGGGGGCGCTCGGCTTGGCGGCTGCGGCGGGTTTCGCCGGCGCGGCCTTGGCGCCTTTGGACGCAGGGGTCTGCGCCTGCGCGAAGCTCGCGCCCGCGCCAAACGCCACACTCATCGATACAACTGTCAGGATTAGCCTGAAGGACATGAAGTCTCGATCCCCTATCATTGTGACTGCAAGATGGCCCGAAAAGATGCCCGAATCCCCGCCGTCACGGCGTTTGACTTAACCGGGAAAGCCCAGCTTGGAAAGCAACCGTACGCGTCGCCGACTGAATCAGATTGTCGCGCGGGCGCAAATCCGGCAAGAAGGATTCAACTGTCTCGATCAGAAGGTCAGAATGTCGATGAAGGCTATTCTCTGCTCGCAATTTTGCGAACCCGACGATCTCGTGCTCGCCGATATCGCGGATCCCGTCGCCGCCGAAGGCCAGGTGGTGATCGCGATCAAATCTGCGGCGCTGAATTTCTTCGACATCCTGATGATCCAGGGCAAGTACCAGATCAAGCCGCCATTCCCGTTCTCGCCGGCCGCCGAAGTGGCGGGCGTGATCGACAGCGTCGGCGACGGTGTCACCGATCTGCGCGTCGGCGATCGCGTCATCGCGTCGGTCGGCCACAACGGCGCCCGCGAAAAGATCGCGGTGCCGGCGGCCTCGGTGGTGAAGATTCCCGACAATCTGGATTTCGATCGCGCGGCCGGCTGCATTATTACCTATGGCACCGCGCTGCATGCGCTGGAAGACCGCGCTTCGCCGAAGCCCGGCGAGACGCTGGCCGTGCTCGGCGCCGCTGGCGGCACCGGGCTTGCGGCCTGTGAGTTGGGCGCGCTGATGGGGCTGAAGGTGATTGCCTGCGCGTCATCCGACGAGAAGATCG